>NZ_JCBCUR010000010.1:0-194961 GCF_059862305.1 Pseudomonas sp. MF09156
GGCTTGCCTGCGATGGTCGTTAACGATGACGAATGAATACCAGATACTCTGATGTGTTCTTTCGGGCGTCATCGCAGGCAAGCCAGCTCCTACAGGGGAATGCAGCTTCGCGCTCTGGTTCTGCTGTCGCTCTGCTTTTGATCTGGCTTTTGATCTTAGGTGCCCCTTCAAACCACGATGGCCGCAGGCAGGTATTGCGCAGTGGGCACCCCGGCATGGATGCCGGGGTAGCCGCGACACGGCCATGACCGCAGCAACGGATATGTACTCACACCCAACTACAAAAAAAGAGCGAGTTGTGTAGACACCTATGGCCATCGCAGGCAAGCCCGCTCCCACAAAAAGCCCAACACCGAGCTTTAGAGCTCGACATTACCCCAGCCCGGCTTGGCCTCCTCAGGTGCCACCGCCTTGACCTGTTTGCCTGTCGCCAGCTCCACCCGCCGCGCCACTTCCGGGTCGTCGGCAAACGGAATCAAGCTCGCCTCATCCAAGGTTTCCCCCGATTGCCCGCGCAGGCAGTACTCCACGGCGCCATACAGGCAGATCACCGCCGCCAGGTTGAAAATGACCTCCCACATCAGGCGATCTGCGCATCATTGTGCGCCACCTTCAGGTCGGCCACCCGTACGGTGCGCCAGGTGTTGTAGGCCATCAGCAACATGCCGCCAAGGAAGAACACCCCACCGGCAAACCGCACCACAAACCCCGGGTGGCTGGCCTGCAAGGCCTCTACGAACGAGTAGGTGAGGGTGCCGTCGTCGTTGACCGCCCGCCACATCAGGCCCTGGGTGATGCCGTTGACCCACATCGAGGCGATGTACAGCACCGTGCCGATGGTTGCCAGCCAGAAGTGCAGGTTGATCAGCGGCACGCTGTACATCTGCTCGCGACCGAAGACTTTCGGGATCATGTGGTACAGCGAGCCAAAGGTGATCATCGCCACCCAACCCAGGGCACCCGCGTGAACGTGGCCGATGGTCCAGTCGGTGTAGTGGGACAGGGCGTTGACCGTCTTGATCGCCATCATCGGCCCCTCAAAGGTCGACATGCCGTAGAACGCCAGCGACAACACCAGAAAGCGCAGGATCGGGTCGGTGCGCAATTTATGCCAGGCGCCCGACAGGGTCATCATGCCGTTGATCATCCCGCCCCAGCTGGGTGCCAGCAGGATCAGCGACATGGCCATGCCCAACGACTGCGCCCAGTCCGGCAGCGCGGTGTAGTGCAGGTGGTGGGGCCCCGCCCAGATATACAGGGTGATCAGCGCCCAGAAGTGCACGATGGACAGGCGATAGGAATACACCGGCCGCCCGACCTGCTTGGGCACGAAGTAATACATCATTCCCAGGAACCCGGTGGTCAGGAAGAACCCCACCGCGTTGTGCCCGTACCACCACTGCACCATGGCGTCGGTGGCGCCGGAATACACCGGGTAGGACTTGAACCAGTCCACCGGGATCGACAGGTGGTTGACCACATGCAGCATGGCGATCACCACGATAAACGCGCCGAAGAACCAGTTGCCGACGTAGATGTGCTGGGTCTTGCGCTGCACCACGGTGGTGAAGAACACAATGGCGTAGGCCACCCACACCACGGTCATCCACACCGCGCCGGAGAATTCGATCTCGGCGTATTCCTTGGTGGTGGTGTAGCCCAGGGGCAGGGTGATCAGCATGATCACAATCACCGACTGCCAACCCCAGAACGTAAAGGCGGCGAGCCAGTCGCTATACAGGCGCACCTGGCAGGTACGTTGCACCGCGTAGTAGTTGGCGGCAAATTGCGCGCTGCCGGCAAAGCCGAAAATCACCAGGCTGGTGTGCAGTGGCCGCAAGCGGCCAAAGGTGGTCCAGCGCAGGTCCAGGTTCATGTCCGGCCACACCAGTTGGGAGGCGATCCATACGCCCATGGCCATGCCGATAACGCCCCATACCACGGTGGCGATGACGAATTGACGGACAACCTTATAGTTATAGGCCTGCCCGGTTGATGCTGTGCTCATGGTCAGTCTTCCACGGTTTCAAGTCCCGGGCACTGTAGGAAATCCATGAAAAACAAAACAGGCTCAGAAAAACTACATTAATACGGATCAGAATTTATCCCTTAAAACATGGGGTATTGCACGGCTGATATGGTTTTTTAGTTTTTAGCTGAATCTGTGACGCATTGAGCTGTAAGTGCATAGTCGCTCCCATAGAAACCGCTGCCGTCGAGCGCGGTCAGCCATGATGAGGTAGCGAGATGTATCGGTACGATGAGTACGACCGGGCCCTGGTCTTGGAGCGTGTGGCGCAGTTTCGTGATCAGGTCGAACGGTTTGTCGCTGGCGACCTGAGCGAAGAAGAATTCCTGCCGCTGCGCCTGCAAAACGGCCTGTACCTGCAAAAACATGCCTATATGCTGCGGGTGGCGATCCCCTACGGCACCCTCGGTGCGCAGCAGTTGCGCACCCTGGCGAGCATTGCCCGGGACTACGATCGCGGCTACGGCCACTTCACCACGCGCCAGAACATGCAGTTCAACTGGATCGAGTTGCAGCAGGTGCCTGACATCCTCCAGCGCCTGGCCGAAGTCGACATGCATGCGATCCAGACCTCCGGCAACTGCGTGCGCAACATCACCACCGAAGCCTTTGCCGGGGTGGCCGCCGACGAGTTGCTGGACCCGCGCCCGCTCGCGGAAATCCTGCGGCAATGGTCGACCATCAACCCCGAATTCCTGTTCTTGCCGCGCAAGTTCAAGATCGCCATCTGCTCGGCGCGCCAGGATCGGGCGGCGATCATGATGCATGACATCGGCCTCTATCTTTACCAGGACGCCAGTGGCCACATGCTGTTGCGCGTACTGGTAGGCGGCGGCCTTGGGCGCACGCCGATCCTCGGCTTGCAGATTCGCGATGGTTTGCCCTGGCAGCACCTGCTGTCGTACGTCGAGGCGGTGCTGCGCGTGTACAACCGCCATGGCCGGCGCGATAACAAGTACAAGGCGCGGATCAAGATCCTGGTCAAGGCCCTGGGCATCGAGGCGTTTTCCCGGGAGGTGGAGGAGGAGTGGCAGCACCTGCGCGACGGCCCGGCGCAATTGACCGAGGATGAGTACCAGCGCGTGGCCTCGGCCTTTGTACCACCGCATTATCAGGCCCTGCCCGACACCGACCTGGACTTTGGCACACACATGGCTGACAGCCCGGCGTTCGCGCGCTGGGTGACACGCAACGTGC
The DNA here is from genome assembly GCF_059862305.1 of Pseudomonas sp. MF09156. Taxonomy (NCBI): domain Bacteria; kingdom Pseudomonadati; phylum Pseudomonadota; class Gammaproteobacteria; order Pseudomonadales; family Pseudomonadaceae; genus Pseudomonas; species Pseudomonas sp. MF09156. The sequence continues at coordinate 3,227 of NZ_JCBCUR010000010.1, forward strand.
AGCCCCACAAAGTGCCGGGCTACAGCAGTGTGGTGCTGTCCACCAAGCCGGGGATTGCCGCGCCGCCGGGCGACGTGACGGCCGAGCAGATGGACGCCGTGGCGCAGTGGGCCGAGCAGTTCGGCTTTGGCGAAATCCGCATCGCCCATGAACAGAACATCGTACTGCCGGATGTGCCCAAGGCGTGGCTGCATGCGTTGTGGTCCCTGGCCTGCGAGCAGGGCCTGGGCAGCGCCAATGTCGGCTTGCTGACCGACATTATCGCCTGCCCCGGCGGCGACTTCTGTGCCCTGGCCAACGCCAAGTCGATCCCCATCGCCCAGGCGATCCAGCAGCGCTTCGACAACCTCGACTACCTGCATGACCTGGGCGATATCAGCCTGAATATCTCCGGCTGCATCAATGCCTGTGGGCATCACCACATCGGCAATATCGGCATCCTGGGCGTCGATAAAAATGGCAGCGAGTGGTACCAGATCACCCTGGGCGGCGCCCAGGGCAAGGCCAGTGCGCTGGGCAAGGTGATTGGCCCTTCGTTCAGCGCCGCACAGATCCCGGATGTGATCTCACGCCTGATCGCCACCTACGTCCGCTACCGGGAGAGCGACGAACCCTTTATCGACACCGTGCAACGCATCGGCCTGGAGCCGTTCAAGGAGCGGGTGTATGGCAGCGTGGTGCAACCGGTATGAACAATCTGTTGAGCCTGGAACAGGGCGTGGCCCGTATCAAGCAGGATGACCCCTGGACCCTGGTGCGCGACGCCGCCGTACCGCTGCCCGCTGGCCCGTTGATCCTGCCGCTGGCCCTGTGGCTGAGCCGGCGTATTGCGCCAGAGCCGCCGCAGGACGCGGTGTGGCTCGGCCCGGACGATGAAGTCGAACACCTGCAGCCGTGGCTGGAGGTGTTGCCGCTGATTGCCCTGGACTTCCCCAGCTTTCGCGATGGCCGGGCCTACAGCCAGGCCTATCTGCTGCGCACGCGCATGGGCTGGCAGGGCGAGTTGCGGGCGGTGGGGGATGTGCTGCGCGACCAACTGAGCCATATGCGCCAGTGTGGTTTCGACGGGTTCGCCGTGCGCGAGGACAAGTCGGCCGTCGACGCACTCAAGGGCCTGGCGGGCATGAGCGTGAGCTATGGCCGCTCGGTGATTGAGCCGCGGCCGCTGTTTCGGCGGCGGCAGGTGCTTACTTCAATGCCGGGTCGCCAGGATTGAGTTTTTTCCAGCCCTGCATCACCACTTGCGCCTTGGGTTCCTGATTGTTCTCCAGGTAGTACTGGATCAGCGACAGCCGCGCGTTACGGTTATACGGTTGGCGCTGGAGCAGTGCTTCCAACTGCTGGCAGGCCTTGTCGACCTGACCACCGTCGTGCAACGCCACCGCCAGCACAAAGCTGTACTGCCCGTTGCCCGGTTCCAGGCGGGCGGCTTCGCGCAAGTGCGTCAGCGCCGACGGCGTATGGCCCTGGCGAATCAGCATCAACCCTTGGGTATGTTGCAGCAGCGCGGCCTCGGGATGTTGCTTGAGGTTTTCGGCAACCAGGCGGCGGGCTTCTTCGCCCCGGCCATTGGCCTCCAGCCACTGTGCGAGGGTCACCAGCGCCGGGTAGAAGTCCGGGTCGCGCAGCAGCGCCGTGCGCAGTTGGGCTTCGACCAGGCCGGCGCGCCCGCTGGCCTGGTACAGCATGGCCAGGTTGAGGTTGGCTTCGGCGCGCTCTTGCAGGCTCCGTTGCACGTTCTCGTATTCACCGATGGCCTGTTCCCAGGCCGGGCCCAGGCCTTGAGCTGCGACGCTGAGCAGATCCCGCGCGGCGAGAATGCGCACCGCCCGCACCGGGTCCTTGAGCAAGGGGCGATACAGCGCCACGCGCTCGGCAGGCGGCAGCAAGGCGCTGACCGCCCGTAGCGCACGCTCGCGCACCTGTGGGGCAGGGTGGCCCAGGTCTTTGGTCGCCAGCTTCAACGCCTGCTCACTGGGGTAGTTGGGCAACTCGGCCAGCAGCGTGGCGCGTTGGATCGCCGGCAGGTTGCTGCGCGCCAATTGCTCATACAACGCGTGTGCCGCACCCGGCTGGCCGCCGCGAATCAGCGCCAGGCTTTCGTCGTAGCGTGGGGCCTGGAGTGTCTGGCTGTGGTCCCACAGTTTGAATTGTGCGCTGATCTTGTCGCCGGCCTTGCCCTGGTGGCAGCTCAGGCAGGCGTCCGGGGTGCCGAGCCTGGCGGCGCGCTCGGGGTTGGGGATGCTGAAGCTGTGGTCATGGCGAAAGTCGTTGCCCATGTAGAACTTGCCGGGCATATGACAATCGACGCAAAACGAGCCGGGCTGCCCGGCGACATGGCGCGTGTGTTCCGGCGCTTCGTAATTCCTGGCCTGTAACCCGCGACCATCTACCGAGGCAACCGCAGTCTTGCCCGCCGTGTTGTGACATTGCAGGCACACACCGTTGCCGGGGGCCTTCAACTGGTTGCTATGGGGGTTATGGCAGTCGGTGCAGCGCACGCCCTTGTCGGCCATCTTGCTCTGGGCGAAGGAGCCGTGCTCAAACACTTCGTCCTTGATCTTGCCGTCCAGGGCATACAACTCGCGGGTCAGCACGCTGGGCAGGTAATCATCCATCAGGCGCTTGCCCACGGTATAGCCATCACCCAGTGGGGCGCGGCGTGCATGGCAGCGGGCGCAGGTTTCAAGCTCGACGGTGGCGTCCTTGTCCTTCAAGTCCACGGCAAAGCCTGCATGCAACAGGTCGCCTTTCTTCGCTGCCCATTGCGCATGGTTCGAGGCCGGGCCATGGCAGGCCTGGCAGCCGACTCCGAGGCTGTTCCACTGGCTGTCGAAGCGGTTGTTGGGCGCATCGAAATTGCGCTGGTAGCCGGTGGTGTGGCATTCCACGCACATGAAGTTGGCGTTTTGACTCGGCTTGCTCCAGTGCAACGGGTTCTTGAAGTTCACGCCCTGGCCGGGATAGAGGTGGAACCAGCGGTTTTTTTCGGTATCCCAGGCCACGCCCAAGGCCTGCAAGCGTCCGTCGCCGACCTCGATCAGGTACTGCTGCAAAGGGGCGATGCCGAAGGTGTAGGCGACCTTGAAGTCGGCAGGCTTGCCATCGACCCCCGGGGTGTTGACCCAGAACTCATCGCCCCGGCGCAGGAAGCGAGTGGTTTCGCCTTCGCCCTGGAACGAGGCATTGTTGAAATCGGCCGGTACCGTCTGGGGGGTTGCCTGCTGCATTGCCAGTTGATGGTGAGAACCTTGCCAGTCCTTGGCCTGGGGTTGATGGCAGCCCTGGCATTGCTGCTCGTCCAACATGTGCGCAGGCGGCGTCGGCGGTTTAGCCACAACAGCCACCGGTGTGGGCGCCGGCAGCGGCAGCTTGGGCGTACTGGCCTGGAGGAACAGCCAGATCGCGGCCATCGCCAGTAGCAAAACGGCAATCAACAGTGGGTAGAGATAACGACGGGATGAATCACGGTGGCTGACCTTGGGCATGCGACTTCCGATGTCCGATGCATTGACGCTCTATGGCGTGCTTAAGCTGTGTGCAGCTTTGACGCAGGTCAGGGCCCTGTCAAATCAGGGGTGTGAAATAAGCCGCACTTATGTGCCAGTAGTAGGATATTTTTCCAGAGTTGGCTATACCTGTTACTTCACGTTTCGACGATAAACGCCAAGGAGTTGCGCCATGAAGCTAGGGCTCATGATCAGTACGCTGTGTATTGCCTCACTCGGGGTGACCGGGTGTGCAAGTAAAGTCCCGCAGCCGGATGAGTATTCGGGATTTCTGTCCGACTACAGCCAGTTGCGCGAAGCCAAGTCGCCGTCGGGCGCAGAGGTGATGCGCTGGGTCGATCCCAAGCTCAATCTGAACCGCTACACCTCGGTGTATATCGAGCCGACTCAATTTTTCCCCAAGCCCCAGGCCACCGCGCAAATCCCCGAAGACACCTTGCGCAGCATCAACGAGTACTACAACCAGGCGCTCAAGCGTGAGCTGGTCAAGTCCCTGCCATTGGCCAACGCCCCGGGACCTGGGGTGATTGTGGTGCGGGCGGCGATCACAGCGGTCAGCCGCAAGACCGAAGGCCTCAAGCCGTACGAGTACATTCCAGTCGCCCTGGTGGCAGCAGCGGTGAGCACCGGCACCGGGATTCGTGACCAGGAAACCACCCTGGGCACCGAGGCGCAGTTTCTCGATGGCGACAGTGGCCGGGTGATCGCCCAGGTCGTGCGCAAAGGCACGGGCAAGCCTTTGGACAACGATACCCAGGTGATGAAAGCGGCGGATGTGAAGGCGGTGATGGATGGCTGGGCGGCGGATCTGCACCAGTCCTACCTCAAGCTCAAGGCCAAGTAACCCACCCAACGCCTACAGGGGATGGGGCTTCGCGCTCCAGCTCTGCTTTTGATCCTGATCTTGGGCGCCCCGGCATGGATACCGGGGTAGCCGCGACACGGCCATGAGTGGCCGTTATCGCAGCAATGGATATGTGCACAAGCCCAAGAACCACTACACAGTTGTGTAGATACTCATGCTCATGGGCGGCAAGCCAGCCCCACCCATCAATCCCCGACAAACCACCGGTAATACGGATTGGCCCCATCCTCCTGCAACACCTGGCGGATATCCCGGCCCCAGGCCGCACGATCACCGTCATAGGCGTGCAGGCTGGCGCGGTAGAACTGCATCAGGCGTTGTTGTTCGGCATCCAGGGTGCGCAGCAATACCCCATCGGCATTCAGCAAGGGCGCAGGCACTCGCAAGTCGAGCAAGGCCGGCAACACCCGCTTGATCTCCTGGCTGCGCACCCACGGTGCATATTCGATACGCGGCTGGTCATCGGTGACGGCCAGGGCCTGCCCGGCAAAGCGCTCCAGCCCGTTGCGATCGGTAACCCAGGTCGCCAGCAGGGTCGCGGCCGAATCAATGCCAACCTCGGCCAGGGCGCTGCGCACCGGGGCTTGCTCGAAGCGCTGGCGAATACGCGCGGCGTCCAGCTCGATTGGCTCCATGGAGCCCACCAACAGCATCTCGTGGAACTCGCTGGTCCACAGCGTGGCGTAGGGGAACACGTCGAGGAAGCTGCGCACCAATGATTGCGAGTCTTCGATGTTCTGCGTCGGCAGCGGTAGCCACTGGGCCAGCAGGCCGTGTTTTTCCAGGCGCCGCGCGGCCAGTTGGTAGAAGTCGCGCGAGTACAGGTTGACCACGCCGGCGGCGGAGGGCGGTGGTGGTTCCAGGGTGATCAAGTCATAGGCCTGGGGGCTGCGCAGCAGTTCCTGGCGACCGTCGCGCAAGCGCACCTGCACGCCGGAATCGCTGGCAGCGTTGTAGTTGCCCTTGAACAGCGGCGCCGCTTGCACCACAGCAGGCAGCAGTTCTGCGACGACCCGTTGCTCCAGCCCCGGATAACGCAACAGTGCGCCGGCAGTGATGCCGGTGCCAAAGCCGATCACCAGCGCCGCACGGGGCTCGGCGTTATGGATCAGCAACGGCAGCAGGGCCTGGATGCGCATATAGCGCAGGGACGGCATGGCGTCGCCGGTGTTGGACACGCCCTGGATGTACAGGCGCTGAAAGGCCCGCGTGCCCTTGCCCTGGGTGACCACCGCGACGGTCGCGCCACGGCCTTCCTGGTAAAACGCCAGGCTGGCATTGCGTGCGCCGGGCAGCAGGTTGGCCAGGCGGTCCATCGGGGTCAGCAGGGCCACGGCCAATGACAACAGGCCGATGGCCGCCACGGCCTGGCGGCGACCTTTTTTCACCCCATGGCCACGGCGCACCGCGATGTAGCCCACCACGCCGGCAATCACCGCCAGCAGGCCCAGGGTGCGCACCAGGCCGAGCCAGGGGATCAGCACAAAGCCGCAGAGCATCACCCCGACAATCCCGCCCAGGGTGTTGAACGCCACCACCGCGCCCACGTCCCGGCCTACCTGCGCGCCGCCCACACTCAGGCGCAGCGCCAGGGGAAACGCCGCGCCGAGCAACAAGGTGGGCACAAACACAATGCACAAGGCGGCCATTGCAAAGCGTGCGCTCATGCCTGGCAATTCGCTGCCGCCGAAGCTCAGTACCAGCGCTTCAGCCTGGGTTTGCAGGAGCACCAGCCAACGGCCCAGCAAGGCGATTTCCAGCAGGGCCACCAACCCGGCACCGGCAATCAGCAGACCGAAGACGCCCCACGGATCGCGAATGCGTGCGACCCGGCGCGCCATCAGTTGGCTGCCGATAAACAGCCCGGCCAGGTAGGTGGCCAGCACCACGGCAAAGGCATAGGTGCGGGTACTCATGAATTGCACGATGGACTGCGACCAGACCACTTCATAACCCAGGGCCACGCCGCCGGCGATGGCATACAGCACCAGCGCCAGGCGCGCCGGTTGGGTCTTGGACGGGGCATTGACCGACGTTGCGCGATGGCGCACGTACAACAAGGCGCCGACGGCGGCGAGCAGGTTGAGCAAGGCGGCCACCAGGGCACTGCCGCGCACGCCAAAGGTGGCGATCAGCACAAAGGCCGTGAGCAAGGTGCCAACGATGGCCCCGGCGGTGTTGGCCGCATACAGCCGGCCACCGGCCTGGCCCAGGTCCTTGGCATCGACGTTGAGGGCGCGCACCAGCACCGGCAGCGTGCCGCCCATCAACAGCGCAGGCAGGCCCACCAGGGCGAAAGGCAGGACCCAGGCCAACAGGCCGATGCGCTGTTCCAGCCAGGCAAACGGGCTGGCGGCCATGCCCAGGGCCAGCGTGGCGCTGACTCCGAGCACGGCGACGAGAATTTCCAGAGCGGCGTAAAGCACCAGCGGCCGTGCGAGCCGATCGGCCCAGCGGCCAAACAGCCAGCTACCCAGGGCCAGCCCGGCAAAGAAGGCACTGATCCCGGTGGTGATGGCATAGACCTCGACCCCAACCACCAGTGACAGCTGCTTGATCCAGAGCACCTGGAACACCAGAGCGGCGCTGCCGGAGATGAACAGCAGCAGGGCGGGGATCAGCAGGGTGGAGGTCTGGAGACGGGCCAGGGGTTGGCTGGCAGTGCGTGAAGACATTGCAGATTGCCTTGTTCAAAGGGAACAAATATTTCAAAACTGGCGAAGATGCCCGGTGCAAACCGGGTTTAGTGTGGGAGCGGGCTTGCCCGCGATAGTGCAGTGTCAATCAATGCATTAGGTGACTGATCCACCGCTATCGCGGGCAAGCCCGCTCCCACACAAGCCCGCTCCGACCTTTTACTGCGCCGGCGCTGCCTTCATTTTCTCGGCGATTTTCGCATCCACCGCCGCGCGAATCTGGTCGATGCTGAAGCTCGCCGGTTTCTGGCTGGGTGGGTACTCGATGAAGGTTTCGAGGAAGGCCGCCGATTTGGTCACCGCGACGCCCGCCAGGTACACGTTCTTGGTGCTCCAGTCGTAATACTGGTCAGACACCACGTCCGCCCGCTCGTACGGGTCCATGCGCAAGTTGAGGATCTTCGGCACCCGCAGGCACACGAACGGCTCGCTCCAGACCCGGAAACCGCCAGGCTGGCGTTGTTCGCAGAACACCACTTTCCAGTTGTCGAAGCGCATCGATACCAGCACCCCGTCGTCGTTGAAGTAGTAGAACTCGTTGCGTGCGCCTTTAGGTTGCTGGCCGGTCAGGTACGGCAGTTGGTTGAAGCCGTCCAGGTGCACTTTGAAGTTGGCGCCGCCCGCGACCGGGGCCCAGCCTTTGAGCAGCTTGTCCTTGACCTCGGTATCGCCGGCCGCCGCGAGCAGGGTCGGGAACCAGTCCATGCCCGAGAGCATTTCGTTGGAGACTTCGCCGCCCTTGATCTTGCCCGGCCAGCGAATGATCGCCGGCACCCGGTAGGCGCCTTCCCAGTTGGAGTTCTTCTCGTTGCGAAACGGCGTGGTTGCCGCGTCCGGCCAGGAGAACTGGTTGGGCCCGTTATCGGTGGTGTAGACCACGATGGTGTTGTCGGCGATTTTCAGGTCGTCGAGGGTCTGCAGGAGTTTGCCGACGTCACCGTCGTGCTCCAGCATGCCATCGGCGTACTCGTTGCCGGGCATGCCGCTCTGGCCCTTCATCGAGTCGCGCACGTGGGTGAACACGTGCATGCGCGTGGTGTTCATCCAGACAAAGAACGGCTTGTCGGCCTCGGCCTGTTTCTTGATGAACGCCTGGGCGGCGGCGGTGGTTTCGTCGTCGATGGTTTCCATGCGCTTGGTGGTCAAGGCGCCGGTGTCTTCGATCTTGCCGTCGGCAAAGCTGTGAATCACCCCACGTGGAGTGTTGGCCTTGACGAAGGCCGCGTCGTCCTTGGGCCAGTAAGGGCGTTCCGGCTCTTCTTCGGCATTGAGGTGGTACAGGTTGCCGAAGAACTCATCGAAACCATGGTTGGTGGGCAGGTACTCATCGCGGTCGCCCAAGTGGTTCTTGCCGAATTGCCCGGTGGCGTAGCCCTGGGACTTGAGCGCCTGGGCGATGGTGATATCGCGCTTTTGCAGGCCCACCGGTGCACCGGGAATGCCGACCTTGGACAAGCCAGTGCGCAACGGCGTCTGGCCGGTAATAAAGGACGAGCGCCCGGCGGTGCAACTGTTCTCCGCGTAATAGTCGGTGAACATCATGCCTTCCTTGGCGATACGGTCGATGTTCGGGGTCTTGTAGCCCACGACGCCCATGGAATAGGCGCTGATATTGGTTTGCCCGATGTCATCGCCGAATATCACCAGGATATTCGGCTTTTCGGCGGCCAGGGCTGTCGCCCCGACCCCCATCACTGAAACCGCCACCAGGGCCAGTTTCGGTAGCCACTTGCATATGCGAGTCATGAGACCTGCTCCTTTATCGGCTTGAGTCGCACTGCTGCGACCAACGTTTACTACAGTCCATCGCGACGTCTTTGCTTATTGCAGCTGCTTTTGCACAACCGGCTCGAACGGGTAGATACGCCGCCAGTCGGCGGCCATATCGACCACGGTCCAACCCTTTGTATTGGCCTCGTCCAGGGCCTTGTCCAGGCGCCCCACCGAAGAGTTGCGGTCATACGCCCACTCCCGCGCAGCGTCGGTGTGGTGCACCAGCCCCATGAAACGTTTCCCCGCGCCTGCCGCCGTCCATTGCAGCATCTGCAAGTCGCCGTCGGAGTTGCCGAAGGCGAGGATCGGTCGCCGGCCAATCACCGCATCGATGCTTTCCGGCTTACCCGGGCCATCGTCGTTATGGGCCAGCTTGGCGGTACGCAGGATATGCGGCTTGCCGTCGTTGATCTGGAACTGCGTGACGAAGCTGCTGCCGATCACCTGTTCCGGCGGTACGCCATAGACCACGTCGGCAAAGGCGCGCATGAAGGCGGTGTCGCCGCCGGACACGATGTAGGTCTTAAATTGCTGGCTGCGCAGGTAGTCGAGCATTTCCAGCATCGGCTGGTAGATCATCTCGGTGTAGGGCTTGCCGGTTTTCGGATGGCGGGCCTGGGTCAGCCAGGCCTTGGCATTGGCGATAAAGGTCTCGGTGCTGATCCCGGTATGGGTCGCACCGATGATTTTCAGCAGGCCGTCCATGCCGCTCTGGGCCAGGGCCTGGTGGTCGTTTTCCAGCACGGCCTTGAACGGTTGGGTGGTTTTCCAGTCCGGGTGCTGGGGCGCCAGGCGCTTGATTTCATCGAACGCGAACAGCACCTGGAAGTACGCCGGCTGCTCGGTCCACAGGGTACCGTCGTTGTCGAACACGGCGATGCGCTCGGCGGGCTTGACGTAGTCCGTCGAACCTTCGGCGGTCACGGCCTGGACGAATTCGATGATGTGCTGTTTGCTCGGTCCTTCATTCCATGATGGCAGCGGGTCGCTGGCCAATGCGGGAAAGCTCAGGCACAGCAGCAGGGGCAGGGAGCGGCGCAGAGACGTCATGGGAAATCCTTTTCGCGACGGGGGTTCAGTGGTAGCAAGCGTAGTCGACGGCAGACCCGGCGCAATGTTGTCCAGGCGCGGCGCCACAGTGCTGGCAGCCGTGGCCAGAGCGAGTGGCCGAGGTAGCCGGCCAATAGCAGCAGCACCAGCGCCGCGCTCCAGGCCAGGCCGTGGCGCGACAGTTGCCAGCGCGTGTGTTGGCCCAGGTCCTTGAGGTCCTGGGCGATCGAAAAGGTCGGGCGGTAGTCGCTGCCAGCCAGGGCTTCGACGCTGATGGCGGGCAACTGCGCCACTTGCAGGCGATGGTTGCGGCTGTCCCACCATTTCACGCTGATGGCCGGTAACTGGTAATGGCCGCCCTGTTCGACCCGGTATACCCAACGGTCCACGCGTTGGCCGCCGCTGACAGTACCGCGCCCGTCGTCCAGATTGCTGATCAACGGCGCCTGCGGGTAAGCGCGCAGGCCTTCGATCGAGGCTTGAGGCGGCGCCGGCAAGGACAGCGCCGGGGTGTTGTCGGCTTGCAGGGTGAGGGTGCGGGTCAGGCTGTCGCCCACCTTCAGCGGTGTGGCCGAGGTGCTGAGGTGTTGGCTCAGGCGCACCCCTTCGGCCACCAGCAGGTTCTCGCCGGGGTTGAATCCGGGTGGCCGCGTGGCCTTGAACGCCAGTGGCGCGCTGTGCGCAGTCAGAGGGGCGCTGGCCTGACCGGGTTGGGCGCTGACGGCCAGGGACGGCACGTTGAACTGCTGTGCCACGTTGGGAGTGATGCGGTAGCGATAGCGCATGCCATAGAAGTTCTGGCCGTCGATCACCTGGGTCAGGTGCTCGGCCTCGCCCCCCGGTGCCTCGACCCGGGCGCCCGGCAATTGCAGGGCGGGCAGGCTGGCGGCAGTGGTGAACCAGGTGTCGGTCAGCACGTCCACCTGCAACTGCGCTTGCTCGCCCACCATCACTGCCGGGCCGGGCAGCAGTTGCACGTGCACCTTGAGTTGCGGCTCGCCGGCCATGAGCTGTGTGCAGAACAGCAGGCCGAGCAGGGCAGGCTTATTCATGGGCGCCGCCCTGGTCTTGCAGGCTGAATTTGCGCCGCAGGAAGTTGGCCGGCGAGGTGGTCAGGTTCTGCAACCACAGGGCGTCACTGCTGGCTTGTTCGGTCTGCACCGCCTTGGTTTGGCCCTTGCCGGGCGTCTTGTCGAACTTGATCGCGTCGGGCTTGACCTCGGGGGCGTTGTCGGCGGCGCTTTCGGTGTCTTTTTTCAGGGCCATGGCCAATGCCAGGTTGGCACTGGCCTCGGGGAACTGTGGCTGGCGCTGCAAGGCTTGCTGGTAGGCGCTGATGGCCTGGTCGAACTTGAAGCGGCGCACATGGATATTGCCCAGGTAGAACGCCGCCTGCGCGCTGTCGAGTTGGGCGAAGGTGGCCTGGGCCAGATCGTAGTCGGCGGCGTTATAGGCCGCGATGCCTTTCCAGTAGGGGTCGACAAACAGGCGGGCGGCGGCGGGGTAGTGATGGTGCTCGAAGGCCCAGCGCCCTTGTTGATCGGCTGTCAGAAAAGCATCGGCCAGCCCGTTGGCCTGGGCCGGCGCGGGTTGCAGGAACAGGCCCAGCATCACCACGGCGGCCCAATTCAGGCTCCAGCCCCGGCGCACGCCGAACAGTGCCACCAGCAACAGCGGCCAACACAGCCAGTAGCCTTCGTCTTTCCATTGCAGGGCGCGCTGTTGTTCATCGGCCGCCTGGAAGTGCTGCTGCGCGTGCAGCTCCACCCAGTCCAGGTCGTCGTCATTGAGGGTCAAGCTGCCCAGCGGCGCATCGGTGGCGGCGGCCAGTTGCTTCAAGGCCGGGGCGTCGAAACTGCCGGGGTTGCTGCCCACCGCCAGGACCAACACTTGCAGCGGGCTGTCGGCCAACAGGGGCTTGAGCCGCGGCAGTTGGGCGACGTCGGCCCCGTCGCTGAGCAGCAGCAGGGTGCCGGGGGACTTTTCTGCGTCGAGCAGGCGCCTGGCTTGCTCGATGACCGCAGCCACGTCCTTGCCCGGCCGTGTGATCAGGTCGCTGGCGAGGGCCTGGATAAAGCTGTCCAGCAGCGCCGGGTCATCGGTGGGCGGCAACACCAGGTGCGCGCTGCCGGCGTAGACGATCAGTGCGGTTCTTGCGCCTTTGCGCCGCGCAACCAGGTCATGCACCTTGTGTTTGGCCGCTTCCAGGCGGGTGGGCGGCACGTCGATGTTGTCCATGGACGGGGACAGGTCGAGGGCAATGATCAACGGTGCGCGATTCTCCAGGAAGGCCGGTCGGTCCTGCTCCCAGGTCGGCCCGGCAGCGGCGAGGGCGCCGAGCACCAGCAACGCACTGGCCAGGTGCACCGGGCGCAGGCGATGGGGATCGCTGGGCGTGAGCAACAGGTGCGGCAACAGGTGCGGGGCGATATTGCCGCGCAGGCGGCGTTGCAGGTCGCGGTTACGCCGCCAGAGCAGGGGCAGCAGCACGCCGATCAAGGCCAGTAGCAGCCAGGCGGGGCGCAGGAAGTGCAAGTCACTGAGGTTGAACGCCATCCGGCACCTCCCGTCTGGTGCGGTACGGCCATGCTGCAGCGATCAGGTGGTATACGGCGAACACACTCAAGGCTGCGCCCAGGGGCAGCCAGAACAGATCGCGCTTGGGTTGGTGGCTGAGGGTCTGGACCTGATGGGGGGTGAGCTGGTCGAGGGTGCTGTAGATCTGGTCCAGGGTGTCGCGGTTTTCTGCACGGAAATAGCGCCCGCCGGTGGCGTCGGCAATCTGTTGCAAGGCGCCCAGGTTGACCTTGGCCTCGCCCGACGCGCCGGGGTCGCCAATGCCGATGGTATGGATTACCACGCCTTTGGCCGCAGCCATGCTGGCGGCGTGGTCCGGGGTGATTGCGCTGCTGGTGTCGTTGCCGTCGGTGAGCAGGATCAGCACTTTCTCCTGCTCGTGGGCCGCGTCCAGCAGCTTCAGGCTCAGGCCGATGGCATCGCCAATGGCCGTGTTGGGCCCGGCCATGCCGATGCCGCTGTCATCGAGCAGCAGCGCCAGGCTGGCATGGTCCAGGGTCAGCGGTGCCTGGGGGTAGGCGCCGCTGCCAAACAGGATCAGGCCCAGGCGGTCATCCTTGCGCCGCTGGATAAACCCCTGCACCACCTGTTTGACTGCGGCCAGGCGGTCAATCTTCTGGCCGCTGGCGTCGGTGAAGTCCTGGGTCTGCATGGACTGGGAAATATCGATGGCCAGCATCAGGTCGCGCACCGGCTGTTGGCGTTCGATAGGTTTTTCTACCCAGACCGGGCGCGCCACGGCCAGCACCAGAAGGGCCCAGACCAGCAGGTTGAGCAGCAATTGCCCGCGATTGCTGCGGCTGCCGCTGGCTGCCGGGGCTTGCCCCACCGCGCGGCTCATCCCGGCGAAAAACGGCACCCGCACCGCGCTGCGCGCCTCGTGGTAGGCGGGCAGGTAACGCCAGGCCAGCCAGGGCGCTGGCAGCAGGAGCAACAACCAGGGGTAATCAAGCTGCCACATGATGCCCCTCCACCCAGGTTCGGCACTGGGCCAGCAGGCGTGCACGCTGTTCGGCGCCCAGCGCCTCGGGCGGCGCGTAAGCCAGTTCGGCCAGTTGCCGGCTGAGGTCTGCCGGCACCTGCCCAGCGCCATGGCGTTGCAGGAAGGCTTGCCAGTCGGCGCCACTCAAGGTCGGCACGCGTTGCAGCTCTTCGGGGGCCAGGGGCATCGACAGCGCCACGCGCTTGAGTAACACCGGCAGTTCCCGTAGATCCTCCAGCGCATCCAGGCGGGCCAGGGCCTCACGGCGATAGGCATTGCGGCGCCACGCAAGCCAGGCCCTGGCCGCCCACACCAGCAGGCCGAGGATCAGCAGGCCGAGCAGCAGCCACCAACCCCAGGTCTGCGGCCAGTAGCTGACGGGCGCGGGTAAGCCCAGCTCTTGCAGCTGTTCGATGCTCGGCACCTGGGCGTTCAACGGCGCCTGCCCAGTTCGTCGCGCAATTGCTCGGCGGCGGGCAGGGCGCTGCTGAACATCAGCACGGGCACCTGGCTGCGCCGCAACAGGTTGGCGACATCCTTGAGGCGGCCGCCGAGAAAATCCCCCAGGGGTTGGCGCACCTGCTGTTGTTGCACGGCCAATTCCACCTGCAACTGGCCCTGGGTCACGCGCAGTTGGCCACTTTTGGGCACGTTGAGGGCCAGGGGATCGTAGACCTGCAAGGCGAGCACATCGTTATGGGCCGACAGCTGACGCAGCAGTTGCAGGGTGCGCGGCCCGGCGCCGGCAAAGTCGCTGACGATGCAGATCAAATGGTCATGCCCGGCCAGCGCCAGGCAATGCTGCAAGACCTTGTCCAGTTGCCCGTCGCCCTCATGGTCCGGATTGCGCGCATTGAGCGCCTGGTTGTGCTGCACGATACGGCTGCACAGGGCCTCGACCCGCTTGCGGCTGCGCAACGGGGCCACGGCGTCGATGCGCTCATCGTTGAACACCACGCCGCCGACCCGGTCGCCTGCGTTGAATACCATCCACGCGGCGAGCGCCGCCAGTTCGGCGGCGACGGCTGATTTGAAGCTGCGCACCGAGCCAAAGAACATCGACATGCGCTGGTCGACCACGATCAAGGCCGGGCGGTCGCGCTCTTCGGTAAAGGCGCGCACCACCGGCTTGCCGGTGCGCAGCGAGGCGCGCCAGTCGAGGTGGCGCAGGTCGTCACCGGGCTGGTAGCGCCGCAGTTCATCGAAGTTCAGGCCGCGCCCGCGCAGGCGTGACGCATGGTTGCCCGCCAGGATGCTGCCCTGGGGCTGGCGCGCCACAAAACTCAAGCCCCGTGCCTGGAACTGCAGGGCCATCAACTGCCCGAGGGACACGTAGACCTGACCGTCGGCGTTCATGCCGGGATCGCCACTTTGGCCAGCAGGCGGTCGAGCACCTGATCGGCACTGACTCCATCGGCCACCGCGTCGTAGCTCAGTTGCAGGCGATGGCGCAGTACTGGATGCACCACCGCTTGCACGTTGGCCGGAGTGACGAATGCCTGGCCCTGCAACCAGGCATCGGCGCGTGCGCAGCGGTCCAGGCCGATGCCGCCACGGGGGCTGGCGCCGAGGCTGATCCAGCGTGCCAGGTCCGGGTCGTAGTCGCCGGGATGGCGGGTGGCGTTGATCAGGTCGATCAGGTAGCGGTCGATGGCCGGCGCGACCTGCACGGCGCTGACTTCCCGGCGGGCGGCGAAGATCACCTCTTGTGCCAGGTTGAAGCCCTGAGTGACAGGGGCGTCGCCTGCCTGTTCTTCGGCCCGCAGCAAGCGCAGCACCTGGCTTTCATCGTCGGCGCTGGGGTAGTCGAGGAGGATTTTCAGCAAAAAGCGGTCCATCTGCGCTTCCGGCAGTGGGTAGGTGCCTTCCTGTTCGATGGGGTTCTGAGTGGCGACCACGATAAACAGTTCGGGCAGCGCGTGGCTGGCGCCGGCCACGGTGATTTGCCGCTCTTCCATGGCTTCGAGCAGGGCGGCCTGGACCTTGGCCGGGGCGCGGTTGATTTCATCAGCCAGGATCAGGTTGCCGAACAAGGGGCCGGGCTGGAAACGGATCTGGTTCTGCCCGTCCACCTGGTGCAGCACCTCGGCGCCGGTGATGTCCGAAGGCAGCAGGTCGGGGGTGAACTGGATCCGGCTCATTTGCGCGTCGAGGTGCCTGGCCAGGGCCTTGACCGTGCGGGTCTTGGCCAGCCCCGGCAGGCTTTCCAGCAGCAGGTGACCGTTGGCCAGCAGGCCCAGGAGGATCTGCCGGATAACCTGGTCCTGGCCCAGCACGCTTTCGGCGATGCTGGCTTGCAGGGCGTTAAGATCGTTGAGCGCTGTCATCACAATCATCCTTGAAACATTGGATCACCAGGGTGCGGCGACCACGATGTACTGCACGGAACTGCCGACGTACTGCGGTTGGTACCAGGTCGGCCCGCAATGCTGGTAGGCCACGCCATTGGCGATGACCGACACGCAATCGACCGGCACCGTGTTGACCCGCGTGCCGATGGCCAGGATCGTCGCGGTGGTGGCGCCGATCACGGCGGCCGTGGCCCAGGGGTGATACCAATCATCCGGCGGCGGTGGTGGCGGTGGTGGCGGCGGTGGCATCGGGTAAGGATGCGGCCCAGGCCCTGGTCCCGGCCCGGGATACGGATGCGGCCCCGGCTGCGGGTGTGGCTCGGGATGAGGCGGCATGGGCCGGGGCGCCGGCATCGGGTGCGGCGGCGGTGGATGGAAACCGCCACCGCCATGGGGCACGACGAAGGTCCGTGCGCCACCACCGCCGCGCATCTGCCAGGCGTGGGCGGTCAGCGGGTTGAACAGGGTCAGCAGCAAGCTGGCAGTGAGCACCGCCGCCACGGGCTTCATGGTTGTGCTCCTGCGGGGGCCAGGGGGATTGCCCGGGCACCGGCTGGCGGGGTGAATTCAAAGTCGCGGTCGTTGCTCGGGGCGTCCAGCTGCCAGCGATAGTCGACGCTGTGGCGCGGCTGCCCGGCGCTGTCGCGGCGGCTGATCACCAGGCGGCACGGCAGTGGCTGCGGGCCCTGGCGCACCCACAGTTGCCAGTCGATGTCCGGTTGGCGGTAGGCGTAGTGATCGCATACCTGGCCATTGAGGGTCTGGCTGTCGATCCATAGTGCGTCGCTCAGACCGGCGGCCTTGGCGGTAGTGGCGTCCCAACGGAACAGGTCGGCCAGGGGCAGTTCGATGCCGTACCGTTCACTTAATTGGGCGAGCAGGCTGGCGATATCCGTGGGAGCGGCCTGCTCGGTGAAGTAGCCGCTGCGGCTGTCGTAGAGGGTGAAGCGCTGGCCGTTATAGAACAGGCTGCGGCGCTCGCCATTGCGTTCCACCTGCACCCGCAGCTTGTCGGGCTGCCTGGCCTGCAGGTGAGTCTGGTGATTGAACTCGATGACCTGGCCGCTCTCCAGGACCTGGTCGGTGCGGCTGTCGGTATCGAGCCGTAACTGCTGCACGCTGCGCAGATAGCTGCCCATCTGCTCCAGGGCGGCCAGGGCCTTGGGCTCCAGTTCGCCGGCCACGGCACCGCCGCTGACAAGCAGCAGGCCCAGCAACATACGATGAAAGCGCGACATGGCGTACCTCACGAATGCGATTACCAGACGTATTGCATGCGCAAGGTCCAGGTGTTCACGTCGGGCGAGCCGCGTCGCTCGGCAATGGTGTCGGAATAGGCCAGCAACCCGCCGAATTGCGGCGTGAGCATAAAGCCCAGGCTTGCCCCCAACAGGCCGTTTTCCTGCTTGTTGTCCTGCCAGATGCCGTCGATCTTGCTTTCACCACCCCGGCTGTAGGTGGCATCCAGCGAGGCCCAGAGCGCGCGATTGATGGTGTAGCTGTAGTGACCCTCGATGGCGTACAGCGGCTTTTGCTCCAGCTTGCTGTCGCCGTGGTACTCGTCGTTGTCGCCAAACAGCGAGACCCAGGTATTGATCTCAAGCCAAGTGGGGCCCAACGGCGTGCCGAAGCCCAGTTCTGGCTTGACCACCCAGCGGTTGGCGCCGATGTTGATCACGCGGTCCTTGTCATAGTCACCGGTGGGCACGGTGACCCACAGGGCACCGGTCAGGAAGGTCTCGGGTTTCCAGCTGGCGAACTCCGCCGCCGTGAGGGCCGGGCCGCCGAAGATGTTATGGGCGAACACCACCTGGGCATCGCCCATGCCGCCGTTGTGCTTGGTGCCATCGAAGAAGCGCGCGTTATCGAAGGACGCCGAAACATCGGCATAGGGCTGGATAAACTGGATGGCACTGTTACGCCCGTCGATGCCAAACGAGCGCGCGTAGCGCAACAGATACACATCGGCGTTGAGCGACAGGCCATCGATGGGCAGCGTGGTGTCGATGGGGGTGTTGGTGTCCACCCGGTTGTAGTAGCCGAACAGCATATTCAGATCGGTAGGGGTGTTCTGCCAATCCCTGGCATTGTCCGCAACACTTATCCCTGGCACCAGCGCCAGCGTGGCGGCGGCGAATGCACTCAGTCGACTGCGTGAAACCATGGCGCTACTCCTTGTCTGGGCCTGATGTCAGGGGTGTCGGGGCGGTTATTTCACCGGGGTCAGCGCCGGTAGTTTCCACTGGCCGTTACCCACCTCAGGCTTGGGCAGGTAAATGCGCAGTACGGCGTAGAACGGACCGGGTGGTGCTGGCAGCCAGTTGCTTTGTTCGGCTTTGGGCGGTTCGTGATGCTGGACCTTGAGCGTCAGGCCGCCATCGGCATCGAGCTTGAGCTGGGGCAACATCCGCGAGTTGATCAGGTAGCGTTTCTTGTGGTTTGCCACCAACAGCTTGTTTTTGCCGTTGTACATGGTCAGTGACCAGAACGCGTCGGCGGGCGGCAGTTGGCCCTTGGCAAAGTGCAGGGTGTAGCTGTGCTTGGCGCCGTTGGCCGGCTTGCCCTCGCTGTCGACGAAGTAGCCCATGTAGGCGGCCTCATCGGTGGAGTTGCCGAAAATCCCCATGTCGGCACCGGCGTAGCGGTACAGGTAATTGTTTTGCAGGTGGTCGCGGCTGCCGAACAGGTCACCGCTGGCCACTTGATGGGTGTCGACCTTGTCTTTCTTGAAGGTGGCGAACTCGGCCTTGCCATCGGCGATCCCGTCTTCCAGGGCCTTGCGTTGTTCGGCGCTCAACTGGGCAACCTTGAACGGCGCGCCAGGGGCGATCCCGATCTTGGCAAAACGCGCCAGCAGCTCTTTTTCACTGTCCTGGGGCGCGGCGAAGGCCAGCATGAAGTTCAGGTAGCGGAACAACTGCGGGCTGTCGCTCATCTCGGCGACCGGTTTGGGCCACTCGATCTTCGCCACCTTGGCCGGCGCTGCCTGTTTGACGTAGCCGCTCAGGGGCTGGACCTTGTAGCCGGCCTGGATCTGCTTGACCTTGGCCAGGTCCTTGTCATCGAACAACTGGGTGCGATACAGGGCGTAGGCGATATTGCTTTCGCTGTAGACCACACGGTCCACATCCACCGGTTGCTGGCCCTTCCAGTCGGGCCCGGCGACCATGTAGTGCCCGCCATTGTTGCCGGTGCTGCGGGTGCCCAGGTAGGCGAAGTTCTGCGTATAGAGGTCGATCAACTGCACGGAGTAATAGCGGTTGTCCTCGATTTTCGGCAGGGTCAGCACCATCGGCTCGCGGCGCAGGTCCAGCCAGACAAAGGAGTAGGGGGTGTCCGAATTGGGGGTGACGAAGGCCGTGTCCTTGGGGGTGAAAACCTTGGCGGTGTTGCCGATGTGGTTGAACGGCGCCTTGAAGTTGGCGCCGCCCTTGTCCACCGCCTGGGTGTAGAGGGTCTTGTACATTTCCACTACCGGGAAGCCATACAGGTACGCTTCCTTGGCAATGGCCCGGGCTTCGCCGGGGGAGGCGGTAAAGTCCGCCCAGGCGCCGGTACTCAGCAGTATCGAGAGGCTCGCCAGCAGCAGGCGCGTCGGTTTTCCAATCATGTTGGTGCGTCCTTCCTTCAAACCGTCAGGGAACAGGGGTGATGTCGTCGAGCTTCCAGCGCTTGTCGAAGTAGGCCTCGGTAGGGGCATACAAGCGGAAGTAGCTGAACCAGTGTTTGCCCGGCAGAGTTTGCACCCAGTTGTTCTCGAAGTCTTTTGGCGCGGTGGGGCCAAAGTACAAATCCACCGAACCGTCGGGATTTTTCTTCAGGTCCTGGCGAGAAGACAGGTCGGCCTTGCGTTGCGGGTTGTCGATCAGGCAGCGGCTGTCGATGTCGTACACCGTCATCGACCAGAACTGCTTGGCCGGTGGGTTGGCGCCCACGTGCAGTTTGTAGTGCTTGGCGCCATCGAGCCATTGGCCCTTCTGGTCGGTGTAGGCGCCGAGATAGGTCTGGCCCAGGCCCGGAGTCTTGGAGACCATGCCCTTGGTGTTGGTCACCGCTTCATAGAACCAGGCGCTGCGCTCCCATAATTGGTCGTAGAAGGTCACGCGCTGGGAGGGGGCGGCGATGTTCAGCACCGTATCCCACTGGCGGTCCGGCCAGTACTGGGCCTGGGGGAAGCGCTTGGCGAAGGCGTTGGCCTTGGCGATCAACTCGCCCATCTGCGCACCTTGCTCCAGGGCCTGGCGCTGGTGCTCGTTGGGGTTGAACGGCCGGTCTTTCTCAATGCCCAGGCTGGCGAGCATGGCCATGTAGAAACGGTCGCGCTCGTTGACTGGCTCCTTCTGGATGATCCCGTGCAGGCGCTCCCAGTACGCCATGCCGCGCGGCTGGGTGCCGGACCACGGCTTGCCAGCGGGTGACAGCAAGCGCGTTTTGCCAGGGTTGGCGCGCTGGGCGTAGGGGTACATGCGAAATTGCTCGACCAGGGCCTTGCCCTTGGCCGGGTCGGGGTCGAGCACGCGAAAGCCCACCAGCACGTTCATCGTTTGCGACTTGGCCAGGTAATACTTGCCCGCATCGGCGGGCGGTTCGTGGCCCGGTGGCAGCACCAGGTACTTGCCGCCCTTGCCTTGGTCCGGGCCGGTCTGGCCCATATCGATGATTGCGCGCTGCCAGAAGTCGCCAATGCCGCCGGCGGTAGGCCCCGGTGGCAACTCGATCACCAGCGGGCCGGTCTCGTTGAGGTCGACAAACCCCAGGATATACGGGGTGGTGGCATTGGCCGTGATCACCCCGAGCTTGTCTTCGTAGGTGGTGAGCACCATCAGGTCGCCACTGCGCGCGCCGAGCTTGGTACTGAATTCGTCCTGCCATTGGGCGTAGGACACCAGCGGCAGAGCCCAGAGAAAACTCTGGGTGGCCTGTTGGAAATCCAGCTCGCCGTACAGCTTGGCGATTTCACTGTGGGCGGGCAATTCGCCCTCCATGGTGATCGGGCCGATGCGGGTGTCGAGGGTCTGGGCGTGCACGCCCACGCCACAACTGGCGGACAGAGCCAGGAGGGTGAAGCCGGCATTGCGCATCAGGGCCTGCATAAATCGTCCTTATTTCCCGAAAGTCACGTTGATCCCGGCGAACAGGGTGAACTGCGGCAGGCCATCGCCCTTGCGCGCCACCGTCCACTGCGGCTCGACGTAGGCGTTGAGAATATTGCTGCCGGCTTTCCAGGCCTTGCCCGCACCAAAGCCGATGGGGATGTAGTGGGTGTCGTTCTTCAGGTCGAAGGTCCAGGTGCCCGTGGAGCGCAGGTACCAGCCCTTGGGCAGGTTATGGATGATGAAGGGCTGGAAGGTCGCGCTTTCCACGTGGGCCCGGTCGCGGTCGCCGGCGAACGAGCTCTGGTACTGCACCAGCGCGCCCAGCAGGCCACGGGGCGAGGCGTCGATGGCCACGGCTGCCAGGCCGGCCTGCCATTTGCCGGTGCCCAGTTCATCGTGCTCGGCAGTCGGCGCGGTGAGCTGCGGGCCGATGCCCAACTGCACACCTTCGGTCTTGAGCAGGAAGATATCGAACAGGTTCAGGTCACCGATGCCGGTGCTGTAGCCGCTATGGGGATCGGGGCGAGTGCTCAGGGGCAGGGTGGCGCGCAGCAGTTGGGGCACGCCGATAAAGTCCGAGGGGGCAATGGGCAGGGTGCCGCGCAGCAACACGTCATTGGTATGGGCATTGGTGTCGTACAGCCTGGGGGTGTAGTAGTCCTGCAAGTTGGCGCCGGGTGCCATGTTGAGCGGGTTGTTGCTCTTGTTGGCGGTTTCGGCGTTATCGGCCTGGGCAGAACACGCGGGCAACAGTAAAGCGGCCAACATACATGCTGGAAGTCGCGGTGCTGTGAACATGATGATTCCCCAGTTCCTTGGTCACTGACCCGATAGCGCTTTCGTAGGGCTGCCGGTAGTCCTTATTCGAAAACCTGGTAGGACATGTCGTTTGAAGCTAGCAGTTAAATTCAGACTCGCTAGTCACTCGAACGAATTAATGACTTTGTGTGGGGGCAATCACGGTTTGTTTGCGGGGATACAGGGGGGGTGAGTCAACCCAGCATGCTTTTGACTTTATCGCGCAGTTGATCGATGGAGAATGGCTTGGCAATCATCTGCACACCTGCGGGCAGCTCAATGTTTTCGGCATAGCCACTGGCAAGCAGGATGGGCAGGCTTGGGCGCAATGTGCGTGTTCGCTGCGCCAGCTCCTTGCCATTCATGCCCGGCAGGCCCCAGTCGGTCATCATCAGGTCGATCACATGGATGTTGTCTTCTATGAATACCAGGGCGGCTTCGGCGTGTTCAGCCTCGAGCACCTTGAACTCCAGTTCTTCGAGCACATCGACGATCAACATGCGCACGATGGCATCGTCTTCGACGACAAGGATGGTGGAGGCAGCGGACATAATGAGGGTTCCCAGATGATGGTGTTAACGAGACCATCCTCTAGTGAGTTGCGTCGATCCCGGCAAGTTCCCCAAGCGGGGTGGGTATTGTGCCGATAATCCGGCGCAATGTCCTGAGTGTGTCGTTGAAATACGTCATAAACGTAGCCCTTACCGACGATTTTGGGGCAAACTCCCGGTTTTTCCGCTCTTGGCCAAGGCACGCCCATGACTCCCGCATCGTCCGTCGATGAAAACAGTTTCCGCAAACTCCTGAGCCGTAACGTGGCCTTGCCATTGGGCGTGGGTGTGCTCAGCGCGGTGTTTTTCGTGTGCCTGATCACCTACCTGCTGTCGGTGATCCAGTGGGTGGAGCACACCGATCGGGTGATCAATAACCTCAATGAAACCGCGAAACTGACCGTCGACCAGGAAACCGGCATGCGCGGTTTCCTGATTACCGGGGATGAGCATTTTCTCGACCCCTACGAAGTGGCCAAGCCACGGATCATTTCCGACCTGCGCAATTTGCAGGCCCTGGTGGCGGATAACCCCCAGCAAGTGGACCGACTCAAGCGCCTGGAGTCGCTGCAACTGGAGTGGAACAACTACGCCCAGACGATGATTGACCTGCAACGGCAGAACGGTGATTACCGTGGCGCGGTGAAAGCCGGGAGGGGTAAGCGCCTGACCGACGAAATTCGCAAGGAATACGACGCCGCGGTTGCCATGGAGCAGCAGTTTCGCATCGACCGCAATGAGGACGTGACGCGCACCACAGTCCTGAGCGTGACCTTCTACCTGCTGTTTGTGCTGGGCCTGAGTGGTTTCCTGGCCTACGTCGGCAGAAAGAATCTGATGGTGCTTTCCGACAGCTACAGCGCCAACCTGGCCTCGCAGATGAAGATCGCCAAGCGCCTGGAACAGCAGGCCTGGCTGCGCAACGGGCAGACCGAGCTGGCCGAACAGGTGCTTGGCCAACTGACCCTGAACCTGCTGGGGCGCAATATTTTGCAATTCTGTGCCCAGTACATGGGCTCGGTGGTGGCTGCGCTGTATGTGCGCGAAGAACACGGTGGCCTCAAGCGCGTGGCCGCGTATGGCTTCTCCCGGGAGCAGGAGCAGCAGGAGCAGGCGATCTACCGCGATGAGGGGATCGTCGGCCAGGCCGCACAGCAGCACCGTGTGATTCGCCTGGACGATGTGCCGGTGGATTACTTCAAGGTCAGCTCGGGCCTGGGTGATGGCGCGCCGCGTAGCGTGCTGGTGGTGCCGACCAGTGATGATGACCGGGTCAATGGGGTGATCGAGCTGGGCTTCTTGCGCCCCCTGGACGACCGCGATGTGGAGCTGCTGGAGCTGATCGCGGGCAATATCGGCACCTCCATCGAGGCGGCGCGCTATCGCCAGCGCTTGCAGGAAGTGCTGGCCGAGACCCAGCAGCTCAACGAAGAGTTGCAAGTGCAGCAAGAAGAGCTCAAGACCGCCAACGAGGAACTCGAAGAGCAGTCGCGCATTCTCAAGGAATCCCAGGCGCACCTGGAAACCCAGCAGGCGGAGCTGGAGCAGACCAACGAGCAATTGGCCGAGCAGACCCAGATCCTTGCCGACCAGCGCGACGCCATGGACCGCAAGAACGTCGAGCTCAATCGCGTGCAGGTCGAGCTGGAGGACCGCGCCGACGAGTTGCAGCGCTCCAGCAAGTACAAGTCCGAGTTCCTCGCCAACATGTCCCATGAACTGCGCACGCCGCTCAACAGTTCGCTGATCCTGGCCAAGCTGCTGGCGGAAAACTCCGAGGAAAACCTCAGTGCCGAACAGGTCAAGTTTGCCGAGTCGATTTACTCGGCGGGCAACGACCTGCTTAACCTGATCAATGACATCCTGGACATTGCCAAGGTCGAGGCCGGCAAGCTCGATATGCGTCCCGAGAACACCAGCGTGGCACGCCTGGTCGAGGGCCTGCGCGGGATGTTCGAGCCTATGGCCCGCGACCGCAAGCTGGGTTTCCAGGTGGAAGTGCAGGCCGGCGCGCCGCTGATGCTGTTCACCGACCGCCAGCGCCTGGAACAGATCCTCAAGAACCTGCTGTCCAACGCGGTCAAGTTCACCGAGAAGGGCCAGGTCAGCCTGACCATTTCCCGCCAGCCGGGGGAGGGCATTGCCTTTACCGTGCGCGATTCCGGCATTGGCATCGCGCCCGACCAGCAGCAAAGCATCTTCGAAGCCTTCCGCCAGGCCGACGGCACCACCAACCGCCGCTATGGCGGCACCGGCCTGGGGCTGTCGATTTCCCGCGACCTGGCGACCTTGCTCGGCGGCTACATCAACGTCACCAGCGAGCCGGGCCAGGGCAGCATTTTTACCCTGGTGCTGCCAGAGCAGTACGTGGAGCGCGACGAAGACGCGCCGCCTATCGAGCAGCCGCGGGCCATGGTGGCCGCCCCGGCCCCTGTGGCGCCGGTACGGGTTTCACCGTTGCCGGTGGCGGATGAAGCGTTGATCCCGCGCTTTGCCGACGACCGCGAGCAGGCACCGTTCGTTACCCGTTGCATCCTGGTGGTGGAAGATGAGCCGAACTTTGCGCGCATCCTCTTCGACCTGGCCCATGAGCTGGGTTACCACTGCCTGGTGGCCCATGGTGCGGACGAGGGCTATAACCTCGCCCAACAGTACCTGCCCGACGCGATCCTCTTGGACATGCGCCTGCCCGACCACTCCGGGCTCACCGTGCTGCAACGCCTCAAGGAACACGCCGAGACCCGGCATATCCCGGTGCATGTGATTTCCGTGGAGGATCGCGTGGAAGCCGCCATGCACATGGGCGCCATCGGCTATGCGGTCAAGCCCACCACCCGCGAAGAGCTCAAGGACGTATTTGCGCGCCTGGAGGCCAAGCTGACGCAGAAGGTCAAGCGCATCCTGCTGGTGGAAGACGATGATTTGCAGCGCGACAGCATCGCGCGCCTGATCGGTGATGACGACATCGAAATCACCGCCGTTGGCTTCGCCCAGGAGGCCTTGGACCTGCTGCGCAGCACGGTGTACGACTGCATGATCATCGACCTCAAGCTGCCGGACATGCTCGGCAACGAGTTGCTCAAGCGCATGGCCACCGAGGATATCTGCTCGTTCCCGCCGGTGATTGTGTACACCGGGCGCAACCTGACCCGCGACGAAGAGGCAGAACTGCGCAAGTATTCACGCTCGATCATCATCAAGGGCGCCCGTTCGCCGGAACGGTTGCTGGATGAAGTGACACTCTTTCTGCACAAAGTCGAATCCCAGCTGTCCCAGGAACGACAGAAGATGCTCAAGACCGCCCGCAGCCGCGACAAGGTCTTCGAGGGGCGCAAGGTGCTGCTGGTGGATGATGATGTGCGCAATATCTTCGCCCTCACCAGCGCCCTGGAGCACAAGGGCGCGATTGTGGTCATTGGCCGCAACGGCCGTGAGGCGATCGAGAGGCTCAATGAGGTCGAGGATATCGACCTGGTGTTGATGGACGTGATGATGCCGGAGATGGACGGCTACGAGGCCACCGCCTTGATCCGCCAGGACCCGCGCTGGCGCAAGTTGCCGATCATCGCAGTGACGGCCAAGGCCATGAAGGACGATCAGGAGCGCTGCCTCGCGGCGGGCTCCAACGATTACCTGGCCAAGCCAATTGACCTGGACCGGCTGTTTTCGCTGATCCGGGTGTGGTTGCCCAAGATGGAACGCATTTAAGTGGAAATACACTAAGTGGATCGAAGTACTGATATTGAACTGCGCTTGCTGATCGAGGCGATTTACCTCAAGTACAGCTATGACTTTCGCGACTATTCCGGGGCTTCGGTCAAGCGCCGTGTGGCCCACGCCTTGCGCCAGTTCGACTGCAAGACCATCTCGGCCTTGCAGGAGCGGGTGCTACACGATCCCACGGCGTTCATGCAGTTGCTGCAGTTCCTGACCATCCCGGTCAGCGAGATGTTTCGCGACCCATCGCACTTTTTGGCGATTCGCCAGGAAGTGGTGCCGCTGCTCAAGACCTACCCGTCGATCAAGATCTGGATCGCCGGCTGCAGCACCGGGGAGGAGGTGTATTCGATGGCCATCCTGCTGCGCGAGGAAGGCTTGCTGGAACGCACTATCATTTACGCCACCGATATCAACCCCACTTCGCTGGAGAAGGCCAAGCAGGGGATCTTTTCCCTGGAAAACGTGCGTGCCTACACCCACAACTACCAGCAGGCCGGAGGGCAGCGTTCGTTTGCCGACTACTACACGGCAGCCTACGATTACGCGATCTTCGACAAGACCCTGCGCGAGAACGTAACGTTCGCCGACCACAGCCTGGCGACCGATAGCGTATTTTCGGAAACTCAATTAATTTCATGTCGTAACGTACTGATTTATTTCAATAAAAAATTGCAGGATCGGGCGTTTGGGTTGTTTCATGAGTCGCTGTGTCATCGCGGCTTCCTGGTGCTGGGCAGTAAGGAAACCCTGGATTTCTCCGCCTACAGCAAGCAATTCGAACCCTTGGTCAAGCAAGAACGGATCTACCGCAAATCATGAACCAAGCAACTGCCAGCCCGGCCCGTGTGTCGGGTGTCCAAGCCATTGTCGTTGGCGCATCCGCCGGTGGGGTCGAGGCGTTGCTGAGTATTTTCGGGGCCTTGGCGCCTGGGTTCGACCTGCCGATCATTGCCGTACTGCACCTGCCGGATGAGCGGCGCAGCCAGTTGGCCGAGGTGTTTGACC
Organism: Pseudomonas sp. MF09156; assembly: GCF_059862305.1. Classification (NCBI taxonomy): domain Bacteria; kingdom Pseudomonadati; phylum Pseudomonadota; class Gammaproteobacteria; order Pseudomonadales; family Pseudomonadaceae; genus Pseudomonas; species Pseudomonas sp. MF09156. The sequence continues at coordinate 30,200 of NZ_JCBCUR010000010.1, forward strand.
GGCGCGTGGCAATGCATGTGGTGGAGGCGCGGGACAAGGAGATGATCCAGCCCGGCACCCTGTATTTTGCCGGCCCCGGCTACCACCTGTCGGTGGAGCAGGACCGCAGCCTGTCCTTGAGCCAGGAAGAGCGCGTGCATCACTCGCGCCCGGCCATTGACTATCTGTTCGAGTCGGCCGCCGATGCCTATGGCCCGCATCTGCTGGCGATCCTTTTGACCGGCGCCAACCAGGACGGCGCGCGTGGCCTGGCCCACGTCAAGCTGCGTGGCGGCACCACCGTGGTCCAGGACCCTGCCGAGGCCCGGGTGGCGGTGATGCCCAAGGCGGCACTGGCATTGCATGCACCTGACCAAATTCTTACCTTGAGCCGGATTGGCGCTTTGCTGGCTTCCCTGGAATCTTCCCCATGTTAAGTACTATCCAGGCCAAACTGCTGATCGTCGACGATCTGCCGGAAAACCTGCTGGCCCTTGAGGCACTGATCAAGCGCGAGGACCGCCAGGTCTACAAGGCATTGAGCGCGGACGAAGCCTTGTCGCTGCTGCTCGAGCATGAGTTCGCCATGGCTATTCTCGACGTGCAGATGCCCGGCATGAACGGCTTCGAACTGGCCGAGATGATGCGTGGCACCGAAAAGACCAAGAACATTCCCATCGTGTTTGTAAGTGCCGCCGGTCGTGAGCTCAATTACGCCTTCAAGGGCTACGAGAGTGGCGCGGTGGATTTCCTGCACAAGCCCCTGGACATCCACGCGGTCAAGAGCAAGGTCAATGTATTCGTCGACCTGCACCGCCAGAGCAAGGCCATGAAGCAGCAGGTCGAAGCCCTGGAGCAAAGCCGGCGCGAGCAGGAGTTGTTGCTCAACCGCCTGCAGGCGACCCAGGCCGAGCTGGAGCAGGCGGTGCGCATGCGCGATGACTTCATGTCCATCGTCGCCCATGAGGTGCGTACGCCCCTCAACGGCCTGATCCTGGAGACCCAGTTGCGCAAGATGCACCTGGCTCGGGACAACGCCGCTGCCTTTACCCTGGACAAGATGCACGCCATGGTCGATCGCGATGAACGGCAGATCCAGAGCCTGATCCGCTTGATCGAAGACATGCTCGATGTGTCGCGGATCCGCACCGGCAAGCTGTCGATCCGCCCGGGGCAGTTCGACCTGGCGCAGTTGGTGCGTAACCTGCTGGAGAACTTTGCCCCGCAAGTGGCGGCGGCCGAGTCGTCGGTGCAACTGGATGCGCCGCAGCCGGTGGAGGGCAAGTGGGATGAGTTTCGCATCGAGCAGGTGGTGTCCAACCTGTTGACCAACGCCCTGCGCTACGGCGCCAAGAGCCCGGTGGCGGTAAGGGTGTATGCCGAACATGGCGAGGCCAGGGTGGAAGTCCGGGACCGCGGGATCGGTATCAGCGAAGACAACCAGAAGCGGATTTTCCAGCAGTTCGAGCGCGTATCGGCCAACCATGCGGTGGCCGGGCTTGGCCTTGGGCTGTTTATCTCCGAACAGATCGTTGCGGCCCACGGCGGCACGATTGAAGTCGAGAGCCAGATAGGAGAGGGCGCATTGTTCCGTGTGTGCCTGCCCCTGGGGGCCGGGGCGTGAAATCAATCGTCACCCCGACGCAACCTCTGCGTGACCCTATGGTCGTATCAGCAGCAATTGACCGGACAAAGGCTTCCCATGAGTGAAGATGCGCAAGATGTTGTACTGATCGTCGAGGATGACGAGTCGATCATGTTCGTGCTGGGCGAGTACCTCGCGGGCCTTGGGTACCGGGTTCTCAAGGCCATCGACGGCGAGCAGGCTTTCGAAATCCTCGCTTCCAAGCCGCACCTGGACCTGATGGTGACTGACTATCGACTGCCTGGCGGGATTTCCGGGGTGCAGATCGCTGAGCCTGCGATCAAGCTGCGGCCGGAATTGAAGGTGATCTTTATCAGCGGTTACCCGCAGGAGATCCTCGACTGCAACAGCCCGATCACCCGTAACGCGCCGATCCTGGCCAAGCCGTTTGATCTGGATACGCTGCATGAGCATATCCAGCGGCTGCTGGCCTGAAGCTTCAGGCGCGTGCTGGCAGGTCCTGACCGTGCAGCGACGCGGGAGCGTTTTTTGCAAATGCCCCCGCATGTCAGGCCTGAATCATCTCCCGCACCTTCGCCGTCAACAGGTCGAAGGTAAAGGGCTTGGTGATCAACTGCATGCCCGGGTCCAGGAACCCGCCGCGCACCGCCGCGTGCTCGGCATAGCCGGTAATGAACAACACCCTCAGGTCCGGACGGATCTGCCGGCCGATCTCCGCCAATTGGCGGCCGTTCATGCCCGGCAAGCCCACATCGCTGATCATCAGGTCAATGCGCTGGCTGGATTCGATAATCGGTAGCGCACTGTCGGCATCTCCCGCCTCGACAAAGGCATAGCCCAGCTCACTCAGTACCTGGCTCACCAACACCCGTACCGCCGGGTCATCCTCGACAATCAGCACACACTCGCCGGCGTTGGCAAACGGCAGCAATGCCGGGTCCTGCGGGGAATCGGCAGTGACTTCACCGACAAACCTGGGCAGGAACAGGCTCACCGTGGTGCCTTTGCCGACCTCACTGTGGATGATCACATGGCCACGGGACTGGCGGGCGAACCCGTAGATCATCGACAGGCCCAGGCCGGTGCCCTGGCCGATGGGTTTGGTGGTGAAGAACGGGTCGAAGGCGCGGCTGATCACGTTTTCCGGCATGCCGCAGCCGGTGTCGCTGACGTTCAGCTCCACGTAGTCGCCCGGGGTCAGGGTGCCGTAGGCGGCGGTGAACACGTTATCGAGGTGGCGATTGCGCGTTTCGACCACCAGTCGACCGCCGTCAGGCATGGCGTCGCGGGCATTGAGCGCCAGGTTGAGCAGGGCGCTTTCCAGCTGATTGGGGTCGGCTTCGGCGGTCCACAGCTGCCCGCTCAATTGCATCTCCAGCACGATGCTTTCGTTGAGGCTGCGTTGCAGCAATTCGCCCATGGACGTCACCAACTGGTTGATCTCCACCGGCTTGGAGTCCAGCGACTGGCGGCGGGAAAACGCCAGCAGGCGGTGGGTCAGGCCGGCGGCGCGGTTGGCCGAGGTCACGCCCAGGTCGATCAGGCTGTCGAGGTCGTCCAGGCGGCCCCGGGCCAGGCGCCGGCGCAGCAGTTCGAGGCTGCCGATAATCCCGGTAAGCATGTTGTTGAAGTCGTGGGCGATACCGCCGGTCAACTGGCCCACGGCTTCCATTTTTTGTGACTGGCGCAAGGCTTCTTCGTTACTGCGCAGTTGCGCAGTGCGTTCTTCGACTTGCTGTTCGAGGGTTTCGAGAGTGCGTTGCAGGCGCAGTTCGCTCTGGCTCAGGTCGATCAGGCGGTCGCGGGCTTCGTATTGCCGTCGGCGCCCGCGCAGGGCGGTGGTCACCAGGCTGATCAGCGTCACCGGGTGAAACGGCCGCTCCAGCAAGGTGATGTTGCCCAGCCTGGCGCTCAAGTGGGATGAGGCGTTCTGTTCGGTGCCGCCATGGTGGGTCATCAGGACGATGGGCAGGTCCGACCAGGCTGGCTGCTGGTGCAGATAGTCCAGCAGCGGTTCCAGCCCGACCCCGTGCAAGGCTTCGGCGGCGATGATCAGCAGGCCCGCGCCCTGTTCCAGTTCGTCGCAGAGCATGGGCAGGTTGGGGGCGGCGATACCGCTGAAACCTGCCTCGTTGAGCATCATCAGCGCCAGCGAGCTGTCCCGTCCCAAGGGCGCGAGAATGATCGCGCGCTCGGAAACGGCCGGCAGGCTACTCACAAGCTCTCATCCTTGAGCAGCGGCTTGCCGGCACCCATGTAGGTGGGCACTCCGCGCAGCACGCCCTGGAAGGCTTCGAGGGGTTCGCCGATGGTCATGCCACGGCTGGCGATGCGGTATTCGCGGATGGTCGATTCATGGCTGCCGGTGCGTTTCTTGATGATGGAAATTGCCCGTCGTACCTTGCCCAGTGCTTCGAAGTAGCGCAACAGGATCACCGTGTCTGCCAGGTAGGTGATATCCACCGGCGCTTGCATGTCGCCGACCAGGCCGTGCTGGGCCACGGTCATGAAGGTCGCTGCGCCACGGCGGTTGAGGTACAGCAACAGCTCGTGCATGTGCAGCACCAGGGCGTTTTCCTCAGGCATCGCTGCCTGGTAACCGTTGATGCTGTCGATGACCACGGTCTTGATCTGGCGCTCATCCACGCAACGCCGCACCCGGTGGGAAAACTCGCCGGGCGACAGCTCGGCGGCATCCACCTGCTCGATCAGCAGGTTGCCGGTGGCTTGCAGGGCGGCCAGGTCAATGCCCATGTTTTTCATGCGGTCGAACAGCAGGCCCAGCTCTTCATCGAAGATAAACAGCGCGGCCTTTTCGCCACGGGCCACTGCTGCGGCAGCGAAGATCATCGAGATCAAGGATTTGCCGGTACCGGCAGGGCCGAGGATCAGGGTGCTGGAGCCGGTCTCGATCCCGCCGCCGAGCAGCGCATCCATCTCGCGAATGCCGCTGGTCAGGGTCTGACGGCTGTAACCGCTGCGGTGCTCGGCCGCCACCAGGCGGGGGAACACATGCACGCCATCTTCCATAATGGTGAAGTCGTGAAAGCCCCCCCGGTACTTCTGGCCACGGTACTTCACCACCCGTACCCGGCGTCGTTCCGCGCCGTAGTTGGGGGTCAGTTCTTCCAGGCGGATCACTCCGTGGGCCACGCTGTGTACGGTTTTATCCAGGGATTCGGTGGTCAGGTCGTCCAGCAGCAGCACGGTCGCTTCGTAGCGCACAAAGTAGTGCTTGATCGCCAGGATCTGCCTTCGATAGCGCAACGAGCTTTGGGCCAGCAGGCGGATTTCCGAGAGGCTGTCGATCACCACGCGGGTGGGCTTGACCCGTTCTACCACCTCGAAGATCTGCCGGGTGGCCTCGCCCAGCTCAAGGTCGGAGGAGTACAGCAGGCTTTGCTGATGCTCGGCATTGAGCAGGCTTTCAGGTGGGGTCAGTTCAAAGATATGGATGTGCTCATCCAGGTCCCAGCCGTGGGACTTGGCGCCCTGGCGCAGCTCGCGCTCGGTTTCCGACAGGGTGATATACAGCGATCGTTCCCCGGCCTTGGCGCCGGCCTGGAGAAACTGCAGGGCCACGGTGGTCTTGCCGGTGCCGGGCTCACCTTCGAGCAGGAACAGATGGCTACGCGATAGCCCCCCGGCAAGAATGTCATCAAGACCTTCGATGCCGGTGGCCGCCTTTGCTGTGAACAGCTCTTTGGATGTAGACAAGAAGTGCCCTCGGGTCACGTATAAGTTGAGGGGCGCGCCGGTCAAGGCGCGCCATATTCACTTGACCGTTGGGCTGTGGGGCGGTTCAACGTTTTCTTGTTTTTGTGCAAGGCAGTCCACAGATTTCAATGCCTGGCGCGCGTCACAGGCCTTGTTGCAGGGCCGGATCGTCCGGGTTTTGCTGCTCCAGCTGGGCCAACAGCACCTGCACGTTCTGCAACTGGCCGCTTTCTTTCCAATAGTTGATCAACAGCACCCGCGCCTTGCGGTTGGCCGGGTGGCGCTGGACGATTTCTTCCAACTGGCGCTGGGCGGCTTCCAGTTCCTCCTGGTCGTGCAGGGTGGTGGCCAGGTCGTAGCGGTAATCCTGGTTGTCGGGTTCCAGCTCCACCGCCTTGGACAGGCCCAGCAGCGCGTACTCGCGCTCGCCATGGTGCAGCAGCCACATGCCCAGGGCATGTTGCAGGTAGGCTGACTCGGGGTGGGCTTGCAACTGGGTGGCGAGCACCTGGCGCGAGTCATCGACCTTGCCCTGTCTGTCCAGCAGCTCGATGCGCGCGACCACTGCCGGCAGGTTCTGCGGATCCAGGCGCAATGCCTGTTCCAGCGCATGTTGCGCCTCGGGCAGCAGGGCGCTGTGAATGTACAGGCGTGCCAGCTGGATCCAGCCTTCGGGGCTTTCAGGCTGGGTCTTGAGGTACTTCACATATTCATCCAGCACCAGCTGCAAGGGGCCGAAGTACAGGCCCAGGGTGTCGGGCGACAGGCCCAGCAGGGCATTGGCGGCGGCAAACCGTACGCTTTGTTCGTCATCATCGAGCAATGGGCCGAGCAACAGGGTGCGCTGGCCGCTGGGCACCAGGCCGACGATGCTGGCGATGGCCGCCTGGCGCACCAGGGGGGATTCGTGGCTCAGGTCCTTGTCCGCCAGCTTCAAGGCCTGGGGGCTTGGGTAGTTGTGCAATTCTCCGTGCAGGGCGGCGCGGCGGATGTCGGAGAGGTCCGGCCGGCCCAGTTGCTGATACAACACGCGCGCGGCGCCAGGCTCGCCGTTATGTGCCTGTTTCAGGGCCTTGGAGTAACCGTGGGCAACAGCCGGCGGGACGGACACGCTGGGGGTGCGGGAGAAATACCAAAAGATCAGTGCGACAAACAACAGGGCGCTCAGGCCGATGATCGCGTAACGGCGTGACTTTGACATGCAGGCGTCCGAAAGCTGGGCAGCTAGTGCAAAGTGGTCAGCTTCGGTCAGACACCGACGAGTGTCAAACCTGTGTCACGTCAGCACGTAGTCCACGGGCTCCAGGGGCGCCGGCAGGGTGGTTTCGCCGAGAGCCGCGAGGATCTCCCGCTCCAGGGTACGCACGATGGCATTGCACGGCAGGTCGTTTTCATCGAAGCCAAAAGGGTCTTCGAGATCGTCGCCGATCTCATCCAGGCCAAAGAAGGTGTAGCTGACAATGGCGGTGAAAATCGGCGTTAGCCAGCCCAGGGGCTCGGCCATGGCAAACGGCAGGAGGATGCAGAACAGATAGATGGTGCGGTGCAGCAGCAAGGTGTAGGGGAAGGGCAGCGGCGTGCTCTTGATCCGCTCGCAGGCAGCCTGTACCTGGCTCAGGCCGACCAGGCGGGTTTCCAGCTGGGTGTAGCGCCAGTCGCTGATCCGCCCCTGTTGCGCGGCGTCCGAGCAGTGGGCCCCGAGGGTTTGCAGGATGCGGTCGGGCGGGTTCGGGTGGCGGGGTTCCACGTTGATCCACGGCTTGATGGCACTGGCTTCGTCTTCCAGGCGCAGGCGCGCCACCAGGCCGTGGGCAAAGCCGCACAGGCCGCGCAACAGGCCTTCGCGCTCGCCGGGCAGGGTAAAAACCTGGCTCTCACGGATCAGCGAGCGGATTTCAATGACCATCTGCCCCAATTGCTTGCGGCCTTCCCACCAGCGGTCGTAGCAGGCGTTGTTGCGAAAACTCATGAAGATCGACAGCGACAGCCCCAGCAGGGTGAACGGCGTGGCGTTGACCTTGGAGAAATAGGCTGGGTGCAGGGTTTCCACCAACACGATCACCGAGGCCAGCAGCGTGACCAGCAGGCTGCGCAGGGCAATGCGCTTGGCAATCGAGCCCTTGAGGGAGAACAGGATGCCGAACAGGTTGGGTTTGGGGCGAACAATCATCGAGGGGGCTTCTTCGGTGGCGCAGGCCCTCAGATTAGAAGCTGGTGGGCGGGGCGTCCAATCGCTTGGGTTGACCGGCTGATTGTTGGCCTCTATGACGCAACGGTTTGTTCCACGGCGCCATTGGCCAAACCAGTCAGCCACATTGAAAGCTTTGACCATTGTCCATGCGCCGCTCTGGCGCCACTATTTGCGCAGCTTCACCCCGCAAAAGCACGCCCCCCAAAACAACAAAAGACACAGGGATTTGCCACGATGCGCGATTATTTGGCTGCGACCACCCAGTTCAACTACCAGCAAACCGTCGAGGCCGCACTGGCCGGCCACCTGCAAGGGCTCAATGCCTGCGTCGAATGCTGTGACCGGCACGTGCTGCCGGGGCGCATTGCCTTGTTCTGGGAGGGCAAGGATGGTCGCAGCGCCACCGTCACCTTCAGCGAGTTGCAGGATCAGGCCGCGCGTTTGGCCAACTTCCTCCTGGCCCAGGGCGTCAAGCGTGGCGACAAGGTGGCCGGCCTGTTGCCGCGCACTGCTGAATTGCTGGTGACGGTGCTTGCCACCTGGCGCATCGGCGCGGTCTACCAGCCGCTGTTCACCGCGTTCGGCCCCAAGGCCATCGAACACCGTTTGAACAGCTCCGGCGCGGCGCTGGTGGTGACCGACGCGGTCAACCGCAGCAAGCTGGCCGAAGTCACCGACTGCCCGACCATCGTCACCGTGGCCGGCGCCAAGGGCGAAGGCATTGTGCGCGGCGATTTCAGTTTCTGGGCCGAGTTGCCCAACTATTCGAATGTGTGCGAACCGGTGTTGCTGGGCGCAGACGATCCGTTCCTGCTGATGTTCACCTCTGGCACCACCGGCCCGTCGAAGGCCCTGGCCGTGCCGCTCAAGGCCCTGGTCGCGTTCCAGAGCTACACCCGTGACGCCGTGGACCTGCGCACCGAAGATGCGTTCTGGAACGTCGCCGATCCGGGCTGGGCCTATGGCATCTACTTCGGCGTGACCGGGCCGCTGTCCATGGGGCATCCGATCACCTTCTACGATGGCCCGTTCACCCTGGAAAGCACCTGCCGGGTCATCAACAAATACGGGATCACCAACCTGACCGGCTCGCCCACGGCCTACCGCCTGCTGATCGCCGGTGGCGAGCAGTTCGCGCGCTCGATCAAGGGCCGGTTGCGCATCGTCAGCAGCGCTGGCGAGCCGTTGAACCCGGAAGTGATCCGCTGGTTTGCCGATAACCTGGGTGTGACTATCCACGACCACTACGGCCAGACCGAACTGGGCATGGTCCTGTGCAACCACCACGGCCTGGAACACCCGGTGCATGTCGGCTCGGCCGGCTTTGCCTCGCCGGGGCACCGCATCGTGGTGCTGGACGACAACCACCAGGAATTGCCCGCCGGCCAGCCGGGCATCCTCGCCATCGACCGCGAGCAGTCACCCATGTGCTGGTTCGAAGGCTACGACGGGGTCAAGACCAAGGCCTTCGTCGGCAAGTACTACTTGAGCGGCGACACCGTGGAGTTGAACCCCGATGGCAGCATCAGTTTTGTCGGGCGCAGTGACGATGTGATCACCACTTCCGGCTACCGCGTGGGGCCGTTCGATGTGGAAAGCGCCTTGGTCGAGCACCCGGCGGTGATCGAAGCCGCGGTGGTCGGCAAGCCGGACGCCGAGCGCACCGAACTGGTCAAGGCCTTCGTGGTGATCAACAGCCAGTACCGCGCCGACGCCGAGTTGGCCGAGGAACTGCGCCAGCATGTGCGCAAGCGCCTGGCGGCCCACGCCTACCCACGGGAAATCGAATTTGTCAGCGACCTGCCCAAGACCCCGAGCGGCAAGCTGCAACGGTTTATTTTGCGTAACCAGGAAATCGCCAAGGTCCAGGCAGCGACCACGGCTTGATCCCTCTTCAAGGAAACAATGATGCAGATTGAGAACAAGGTATTTATGGTCAGCGGTGGCGCTTCGGGCCTCGGCGCGGCCACTGCCCAGATGCTGGTGGCGGCGGGCGCCAAGGTGATGCTGGTGGACCTGAACGCCGACGCCGTGGCGGCCCAGGCTGCAAAGCTGGGCTCGCAGGCGCGCAGCGTGGTGGCGGATATCAGCCAGGAAGCCGCCGCCGAAGCGGCAGTACAAGCAACGGTTGCAGCGTTTGGCGGCCTGCATGGGCTGATCAACTGCGCAGGCGTGGTGCGTGGCGAGAAAATCCTCGGCAAGAACGGCCCGCATGGGTTGGCCAGCTTTGCCCAGGTGATCAACGTCAACCTGGTCGGCAGTTTCAATCTTCTGCGCCTGGCGGCAGCGGCGATTGCCGAAACCCCGGCCGACGCCGACGGCGAACGCGGCGTGATCATCAACACTGCTTCGGTGGCGGCCTTCGACGGGCAGATCGGCCAGGCTGCGTATGCGGCGTCCAAGGGCGCGATTGCCAGCCTGACCCTGCCGGCCGCCCGTGAACTGGCGCGCTTCGGCATCCGCGTGATGACCATCGCCCCGGGCATCTTTGAAACGCCGATGATGGCCGGCATGACCCCGGAAGTTCGCGATGCCCTGGCCGCCGGTGTGCCGTTCCCGCCACGCCTGGGCAAGCCGGCCGAGTACGCCGCGCTGGTCCGGCACATCATTGAAAACAGCATGCTCAATGGCGAGGTGATCCGTCTTGACGGTGCCTTGCGCATGGCGGCCAAGTAAGGAGGATTTGTCATGACTCAGCTCCACGACCCGATTGTTATTGTCAGCGCCGTACGTACACCCATGGGCGGCTTCCAGGGCGAACTCAAGGGCCTGACCGCGTCGCAACTGGGCGCCGCCGCGATTCGCGCCGCCGTCGAGCGCGCCGGTATCGCCCACGACGCCGTGGATGAAGTGCTGTTCGGTTGCGTGCTGCCCGCAGGTCTCGGTCAGGCGCCGGCACGCCAGGCAGCGCTGGGGGCCGGCCTGGATAAATCGACACGTTGTACCACCCTCAACAAGATGTGCGGTTCGGGCATGCAAGCGACGATTCTCGCCCATGACTCGCTGCTGGCCGGCAGCGTGCAGGTGGTGATTGCAGGCGGCATGGAGAGCATGTCCAACGCACCTTACCTGCTGGACCGTGCGCGCAGCGGCTACCGCATGGGCCATGGCCGGGTCCTGGACCATATGTTCCTCGATGGCCTCGAAGACGCTTATGACAAGGGCCGCCTGATGGGCACCTTTGCCGAGGATTGTGCCGAAGCCAATGGCTTTACTCGCGAAGCCCAGGATGCCTTTGCCATTGCCTCGCTGACCCGCGCGCAGCAGGCGATCAGTGCCGGGCGCTTCAGCGCCGAGATCGTCCCGGTGCAGGTCACCGTGGGCAAGGAACAAAAGACCATCACTGACGACGAGCAGCCGCCCAAGGCGCGCCTGGATAAGATCGCCACCTTGAAGCCGGCGTTCCGCGAAGGCGGCACGGTGACGGCGGCCAACTCCAGCTCGATCTCCGACGGTGCGGCGGCTTTGCTTTTGATGCGCCAGTCCGAAGCGCAAAAGCGCGGGCTCAAGCCCCTGGCAGTGATCCACGGCCACGCGGCCTTTGCCGATGAGCCGGGGCTGTTTCCGGTGGCACCGGTGGGGGCGATTCGCAAGCTGATGAGCAAGACCGGCTGGAGCCTGGGTGACGTCGACCTGTTCGAGATCAACGAGGCCTTTGCCGTTGTCAGCCTGGTGACCATGAGCAAGCTGGAAATCCCCCACGACAAGGTCAACGTCCACGGTGGCGCGTGCGCTCTGGGGCATCCGATTGGCGCATCCGGTGCGCGGATCCTCGTGACCCTGCTTTCGGCGCTGCGCCAGCGGGGCCTCAAGCGCGGCGTTGCCGCCATCTGCATCGGCGGCGGTGAAGCCACGGCCATGGCCGTCGAGTGCCTGGATTAAGGAAGCTATATGTTGCCCAATGACGAACAACTGCAAATCAGCGACGCGGCCCGGCAATTCGCCCAGGAGCGGCTCAAACCGTTCGCTGCCGAGTGGGACCGCGAGCATCGCTTCCCCAGGGAGGCTATCGCTGAGATGGCCGAGCTGGGCTTTTTCGGCATGCTCGTGCCGGAACAGTGGGGCGGCTGCGACACTGGGTACCTGGCGTATGCCATGGCCCTGGAAGAGGTTGCGGCCGGTGATGGCGCCTGCTCGACCATCATGAGCGTGCACAATTCGGTGGGCTGCGTGCCCATCCTCAAGTTCGGCAATGACCAGCAGAAAGAACAATTCCTCAAGCCCCTGGCCAGCGGCGCGATGCTCGGTGCGTTTGCCCTGACCGAGCCCCAGGCCGGGTCCGATGCCAGCAGCCTGAAGACCCGCGCGCGCCTGGAGGGCGAGCACTACGTGCTCAATGGCTGCAAACAGTTCATCACCTCCGGGCAGAACGCCGGGGTGGTGATTGTGTTTGCCGTGACCGATCCTGCGGCCGGCAAGCGTGGGATCAGCGCGTTTATCGTGCCCACCGACTCGCCTGGCTACACCGTCGCGCGGGTCGAGGACAAGCTTGGCCAGCATGCATCCGACACCTGCCAGATTCTGTTTGAGGATGTGAAGGTGCCGGTCGCCAACCGTCTGGGCGAGGAGGGCGAAGGCTACAAAATCGCCCTGGCTAACCTTGAGGGCGGTCGCGTGGGCATTGCCTCGCAATCGGTGGGCATGGCCCGCGCCGCGTTTGAAGCGGCCCGTGATTACGCCCGCGAGCGGGAAAGCTTCGGCAAGCCGCTGATCGAGCACCAGGCCGTGGCGTTTCGCCTGGCGGACATGGCCACCCAGATTGCCGTGGCCCGGCAGATGGTGCACTACGCCGCCGCCCTGCGCGACAGCGGCAAGCCTGCGCTGGTGGAGGCGTCCATGGCCAAGCTGTTTGCCTCGGAAATGGCTGAGAAAGTCTGTTCTGCCGCCTTGCAAACCCTGGGCGGATACGGTTACCTGAGCGACTTCCCGCTGGAGCGGATCTACCGTGATGTGCGGGTCTGCCAGATTTATGAAGGCACCAGTGATATTCAGCGCATGGTCATTTCGCGCAATCTTTGAAGAGGAACGGATCGATGAGTTACGAAACCATTTTGCTCGACGTTCAAGGCCGTGTCGGGCTGATTACCCTCAATCGCCCGCAAGCGCTGAATGCCTTGAACGCGCAATTGGTCAGCGAAGTGAACCAGGCCCTGGACAGCCTGGAAGCCAATCCCGAGATCGGCTGCATCGTGTTGACCGGCTCCAAGAAAGCCTTTGCCGCTGGCGCCGATATCAAGGAAATGGCCGAGCTGACCTACCCGCAGATCTACCTCGACGACCTGTTCAGCGACAGCGACCGTGTGGCCAACCGCCGCAAGCCGATCATCGCGGCGGTCAACGGTTTTGCCCTGGGTGGCGGCTGCGAACTGGCGTTGATGTGCGACTTTATCCTGGCTGGCGATACGGCCAAGTTCGGCCAGCCGGAAGTCAACCTCGGCGTCCTGCCGGGCATGGGCGGCACCCAGCGCCTGACCCGTGCGGTGGGCAAGGCCAAGGCCATGGAAATGTGCCTGACCGGGCGTTTTATCGATGCGGTGGAGGCCGAGCGTTGCGGCATCGTCGCGCGGATTGTGCCGGCGGACGAACTGCTGGACGAGGCGCTCAAGGTTGCGGCGCTGATCGCCAGCAAATCGGTACCGATCAGCATGATGGTCAAGGAAAGCGTGAACCGCGCTTTTGAAGTCAGCCTTTCGGAAGGTGTGCGTTTTGAGCGCCGGGTGTTCCACGCAGCCTTTGCCACTCAGGATCAGAAGGAAGGCATGGCCGCGTTCGTGGCCAAGCGCACTCCAGAGTTCAAGGACAAGTAATGCGTGGGTAGAATCATCTGAAATACAGGTCCGGCGTAGGACCTGTGTTTCATATCTATATGCTGATCAAGGCTGGGGGTGCCTGACCTGAAACGAGATTGTCAGGTCTCCCATCGGAGTCGTCGGACCCGGTACGTGGCCCGGTGGCACAACAAACGTATTGGTCAATCCATCGCTGGGACCGGTCATTTTTTTTGGAAAAATGCCGATGCTCAGGCCTCCAGTCAATTCAGCCATGCCGGGCACCCCCAACTGGGTATTTGTATGGAACCGGCCGACCAAGGCGATCCACTTTTCGCCGCCGCTGGTTGCCTTGATGGTTTGTGCGGCGTAATAGTTGAATCGTTCGAGCCGCTCCTTGGCATCAGCAACGCTGTATTCTTTTGTGGAGAGTGTTGGGTTATATCGTTGTGTTAAATAGACATGGTCCAGAGGAAGCACCTCTATGCCATTTTCTTCGAACTTGCGTTTAAGCTCTTCAAAGTTCGGTTGGGTGCGTTTCTGGTTTGTGTCCCCAAGCCAGCCGATTCCGTCGTCCCTGATGCCTGAAGGGTAATCCGCCACGCCTTCGATATAGACCCTTTTTACTTTTTGCCGAACGAATAAATCCATGTTGTCGTAGAGGAGTTGGAAGCTGGCCCTTTCTCCATGGTTCTCTCCAAACACCAGGCCATCGGATGCTTGTAATCCTTTGGTGATTACCTCTGATGATGGAACGGGGGTGGGGATAGATGGAATCGCAGGCCGTGGTGGGATGTTGCCTGCATTTGCCGAGTTGAAGTAGGCATGCATATCGCTCTCAAATTTCAACGCGGTATCGACTAACGCATTTTGGCTTGAGAAGTGCTCACCCTGCCATTTTCCCTTCATGCTGAGTGCGTAATCCCCGCTGGGTAGTGCTTTTGGCGGTGGCGGTGGGGCTGCTGGGTAGACCTTGCGCCAGATTCGTTGCAGCGGGTTGTAGCGCCGAGAGTGTGGATGATGCAGGGTGAGCCAATCACGATTGACTGGCATCAACGTGTTCAAGGGGGTGAAATCTTCAAGAGGGCTGCCATAGGCCTGTTGGGTACCGTCATCGTAGGCGTACCATTTGCCCTGTTGCTGCACCGCGAGCGTGTCGCCGGATTGGTCGGCGTACTTGAATGTGCCTGTTGCTGCAGCGTCGTATTTTTGGCTGGCGGCCACCAAGTCATAGCTGTCTGCGCTGCCCCGCAGCGCTTGTATCTTATGGGCTGCTCCCTTGGCGCCCGTTTTGGCGAGTCGCGCTGTGCCCATCAGCAAGTCTCCTACGCCGCTCAGAGGGTTCAGGGCCTCGATAGCGCTAACGCCAATCGCTCTTGCCAGTCCCAGTGCCTTGGTCGTGCTGGACGTTGCCGTCGATACCACTTTCCCTGCCCTGGCAGACGTTGCCGCGCCTGCGGTCAGAAAACCCAGCAGGTCCAGCCCCAAATCCATCACGCCGTCGGCGTAGTTGCCCTGTTGAAAGTTGACAATGGCCGATCTCAGCGGAATCAGGTTCAACAGCAATTCATTGACCTTGTCTCGCGAGGCTTGCTCCTCGTCAAAGGTGGTGACCCCCCGCGCCTGTTTGAGCACGTCTGCGTTATCCAGGTCAAAGGCCTCGACAAACGCATCAGCGATATCCTGCGTCCTGACGCTGGAAAAACTCTGTGGCGGCAACGCACTGCCGGGAGTTGCGTCCAACCGCGCTGGGCGTTCGGCATCGCCGACGTTGAACTCCTCTGTTCTATGGAGCCTGTTGGCGTTACGGAACTCTGTCAGCGACAGTTTTCCCCGGGCGATAGCACCTTTTGCCAGATCAACTTCATACACGATTGGAGGGTTATCGCGTCCGACTTTGATCAGCATTTTTTTGCTTTTTGAAGTGAGGGCGGGCGGCGAAAAAAAATCCGTCGCGATGGTATACGTCCTTTCTTGATAGAAGTGGATCTCCCCCGACTCAAGGTTTTTACGATCGGCTAACGGTAACTGGGCAATCATGTGTTTTATCGCGGTTTTAATGCCTTGTTTTTGTATTCTGATAGTGTCGTCGAATGCTGTTTTGAAACTGTCGAATACGTTGACTTTCTCGCGCGCGTTAAGGCTGTCGATCGGGATGCGACTGTCCGTCGTTTTCCATTTGGGAACGTCGTGATGGTCCATCATCGCGATGTCCAGCATCGAGTAGGTGCCCTGATGAATCTTGGCGCTGCGAAAGTAATAATCAGCCTTGATACATTTTTCTTCGAAGGGAATGCCTTTGCCAAATTGTTGCTCAAGCTTGGCCAGCGCGATTTGCTTCAGGTCGGGTATGGGCGTGCGCAGCTGGCTCGAAGCAGTTGCCCGCTCATCCAGTTGCTGGTTGAAGTCGCTGCGGGCGCGTTCGATTTCAGCGCTGCTGTAAAGGCTGTCATCTTTTTTATCGAGAACGCCGTTGGCAACCGCCCAGTCAATTAACACAGCCGTTTGGGTTGCATCGTAAACAGATGCATCGCTGGCATCGGCGACGCTCATGACCTGGGCGTAACTCATCTGTGGCGTAACGCCTGGTGTGCTGGCTTCTATCTTTGCCACCGCCAGGTGAAAGCTGGCCCAGGAATGGCTGCCATAGGTCACTTTGTCAGGGATATCCTTGACCAGGAACTGAGGTGCAAGACGCGCCAGCAACAGATGCGCTCCCAGTTGAGCGGTCGCCATGGTGGCCTTGCCGGTCGTGACCAGATGGTTGCGCAGGGCGTTGACAATAGAGGAGGGCGACTTGCCCCAATGTTGCTCCTGGGCGAGGTCAAAGCCTGCGACTGTATTTCTCTGGGGGTGGCTGATGGATTCTGAATCGAGCCCCAGGTTGATTGCTGTCAACACGTAGTCGCGGGTGCTGCTTGGTGTCTGGACACCGTTAAGATGAGTTTGGATTGCCTGCCCCAGCGCTTGCCCGCGGGGTGACTGGATAAGTTTTTCCAGCGCCTGGCCGGGGTCCTGGAGTTCGGCCCCGGACAACGGCACGGCGTCGGCAAGATAACCCAGCGGCCCGGCGCGATGGTCTATCAAGGGGAGGTCTGATAAGCCTGCCGAGTTGGTCGTGAAGAGCGTAAGGACAGACTGCTGTTGCGAAACGCTCAGGGGTAAAGGCCAGGACAGTCCACCACCGTAATTGCCGTATGGCGGCTGCAACGCCTGAATTGTCATAGCTTTAGCCAGGTCCGACAATTCGGTTCGGGTACGCGGCAGTCTGACGTCGCTCTTTATCAAGAACCGTTCAAGGTCGACGGTGGTTGTATCCCGGGAAGGTTGTTGCTGAACATACGAAGAGTCGACGTCAGGGGTAAACGTCACCCCGGCCAACGCTGACGCCACGGCTTGCGCGTCGGCTTCGGGTGCCAGGCCTTGGGCCGCCTGGTCAAGAAGCTGCGTCAGGGATTGCCAGTTACGCTGGTCCCCAAGGGCCCGCTTCAGGTCGGGGCTGCGGGTTTCTGCCTGGGTAGGTGGTGTGTTGTGCACGACGGTTGATGGCTCAACCGCTGCCTGGAGCGCCCTGGGGGAAGGGGATATTCCGTTTGTCGCAAAACCTGGAGTGAAAGGTATTACTGCAATTGGGGGCATCGCGGTTCACCTGTGTGGGACGACACTTCTGAAAGCATTCAGGCCTTCAGTTTTCCCAGGCTAAGTGGCGAAGCTGGTCCGATTTATCCCACGGTGAATTGTCAACAGAGATAACTGGCAGGTGATCGGGTGCAAGACAAGCCAAAGTGGCTGATCGCCTGTAACATGAATTCACGCCCACCCTGAGTCATCCCCGAAATAGGGTATGCCCTTGGCATGGCTTGCGATAAACAGTGGATACAACTTTCAGGTTTCAGGAACCCGTCATGACCCAGAAGCAACGCTTGATTTACTCGATTCTAATTTCCCTGGTCGTCCTCGGCACGATGTTTGGCCTGTCCTATTTGCAGAACATCGGCGCCATCAGTGAGAAGACGTTCCAGTACATCGCCATTGCCGTGGCAGTGATTGTGGTGGTGATCAACGGCATCATGCGCCGCAAGGTCAAGCCCAACCTGTAAGTCAGGCACCGGAATCCAGGACCTTCACAGCCTCTTCATGGAGGCTGTAGCTTTTATCGCTGTTGAGGGTGATCAAGCCCTCGCTGCACAGGCGCTTGAGCACCTCGCGCACACTGAGAAACGATAACGGGATGCCCAGTTCCAGCAAATGGCTGTGCACGCCCCGTACCCCCAGCGAGCGGCCGTTGTCGGCTGCCGTGAGCAGGGCGTCGATGACTTTCAGCCGGATCAGGCTGGTGCGCAACCCAAAACACTTGAGCAGATGCCGGATGCGTTGGTTGCCTTGATGCTCGGTTGCCTTGGCGAAGGCTTGGGTATCCGCGCCGAAAGCGGCGTCGTGTGCCATAAAATGTCCGTCCGTGGGCAGTTGCGGGTTGTACATGCAAAAACTCCTTATCAGAGCCTGATCAGGAAAATGATGGTGCTCTTAGTTAATAAGACGTATGAGTCGCGCAAATCATGAAGTCCAACCTGTATAAATTTTGTCAGTATCACGTCTGTCACATTCCTGGCGCCGGTAAATAAGCCGCGCGCGGCCTAAATTTCTGCGGATTTCTACGTCTCTATCCATGGGCTGGCATTGGCGAGTCGGCCCCGCCTTGGGCGTTCAATTTGGCTTGATGATGGGGTCTGCGTGATTATTTCCAACGGGTTGTCCAGGGTTTGCGTGGCGGGTGTGTTGCTGGGGGTGAGCCTGTGTGCGACGGCCCGCCAGGTGAGCGACGTGCAGGCGGGTGCGCTGAGCGCCGATATCCGCCGCACCGGGTTTGGTATCCCGCATATCCGCGCCAACGATGAGCGAGGCCTGGGGTATGGCATCGGCTATGCCTACGCGCAGGACAACCTGTGCCTGTTGGCCAACGAAGTGGTGACGGTCAATGGCCAGCGCGCTCGCTACTTCGGTGCCGAGCAGGCGACCCTGGAAGAGCGCAACAACCTGACCAGCGATGTGTTTTTTACTTGGCTCAATACGCCCGAAGCAGTGACGGCATTCTGGAAGGCTCAGACCCCGCAGATGCAGCAGCGTCTTGCAGGTTATGTGGCGGGGTACAACCGTTACCTGCAAGAACGCGGGACAAAGGACCGGCCGATGCAGTGCCAGGGCGCCTGGGTGCGGCCAATCACTACCAATGACCTGGTCAAGCTGACCCGCAGGTTGTTGGTGGAAGGTGGGGTGGGGCAATTTGCCGAGGCCTTGGCGGGGGCGACACCGCCCCAGCCAGGCGTGGCGGTGCAGGGCAATGTGCGAGCGTTTGAGGTCGCCACCTTGAAGCAGCAGCGTTTTGCCCTGGATCGCGGCAGCAACGCCGTGGCGGTGGGAGGCGAGCGCTCGTTCAATGGGCGCGGCATGTTATTGGCCAATCCGCACTTTCCATGGATCGGCGGCATGCGCTTTTATCAGATGCACCTGACCATCCCTGGCCAGTTGGATGTAATGGGCGCCGCCTTGCCGGGCCTGCCGGTGGTCAATATCGGCTTCAACCAGCATGTGGCCTGGACCCATACGGTGGACACATCCAAACATTTCACCCTGTATCGCCTGACCCTGGACCCGAAGGACCCAACCCGCTACTTGCTTGACGGCAAGTCGATCCCCCTGCAGAAAACCCAGGTGACCGTGCAGGTCAAGGGCGCCGAGCCCCACACCCAAACGGTCTACAGTTCGCAGTTCGGGCCGGTGGTGCAATGGCCGGGCAAGCTCGACTGGAACGGGCAATACGCTTTCAGCCTGCGTGATGCCAACCTGGGTAATGACCGCGTACTGCAACAGTGGTACGCGATGAACCAGGCCCGCAGCCTCAAGGACTTGCAAGCCTCGGTACACCGCCTGCAAGGCATTCCCTGGGTCAACACCCTGGCAGCGGACGATCAGGGGCAGAGCCTGTATATGAATCTGTCGGTGGTACCGAACGTCAGTGCAAAAAAACTTGAGCAATGCAGCGACCCGCGTGCTGGCCTGCAAATGATCATGCTCGACGGTGCCCACAGTGCCTGCGCCTGGGATATCGACCCGCGCGCGGCGCAGCCGGGGATCTTCGCCGCTGATCAACTGCCGCAGCTGGAACGCCGGGATTACGTACAGCACTCCAATGATTCGGCCTGGATGGCCAACCCCAAGGCGCCGCTGGCCGGCTTCTCGCCGGTGATCAGCCAGGATCACATAGCCCTGGGCGCCCGTTCGCGTTTTGCCTTGCAGCGCTTGCAGGACCTGGACAAACAGCCGATCACCATCGCTGACCTGCAACATATGGTGCTGGACAACCAGGTGTACCTGGCCGGCCAGGTGATGCCGGATTTGCTCAAGTTCTGCGCGCAACAGACGGATGAACCCCTGAAACCCCTGTGCACCCGCCTCAAGGACTGGGACCAGAAAGCCAATCTCGACAGCGGCCTGGGCCTGGTGCATTTCATCCAGGTCATGGAGCACATGCAGCAAGTGCCGGATGTGTGGCGCGTTGCGTTCGACCCGGATCACGCGCAAACCACCCCACGCGGCTTGCTCCTCGAACAGCCGCAGGTGGCCAAGGCATTGCGTGAGGCGATGCTGGCGTCAATCGCCCAAGTGAGCGAGTCGGGCTTGCAGGAGGGCGCGCGCTGGGGCGATATCCAGGTTTCCGGCAGCACGCCGATGCATGGTGGGCCGCAGGAGCTGGGCATCTACAACGCCATGCAAAGCGTGCCGAGGGCAGATGGCAAGCGCGAGGTGGTCAGCGGCAGCAGTTACTTGCAGATTGTCACTTTCGACGACCAGGGGCCCAAGGCCGAAGGCGTGTTGGCGTTCTCGCTGTCCAGCGATCCGGCGTCGCCCCACTTCAAGGATCAGACCCAGGCGTTCTCCGCGAAAAAGCTCAGCCCGTTGCCGTTTACCGAGCAGCAGATCAAGGCTGATCCGCAGTATCAACGGCAGGTGATCCACGAGTAGGGGATTTAGTCGGCGAGCAGGCGCGTCACGGCGGCAAAGGCCTGGTCATGCCGCGCCTGCCAATCCCCGCCAATCACCTTGAAGGGCTGGTGATGCTGCTCCAGCCAGTCGCGGCTGGCCTGGAAGAAGGCCTGGCGGTCTGCCAGGTCTGGCTGGCAGCGCTGGCCATCGGCGGTCCAGCCAATGCCTTCGGGCGACAGCAGCAGGTGCAGGTCGTAGTGGCGGGCCAGCAGCGCCTCATCGAGCCATGCCGGGGCATCGCCAAACAGGGTCAGGCTCCAGAGCTTGTTGGTCAGCAAGTGGGTGTCGAGGATCAACAGTTGCGGCTGCCGGGCGCGGCCGGCATCTTCCCAGGCCAGTTGGCCACGGGCGATGTCCGGGATGTCGG
This sequence comes from Pseudomonas sp. MF09156, assembly GCF_059862305.1. Lineage (NCBI taxonomy): Bacteria > Pseudomonadati > Pseudomonadota > Gammaproteobacteria > Pseudomonadales > Pseudomonadaceae > Pseudomonas > Pseudomonas sp. MF09156. Next base: position 50,872 of record NZ_JCBCUR010000010.1, read on the forward strand.
CCAGGGTCGTGTCACGCTGGTAATGGTCGATGAAATAGCGCACATATTCGCCCACCAGCACCGCGCCGAAATGCGCTTGCAGCTGCTCGGCCAGCCAGCTCTTACCGCTGGACTCGGGGCCTGCCATCACCAGCACCTTCATGTGCGCAACGCCGGGTCGGCGCGCCATTCGCGCCAGCCTTGCACGGCAATCACGGTGAACAAGGCGTAGAGCGCGGCTGTCAGGTACAGCCCTTTGTAGACAAACAGGCCGACAAAAATCACATCGACCACAATCCACAGCGCCCAGCATTGCACGCGTTTTTGCGCCATCCACATCTGCGCCACCAGGCTGAAACCGGTCAGGGCGGCATCCAGCCAGGGTTGCGCGGCATCGGTCCAGTGGGCCATGGCGGCGCCCAGCAGCAGGCTGCCCACGGCGCCAATGGTCAGGCTCAGGAGGATGGCCTGGCCGCCAAGACGGGTGACCTGGCGCCCTTGCTTGACCTCGCCGGCGCGGGTCCACTGCCACCAACCGTAGACTTGCAGGCCGGCGTAGACCACTTGCAGCAGCATGTCCGAATACAGCTTCACTTCGAAGAACACCCAGGTGTACAGCAGCACCATGACCAGGCCGATCGGCCAGCACCATGGGTTCTGCTTGACCGTCAGCCAGACGGCAATCACCCCCAGCGCGGCGGCAAACAGTTCAAGCCCGGACATGGGATTCCTTGGAAGAGTCGAAGAGGAGGGCGATTGTACCCAACCTCCCAGGCAAATGCAGAACCCCTGTAGGCGCTGGCAAACCAGCCCCTACACAGTGGGCGTTAGACCTTGAACTGGCGCAGCAGGCCGTTGAGCTCTTCGCTCAAGTCCTTCAGGTGCACGCTGGCCACACTCGACTGCTGGGCCGCCAGCGCAGTGCTGTGGGACAGGCCGGCAGCCTGGGTCACGTTCTGGTTGATGTCTTCCACCACATGGGCCTGTTGCAGGGTTGCGCTGGCAATCGAGGCGTTGAGGCCGTTGAGGTTGCGCAGGGCCTGGCCGATGGCATTCAGGCTGGCGCCCGCCTGGCCGGCTTGTTCGATGGTCAGTTGCGAGGCCTGGTGGCTGTCGCTGATCACCTTGACTGCTGCTTCGGAATGCCCTTGCAGGCGTTCGATCATGCTCTGGATTTCGGCGGTGGACTTTTGCGTACGCTGGGCCAGCAGGCGCACCTCATCGGCAACCACCGCAAAACCACGGCCCTGTTCGCCAGCGCGGGCGGCTTCGATGGCGGCGTTGAGGGCCAGCAGGTTGGTCTGGTCGGCAATCGAGCGAATCACCTCCAGCACCCCGCCAATCTGCGTGCTTTCGGTGGACAGGGTGCGGATCACTTCCACCGCCTGGCTGATGGTGCCGGACAGCGCGTCGATCTGTTGCAGGCTGCCGTCGATATTGACCTGGCCCTGTTCGGCCTGGGTCTGGGCATCGCGCATTTCGCTGGCGGCGTGTTCGGCATTCTTGGCCACGTCCTGCACGCCGTAGGTCACTTCGTTAATAGCGGTGGCCACCAACTCCATCTGCTGGGACTGCTGCTGGCTGCGGTCATGGGCCTGGCTGGCGTTGCTGCCCAGTTCGGCGGACGACTGGCCCAGGGCATTGGCGCACACCTGCAACTGGCTGACCACCTGGCGCAGCTTGGCAGTGAAGGTGTTGAAGTGCCGCGACAGTTGCGTGACCTCGTCCTGGCCATGGGTGTCGAGGCTGCGGGTCAGGTCGCTTTCACCGCTGGCGATGTTGGCCATGGCATGCACCGCTTCTTGCAGCGGGCGCACGATGCTGCGGGCAATCAGCACCACCAGCAGGGCCATGATCAGCGCAATGCCCAGGCCGATCAGCGAGGCTTCCCACACCTGGCCACGGAACTGTGCCTGCACATCATCTACATAGACGCCGGAGCCGATGATCCAGCCCCAGGGTTCGAACAACTGGATATAAGAGGTCTTGGCCACGGGCTCAGCCGCGCCAGGTTTCGGCCAACGGTAATCGACCATGCCGGCGCCCTTGGCCTTGGCCAGGGTGACGAATTCGTTGAACACCGCAAAGCCGTCCGGATCACGGATGGCCGAGAGGTTCTGGCCGTCAAGCTTGGGGTTGGCCGGGTGCATGATCATCACCGGCGTCAGGTCATTGATCCAGAAATAGTCATCCTGGTCATAGCGCAGCCCACGCACCACGCTCAGGGCTTGCTTCTGCGCGGCTTCGCGGGTCAGTACGCCGGTGGTTTCGAGGCTGTGATAAAAATTCAGAATCCCGCTGGCGGTCTGTACCACATGCTGGGTCTGCTGGCTCTTGGCCTGGTAGAGGTCGTCGTGGATCTGCTTGAGCATCAGCAAACCCAGGGTCAGCAACATCAACACGGCGACTATCAGGATCATCCAGAGGCGCCGGCTGATCGACATATTGCGCAAACTATTCATAGTCTTGTCACTCCGCGTTCTTATAATTTTCGGTGCTGCGTTGATCAGCCAGTGATAACGCGAAGCGAAATCCGGGCTTGTCTGATAGGCTTTCGGCCCGGAATCAAAAAACCTGAGTGCTGCCTGATTTTTCACAGAATTTTTGCAGTTCAGCCTTGATCCTGCGCGCGGCCTTGCAGCGTGCTCATCGTTAGTGAACACCTAGAAAATATCAACGAGGCATGCCGTCGCATGACCTTTTGGGGGAATAATGGATCTTTGGACCGCCTTTCAGGCACTGATACTTGGCATTGTCGAAGGGCTGACGGAGTTCTTGCCGATCTCCAGTACCGGGCACCAGATTATCGTCGCCGATTTGCTCGACTTCGGTGGCGAACGCGCCATGGCGTTCAACATCATCATTCAACTGGGCGCCATCCTGGCGGTGGTCTGGGAGTTCCGGCGCAAGATCCTTGACGTGGTGACCGGCCTGCCGACCCAGCGCAACGCCCAGCGCTTTACCATCAACCTGCTGATCGCCTTCCTTCCGGCGGTGGTGCTGGGGGTGATTTTTGCCGACCTGATCCACGAATACCTGTTCAACCCGATCACCGTGGCCACTGCGCTGGTGATCGGTGGGGTGATCATGTTGTGGGCCGAGCGCCGCGAGCATGTCATCCATGCCGAAACCGTCGATGACATCACCTGGAAAGACGCCTTGAAAGTCGGCTTTGCCCAGTGCCTGGCGATGATTCCGGGCACGTCGCGTTCCGGTTCGACCATCATCGGCGGCCTGCTGTTCGGCCTGTCGCGCAAGACGGCGACCGAGTTCTCGTTCTTCCTGGCAATGCCAACCATGGTCGGCGCGGCGGTGTATTCGGGCTACAAGTACCGTGAGCTGTTCCAGCCTGCGGACCTGCCGGTGTTCGCGCTCGGCTTTGTGGTCTCGTTCATCTTCGCGATGATTGCGGTGCGCGGTCTGCTCAAGTTCATCGCCAGCCACAGCTACGCAGTGTTTGCCTGGTACCGCATTGGGTTCGGCTTGCTGATCCTGGCCACCTGGCAGTTCGGCTGGATTGACTGGGCGGCGGCCAAGGCGTGATGACCATCCAGCATCCGCGCTTCAAGGCCCTGGTGTTTGTGCTGTTGTGTGCCGTGCCGTTGTTTGGCGCGGCACTGCTGGCGTATCGCGGGGTGTCGCTGATCCCGCTGGCGGCCTATGGGCTGGTCAGTGTGGTGACGTTTTGCTTGTACTGGAGCGACAAGCGCAAGGCCCAGAGCGACAGCTGGCGCACCCCGGAAAAGATCCTGCACGCGATGGAGCTGGCCGGTGGCTGGCCCGGTGCGTTGGTGGCACAGCAGGTGTTTCGCCACAAGACGCGCAAGGTGTCGTATCAGGTGGTGTTCTGGTTGATCGTGGTGCTGCACCAGGTGTTCTGGATCGATCAGTTGTTTCTGGGTGGCACGCTGCTGGCGGTCTTCTAGCTGTGTGGGGCTTGGGAGCGAAGCTGCGCTCCCACAGGGGTATGTGCATGTCTCGATGATCAAGTTGTGTGCAAGACGACCTGGACTGGCTTACTCGTCCAGCCTCAGGCCGATCTGCGTACGCTTGGGCAGTTTGCTCACCACCAACTGGTGGGAGCGCTGCAGCAAACCGCGCAACTCCTCGCCGCCCAGCGGGTAGGGCAGTTGCATGATGATCCACTGCGCGCGTGCCAGGTACGGCGCCGGGTGGATGCCCGGGCGGTCCACGTGGCCGAGGAACAGCTCCTTGTCGACCTTGAACGCCAGGGAGTCACCCCGCAGGTTCTGCAACGCGAACATCTTGTTGCCGGCAATCGAGAACACCCGCACTCCACCCCATTTGTAATCCTCGCGCGCACCGGGCAGGCCCAGGCAGAACTGGGCGACGTCGTCTTCGGTCATGATCCGGGTGTTCATAGCAGGCGATCTCCGCAATTGTTGAAGGCGTGGGCCAAAAAGTCGATCCAGGCGCGCACCGCTGGGGATACGCCGCGTCGGTGCGGGTACACCGCTTGCAGCCAGCCGCCAGGCAGTGACCATTCGGGTAGCAATTGCACCAGTTGGCCGGTTTCCAACTCCTGCTCGCAATACATCATCGGCAGCACGGTGAAGCCCAGGCCGGCGAGGGCGCTGGCCTTGCGCACCAGGAAGTCGTCGATGCCCAGGCGTGCTTCCATGGCCAGGTCGGTGGCATTGCCGGCAGGGTCGAGCATGCGCAGGTGGACCATGCGGTCGGCTTCCAGGGCGCCCAATACCGGCAGGTGCTTGAGGTCGGCCGGGGTGTTGATCTGATGGCCACGCACAAACTCGGGGCTGGCGACCATGGCCGTCTGCGCCTGACGCAGGCGGCGGGTCACCAGCAGCGGGTCTTCGTCCCCCAGTTCGCGCACGCGCAGGGCCACGTCCACGCCCTCGGCTACCAGGTCGACGCGGCGATTGATCAGCATCATCTCCAATTGCACCAGCGGGTGGGCTGCGAGAAATTGCGCCACCACCGTCGGCAGGATTTCGTGGGCCAGGCCCACCGGGCAACTGACGCGCAGGCGGCCACGGGGCTCGCTGGACATGTTGGCCACGGCTTCGTCGGCCATTTCCGCTTCCAGCAGCATCGCCTGGCAATGCCCCAGGTAGCGTTCGCCGACGGCGGTCAGGGTCAGTTGCCGGGTGGTGCGCTGCAACAGGCGGGCGCCGAGGCGTTCCTCCAGTTCGGCAATGCGCCGTGACAGCCGCGACTTGGGGATCCCCAGCAGCCGGCCAGCGGCCGCGAAGCCACCGGCTTCCACCACCTTGGCGAAATAGTAGAGGTCATTGAGGTCTTGCATGTTGGGCCTATTGTCCTGTCAGTGGGACGAACTATCGCATTTTAACCGGCTAATCGGCTATTGGATTGATCTGTAGGATTCTCTCCATCAGATCGCCCGGTGGCGGTCCTCACTTGGAGATCCCACATGAAACTCTTGCATATCGATTCCAGCATCCTCGGCGACAACTCGGTATCCCGTCAGTTGAGCCGCGAAGTGGTCAAGGCCTGGCAAGCGGCCGAGCCGGGTGTGGAAGTCACCTACCGCGACTTGGCCAGCGAAGGGATCAACCATTTTTCCGGGATCACCCTGGGCGCCCTGGGCACCGCTGCCGAACTGCGTGATGCGGTGCAGAAGCACGAAGCCGACCTGAGCGCCTCGACCCTGGCCGAGTTCCTGGCGGCCGACGCGGTGGTCATCGCCGCGCCGATGTACAACTTCACCATCCCCACCCAACTCAAGGCCTGGATCGACCGCATTGCTGTTGCCGGCCAGACGTTCCGCTACACCGAAGCCGGCCCGCAAGGCTTGTGCGGCAACAAGAAAGTCATCGTGGTCTCCACCGCCGGTGGCCTGCATGTGGGTCAGCCGACCGGTGTGGCGCACGAGGACTACTTGAAGGTGCTGCTGGGCTTCTTCGGCATTACCGACGTTGAGTTCGTACGTGCCCACGGCCTGGCCTATGGTGACGAAGCACGCAGCAAGGCGCTGAACGACGCCAATGCGCAGATCAGCGAGCAACTGTTCGTCGCTGCGTAGGAGATTTCACCGCGGCTCGCTATCAATCTGATTCGAGGCGCCTAAACTCTGTATTCTGCTGGCCTGAAAACCAGCGGATTACGGAGTTTTTTGTTTTGGGTGGGCGAATCTGGCGCAGGTTATGCAACACAGGGCCATACCGCCCACTCGCAGGCGTCACGCAGCACAGGTGGACATCCCCATGATGCGTCTTTGTGCAGTCTTGCTGGTTTCCCTGTTCGGCGGCCTCGTTCCAGTGCACGCCGCCGTGGCCCCGCACCCCCATTGGAGCGTGGGCTATCACCGCATGAGCTTTCTCGACCCGCTGGATTCGCAGCCGATGAAAGCCATCGCCTTTTATCCGTCCACCGGCCGCGAACATATCAGCCAGGTGGGCGCCTATCGCGTCGCCGCCACCGAGGATGCCAAGGTCGCCATTGGCCGTTTCCCGCTGCTGATGTTGTCCCATGGCAACACCGGCACACCCCTGGCCTTGCACGATTTGGCGACGTCGCTGGCGCGCAAGGGATTTGTGGTGGTGGCGGTGCTGCATCCTGGCGACAACTACAAGGACCACAGCCGCCTGGGCACCTTGAGCAACCTGTATGGCCGCCCGATCCAGATTTCGGCAGCGATTAGCGCCACCTTGGGCGACCCAATGCTGTCGCCGTTCGTCAATGTCGACCAGGTGGGCGTGATCGGCTATTCGGCAGGCGGCGAGACGGCGCTGATCCTGGCCGGGGCCAAGCCGGATTTCGAGCGTTTGCGCCGCTATTGCATGGAACGCCCCGAAGACCGTGACGCTTGCACGACCAAGGGCGAGCTGGTGGTCGACCGCGATGACCTGCAACCCCAGGCCGACTCCCGGATCCATGCGTTGATGCTCATGGCCCCGCTGAGCCTGATGTTTGGTCGGCACACCCTGGGCGACGTGCATGTGCCGGTGCTGCTGTATAGCGGCGACGGTGACAAGCTGGTGGCCGTGGATAAAAACGCCGCCGCCCTGGCGCGCAAGCTGCCGCAGCCGCCGGATTTCAAGCTGTTGGCCGGGGCCGGGCACTTTATCTTCATGGCCCCTTGCGATGATGAGCAGTTGGCGCTGATGCCGGCGCTGTGTACGGATGCCGATGGGGTGGACCGCGAGGGCATTCACCGTGACCTGATTTCCGAGGCCGGGCGTTTTTTCGGGCGCACCCTTGGCCAGCACTCGCGGGCCGGCCTACAGACCGCCGATCAATAGGCCCGGCGCATCAGCTGCAGGGTCAGGCCCAGGCCGGTGACGGACAGTAGCGCCGCGCCAAAGAAAATCCACGAGTAGCCCAGGTTCAACGCCACCGCGCCCATCAACGGCCCGGCAATCGCCAGCGCCAGGTCAAAAAACACCGCATAGGCACTCAGCCCCGCGCCCCGGCTGCTGTTGGGCACCTGTTTGATGGCTTCGACGCCCAATGCCGGGTACACCAGGGACAGGCCAAAGCCGGTGAGGCCGGCGCCGACCAGGGCGATGGCGGGAGAGGGTGCGAGCCATAGCAGGGCCAGGCCGAGGGTTTCCAGGGTCATGCAGGCAATCGCTGCGCGAAACCCGCCAAAGCGGTTGATGCTGGAGATAAACAGCAGGCGCGAGAGGATAAAGCAGATGCCAAACACCGTCAGGCACCAGGCGGCGCCGGTCCAGCCGCGGCTCAGGTAGAACAGGGTAATGAAGGTGGTCAGGGTGCCGTAGCCAATGGATGCCAGGCACAGGCTGGCGCCAAACGGCGCAATCCGCCCGAACACCGCCCAGAACGGCAGGCGCTCGCCGCGCACCACCGGCACCGAGGGCTTTTTGCGGATCAGCACCAGGCCCAGCCCGGCCAGCACCGCCAGCGCGATACCGAGGCTGTTGTAGCCATATTGCGCAACCATCACCACACCCAGCGGCGCACCAATGGCGATGGCGCCGTAGGACGCGATGCCGTTCCAGGAGATCGAGCGGGCGGTGTGTTCGGCGCCGACCTGGCCCATGCACCAACTGATAGTGCCGACACCGATCAGGCCCTGGGCCACGCCCAGCAGCACGCGGCCGACAATCAGAATTCCCAGGCTCAGATTGGGCAGGCTTTGCAGCGCAGTGGCGAACAGGGTCAAGACGCCGCTGAGCAGGATGCCGCTCAAGCCGAGCACAATCGCGCGCTTGGTGCCGACGTTGTCCGACATGCGCCCGGCCATGGGCCGGCTGAGGAGGGTGGCCAGGTACTGCGAACCGATGGTGATGCCCGCCACTACCGCACTGAAGCCCAGTTGTTCATGGACGTAGCCGGGAATCACCGCAATCGGCAGGCCGATGCAGATAAACGCGATAAAGGTATAGAAGACGATGGAGACGATCTGCAGGGTGATCGACAGGGAGCTGGGGGCGGCAGGCATGGAGGCTCATTCGCGGCAGGGCGGTGAACCCATCATGGCAAGGGCTGGGGAGAAAAGGAAGCAGGCTAACAATCATTGGCTTGACGCTCCGTTGGTCGAGCCTGGAAATGCAAAAAGCCCCGTCACTGCTGACGGGGCTTTTACTTGCAGCGTGTAGCCAGCCGCTATTGGCTGCCCTTAAAACACCACGCCCTGGCTACGCAGGTAGTCGTCATAGGTGCCGCTGAAGTCGATCACGCCGCTTGGGCTCAGCTCGATGATGCGAGTGGCCAGGGACGATACGAACTCACGGTCGTGGCTGACGAAGATCAGCGTGCCCGGGTAGTTCTCCAGCGCCAGGTTCAGCGCCTCGATGGACTCCATGTCCAAGTGGTTGGTCGGTTCATCCATGACCAGCACGTTGGGCTTTTGCAGGATCAGCTTGCCGAACAGCATGCGACCTTGCTCACCACCGGAGATGACCTTGACCGACTTGAGGATCTCGTCGTTGGAGAACAGCATGCGGCCGAGGGTGCCGCGGATCACTTGTTCGCCCTGGGCCCACTGGCCCATCCAGTCGAACAAGGTGACGTCGTCTTCGAAGTCGTGGGCATGGTCCTGGGCGTAGTAGCCCAGCTCAGCCGCGTCGGTCCACTTCACGCTGCCGGCGTCCGGGGTCAGTTCGTTGACCAGGGTGCGCAGCAGGGTGGTCTTGCCGATACCGTTCGGGCCGATGATCGCCACGCGCTCGCCCGCTTCAACCTGGAAGCTGAAGTCCTTGAACAGGGTCTTGCCGTCAAAGCCCTTGGCCATGCGCTCGACGATGACCGCCTGGCGATGCAGCTTCTTGGTCTGCTCGAAGCGGATGAACGGGCTCACACGGCTCGAAGGCTTGACCTCGGCCAGTTGGATCTTGTCGATTGCCTTGGCGCGGGAAGTGGCCTGCTTGGCTTTCGAGGCGTTGGCCGAGAAACGGCTGACGAACGATTGCAGTTCGGAGATCTGCGCTTTCTTCTTGGCGTTGTCCGACAGCAATTGCTCGCGGGACTGGGTGGCCACGGTCATGTACTCATCGTAGTTGCCCGGGAACAGGCGCAGCTCGCCGTAGTCCAGGTCAGCCATGTGCGTGCACACGCTGTTCAGGAAGTGACGGTCGTGAGAGATGATGATCATCAGGCTGTTACGCTGGGTCAGGATGTTTTCCAGCCAGCGGATGGTGTTGATGTCCAGGTGGTTCGTCGGTTCGTCGAGCAGCAGCACTTCCGGATCCGAGAACAGCGCCTGGGCCAGCAATACGCGCAGCTTCCAGCCTGGGGACACTTCGCTCATCGGGCCGAAGTGCTGCTCGATGCCGATACCCAGGCCCAGCAGCAGTTCACCGGCACGGGATTCGGCGGTGTAGCCGTCCATTTCGGCGAACTCGGTTTCCAGCTCGGCCACGGCCATGCCGTCTTCTTCGCTCATTTCCGGCAGCGAGTAGATGCGATCGCGCTCGGCCTTGACCTTCCACAGCTCTTCGTGACCCATGATCACGGTGTCGATCACGTTGAATTCTTCGTAGGCGAACTGATCCTGGCGCAGCTTACCCAGGCGCACGTTCGGTTCCAGCATGACCTGGCCGCCGGACGGGTCGAGGTCGCCACCGAGGATTTTCATGAAGGTCGACTTGCCGCAACCGTTGGCACCGATCAAACCATAACGGTTGCCGGCGCCGAACTTGACCGAGACGTTCTCAAACAGCGGCTTGGCGCCGAACTGCATGGTGATGTTAGCTGTGGAGATCAATTACTTTACCTATCAATAGCTTGGGGTGCGCTTATTTGGGCCGGGACCCATTCGGAGCCCGGGCCAACGGGCATGCGTCAACAGCGACATCAAGGCGTGAAGCCCAGTCGCCGAGCAGAAAATATGGGGTGCATGTTGGAATTTGGCGCGCATTGTCGCATATGTGAGGCGCGAGTTATATGACAGGCAGGCTTGTCCGGCGCCAAGAAGTGCGGCGCGGGTCTGTTCTGGCGGGAAATTCTACAAAATTCATCGAGTTGTATCGAAATTGTATCGATTGTCAGGTTTGTGGTTGATAACAGTTGAACATCCAATGGCCGTGGATTAAGTTTCCACCGTTCGCCCTGCAGTGATGGCTCTTTACCGGTTCAAGGATGGCGAGGCTGTCGGTGCGGGGCGAACCACCTTCTTTTTTTGACGGCGCTCATTGCCATCCTGTTGCGCACGCTCAATGGTTTGGAGACGCAATGGACACGCTGTCTGCTCAACAGGCGATCGCCAGTAACAAGGCCGCCTGGAACGAATCCGCCGAACACCATAAAACCACCGAGCACTGGCAAGGCCTGCTCGCCGGCGTCGGCGAGCCCGACTTCAGCTGCCTGGATCCCACCCTGACCTCAGTGTTGTTGCAGGTGGGCATACAGGGTCGGGACGCCGTGCAACTGGGCTGCAACAACGGCCGTGAGAGCCTGTCGCTGTATGGGCTTGGTGCCCGCAGTGTGGTCGGGGTCGACCAGTCCGATGCGTTTCTGGCGCAGGCGGTGGAACTGGCCAGCCGCTCGCCGCATGCACCTGAATTTATCGAAGCCGATGTTCATCATTTGCCCGAGCGTGTGTTGGGGCGGTTTGATATCGCCCTGATCACCATCGGCGTGCTGGGTTGGATGCCAGATATCGGGCTGTTTATGCGGCATGTTGCCAGCACCCTGAAAGAGGGGGGCACGCTGGTGATCTACGAGACCCATCCATTCCTGGAAGTGTTCGACCCCGAAGCGGCCAACCCGATGTTGCCGGCCACCTCCTACTTTCGCCGCGAGCCTTTTGTGCAGAACGAGGCAATCGTCTATGAAGGCACCAGCAAAAGTGCCGCCGCCACGTCCTACTGGTTTGTGCATACCCTGGGGGAGACTGTCAGCGCGGCCATCGCGGCAGGGCTGCAGATCAGTCATTTGCAGGAATACCCGCACTCCAATCGCGAAGAACTGTACGACCGGTACGAAAACCAGGCCGCGCAATTGCCCATGTGCTACACGCTGACTGCGGTAAAACGCTCGGCCTGAAGGCAAAAAAAGGCCCGCTGGGGCGGCGGGCCAAGGGATTCATCTGAGGAGTTGGGTTTAACCTAACGCGTCAAAGGTGAACACTTTGTGAAAATCCTGTCGCAAAAACCTGCCTGCTCAAGACCTGCGCACAAAGGTGCGCATGGTTTGCCCTGGCGTCGTACTGAAACGCGTTGGCCGGGGCATGCCTTCATCCGCCGCGATGAACACGAAGTGCCTGTCATCCAAGGTGTAGCTGGCCGGCAGGCATTTGCCGGCGTCGGCCCCTATGGAATCTATCCAAGTGATGCTTTTGGGCGTGGTGCTGGCGTCCAGGCTAAAACACCCCTCTAGCAGTACGTTGCCGTCGACGGTCTCGACCCGGAATCGATCACCGTCAATCGTGGTCAGCGCACCTGGCGCACTGTGCTCGTCCGGTGGATTGCTGACACCGCTGTCTTCCAGGGCAATTTGTTCCCAGGTGCCTTGCAGGGCCTGTCTATCCAGTTGCGTTGGGCTCGATAGGGGTGATGGCATCAAAAGCTCCTTTTATTGATGGGCCGGGCAGGGCGGTTTGTCTACCAGCCAATTTTTTTAAAAACTGGCATGGAGCTTTCTGCAGGAAATGTCTCAAAAAAGCCAAGTAGTTGAGTTCTCCCCCTTGCAAGCAGCGATTTTGACATATCGTAAGAACGATGCTGCTCGATATGTCGTCTACGCTGATCAATGTCATAGATGACATTGATTTTTGTGAAGGAAAACAAACTCCATGCGATAGGGATTTTTTCAGTGACTAAATGGTCGGATGACCGTTGTCTCGTGTCGTACGAGCCATATACAGGGCGTTGTCCCTGCATTTTCAGTTGGTTATTCAGATCTATCGTGTAGTGGACAGCCAGCGTCCACTTTTTGAAGGGTGTCCCCATTTTGAATAGAACTCCCCAGGTGCACGCCCCCGTGGTGTCTGACGAAATTGATTTATTTGAGCTGTTTCACTCGATTTGGCGGCAGAAGAAACTGGTCATCGGCTGCACCCTCTTTGCCGGCCTGCTTGGTGTTGGCTACGCGCTGCTCGCTCCCCGTGAGTACCAGGTCAGCAGCGTGCTGAGGCCGGCAGCTATCAATGAACTGGACGCACTCAATCGTTCCGAGGTCTACAAGTTGCCACCGGCGGACGCGCTGGCCAAAGTGGGCGCGCAGTTGGATTCGTACGACGCGCGACTGAGCTTCTTCAAAGCCAACCCGGCGTTGTTCCAGGCGTTTCAGGAGCCGGGCCGCAGCCTTGAGCAGAGTTTCGAAGCGTTCAACCGCAACTCGATCAAGCTGATCCTGCCCGATCCGAAGAAAGCAGATTCCCTCAGTAGCTATATCCGTCTTGAGCTGCAATACCCCACGGATATAGACGGGGTCGCGATTCTCAACGGTTTTGTCGACTACGCCATTGCAGCCGAGCGCGAGCAAGTGGGCGCCGATCTCAAGGTGATCGTCAACAACCGCCTTACCGAGCTCAAGGGCAAGATTGACGCGGCGCGCGCCAATTATGAAACCGACAAGGAATCGAAGATCGCCAAGCTGCTGGAAGGCGACAAGCTCAAGCGCGCACAGCTTGAAGACGAACTCAGCGCCCTGCGCCTACAGATGAAAATGCAGCGTTCCAACCGCCTGGCAGAGTTGAACGAGGCCATCTCGATTGCCAAGTCCATGGGCATCAAGAACCCGACCACGCCGTCGTCCATGGCCGATGCCGGGCGTAGTGGCACAAGCCAGGTGATGCGCACCGAGGTCAACAACCAGCAGATTCCCCTGTACTTCCTCGGCACCGACGCCCTGGAAGCCGAGCGCACGGCCCTGCAGCAGCGTACCAGTGATGACTTCACCAACAACCGTGTCGCCGAAATCGGCAAGGAACTGCAGTTGCTGGAGGTCAATCGCCAGGTCGAGGTGATGAAGCGTCGGGGCAATGAAGATATTTTCCTGCAGGATGTCGAGCCCTTGCGCGCTGAAGTGGCGCGCCTGCGCAGCCTGAATATCGATATGAGCGCCTTGAAACTGGTGACCATTGACCGGCGCGCCCAGGAGCCCCTGAGCCCGGTCAAGCCGAAGAAAATCCTGGTGGTTGCGTTGAGCCTGGTGGGCGGTTTGCTGCTGGGGATATTGATCGCGCTGGTTCGCCATCTGGTGCTGGCACGCGGCAAGCCAGTGGCCTATTCGCCCCTGGACGACGACCGCTTTACCAAGCGCGAACGCAAGGATGACCAGCCACTGGGCTGAGTCACGCCGCTCCTTTGCCGGGCTGCGTCGCAGCCCGCAAGACCCGCCACCCTGCGTCCGAGGTGGCGCGGCTATACAGTTGGAAGACACCTTTTCACAATTCTTAGTTAACCTTTGGTTACAATCTATGGCTAAAATAACTGCCATTGGCCACTATCCGAACTGTCTCCAAGGCACTCGTGGGCTGTTAACGAATTGTGATTTCAGGTGCTGCATTTTCCCTCCCTGGCCCGGCCTGGAGGAGCAGCCTGTACTCTTCTGACATGTGACGAATTCCCGTGAAACTCATCATTGTTGCTCTCTACGTTGTCTCCATCGCGTATGTCCATCTGCGTGGCCGGGTGCGACATAAGCTGGGCCGTCAATTAAGCGACCACTCGACCTTCCTCGCCCCGGTCAATTGCTTCCTTTACCTATTCTCCAAACTGCCCGGCCGCCCGTATCTCTCGCCCAGCGATTTCCCCGACCTGAGCCCGCTCCAGGAGCACTGGCAGGAGATTCGCGAGGAGGGCCAGAACCTGATGCGCGCCGGCGAGATCAAGCGCTCGGACCAATACAACGACGTGGGTTTCAACTCGTTTTTCAAATCGGGCTGGAAACGCTTCTACCTCAAGTGGTACGGCGACAGCCATCCTTCGGCCATGAAGCTGTGCCCACGTACTACGGAGCTTGTGCAAAGCATCGGTTCGATCAAGGCCGCGATGTTTGCCGAACTGCCTCCAGGCTCGAAATTGGTGCGCCATCGCGATCCTTATGCTGGCTCCTATCGTTACCACCTGGGGTTGGACACACCCAACGATCCAGGCTGCTACATCAACGTGGACGGTGAAAACTATTACTGGCGCGACGGCGAGGCGGTGATGTTTGACGAGACTTACATTCACTACGCCGAAAACACCACCCAGCAAAACCGCATCATCTTGTTCTGCGATATTGAGCGACCGATGAAATACCGTTGGGCTGCGGCGTTCAATCGCTGGTTCAGCCGCAATGTAATGGCCGCCGCCGGCTCGCCCAATGATGCCGGGGACAAGACCGGCGGCTTGAACCGCGCCTTTACCCGCCTGTACAAGATCCGCCTGCGCGGCAAGGAGCTGAAAAAGCGTAACCGCACCCGGTATTACCTGGAGAAGTGGGCGATTTTTGCTGGTTTGGCAGTGATTTTCATATTGATCTGAGAGTAAGGCCCCTTGCCACTGGCAGGGGCTACTCAGGCGGCTGGGTCCCCAGTTTCTGCCCTATCTTCTTGCTGAGCCGCTGCCGGTTGGCGTAGGGGCATTCGAAAAGCCGTGTTACACCTGCATGGAAAGTATTTGGTTACCAAATCCGAACCCAGGGCGTAGCGTGTTATCGAATGCAGGTATTCCTCACCCTACAGAGGTTTTGTCATGAACAGCCGTACGCGCAGCCTTGTAGTGCTGGCCCTGGGCCTTGCCTTGAGTGGCGGGGTGCAGGCGCAGAACCTGCCCGGCAACAACAACCCGTATAACAGCCCGATCAAACGGGCCAATCCCAACAGCATGCAGGGCACCCAGCCCAATACGCCCGCCACCCGCGGTACCTACACCGCGCCGGTGCCTCGGCCGCCGACCCTGGAAAATGGCGGTATCGGCAACCGCTATCCGCAACGTGATGCAGCACCTGCACGTCCCGCCACCCAACCTTCAGCCCCGACGCAAGATGCCAATGGCAATCGCCGGCCCTGAACGCAAGGAACCCCACGGTATGTTTCTACGCACAACTCTTTTAGCGACCTGCTGCGCCAGCGCCCTGGCAAGCGCGCTGCCCGCGTTGGCCGCCGAGACCCGGCAGTTCCCCAGCGAGCAAGGCAGCATCACCGCGACCCCGATTGTCAAAGGCCTGGACCACCCATGGGCGGTGGCGTTTTTACCCGACAAACAGGGCTTTTTGGTCACCGAACGGCCGGGCGCGCTGCGTTTTGTGAGCAGTGATGGCAAATTGTCCGCGCCGCTGAGTGGCGTGCCGCAAGTCTGGGCCAAGGGGCAGGGCGGTTTGCTGGATGTGGTGTTGTCACCGGATTTCAAGGAGGACCGCTTGGTCTACCTGTCCTACGCCGAAGGGGGTGGCAAGGGCGGTACGGCCGGCACGGCGGTAGGACGTGGCCGCTTGAGCGACGACCTGAGCGGCCTCAAGGACTTCCAGGTGATCCTGCGCCAGGAGCCCAAGCTCTCCACCGGCAACCATTTTGGCTCGCGCCTGGTGTTTGATCGCGATGGCTACCTGTTTGTGACCCTGGGCGAGAACAATGATCGCCCGACGGCCCAGGACCTGGACAAGTTGCAGGGCAAGGTAGTGCGGATCTACCCCGACGGCCGCGTACCGGATGACAACCCGTTTGTCGGCCAGCCAGGAGCGCGGCCGGAAATCTGGTCCTATGGCCAGCGCAACCCCCAGGGCGCTGCGCTGAACCCGTGGACCGGCACTCTTTGGGAAAACGAACATGGCCCACGCGGCGGTGATGAGATCAATATCATCGAACGTGGCAAGAACTACGGCTGGCCCTTGGCGACCCATGGCATCAACTATTCCTTGCTGCCGATTCCCGAGGCCAAGGGCAAGACTGCCGAAGGCACGGTCGGGCCCCATCATGTGTGGGAAAAGTCACCGGCCATCAGCGGCATGGCGTTCTACGACGCCGACCGCTTCAAGGCCTGGCAGCACAACCTGTTTATCGGCGCCCTGGCTAGCCAGGAGCTGATCCGCCTGCAGTTCGACGGCGACAAGGTGGTCCACGAAGAGCGCCTGCTGGGCGAGTTGAAGGCGCGCATCCGCGATGTACGCCAGGGCCCGGATGGCTTCCTGTACGTACTCACGGATGAGGATGATGGCGTGTTGTATCAGGTGGGCTTGAAGCAGGATTGACCGGCTCCTACAGCCCCAGTTCGGACAGCCCCGGATGATCATCCGGGCGCCGTCCCAGGGGCCAGTGGAATTTGCGTTCGCTTTCCTTGATCGGCATGTCATTGATGCACGCATGCCGATTGGACATCAGGCCGTCCTGGGCAAACTCCCAATTCTCGTTGCCGTAGGAGCGGAACCAGTTACCGGAATCGTCGTGCCATTCATAGGCATAACGCACCGCGATGCGGTTGCCGGTAAACGCCCATAGCTCCTTGATCAAGCGGTAGTCCAGTTCCCTGGCCCATTTGCGGGTGAGAAAATCCTTGGCCTGCTCGCGGTTATGGGCGAACTCGGCGCGATTGCGCCACTGTGTGTCCAGGGTGTAGGCCAGCGACACGCGCTGCGGATCGCGGGAGTTCCAGCCGTCTTCGGCGAGACGGATCTTTTCAATGGCCGATTGCTCGGTAAAGGGCGGTAAGGGCGGACGCACGTGTACATTGGCGGTCATTTGACTGCTCCTTTGGATCGTTAGTTGTTAAACCCAGACAACTTTCAAAGTGCCAATAAGTCCTGCGCCATGCATTGCGCATTATCAGCGGCGGTGACATCGCCCATGATCAGGGCGATGGTAATGGCGCCATCGACCAGGATCAGCAGTTGCGCGACCTGCTTCTCCGGGGCCGGGGTGCCATGGGCCTTGCACAGTTCAAGCAGGTACTCGAACAGTTTCTGTTTGTGCGCCTTGGCCAGTAAGCGAACCGGGTCTTGCGGGTTGCCGGTCTCGCCGCTGGTATTGATAAAGGCGCAACCGCGAAAGTCCGCAGAGCCGAACCAGGCCTTGAGGGCGCTGAACACGCCGAGCAAACGGGCGCCGCTGCCGGCGTATTGCTCGACCTCGCTGCGCAGCCACAGCAGCCAACGCGCGTCGCGCCGCTGCAGGGCGGCGATCACCAGTTCGTCCTTATTGGCAAAGTAGCGGTAGATACTCTTCCTGGAGACACCGGCGGTTTTCACCAGCAGATCCATGCCGGTGGCAGCAATGCCATGCCGGTAGATCAACTTTTCGGTGACGTCCAGGATAATGTCGCGGGTTTCATTGTTGGTCATATCGTTCATGCTGCGAACAGTAGAACGATCGTTCTTCTTGGTCAATCGTTTATTTTCAGCGGCCCGTGGGCAGACCTGAGGACCCCCGTGGTGTAAGCTCTCGGGCTCTTCGGATTCGATCATTGCGAGCCCTATGCCGTCGTTATTCAAACGTTCCCTGTTGCCCAAATTGCGCGGTTTTCCCCTGAGCACCGATGCGATCGAGGTGCTGTCTGGCGCTGCCGAGTTTCGCCGCTGCCTGCTGGAGAAAATCGCCCAGGCCCAGCACCGTATCTACATCGTCGCCCTGTACCTGCAACAGGACGAAGCGGGCCAGGAGGTGTTTGACGCGCTGCATGCCGCCAAGGCCGCACGGCCCGGGCTGGATATCGTGGTGATGGTCGACTGGCTGCGCGCCCAGCGCGGGCTGATCGGCGCGGGCAAGCAGCCGGGCAACAGCGCCTGGTACCAGGCGATGACCCAGTCACACCCGACGCAAGTGCCGGTGTACGGCGTGCCGGTGCAGACCCGCGAGCTGTTCGGCGTGCTGCACCTCAAGGGGTTTGTGATCGACGACAGTGTGCTGTACAGCGGCGCCAGCTTGAACAATGTGTACCTGCACAAGTTCGACAAATACCGCTTCGACCGTTATCACCTGATCCACAGCAAGCCCCTGGCCGACTCCCTGCAACACCTGGTGGAACACGGCCTGGTGGCGTCCAAGGCGGTGCACCGCCTGGACCTGCCCAACCTGCCCAGTACCCGCAGCCTGCGCAATGACATCGGCGACCTGCGCAGCCGTCTCAAGCACGCGACCTATGACACCACGGCCGGCCAGGCGGGCATTGGCGGGTTGTCGGTCAGCCCGCTGCTGGGGGTGGGCAAGAACAACCCGCTGAGCCGGGTGATCTGCGAGCTGATCGCCAGCGCCCAGCAGCAGTTGACCATCTGCACCCCGTATTTCAACCTGCCGCTGCCAGTCACCCGGGAAATCAACCGCGCGCTGGCCCGGGGGGTGAAGATCGACATCATCGTCGGCGACAAGACCGCCAACGACTTCTACATCCCGCCCAGCGAACCCTTCAGGATCATCGCCGCGCTGCCCTATCTCTACGAGATCAGCCTGCGCCGCTTTGCCAAGCGCCACCAGCGCATGATCGACAGCGGCCAGCTCAACCTGCATCTGTGGCGCGACGGGGAAAACACCTATCACCTCAAGGGCATGTGGGTCGACGAACGCTATACCTTGCTCACCGGCAACAACCTCAACCCCCGGGCTTTCCGCCTGGACCTGGAAAACGCCTTGCTGATCGACGATCCCCAGGGCCAGTGGCTGGCTCCACGGCGTGGCGAGCTTGCGCAGATTTTCCAGCACACCACGCGGATCCAGGGCTACCAGCAGTTGCAGACGCTGGTGGATTACCCCGAGGCCGTCGGCAAGTTTTTGCGCCGGGTCAGCCGGGTACGGGTCGAGCGGTTGTTGTATCGGATTCTCTAGTGGCGCGGTGCCGGCCAGATCGCTATGAGCAGCAGCAGGGCAGCGGCCACCAGGTACGGTAGCCGCGGCTCGACGGCATAGATCAGAGTCCCGGCCAGGGGACCGACCACCACGCCCAAGCCTTGTGCGGCACCCACCGACCCGGCAGTAGCGCCTTGTTCCGAGGCTTCCACTGCGTTGGCCGCCAGGGCGGCGAACGATGGGAAGATCCAGCCCATGCCGGCCGCCGAGACGAAGAAACACAGCCAGAGGATCCACGCGGTATCGGCGAACATACTGCCGGCAAAGCCCAGGGCGGAAACAGTGGCGCCGACGCGGATCATCCGCAATGGCGGCCATTCGAGCTTGCGCACCAGCAGTTGCGAGCAGATCAAGGCCAGGCCGACCATCGTCAGGGCAATCCCGGCGGTTTGTGCGGCATCGGCCGGGTTCATTTTCAGGCGGTCGAGGGCGAAAAAGCCCACGGTGATCTGGGCGATAGACACACAGAGCATGGCGGCAAAGGCCACCACCAGGGGCCGGCGCAGGCGTGGGTCAGAGAGGTTGACAGCCTTGGGTGGTTGCTTGAGGTGCAGTTCCTGGCGCGGCAGTTTCACCAGCAACACCAGGAAGCCGAGCATCGGCAACAGCGCCATGGCATAGAACGGCAGGCTCAGGCTGTAGCGGGCCAGCAGCGCGGCAACCGCCGGCCCCAGCACCAGGCCGCAGGCGTTGGCCGCCCCCAACGAGGCCATGGCCTTGGCGCGGTGGGCCGGCTCGATATTGTCGGCGATCAACGCATAGCCGCCCACCGGGATTGCGGCGTAGAACACCCCGATCAACCCGCGCCCGAGCACCAGCCCGATAAACGCCAGCATGGCCGAGGGCAGTAATTGCAGGGAAGCGTCGATAAACACGCACAGCGCCCAGTACGCCAGGGTGAAGCCCCCGGTGCCCAGCAACAGCACGCGCCGGCGCCCCAGGCGATCACTGGCCTGGCCCCAAGGCCGCGCCAGCAACATCCAGATCACCCCGGACACCGTCACCGCCGCCCCCGCCTGCCACGTCGCCAGCCCCAGCACCCGGGCGATGGGGCCAATCAGCGAGACAAACGCCATCATCGCCATGGTGCAGGCCATGTTGGCGATCAGTAGGGGACGCAGGTTGAACGACACAGAGGTGGGCAAGGCGGCATCGATGCTAGTGGCTGAATCGGGCATGGGGAATCTTCCGTGAGTGGGATCAATGGAACGTTATAGGTAAGACGGTTAAACGCACAGCGCGATTAACCTAGATGATAGGGATCTACAGCTTTGGGAGTGGGGTTGCTTGTGATGGCGGTGGTTCAGTCACCCTCTTCGGTAACTGACACACCGCCATCGCAGGCAAGCCAGCTCCCACATTTGATTTGCGGTGTGGCCCAAGTTTCAGCCCCGACGAACATCCCCTGTGGGGGCGGGCTTGCTCGCGATCGCGGTGGTTCAGCCACTGTTTCCGGTGACTGACACACCGCCATCGCGGGCAAGCCAGCTCCCACATTTGATTGGCGGTGTGGCGAATATTTTCTGCTCGCTGAGACCCCCTGTGGGAGCGGGCTTGCCCGCGATGGCGGTGTGTCAGGCTCAGAGCCGCTACCGTCGAGGTATCAGTTCAACCCCAGCTTGCCACGCAGGGTCGACAGGTCTTCGGCCAGGGTATTGACCGGGCCGACCAGGGCCTTGCGGTCGTTTTCCTTGACCTTGTCATAGGTTTCAAAACCGCCATCGGCCGTCTTGTACTTGGCCAGGATGGTGTCCACCGTGGCGAAGTTTTTGTCGACCTTGGCCAAAAACGCCTTGTCCTGCTGTTCGATCTGCCCACGGAACAGGTCGACGATCTTCTTCGCCCCGTCAATGTTGCCCTGGAAGTCATACAGGTCGGTGTGGCTGTAGCGGTCCTCTTCGCCGGAGATCTTGGTGGCGGCCACTTCTTCGAGCAACGCGGCAGCGCCGCCGACGACTTTTTCCGGCGGGAAAGTCAGGCCGGCAACGCGGGTTTGCAGGTCTTTGACGTCCTTGTTCAAGCCATCGGCAAGGGCGCCCAGGCCCTGGGTGCTGTTCTCGGCGAACAGGCTGTATTCAATACGGTGGAAACCGGTGAAATCCTCGGCCTTCACGCCTTTTTCGTGATCGTCGACCCGTGAGTCGATCGAGGCATCGAGGTCGCTGAACAGCTCGGCGATCGGTTCGATGGACTC
Organism: Pseudomonas sp. MF09156; assembly: GCF_059862305.1. Lineage (NCBI taxonomy): Bacteria > Pseudomonadati > Pseudomonadota > Gammaproteobacteria > Pseudomonadales > Pseudomonadaceae > Pseudomonas > Pseudomonas sp. MF09156. The sequence continues at coordinate 72,216 of NZ_JCBCUR010000010.1, forward strand.
ATAGTGCACACGGGTCGGCGCATAGAGTTTTTTCGCGGTGGCCAGGTCGCCTTTTTTCACCGCGTCGGTAAAGGCCTGGGTCTGGGTCACCAGTTCATCGATCTTGTCGGTGACATAAATCTTGTAATCCGACACCGGGCCCACCAGGTCCAGGGGCGCCGTCGCGGCAAAGGCTGCGAGCGGAGAAAGGGTCAACAACAACGCAAGAGACGACTTTTTCATGGGACGGTTTCCGCTGTGGGGAGGGGGTTAGGTGTTGGCAGTGGTGTGCAGCAAGGTGCGGCCGATAAAGTCCTTGGGCCCGGTGACCCCCGGCAGCGTGAAGAAGTAGCCGCCGCCCACCGGCTTGAGGTACTCCTCCAGAGGCTCGCCATTGAGCCGGGTTTGCACGGTAATGAAGCCTTTCTCCAGGTCTGCCTGGTAGCAGATAAACAACAGGCCCATGTCCAGCTGGCCGTTCTTGTTGACGCCATTGGAGTAGTTGAACGGCCGGCGCAGGATCAGGTTGGCCTGGGTCGACGCCGTGCGCGGGTTGGCCAGGCGGATATGCGCATCGAGCTTGGTCAGCTTGCCTTCTGGGTCCTTGCTGTAGTCGGGCACCTGGGCTTCGCTGTGACCGTCCATGGGCGCGCCGCTGGTCTTGATCCTGCCGATGATGCTTTGCTGTTCCTGCAAGGGCGTGCGGTCCCAGCGCTCGACGAAGTTGCGGATGATCCGCACCGCCTGGTAGCTGCCATGGGCGGCCCAGGCGGGCTCGTCACTGCCGGGCTGGACCCAGACCAGTTGGTCCATGGCCTTGGCGTCGTTGGAGTCCGGGTTGGCCGAGCCATCGCGAAAGCCCAGGAAGTTGCGCGCACTCTGTGCCGGCTGCCCGGCGCGGGCAGGGGCCTGGGGCGGTACGCTGCCTTCCTGTTTCCAGCGCACCAGCAGCAGGTCCGGCAGGTTTTTCACGATATCGCGCAGGGCGTGGATATTGGTATCGGGGGTGTTGGAACTCAACTGCAGGCTCAGGTCGCCGTGGCACTGCGCCGGTTCCAGGGCATCGTTGGGGAAGCCGACCATGCGGGTCAGGCGCTTGGGCTTGGCGGCGGCCAGGCCGAAACGCTCGTCGAACAACGACGCGCCCACCGACACGGTAATCGTCAGGTTATCCGGGGTGACCACCGGGCCGAGGATCCCGGAGTCGGTGGGCGGCAGTTTCGGGTCGACTTGCGGCACGCTGCCACCGGTCATCAAAAAGCTGATGCGCTCGTTGAGCGTGCGAAACAGCCGCTCCAGGTCCTCGCGGTCGCTGGCCAATACATCGAACGCCACCAGCATGCCGCAGGCCGGGCGCGGGGTGACGATACCGCTCTGGTGCTTGCCGTGGAAGGCATGGTGGTCCTGGGTTTTTTCGCTGCTGGGGGCAGCGGTGACCTGGGCCGCGCCGGCCGCCATCGCCGGGCAACTGAGGCTGCTGCCGGCAATTGCCGCGCCGGTGGCGGCCATGCCCAGCAACACACGGCGGCGCTGGGCGTTGAACTGTTCTGAATCACTCATCTATTTGGTCGTCTTCACTTAAGGCCGGAGAGGCCAAGGGCTGGGTCGATTCCATCGAGTGCGGCGGCCAGAGCCTTGGCCTTGTCGGCGATCTGCTGGCGCTGATCGGCGGTAACGCTGTCATAGGTGGGGTAGTGGCCATCGACCTGCAGGCCGTCGAGTTGCGCGGCGAAAGCGTTGATCGCGCTATCGATCCCCGGCAACAGGTCGGCGGCGGACTTGCCCAGCAGCGGCCGCATCAGGTCCACCACTTTGCGCGTCACCGTAAGGTTGGCGGCAAAGCCATTGAGGTCGAGGTGGCTGTAGCGCTCCTCTTCGCCACTGGCGGCGCGCACGTCGGCCACGCTGTTGAGGTTGCGCACCAGGATGCTCACCAGTTGCTCGGGCGGCAGCGACTGCGCGAGCAGCTGTTGCTTGAGGGTGGTGACATCGGCCAGCAGGCGCTGGGCAATCGGTGCCAAGCCGTCGAGGTTATGTTGCGCGAACAGGCCGTACTCCAGGCGATGGAAGCCGCTGAAGGCCGGGTCCTGTTCGCGTTTTTCGAAGTAATCGGCGCGGGCATTGATCGCGTTGTCCAACTCGGCCAGGCGCTGGGCGGCCGGGGCCAGTCGTTGGTAAGCCTCGCGAGCCGGCAGGTACAGGGCCTGGGCTTGGCTCAGGTCGCCTGCGGCAATCGCCTGTTGGAGGGCGCTGACGGTCTTGATCAAGGCGCCACCCTGGGTGTTCAGATACACGCGAAACTCCGACAGCGGGCCGACAAAGGCCACCATCGACGGCTTGGCTTTGGCCTGGGCGTCGGACTCGGCGGTCGGCGTTACGTGCAGGGTGCCGCGCGGGTTGCTCAACAGGCCGCAGGTGATGGCGTAGTCGCCCGGCAGCAGGTTGGCGTTGATCACCTGGCTCAAGCCCGGCGCAATGTTTTCGCGCTCTTCGACCACCAGCACGCCGTCGAGGATTTCCCACTCCACCGCGCGATCCGAGCGATTGATGATGCGAAAACTCGCACGGCCTGCCGGCACCGTCAGGGCGTTGGGCTCGCAGGCGTGGGCATGGATGATCACGGCGATTTCGTTGTGATTGACCTGGCGCTTGGCCGCGGCCAATTGCGAGGCGTAGTAGAACAGGCCGCCGGCGGCGATCATCACGATCACCGAACCGGCGACCGCCCAACGCAAGGCGCGGGGTGGCGAGGCAGGGGCTTGGTTTGGCAAGGGACGACCTTACTGGCTGGAAACGGAAGTGGGGGTGGCCGGCGCGGCGGGCATGAAGAACATCACCAGCGCCAGCACCAGGTAAATCAGGTAGGCGCCCAGGGTGCTGACGGTCGGCGCGTCCTGATAGCCGAACATGCCGGCCAGCACCGAGCCCAGCGGGCCATCCATCGGTAGCGTCGCGCTGAAATCGAACAGTACAGTCTGCAAGTGGTTCCACACCCCGGCTTCATGCAGGGCCTGCACCGAGTTGGCGAGGATGCCGGCGGCTACCACCAGGATGAACAGCCCGGTCCAGCGAAAGAACGCACCAAGGTTCAGGCGCATGCTGCCGCTGTAGATCAAGAATCCCACGACAATCGCCAGCACCAGGCCGAGCAGGGCGCCGATGGGCGCGGCCGGGCCTTCGCTCTGCTGGAACACTGCCAGCAGGAAGAACACCGTTTCCAGGCCTTCGCGGGCTACGGCGAAAAACACCATGGCAATCAGCGCAATTACCTGGTTGCGTGAGCCGGCCAGGGCATGATCCAGGGATTGGTGCAGGGAATGCTTGATCGAGCGCGCGACCTTGCGCATCCAGAACACCATGGAACTGAGAATGCCCACGGCCACCAGGCCGACAATGCCTTCGAACAGTTCTTGCTGCTTTTGCGGGAACTCGGCGCTGACCAACTCCAGCCCACCGCCGACCAGCAGGGCCAGGGCGGCTGCCAGAAATACGCCGATCCACACCGCCGGCATCCATTGGCCACGGCCGGTCTGTTGCAGGTAGCTGGCGATGATGCCAACGATCAATGCGGCTTCAATGCCTTCGCGCAGCATGATGAGAAAGGGGACGAGCATCGGGCACCGCAACGTAATTAGTTAGGGTGCTAAGTTGTAACATAATGATACTCATTACTAAACAGCGGATCTTGACGTTTTCTGAACACGGCCTGAACAGCCGCCTAAGTCGTTGCAGCGTTGGGTATGTGTTCCTTATCAAGGCAACACGCTCCTACAATGGCCGACCTACAAGATTGAGCCCTGGCCCATGTCGGAAAAAGACACAATCTCCATCCACCTGGTTCGTGAAGCCCTGTTGCAGAGTTGCGCCCCCGGTGCGGCGACGCGGGAGGCCCTGAACAAGGTCGGGATCGAGCCTGCCTTGCTGGAGCAGCCTGCCGCCCGCGTCCCGGCGCTGGCGTACGCGCGGCTCTGGCGCTTGCTGGCGCGGCGTCGGGATGATGAGTTTTTTGGCATGGACCCGCGCAAGCTCAAGTCCGGCAGCCTGGGGTTCCTGTGTCGCGCGTCCATGGCCCAGCCTACCCTGGGCGAGGCCCTGGAAACCGGCCTGGGCTTCCTGTCGTTGATGCTCGAGCACCTGCCCGCGCAATTGGTGCGCCAGCAAAGCCTGGCTGAAATCGTCTTGCTGGAGCCCGAACCCGAACCGCGACGGGCGTTCACCTATTTTTGCTACTGGATGATCGTCCACGGCGTCGCCTGCTGGCTGGCCGGGCGACGCATCCCGATCCTGGCCATTGAATTGCGTTGCCCGCAACCGGATTTCTGCGACGACTACCAGGTGATGTTCTCCGACAACCTGCGCTTTGATCGCACGCGTACACGCATGATCTTTTCTGCCGACTGCCTCGACCTGCCGGTCAAGCGCAGCCCCGAGGAACTCAAGCGCTTCCTGGCCCATGCGCCGGCCAACATCCTGGTCAAATACCGCGACCCCGACAGCCTGGCGATGCGCATCAAGCATGACCTGCGCCGACGCCCGGCCCAACAGTGGCCGGAAACCGAAAGCCTGGCCCAGGTGTTGTGCATGTCCGCCTCGACCCTGCGCCGGCGCCTGGCGGAAGAAGGGCAAACCTACCAGGGCCTGAAGGACAGCGTGCGCAAGGAACTGGCGGTTGTGTGGCTGGCCGAGGCCGATATCAGCTTCGCCGAGATCGCCAGCCGCCTGGGTTTCGCCGATGTGAGTTCGTTCTACAAGGCCTTTCGCAAATGGTCGGGCTCCAATCCCGGGCATTACCGCAGCTTGATTCTTAATGATGCTACGTAGGGCGTAATGGCGCGGATAAGGCTCAGTTAAAACTCCAAGCCGGCTTTCAATAGTGAGCCTGCAGAGGCTCTAGGAAATCTAGGGCGATTCAATCTTCTGGTTATTTAAACGGGTTTTTCGGCCACCTATCAGCAATGTGATGCTCACACCCAGCAAACCAAAAAAACAGGTTGCCGCAACTATAATTAAAGTCAATGAGAAGCCATATACATCTAATAGTCCGCCGAAAACGGTATAGGAGATACCAATAATCACCGAGTTGACTAGATTGGCAACAGAGAGACAGGAAGCTCGGATGCGTGAATCGACATTATCATGGATATATGTTTCATATGACGTCTCATATATCGCTGGGAGCGACATAATTAGAAGAAAGCTCGCGATTGAAGTGGTCGTTCCAATATTCAATGATAAAATGAAAAGAAGCAAAGTAACGGCAAGGGTGGTAGTGAAGGCAATTGCACCGAGAGAAAACCTGGCGCAAATAAAGCCAGCGCCCATGAACATTACTGCTGATATGGCTTCAACTCCAGCATAGAAGCCGGCAATTATAGGTACTTCTAAGCCCTGAATGGAGAAAAATGGTTGGCCATAGATAAACAAAGGGATCGTTGAAAGCTCGAATAAAGCATATCCAATAAATAAAGGTATAAGAAAAGCGCCGTTTTTAGAGCGGAAGAAATTAATTAGCGCAGTAAAAAGACCCTCTGTATTTTTACTGCTCATGCCCCTTTCTTTATTGGTGTTCAGTGAGACAGGTGGAAGTTTGATTTCGGGGATTAATGTTACAGTCAGCGCTCCAATAAGCTTTGATATTGCAAAAAAAATATAAACACAGTTCCAAGACCATGTGTCTTGTAGTACACCGCCAAGAAGCATGGACAAGCCTAATGAAACCGCACCAATGGCACGGGCGCGAGATAATATCTTGGGGTAATCTTCAGCTCGATTTTCTGCCAGTAAGTTATCATACAATAATGCCCTGTCTGAACCGGAGCTCATGGCAATACTGGCACCGAATAGGCAAAATATAATTGCGAAAGGAATAAAGGAAGAGAACAGTAAAAAGCCAACGCCGCTTATAAATAATCCTAAGAAGCCTATTATAAGCGAAAATTTACGACCGTATCGATCTGCGAGTAAGCCAGATGGGATTTCCAATGCGACAGAAGAGAAGAATAAAAAAGATTGAAGAATACCTATTTCTCCTTGTGTGATTCCAAGTTGCAATAGGTAGAGCACAAATAAGCTTCTCTGAACATCCAGATTCAAAAATATCGACAATGAATAATATAAGTTGTCGTTTTTATTTTTTAAAAAATTGAATGAGCCCATTTTTATTTGAACGCCTGTCTTTTAATTCAAAAGTCTTGAAGCTTAAGGGGCGTACATCTCCTTTTGAAGGGGTGATTCTTGCTAAATGCTGAAAAAGCTGGCCAAGTCATGATAATGGGAGAACTGGCAGCTTCGATTTGAGCGCAGCAATAATAAGAATTTTTACCTTGCAGCCAAGTGCTGCACGGTACTAGGAAATTACTTACCAGGGACTTCTTGTTTAACTTACAGAAATAACTTTCAATATTTTAGGACGCGCCAAACAAAAAAAGCCCCGTGACCGAATGGACCACGGGGCTAAAAATTGGCTGGATGCGACCAACCAAAGGAGCTCTTTACATCACTTTGCGCTGGCGACCACCGTCTCCGGCTGCCAGCCACCCCCCAATGCCTTGTAGATCGCCACGATGCCGCGATACAGGTCTACTTCGGCCAGGGCCTGGGCGTCTTCGGCCAGCAGGCGTTCACGTTGGGCGTCGAGCAGTACGAGGAAGTCGGCAGTGCCTTCGCGGTAGCGGATTTCGGCCAGGTCGGCCGCGGCACGGCTGGATTCGCTCTGGCGGATCAGTGAGACCAGGCGCTGCTGGCGCTTGCCGTAGTCGCTGAAGGCATTCTCTGACTCTTCCAACGCTAGCAATACTTGCTGCTCGTAGGTGGCCAGGGCGCCGTCGGCTTCGGCATCGGCGCCGCGCAGGCGGGCGCGTACGCTGCCCAAGTCAAAGGCGGCCCAGGTGATGCTCGGGCCCAGGGCCCAGGCGTTGGCGGCGGAGGAACCGATCTGCGAGCCACGGCCAGCGGTAAACCCAAGGAAACCACTGAGGCTGACCCGTGGAAACAAGTCGGCCTTGGCCACGCCGATACGTGCCGTGGCGGCGGCCAGTTTGCGTTCGGCACTGAGAATGTCCGGGCGCCGTTGCAGCAGTTGCCCCGGGTCGCCAATCGGCAAGGCCTTGGCAATTGCCGGCAGGTTGGCTGGGCTCAGGTCCACGCTGAGTTTGTCCGGGCGCTGGCCGAGGAGGGTGGCGATGCGATTGCGCTCGCGCACTTGCTCGGCCTGCAATTGCGGCACGCTGGCTTCGACCGCTGCCAGGCGCGCATCGGCACGTACCACGTCCAGTTGGTCGCCGACGCCGGCATCGCGCAGGCTTTCGGTGATGGTGCGCGAATCCTGCTGGTTCTTCAGGTTGGCCAGGGCGATTTTTTCCCGCAGTTGCGCACCGCGCAGTTGGCCGTAGGCGTCTACCAGTTCGGCAATCAGGCTGACTTGCAGTTGGTAGAGGTCGGCTTCGGCGGCTTGCTGGTCGGCGTCGCTGGCTTCGAGATTGCGCTGGATGCGGCCAAACAGGTCCAATTCCCAGGCCATATCCAGGCCCAGGTCATAGCGCTCGCTATTGACCCGGCGGGTGGTCTGGCCAGGGATCTGGCCCTTGGCCAAGTCGCTGCTGGCGCGGCTGGTGATGGTCGGCATCGCGTCATTGCTGGCGTCATCACGAATCGCCCGGGCGGCCCGCAGGCGGGCAAACGCGACCCGCAGGTCCCGGTTGCCGCTCAACGATTGGCTGACCAGTTGGTTGAGGATCGGGTCTTCGAATTGCTGCCACCAGATGCCTTCGAACTTGGCGTGGTCGTATTGCTTGGCATCGGCGGCGGCCGTGATGTTGGCCGCCTCCAGTTGCTGGGTTTTATAGTCCGGGCCCACGGCACAGGCGGCGAGCGCCAATACCAACAGGCTCGGCAGGAACACTTTCACATTCATTGCTGTGTCTCCAGCTGGAAGGCCTTGGCCGCTTTGCGCGCTTGGCTGCGCTCCACATAGCGGCGGATCAACACGTAGAACACCGGCGTCAGCAACAGGCCGAAGAAGGTCACACCGATCATCCCGGAGAACACCGCCACACCCATGGCATGACGCATCTCGGCACCGGCGCCGCTGGAGAACACCAGGGGCACCACGCCCATGATGAAAGCGAACGAGGTCATCAGGATCGGCCGCAGACGCAGGCGGCAGGCTTCCAGCACCGCAGCCAGCGGGTCGAGGCCTTCTTCCTGTTTATCCTTGGCGAATTCGACGATCAGGATCGCGTTCTTACAGGCCAGGCCCACCAGTACGATCAAGCCGATCTGGGTAAAGATGTTGTTGTCGCCACCGGACAGAATCACCCCGGTGATGGCCGACAGCAGGGTCATCGGTACGATCAGGATCACCGCCAGTGGCAAGCTCCAGCTTTCGTATTGGGCGGCCAGTACCAGGAACGCCAGCAGTACGCAGAGCGGGAACACGAACAGCGCGGTATTGCCCGAGAGGATTTGCTGATACGTCAGGTCAGTCCACTCGTAGGTCATGCCGTTGGGCAGTTCTTCTTTGAGCAGTTTCTCGATCGCCGCCTCCGCCTGGCCCGAGCTGTAGCCGGGGGCGGCGTTGCCGTTGATCTCGGCGGTGATAAAGCCGTTGTAGTGCATCACACGGTCCGGCCCCGAGGTGTCGCTGACCTTGATGAAGGTCGCCAGCGGGATCATCTCGCCCTTGTTGTTGCGCACTTTCAACTGGCCGATCTGGTCCTGGTCCAGGCGGAACTGCTGTTCAGCCTGCACGTTGACCTGGTAGGTACGGCCAAAGCGGTTGAAGTCGTTGGCATACAACGAGCCCAGGTAGATTTGCAGGGTGTCGAAGATGTCGCTGATCGCCACGCCGTGGGTCTTGGCCTTTTCCCGGTCGATAGCAGCATCGACCTGGGGCACGTTGACCGTGTAGCTGGTGAACAGGCCAAACAGTTCCGGCACGTTGTGGCTCTTGGCGATGACGTTCTGCACTTCTTTGTACAGCTCTTCATAGCCCAGGTTGCCACGGTCTTCGACTTGCAGGCGGAACCCACCGATGGTGCCCAGGCCCTGTACCGGCGGCGGTGGGAAGATCGCCATGTAGGCTTCCTGGATGTCGGCGTACTTGCCGTTCAGCGCCCCGGCAATCGCCCCGGCGGACATGCTGGGGTCCTTGCGCTCGCCGAACGGTTTCAAGGTCACGAACACAATGCCGCTGTTGGGGCTGTTGGTGAACCCGTTGATCGACAGGCCCGGGAAAGCGATGGCGCTTTCGACGCCGGGCTGTTTCAAGGCGATGTCAGACATGCGCTTGATCACGTTTTCGGTGCGGTCTAGGCTCGCGGCGTCCGGCAGTTGGGCGAAGGCCACCAGGTATTGCTTGTCCTGGGCCGGTACGAAACCGGTGGGCGTGTGGGCAAACCCGAAGAAGGTCAGCACCATCAGGCCGCCATACACGAACAGCGCGATACCGGTGCCACGGATCACCCGGCGCACGGTGCCGACATAGCCATGGCTGGCCTTTTCAAAGAAGCGGTTGAACGGGCGGAACAGCCAGCCACCGAAGAGCTTGTCGAGGAACCTGGAGAACCGGTCTTTTGGCGCGTCATGGCTGCGCAGCAAGACTGCGGCAAGGGCCGGCGACAGGGTCAGGGAGTTGAATGCCGAGATCACGGTCGAGATGGCGATGGTCAAGGCAAACTGCTTATAGAACTGCCCGGTCAAGCCGCTGATAAAGGCGGCCGGGATAAACACCGCACACAGCACCAGCGCCGTGGCAATGATCGGCCCGGTCACTTCGCTCATGGCTTTTTCCGTGGCCGGGAAGGGCTCCAGGCCCAGCTCGATATTACTTTCGACGTTCTCCACCACCACGATGGCGTCGTCCACCACGATCCCGATGGCCAACACCAGGCCGAACAGCGACAGCGCATTGAGGGAAAAGCCGAACAAGTGCATCACCGCAAAGGTGCCGATCAGCGACACCGGCACTGCGACCAGGGGGATGATCGACGCACGCCAGGTCTGCAGGAACAGGATCACCACCAGCACTACCAGGATCAACGCCTCGAACAAGGTGTGCACCACCGCCTCGATCGAGCCGCGCACAAACACGGTCGGGTCGTAGGCGATGCGGTAATCCATGCCTTCGGGGAAGCTCTTTTTCAGCTCGGCCATTTTGCTGCGCACATCATTGGAGATGTCGATGGCATTGGAGCCCGGGCGCTGGAAGATCGGAATCGCCACCGCCGGCTGATTGTCGATCAGCGAGCGCAGGGCATATTGGCTGGAGCCCAGCTCAACGCGGGCGATGTCCTTGAGGCGCGTGATCTCACCGTTGTCGCCGGCGCGAATCACGATGTTTTCGAACTCTTCCTCGGTGACCAGGCGGCCCTGGGTATTGACCGACAACTGGAAGCTGGTGTCGTTGGGCGCAGGTTGCGCGCCCAGGGCACCGGCGGCCACCTGACGGTTCTGTTCGCGAATCGCGGTTACCACATCCGTGGCGGTCAGGTTGCGCGAGGCGGTCTTGTTCGGATCCAGCCACACCCGCAGCGAGTAATCGCCCATGCCGAACAGCTGCACATCACCCACGCCGCCCAGCCGCGCCAACTCATCCTTGATATTGAGGATCGCGTAGTTGGACAGGTACAGCATGTCGTAGCGCTGGTCCGGGGAGGTCAAGTGCACGACCATGGTCAGGTCGGGGGAGGCCTTGTCCACGGTGATACCAATGCGTGTCACTTCCTCAGGCAGTTTGGGCTGAGTGCGCGTCACACGGTTTTGCACCTGCACCTGCGCGTTATCCAGGTCGGTGCCCAGGGCGAAGGTGATGGTCAGGGTGAGCTTGCCGTCGGCGGTCGACTGCGAGGACATATAGAGCATGTTCTCGACGCCGGTGATCGCCTGTTCCAGCGGCGAGGCCACGGTTTCACCGATGACCTTGGGGTTGGCGCCGGGGAAGTTGGCGCGCACCACCACGGTCGGCGGTACCACTTCCGGGTATTCGCTGATCGGCAGTTGGAACAGCGAGATTGCGCCGGCGATCAGGATCAGCAGCGATAGCACCGCTGCGAAGATCGGCCGCGATATGAAGAACTTGGAAAAATTCATCTGGTGTGTAGTCCCTTAACCGCGTGGAGTCGCGACACTGGCGAGCTTGGGCGCGGTTTTATCCGGCGCCACTTGCTCCAGGTTGCTGGCTTCAAGCGCTTGTCGTTGTTGGGCCAGGGCGGCGAGGGTTGCCTGGCTGGCCATCGGGATGGTTTCTGGGGCAACCGGCGAACCCGGGCGCACCCGCTGCAAGCCCTTGACGATGATGGTGTCGTCCTTGCTCAGGCCGCTGCGCACGATGCGCAAGCCTTCGATCTTCGGCCCCAGTTCCACGGCGCGGTAGGCGGACTTGTTGTCGGCGTCCATCACCAGCACAAACTTCTTGCCAAGGTCAGTGCCCACGGCTTCGTCGGTGATCAGCACGGCGGAGTAGGTGCCGCTGCCGACCAACTTGAGGCGCGCATACAGGCCGGGGGTGAAACGCCCGTCGCTGTTGTCGAACACCGCGCGCCCACGGATGGTGCCGGTGGCGGGGTTGACCTGGTTGTCGACAAAGTTCATCTGGCCCAGGTGCGGGTTGCCGTCTTCATTGGACAGGCCCAGGTACACTGGGGTGGTGGCGCCGCGACGGCCTTGGCGCGCCAGCTCGGTGTACTTGAGGTACACGCGCTCGTCAGCGTCGAAGTAGGCGTAGACCTTGTCGGTGGAGACCACGCTGGTCAGCTCGGTGACATCGGCGGTGACCAGGTTGCCGGCGGTGATCGCGGCGCGGCTGACACGGCCACTGATGGGCGAGGTGACACGGGTGAAACTCAGGTTCAGGCGGGCCAGGTCCAGTTGCGCCTGAATTCCGGCCACGGCAGCACGGGCTTCCTGGGCGGCGGTGGTACGCGAGTCGGCCAACTCGGCAGAAATCGCATTGCTCTGGCGCAGGCGCTCGCCACGCTGGGCTTCATTGTCACTGCGCGAAGCAGCGGCTTTGGTCTGTTGAAGCTGGGCTTCCAGGCGGCGCACTTCAGCCTGGAATGGACGCGGGTCGATCTGGAACAGCAGGTCGCCTTTTTTTACCAGCGCGCCTTCGGTGAAGGCGACCTGGTCGATCTGGCCTGATACACGCGGGCGGATCTGTACGGTTTCCGGGGCTTCGAGGCGGCCGGTGAACTCGTCCCATTCATTGACCGGTTGTTCCAGGACCTTGGCAACGCTGACTTTGCTGGCGGGCATGGCGGCCGCTTGCTCGGGGGCCTTGCCGCATGCGCTCATCACCAGCACGGCCAAAAGGGCCAGGGGATAGCGCAAATGTTTGAGTGACTGTTCCATGAGGTGCATCCGCCAATGTATTTGAGATGGGCGGATCATGCTCGGCAGTGTGCTATCTCACGAATCGAATGAAACAAAGGTAACTATCATTCGGAATGATATAAGCGCCAGCCAAGCCCTCTAGCATGGGGCTTTCGTTAGGGTGCTATCAATCCCGTTAATGACAAGACACTGTTGCGCGAACTGCAACCAACCAAACAGCCTTGCCCTAAAGTGATCCCTCTGTGGGAGCGGGCTTGCCCTAATGCCAGTCAGTTAAACGCATATCCCCTGTGGGAGCGGGCTTGCTCGCGATTGCGGTAGGTCAAGTAAGGATGTGGCGGCTGACCCACCGCCATCGCAGGCAAGCCAGCTCCTACATTTGAATTGTGGTATGGCCACAATTTTCTACTCGCTGAGTTCCCACTGTGGGAGCGGGCTTGCTCGCGATGGCGGTAGGTCAAGTAAGGATGTAGCGGCTGACCCACCGCCATCGCAGGCAAGCCAGCTCCTACATTTGAATTGTGGTATGGCCACAATTTTCTACTCGCTGAGTTCCCCCTGTGGGAGCGGGCTTGCCCGCGATGGCGGCTGTTCAGTCACTATTTTTGGCGGCTGACCCACCACCATCGCGGGCAAGCCCGCTCCTACATTTGAATTGTGGTATGGCCACAATTTTCTGCTCGCTGAGTTCCCACTGTGGGAGCGGGCTTGCTCGCGATGGCGGCTGTTCAGTCACTATTTTTGGCGGCTGACCCACCACCATCGCGGGCAAGCCAGCTCCTACATTTGAATTGTGGTATGGCCACAATTTTCTGCTCGCTGAGTTCCCCCTGTGGGAGCGGGCTTGCCCGCGATGGCGGTAGGTCAAGTAAGGATGTGGCGGCTGACCCACCGCCATCGCAGGCAAGCCAGCTCCTACAGTTGATGTGTGGCGTGGTCATGATTTCTGCTCTCAATGAGATTGCTTTGTTGTGGTTCCCACAAGGAGACAAGCGATACCCCAGCGTGTACCGTTGCGGCCTTTGTGCCGCAGGTGCTGTGGCTGTGGACATTCTCAGAGAGGCATCCATGCAGATCAGGGGGGAGCGGGCCGCGACGGTGTGTGGTTTGGTCGCGATTGTTTTATGGAGCACCGCCGCCGGTTTGATCCGCAGTGTCAGTGAACTGTTCGGGCCCTTGGGGGGCGCGGCGCTGATCTACACGGTAGGCGCGATACTGCTGCTGGCCTGGCTGGGACGGCCGCGCCTGCGCGCAACGTCCTGGCGCTACCTGATCATGGGCAGCGGGTTGTTCGTGGCCTACGAGGTCTGCCTGTCCCTGGCCCTGGGTTTTGCCAGCAACCGCAACCAGGCGATTGAGCTGGGGGTGGTGAACTACCTCTGGCCGTGCCTGACGGTGTTGCTGGCAATCGTCATGAATGGCCAGCGAGCGCGCTGGATTATCGTGCCAGGTTCGGCGCTGGCGCTGTTTGGCATCCTGTGGGTGGTCAGTGGCGATGGCCTGGCATTGGCAACCATCGTCGCCAATGTGCAATCCAACCCCCTGAGCTACAGCCTGGCCCTGGGCTGTGCGATCACCTTTGCCTTGTATTGCAACGTCACGCGGCGCTACGCCGGCGGGCAGAACCTGGTGGTGTTGTTTTTCATCCTGACGGCGGCGCTGCTATGGGCAAAATTCGCCTTCAGTGCCCAAGTGCTGCCGGCTTTTACCTTGGGGAGCAGCCTGGAATTACTCGCCACGGGCATCGCCATGGCGGGCGGCTATGCGCTGTGGAATATCGGTATCCTGCGCGGCAACCTGACCTTGCTGGCGACCGCGTCCTATGGCGCGCCGGTGCTGTCGTCGGCCTTTGCAGCGCTATGGCTGGGCGCTCATCTCACCCCGCAGTTCTGGCAGGGTGCGGTGCTGGTGACCGCGGGCTCGCTGGTGTGCTGGCACGCGACACGGGCGCAACCCTAGCGGCTGCGCCAGACCAGGGCCGGGATCACCCGGATATAGACCAGCTCGAACACCAGCTCGATCAAGGTCTGGGTGATGACGGCGGCGGCGGCCAGGGCGCGGATATCTTCCGGCAGGGCCAGCGCCAGCGGCAAGACCACCAGTGAGTTGCGGGTCGCGCTGCTGAATGTGACCGCGCGCGCGGTGCTTGCCGGCAAGCGAAAGGCCCACGCCGTGAGTGCCCCGACCACGGGCGCCAACAGCATAAAGCCTAAGTAAACCGGCACCACCGGCAACAACTGCTCGATCTGCTGCGCGACAAACGCGATCTGCGAGCCAATCACCACGATCAGCACCGCCGCCATGGCCGGCACTGGCATCCATGCCCAGCCATCATTCCAGCGCTCGAGCAGGCGCGAGTGCCGGGCGCCCGCGCAGGTCAGCACCGCCAGCAGCAGTGGCGCCACGATCAGCAGCAAAAAGGCCTCGACAAACGGGCCGATAGAAATCGCCACCGCTGCGTCACCGGAAGGTATCAGCGCCAGGTACAACGGCAGCAGGGCCAGTTGCAGCAACAGCAACACCGGGGTGGCGGCCAGCGTCAGCCGCGCGTCGCCTTTGCCAATGTGGGTAAACACCACCACGTAGTCGATGCACGGCGTCAGCAGCACCAGCAACGCGCCGATCAGGATGGCCGGGCGCTCGTTCAAACCACGGGTCAAGCCCCAGACCAGCAGCGGGATCAACACGAAGTTGGCGATCAGCAGCGCCGCCATAAAGCGTTTATTGGCCAGCCCCTGGCGCAGTTGCAGAAACGGGATCTGCAGGAACATGGCGTACATCAGCACGGCGATTGCCGGGGTTACCAGGGCGCCAAGCCCCGCTGCGGCCTGCGGGGCGAGCAGGCCACCGAGCGCGGCGCCGATGACGGCGACAAGGTAGACGGGGATCTGGTTCTGCTCAAGTTGTTCTCGGGTCACGGGGTGTCCTTGTCACGGGGGGCTGTGCGCGCCGTGCAGGGTAACCGAAACCAGGCACTCATTTTTGACTGAGTGCCGCCACCGAAAGCCCGGACGCGACGAAGGTCAGTCCGGCACCCACATTCAGGCCATTGACGACTTTGGGCTTGCGCTGCAGCCATGTCGACAGGCGCGTCGCAAAAATCCCCATGAGCGCAAAACCCAGGGCGGTCAATGCGGCGAACCAGGCGCCATAGACCATCATTTGCAAGGTGACCGAGCCCAATGACGGGTTGACGAACTGCGGAATGAACGCCAGCACAAACAGCCCCGGCTTGGGGTTCAGCGCCGCTGACAGGAAGCCGGTGAGGAAGATGCTTTTGAGCGGTTGGCGCGCCGCCGGCTTGAAGTTGATCAGGCTGCGCGAGCGCAAGACCTTGATGCCCAGCCACAGCAGGTAGCTGGCGCCGATGACTTTGACCACCCAGAAGGCCACGGCGGAGGTCTGCATCAGCAGAGTCAGGCCCAGCGATGCCGTCGCCACGTGAAACAGAATGCCGGTGCCCGACGCAACTCCGGAAACGGCCGCCGCCAGGCGTCCCTGGCTCAGCCCCCTAGCGATGGCCAGTAGGTTGTCCGGGCCGGGGGAGAGCACCAGTAACAGGCAGGCAGCGGTATAGGTCAGCCAGATATCCAGGGGGAACATAACGGCAGTCCTTTCGTCAACGATTGAGGTCCGCCATCGTGTGCCAACCTGGCAACCCAGATCAAGCTCGATCCAACTGCCTGGGAGTCAGCGCTTCAGAACGTCGCCTTCACCTGCAATCCCAGTATCAGCGCGTTGTCGATCTTCTTTGCGGCGAACGCCCCTGGCTCAATGATGTATTGCACATCCGGGCGCAGGGTCAGCCAGGGCGTGGCCTGGTAGCCGTAGCTCAGTTCGAGCAACTGTTCGGCACTGTCAAGGTTTGGCAAGGCACTGTCTTGGGCTTGGGCGGCCTGTTGCAGCACATCGCGGCTGCGCGGGTTGGGTACGGCGCGGCCGTACCCCAGGGCTACGGTGTCCCGTGGTCGGCTGGCGAACGGCTTGTACAGCACCAGGCCGGCGCCATACCAGCGACTGAACGGCGAGGCCGCCTTGCTGGCGGCCGAGTATTGGCCGAACGCATGCAAGGTCCGGCCCTCTGAGGCCTGGGAGTTCCACAGGGCCTGGTCGACCAGCAGATAATGGCCGCCGCGCCCGCTGACGTACTTGGCGCTGCCAATGCGCTGCACGTTGGAGCTGTCGTAGTAGTAGCCAAGCTTGTATTCGCCGGGCAGATCGCTGGCGTGCTTGTAGACCAGCTCGATGGGCACCACGGTGCCGGTCGTGTGCTTGGGCCCCAGGTGCCAGGCGCGGCTGGAGTTGCCGTTGCTTTGCGGGTCGACATTGAACGCCGCCACGCGTAATTGCCAGGCCGGCGAGAAGTCATACTTCACCCGTGCGCCCAGGTGAGCGTTGGGGTAGTTGGTCCAACCGCTGCCGCCGGACATGTTCAGGGGGTGCCCGCAGAAACCGGCGTTCATGAAGTTGCACAGGATCCCGCTGTCGAGGCCGCCCAGGTCGTTGCCCATGGCCATGTAGCCGAGCTTGAGGTTCAGGGCGGGGGTGAACAGGGTGCGCTCATAACTCAGTTCGGTCAGACGGGTGTAGAGCCCGCCGTAGTTTTCCTGGATCGGCAGGCGGTTGCCCACCAGGTCTTCGGAGGCGCTGTTGCCACGCCGGTCGTTGATCGTCAGTTGGATCTTGTCGCCGTTGTGCAGGCCATACAATTTGCCCAGGTCCAGTTGCACGCCAAGCTTGATGTTTTGCGAGTAGCGCGCCGAACGATGCTGGCCGCCATTGGCGTTATAGGCGGTTTCGCCGCTGTAGTCGCCGGTGAACTTGATGCCTTGCTCGTCGAGCTGATGGCGCAGGCCACCCCAGTCGCCGGTGAGGGGGCTGCCGTAGGCGGGCAGCGTGGCGCCCAGCAGCAGGCTGGCGAGCAGGCGCAGAGACAGAGTATTAAACGCGGGGGACATGCGGGGTCTTCCTGGAAAAATCACGATACCTGTGGGAGCCGTGCAGCCCGGCTCCCACATTCAAATGGCGGCGCATCAGCGCCGCGCGGGGCTCAAGGCAGGGCGTAGGCGATCACGTAGTCGCCACGGTCGGTGGATTGGCGCGCGCCGCCCGCGGTGATGACCACATACTGTTTGCCGGTTTTTGGCGACACATAGGTCATCGGCCCACCCTGGCTACCCACGGGCAGGCGGGCTTTCCAGGCTTCTTCGCCATTGGCGCTGTTGAAGGCGCGCAGGTAGAAGTCCTGGGTGCCGGCGATAAACACCAGGCCGCCTTGGGTCGACAGGGTGCCGCCCAGGGTCGGCAGGCCAACCTTGATCGGCAGGTGCATGCGTATACCCAGCGGGCCGGTGTCTTCAACGGTGCCGACCGGTACTTGCCAGGCAATCTGCTGGGTCTTCATGTCGATGGCGGTGAGAGTGCCGAACGGTGGCGCCTGGCACGGAATGCCGGCCACCGACAGGAAGCGGTTTTTGTTCACCGCGTAAGGCGTGCCCTTGAGCGGCACCGCGCCCATGCCGGTGTTCAACGCCTCGCCACCGGAGGAGGCCTGGGCCTTGTTTTGCGAGGGGATCATCTGGATCCACAGGCCCAGGCGCATGTCGTTGACGAAGATAAAACCATGCACCGGGTCGGTGGAGATACTGCCCCAGTTCATTCCGCCCAGGGAGCCGGGGAAGCTCAGTGATTTATCGGTGCCCGGTGCGGTGTACAGGCCGTCGTAGCGCATGCTCTTGAAGTCGATGCGGCACAGCAACTGGTCATAGGGGGTTGCGCCCCACATGTCCGCTTCGCTCAGGGTCTGCGCGCCGATCTGTGGCATGCCCACGGACCTAGGCTGGGTGGGCGAGTACGGTTCATTGGGAATGTCCGCAGCCTTGACCGGCACCTCTTGTACCTCGGTCAACGGCTTGCCGGTAGCGCGGTCGAGTACATAGATCTGCCCGGCCTTGGTGCCGATCACCACGGCGGGTACGGTCTTGCCGTCGGCCCGGGGGAAGTCGATCAGGCTCGGTTGCATCGGCAAGTCGAAGTCCCAGAGGTCATTGTGGACGGTCTGGTACACCCACTTTTCGGCACCGGTGGAGGCGTCCAGTGCCAGCACTGAGGCGCCGTACTTGTGATTGAGCTGGGTGCGCTCCACACCATAGATATCGGTGGACGAACTGCCCATCGGCAGGAATACCGTGTTCATCAGCGGGTCATAGGACATCGGCGCCCAGCTGTTGGGGGTGCTGCGCACATAGGTGCTGCCGGCTGCGGGGGCCTGCTTGTCTTCGGGGTTGCCCGGGTCGAATGCCCAGCGCATCTGCCCGCTGATCACATCAAAACCACGGATCACGCCGCCCGGCATATCGGTCTGGACGTTATCGGCGACGCGCCCGCCAACCACTACGGTGGTGCCGGCGATCAATGGCGCGGAGGACAACTGGTAATAGCTGTCCGGCACATTGCCCAGGCCGGCTTTCAAATCCACTTGGCCGTGGTTGCCAAAGTCCTCGCAGAACTCGCCGGTATCGGCATCCACTGCAATCAATCGAGCATCGATGGTATTGGTCAGCAGGCGCCGCTGGCACTGCGCACCGGCCGGCACGCTGGCGGCAATGATCGGCGAGCTGTTGGCCTGGGTTGGCTGGGCGATGGGTGCGGTGGCATCGAAATAGGCCATGCCACGGCAGCGCTGCCACACCGCCGACTGGGCGTTGATGGTGTTCTTCCACAGCTCTTTGCCGGTGTCGGCATCCAGCGCGATCAGGTTGTTATGGGGCGTGCAGATAAACACCTTGTTGCCGATCTGCAAGGGTGTGAGTTGATCTTCGGCGCCATTGCCGTCGCTGATGGCCACATCACCGGTGTGATAGGTCCAGGCCACCTTAAGCTTGTCGACGTTGGTGCGATTGATCTGGTCCAGCGCTGCAAAACGGCTGCCGCCTTCGGTGTTGCCGTAGTGCGCCCAGTCCTTCTGCGCATCTGCCGGGGCCACGGGGGTCAAGCCCGGGCCCTTACCGTTGGGCGCGACACTGGGGTGGGCGACAAACATATTGCCCGCCGCCACGGCCAATGCCAGCGCCAGCACGCCCGCCACGCTGAAGGCGCCACGGCGGGTGCCCGGTGCCAGCAACGGATAGGCCAGCGCCACCGCAAGACCAATGGCGGCGAACATGAACAACCGCGAAAACAGTGGCCAGAACACCAGGCCTACATCCACCACAGCCCACACGGCAGTGCCAAGCAAAAATGCGGCGAACAACCAGGCACCTGCTCGTTTGCGCTTGGCAATCAACAGGCCGGAAATGGCCATGGCCACGCCGCCGATCAGGAAGTAGCCGGAGCCGCCCAGGCTCAGCAGTTTTGCGCCGCCGACGGCCAACGCCACGCCGAGCAGGGCGATGATTACGCCCAAGCCCAGCAACAGGAATCGAGAGGCGCCAGCGGCGCGGGGTGTGTGTTTCATGTCGAAAAACCCGAGGGTGATGGTCCAGGGGAGTAATGATAGCAAGCTAATTAACTGCTTGGTACATTTTGTATGGCATTTACAGATTCTGTGCCGCACCGAAACAACACACTCTGGCTGGCCCGCAGTTGTTCGACGCAGTTCAACGGCTGCAACCCCTGGAGACCGCGCTTGAGGTCACGTTCGCGGCGGGCGATGTAGAACGTCCGGTCATCGGGCAGGCTGCTCAAGTCGTCGATCTGGCGCGCCTGGCCCTTTGTGTAGAACTCTCCCGAATAGGAGCGGCGGCCCCAGTAGTAAAGGCTTCCCGGCGCGCTGGCTTGCAGTTGCTGCCAGGCGTAGGCGAGGTCGCGCTGGTTGTTGGGCCGATCAAAGGCACGGCCATCGATTGCGGCAATCGGCAGCCATACAGGCAAGAGCAGTGCCAGCATCAGTCCAGTGACTATTTTCCCGGTGCTCCAGCGCGCCTGATTGAGCGCGCCTGCCAGTAACAGGCTCCAGGCCGGTAGGGCCGGCAACAGGTAAGTCCACAGGATATTGCCGGAGAACGTGAAAAAGGCCGGGGTTGCCAGGGCCCACAGGGTGATGAACGCGTAGTAGCGTCCCGACAGCACCGAGCGGCGAAAGCCAATGTAGAGCGCGGGTAGCAGCAGGGTCCACGGGAAAAACGCCAGCAGCAGATCCAGCCAGATGGCACCGATTGGCCGGGCATGGGCGCTGCCGTACAAGTCGCCGGCCCAATCGCTGACGACATAGCGCTTCCAATGCTCGCCCATGAGGAAGTAATCAAGAAAGCCGGGGGTGCGTTGTTCGGCAAGCAGGTACCAGGGCACGGCGATCAGCAGCATCAGCAAAACGCCGGTGAGCCAGGGCAAGCGCAAAAAAGCGCGCCACTGGCGATAACCAACGGTCCAGGCGAACGCGGGAATGGCGACCAAGACCACTGCCAATGGCCCCTTCGCCAACAGGCCAAGACCCAGGCCGGCGAATCCTGCCAGCGCCCACCGCCGGTCGCCTTGTGCCACGCCGCGCCAAAAGCCGTAGGTGGCCAGCAGGACCGAGAAACTCAGCGCCGGATCAGTCAGCACCACCCCCGCTGACAGCAGGCCGAGGGTCGAGCTGGAAAAGATAATCGCCGCCAGCACGGCGGTTTTTTCATCCGCTTGCTCACGGGCAAAACGAATGATGATCAGGCAACTGGCCACATGAAACAGCCACGCCGGAACACGAATCGCGAATTCATTGATGCCCAGCCACTGCATGGCCAGCGCCTGGCTCCAGAACGACAGCGGCGGCTTGCCCCAAAACGGCACATCCACCTCGAACAGCGGGGTTACCCAGTTACCGAGTACCAGCATCTTGCGCGCCATTTCTGCATAGCGGGCCTCTGAGGTGTCCATCAGCGGGTAGAGCCCCAGGCTTGCCAGGCGCAGGCCCAAAATGGCGATCAATAGCAGCCATAGCGTACGGGTCGTCATAGTCATCAGCGGTTTTCTTGTTCGCGAGGGTGTGTGGGGCAGGTGTGTTCCGGGCGTTCGGGGGTTTCGCCGAGCAGCCTGTCGAGCAGGTAGATGGGACGCTGCCTGACCTCGCTCAACGTCGCGCCCAGGTATTCGCCGATCATCGCGATGCCCAGGGCGATGAACGCGGCGATGCCCATGATCACGTGATGGGAACTGAAGGTATTGACGCTCACCTGATAGATGATCAGGACCAGGGTCGCGATGAAAATCACCAGGCTGAGCAGGCTGAACCAGCGCAACGGCTTGCGCGAGAGGGCCAATACACCTTCGATACCCAGGTCGATCAGCGCCAGCGGCCCCCATTTGCTGAGGCCGGCGCTGCGTGGTTCACGGTCGTAGGGCAGCTCGATGGTATTGAACCCCAGCCAACTGATCAGGCCCTTCATGAACCGTGTGCGCTCGGGCATGCATCGCAGCGCTGCCAGGGGCGCAGGGCCAATCAGACGGAAGTCGCTGACGTCGGCAGGCACATCAAACTTGTCGGCCAGGAAGTTCATCAGTTTGTAGTAGAGATGGGCACTGATCCGTTTGCTTGACGTATCAGACAGTCGAGTGCGGCGCTGCATATTGACGATATCGCTGCCAGTCAGCCAATGATGAACCATTAATGGAATAAGTTCGGGTGGGTCTTGCAGGTCTGCGTCAATAAATAACAACCCATTGCCACCGGCATAATCAATACCGGCGACCATCGCCGCTTCCTTGCCGAAGTTGCGGCTCAGGTTCAGGCAGCGAACCCCGGGCACCCGGCAATAACCCGCCAGCAGCGCCAGTGTTTCATCGCGACTGCCGTCGTTTACATACAACACTTCATGGCGAATGGTTAATGTGTCCAGCACAGCCATTAATCGTTTATGAAAGAGTGGCAGTACCTTGGCTTCGTTATAACAGCAGACAACCACACTGAGCAGCGGGCGCAGAGGGCGCTCAGGTCTTGATGGGTTCATGGCGAAAGCTCCAGTGCTGATTGATTCGGTATGTGAGCAACGTCAGGGCGAGGGTGGTCAGCCCTTGCATCAGCCATAGGTGCCGGGGCCAGAGCGCCAGCAGCAAGGCCATCAGCCCCAGGTTTGCCGCGTTATAGGCGAGGGCCGTGATGCAAAAGCGCAACCATTGATAAGTATCGGGTGGGCGGGGGGGTGTGAACGTCCAGCGTTTGTTGCCTTGGTAACTTACGGCGGTGCCGATTAGTCCGCCCAGTAAAGTCGCTATTAATGTCGGTAGCGCCAACGACAATAACAAAAGTGTTAGGTAGTGAGCGCCGGTGGCAAGTACTCCAACTGTTAAATAACAAGGTAGTCGCGCGCAGGTGTTGTGGGACGCAGGGGCTGTCATCGAGAGAGTTACACGTATTCAAGAGTCTGTATGGCGCTGACTTTAACGACTCATGAATGTGCAAATGTGAAAAAGATGTTTGAAGTGGCTCATATTGCCAAAGTGTAATTTTAGTGTTGGCTAGTTGTTATAAGTCACCTATAGAAAGGGGCAGTCGGTCCCTTTCTATAGGATAGATGGAGGATTAGACCGACAGGTGCTCATACAAAATCGTCGCACCCACTATCATCAGCACGACCCCGCCCACGATCTCTGCACGTTTGCCGAACATCGTGCCGAGGACCCGGCCGAGCATCACACCAATGGTGACCATGGTCATGGTCGCCAGGCCGATGGCGGCAGCGGCCACCCAGATGTTCACATCGACAAACGCCAGGCCGACGCCCACCGCGAGGGCATCGATGCTGGTGGCAAATGCGGTGACGGCAAGGACCAGGAAGGAGTGCTGGGCGCTTTTCTCTTCGGCCTCGTCTTCGTGCTTGAGGCCGTTGTAAATCATGTGCAGGCCCAGTACCACCAGCAAGGTGAAGGCGATCCAGTGGTCCCAGTCTGCCACCCAGCGCGTGGCGGCCTGGCCGATCAGCCAGCCGATAATCGGGGTGATCGCTTCGATGACGCCGAAAATCAAACCGGTACGCAGCGCTTCCGACAGGCGTGGTTTGTGCAGGCTGGAGCCTTTGCCGATCGCGGCGGCAAAGGCGTCGGTGGACATGGCCAGGGCCAGGAGAATGAGGGAAACAGGATTCACGGGCGCTCTTCCAGTCGGGCTATGAGTCAACGACACAACCACACGCCCGACTTTAGGCATGGATGTGTCGCTGGTCTCACCAACCAAAAGGTGTTCGTACCACGGCAGGTTGCCGAGAATGTTGATACGAACGCTTGCGAAAGACTCGCAAGCAGGCTACTCCCCAACGAGGTGCGGGATCTTATGCGGGCAAACATGAAAAAAACGTCAAAACCGCCCCGCGGGCTGCTCAACCTTTCTGAAGCGGCGCGCCCTCGTTGATCCGCAGTTCAGCGCACAGCCCGCCCTGGGGCAGGTTGTACAGCTGCAAGGTGCTGCCGATCTTGCTGACGATCATCTGCACAATCGCCAGGCCCAGCCCGGCGCCATTGGCATGCCCCTGGCTGTAGAACCGCTCGAACAGGCGCGCATATTGACCTTCGTCGATACCCGGGCCGGCGTCCTCGACACTGATGTACACCGCCCCCGACGCCTGCGGCTGCACCTGCACGCGGACCTCGCTGCCGGGTGGGGCGAAGTTCAGCGCATTGGTCACCAGATTCTGTAGGGCGATCGCCAGGGCGACGGGGTCGGTCTTGACCAGGCAGTGGTGGTCGCTGTCGAGGATCAACTCGATACCTTTTGCCAGCGCCAGGGGCGTCAGTTCGGCCAGTTCCTCACGCACCAGCGCGGTCAGTTCCACATCGCATCGATCGGGGTTGGCCAGGCGCGGCTCGATACGCGCCATGGTCAGCAACTGGCTGGCAATGCGTGTGGCGCGGTCGACGGCGCTGACCAGGAACTCCAGGGCTTCCTCCCGTTGTTGTGGGGTGCTGGCCAACTGGACGTTTTGCGCATGGATCCGCAGTATCGCCAGGGGCGTGCGCAATTCGTGGGCCGCATCGGCGATAAAACGGCGCTCCCGCGCCAGCAGGTTGTCGATCTGTTGCAACAGGCGATTGAGCGCGGTCTGCATGGGCTCCAGGTCGTGGGGCAGGGGGCGCAGGTTGAGCGGCTTGAGGGTTTCGGTATTGCGTCCACGGATGGTGTGGGCCATTGCGCGTAACGGCTGCAACCCCCAACCGATGGTCAGCCAGATCAAGGCGGCCAACAGCGGCACGCCAATCACACTGGGCCACAGCGTATGGCCGACGATGCGCTGGATCAGGTCCTGGCGGATGTCATCCCGCTCGCCCACCCAGATCAGCAGCCCTTGCTGCGGATCCTTGAGCAGGAAGGCGCACCAGTCATGACCGTTCTCCACCAAGTCGTGGGAACCGAGGGTCGCGGGTGGTGCCTTCAGTTCCGGGGCTTCTGCCGAGCGCACCAGCAACTGGCCGTCACTGCGCCATACCTGGAACGTCAGGCGGGTCTCGTAAGGGTGCGCCGCGCCATCTTCGCCCACGCGGCTCATGGCGGCGTCGAAGGCCTGGTAGAGCCGGTTCCAGTCGTTGTCACCCGGCGCGCGCTGTGCCAGCACGCCTTGCAGCAGGCGCGCACTTTGCGCGAGCTGGGCGTCATACACTTCTTCGATCTCGTGGTGGCTGTCGCGCAGCACCAGCCAACTGATCAGCACATCGCCCAACAGGACGAGGATCAGCACCGGCACCAGGATGCGTGTGCGTATCGAGGTCATGGCTTGAGTTCCATCACATACCCGACGCCGCGCACCGTGCGGATCAACTCGGTCGAAAGTTTTTTGCGCAGGTTATGGATCAGCACTTCCAGGGTGTTGCTCTCGACTTTTTCCTGCCAGCCATACAAGGCGCGGGACAGGCGCTCGCGGGTCACCACGTTGCCGGGGCGCGCCAACAGTTGGTGGAGCAGTTGGTACTCCATCGGCGTCACCACCACCGGGTTGCCATGCCAGGTGACCTGTTGGCCAACCGGGTCCAGGCACACGCCCGCATGCTCCAGCAGTGGCTGCGCGCGCCCGTGGCTGCGCCGCAGCAAGGCACGGATGCGTGCCTTGAGTTCGTCGACATCGAAGGGTTTGACCAGGTAGTCGTCAGCCCCGGCATCCAAGCCGGCAATCCGTTCGGCGGTGCCGTCACGGGCAGTGAGGATCAAGACCGGCAGGTTCAGTGGCTTGTCGCGCAGTTGGCGCAACAGGGCCAGGCCGTCGAGGCGTGGCAGGCCGAGGTCGAGCAGCAACAAATCGAAGCTTTCGCTGCATAACGCATGCAACGCGCTGGCGCCGTCCTGCAACCAGTCCAGGGTATAGCCCTCGCTGCTCAGGGCGACGCGGATGCCTTGGCCGAGGGCCCGATCATCTTCGACCAACAATAGGCGCATGGTGTGTTCCCGGGTGTGATATCGGCGGCATCATGCCGCTGGCGAGTCGGTGGTGGCAGCCCGGGTGACGAGAAACATGTAACCACTCATGTCCAACTAAGACTTGGTTAAGATTGGTTTTGCACAGTGGGGCCTTCCTCACCGAGCGAGAGTGTTTCCATGGGCAAAATTCTGTTGTTGTCGCTGATTGTCGCCAGCCCCCTGGCCCTTGCCGGCCCGCAATGCACCACTGCCGAACGCTCGCAATGGCAAGACCCGCAGGCGTTCCAGGAGCAGTTGAAGGCCCAGGGCTACCAGATCAGCAAGTTCAAGGTCACCGATGGTAACTGCTACGAGATCTACGGGTTCGACAAGGACAAGCGCAAGGTCGAGATCTACCACGATCCGGTCAGCGGCAAAGCGGTCAAGACCGAGATCAAGGGCTGATGCCGGGCAACTCCATAGCACTGTGGGACCCGCTGGTGAGGCTGTTTCACCTGTCCATCGCCGGGGTCTTTGTCGCCAACTACTTCTTTACTGAAGCCGGTGACGACTGGCATGTCTGGCTTGGCTACTACGCCATGGGCTGGCTGCTGGTACGGCTGCTGTGGGGTTTTGTCGGGCCACGCAGTGCGCGCTGGGCGGACTTCTGGCCGACCCCGGCAAGGCTCGCCGCCCATGTGCGTGCCCTGCGCGCCAGGCGCCCGGAGCATCGCCTCGGGCACTCGCCGTTGGGCGCACTGGTAATGCTGTTGATGCTGCTGGCGATGCTGACGGCGGGCCTGAGCGGCTGGGCCATGGAGGAGGTCGATGCCTTGTGGGGCGCCGATTGGCCGTTGCAGGTGCATGAAACCGCGGTCGATGGCCTGCTGGTGCTGGTCTGCCTGCATATCGCAGCGGCGGTAGTTGAAAGTATCCAGGTACGCGACAACTTGCCGTTATCGATGCTGACCGGTCGCCGGCGTCGGTTGCCGGATGATGCCGCGCACTGACGCCGCTGTCCTGTGTTTACTCCCCACCCTGCATTTGCCATGAGTCCACTATGCGCATGCTGTCTTTTCGCTTGAAATTGATTGTTGCCAGCCTGGCGCTATGCCTGGTCTTCTGGGCGGCCTGGCGCAGTCATCCGGCCCATGTCCTGGCGCCTTTCGCACGGCCTGCCGTGCCTGTGGCCGCCAGCGCCGAGCCGGTCTACAACAGCCGGTTCGTGTCCTCGCAGTTGGATGACTTTGTGCATTCGTCGTCGGTCACCGCACTGCCGGGTGGCGACTTGATGGCCGTGTGGTTTGCCGGCTCGCGCGAAGGCGCCGCCGATGTGCAGATCCGCACCGCACGGTTCGACGCCAAGACCACGGAGTGGGGCGCCGAGCAGGTGTTGGCGACCCGTGAGTCGACCCGTGATGGCACCGGGCGCTACATCCGCAAGCTGGGCAACCCGGTGATCGCCCTCGCGCCGGATCAGCGCCTGTGGATGTTCTATGTGTCGGTGTCTGTCGGGGGCTGGGCCACCAGTGCGATCAACGTGATGGTTTCCGAGGACCTGTGGCGCAACTGGTCGGCGCCGCGGCAACTGATCACCTCGCCGTTTTTCAATGTCAGCACGCTGGTCCGCGCCGCGCCGGTGTTTCATGCCGATGGCTCGATTGGCTTGCCGGTCTATCACGAACTCATGGGTAAGTTTTCCGAGTACCTGTACCTGAGCGCGGACGGCGCGGTGATTGATAAATTTCGCATCAGCCGGGGCAAACATTCGCTGCAGCCGACCATTGTGCCCCTGGATGAAAGGCGCGCCGTGGCGATGCTGCGTTATGCCGGCGACACCCATCACCGCGTGCTGGCCAGCCGCACCGATGATGCCGGGCAGACCTGGAGTGAGCCGTACCCACTGGAACCGGCCAACCCCAACTCGTCCCTGGCGGCAGTCGGTACTGCCGGCAACGGCCTGCTGGTGGCGCTCAACGATCTGCGAGACGGGCGCTTCAAACTCAGCCTGTATGGCACCGACGCAGACCTCAATGACTGGCGCAATGTGATCGAGTTGGACCAGTCACCGGATCCGCTCGGCCAACCCTTCGCCCCCGAGGCCTACAAGGCGATCATCGGCGCCGGCTTCCGGGCCTCCAGCGGTGCGCGGCGCCTGCCGTTGGAGCAACGTTTCCTGAGCAGCCTCGATTACCGGGTGTGCAAGCCTCGGGGCTGTGATTTCGAGTACGAATACCCGTATTTCAGCCGTGGCCAGGACGGCGTGTATCACCTGGTTTATTCATGGAATAACACCTTCATCAAGCATGTCAGCTTCAATGAAGCCTGGCTGGCGGAGCGCCTGTGATGCTGTGGCAGGCCCATTTAACCTTCATCCTCCTGGGTTTTGTCTTGCTCGGGTCGCTGCGTTGCCTGCAGTCCTGGCGCCCGTGGCTGTTGCCCGGGTTGGCGTTGGTCAGCTTCATCCCCCTCAATGACCTGCCGCTGGCGGCCTACGTGCGCAGCTTTACCGACGATTTGGCAATCAGCACCCTGGTGCTGTTGGGCGGGGCAAGCCTGGTGCGGCTGGGGCTGGTCGAGCCGCAAGCGCCTCGGGCGCACGCCCAGATTCTGCTGCTGTTTGGACTGCTGGCGGCGCTGTTGTACCCGGCCACCATGGGCCTGACGTACTTCGACCCTTATCGCTGGGGCTTTAACCCAAGGCCGATGATTGTGCTTGTCGCGCTGCTCGCCTTGGGGCTGTTGTGGCTACGCAATGGGTTGGCGGTGTGGATGCTGGCGCTCGGCACACTGGCCTTTGCATTACGCCTGAAGGCGTCGGAAAACTACTGGGACTACCTGATCGATCCGCTGCTGGTGGGCTATTGCCTGGTGGCGGGCGGCGTGCTCTGCCTGAAGAGCGTCAAATTACATAGAGGTCAATGATGGGGTGGTTGCAATCGCGGCGCCTGCGCTATGGCGTAGGGGCGATAGGCCTGGCGTTCTTGCTGTTTGCAGGGCTGCGGCTGGTGTTTGTGCTGGGGTTTTCCGGCTTCGATCCTGCGCAGTTAGCAGACAACCGACAAGCGCTCGACACCCTGGGCATCGGCTTGCGTTTCGACCTGCGCCTGGCGGTGCTGCTGGCGTTGCCGTTGGCGGTGCTGGCATGGATACCGCGCTGGAACCTGGTGCGCGTCGCAGGGTTGCGCGCAGTGGCGCGGGGCTATTGGCTACTGGCACTGGGTATCGTCGGTTGGCTGTACATCATCGACTTTGGCCATTACGCCTACCTTGGGGTGCGGCTTAACGCCAGCGTGCTGCGTTACCTGGACGATGCACAGATCTCGCAGCAGATGGTGTGGCAAACCTACCCGGTACTATGGATCGCCCTCGGCTGGCTGCTGGTGCTGGGTGTGTGGTTCTGCGCGTTCGTGGGGCTCGAACGCCGGACACTGGGGCGTACGCCGCGAGCCATTCAACGCGCTTCACTGGCGTTCGGCAGCGGCCTGGGCTTGATCGCCGTGCTGTTGGCGCTGCTGGGTCGAGTCGAAAACCTCAACTTGCAAAACCCGGTGCCGCTGCGCTGGAGCGATGCGTTTTTCTCCGGCAACGGCAAGATCGCGGCACTGGGTTTGAACCCGGTGCTGTTTTTCTACGACACGCTCAAGGCCGGGCAGGCGCAGTTCGATGAGCCGCAGGTGCGCGAGCATTATCCGGTGGTTGCCCATTACCTGGGCGTGGACCGCCCAGACTCGCAAAGCCTGACGTTCGAGCGTGAGCAAAAGGCGCAGCCGTACCGGCTTGGCACCACGCCGAACGTGATGTTTGTGATGCTTGAATCCCTTGGCACCAGTGCGGTCGGCGCCTATGGCAACCCTCTGGACCCGACGCCAAACCTCGACCGGCTGGCGAGCCAGAGCTGGTTCTTCAAGCATTTCTATGTGCCGGTCACCGGCACCGCAAAGACTGTGTGGGCGAGCATCACGGGCGTACCGGATGTCACGCGTCAGGAGACGGCGACCCGCCACCCTCTGATCACTCGCCAGCACACGCTGATCAACGCTTTCACCGATTACCAGAAGCTGTACATGATTGGCGGTAACGCCGGGTGGGCCAATATCAATGCGTTGAT
This sequence comes from Pseudomonas sp. MF09156, assembly GCF_059862305.1. Taxonomy (NCBI): domain Bacteria; kingdom Pseudomonadati; phylum Pseudomonadota; class Gammaproteobacteria; order Pseudomonadales; family Pseudomonadaceae; genus Pseudomonas; species Pseudomonas sp. MF09156. The sequence goes on from NZ_JCBCUR010000010.1 coordinate 101,933, forward strand.
CCAGCAAAGTATCGATGGCGTGCGCTTGTATGAAGAACGCGATTGGCAATCGCCGCGAGTGGATGTGTGGGGCATCTCCGATCTGGACCTGTTCAAGGAAAGCGACCGGATCCTGCGCGATCTGCCCCAGGGCCGGCCGTTTTTTGCCTATGTCCAGACCTCGGGCAATCATCGCCCGTTCACCATTCCCCCGGACAATGACGGTTTCAAGCGCAGCAACCTGTCCCTGGACCAGGTGCAAGCCGCCGGCTCGCGCAGCGTCGAGCAGTACAACGCAGTACGCCTGCTGGACTTCAATATCGGCAAGCTGATGGAGATGGCCAAGGCGGGCGGTTATTACGACAATACGATTTTCGTGTTCTTTGGCGACCACAACACCCGTATCAGCCAGATCCCCCATATGCCGCCGGCTTTCGAACAGTTAGGCCTGGAAAGCAACCATGTGCCGATGCTGATTCACGCCCCGGGCCTGCTCAAGCCCCGGGTGATAGAGCAAGCCGTGGGGCTGGCCGACCTGCTGCCGACGGTCGCCGGGATGGTGGGTGTGGCGTTCAACAATGGGGCGATGGGACGCGATATCCAGCAACCTGCCCCGGAGGGTGAACGCGTGGTGCCGCTGGTCTTGCGCGAAGGTACCTTCCCGCTGATCGGCGGGGTCACCCAGGATTATCTGTTGCAGATGCAGCATGACGGCAGCGCGCCGACCCTGCATGACCTGCGCTCCCTGACCCCGCTGGATAATGTAGCGGCGCAAAACCCCGAGCAATTCCAACGCCTGGTCGACCTGACCCGGGGCCTGCATGAAAGCGCGCGGTTGATGCTGTACCGCAATGTGCGCTGATGGCGGCTGGTAGACCGCTATCGCCGGCAAGCCAGCTCCTACATTTGATTGGTGATGTGGCGCAGATTCTCAGCCCTGCCGCGCACCCCCTGTAGGAGCGGGCTTGCCCGCGATGGCGGTGGTTCAGCCGCAGTATCTGGTGGCTGGTAGACCGCTAATCGCCGGCAAGCCAGCTCCTACATTTGATTGGTGATGTGGCGCAGATTCTCAACCCTGCCGCGCACCCCCTGTAGGAGCCGGCTTGCCGGCGATGGCAGTGGTTCAGCCGCAGCATCCGGTGGCTGGTAGACCGCTATCGCCGGCAAGCCAGCTCCTACATTTGATTGGTGATGTGGCGCAGATTTTCAACCCTGCCGCGCCCCCTGTGGGAGCGGGCTTGCCGGCGATGGCAGTGGTTCAGCCGCAGTATCTGGTGGCTGGTAGACCGCTATCGCCGGCAAGCCGGCTCCTACATTTGATTGGTGATGTGGCGCAGATTCTCAGCCCTGCCGCGCCCCCTGTAGGAGCGGGCTTGCCCGCGATGGCGGTGGTTCAGCCGCAGTATCTGGTGGCTGGTAGACCGCTATCGCCGGCAAGCCGGCTCCTACATTTGATTGGTGATGTGGCGCAGATTCTCAGCCCTGCCGCACCCTCTGTAGGAGCGGGCTTGCCCGCGATGGCGGTGGTTCAGCCGCAGTATCTGGTGGCTGGTAGACCGCTATCGCCGGCAAGCCGGCTCCTACATTTGATTGGTGATGTGGCGCAGATTCTCAACCCTGCCGCGCCCCCTGTAGGAGCGGGCTTGCCCGCGATGGCGGTGGTTCGTGGTAGACCGCCATTGCAGGCAATCCAGCTTGGGGTCTGTGCGAAATCTCCTGCTGGTGCTTAGAAGGAGTATTTGGCCGTTACCGTGAAGTTACGCGGGTCACCAAACACGTCGTACGGGCTCCAGGTCGAGTTGCTGGCGATGCCCTGGTAGTACTTTTTGTCGAAGACGTTATTGATGTTCAGTTGGGTATCCAGATGTTTATTCACCTGGTAACCCGCCATCAGTCCGACCAAGGCGTAGGCATCCTGTTCGATATGGAACTTGCCAAACACGTTGCTGCCTTTGTTGAACGTTGCGCTCTGGCTATAGAGGTTGGCACCGACGCGCCATTGGCTCATGTCGCCTTGCAGATGGTAGGTGGTATTGGCCTTGAACATATGGCGCGGGACGTCGGTGTCGAACAGGGTGCCTTCCTTGCTCTTGTCCGCATCCTTTTCGTATTTGGCCTGGGCGAAGGTATAGCCGGCAGCCACTTGCCAATTGGGCGTCAGGGCGCCGTTGATCTCAAGTTCCAGTCCCTGGCTGCGCACCTTGCCGGCGGCTTCATAGCAGCCGTAGCTGCCGGCGGGGATCACTCGGCAGACACTGGCGTCGGCCACTTCTGCCGCACGGTTGAGCTGGTCGATCTGGAACAGCGAAGCGCTGGCGTTCAGCGCGCCGCCGAAGTACTCGCCCTTGATGCCCACTTCGTAGTTTTCGCCGGTGATCGGCTTGATTCCGGCACCTTCACCGTTCTTCTCGGTCTGGGGCTGGAAGATGTCGGTGTAGCTGGCATACACCGAGTGGTTGTCGTCCAGGTCATAGATAACCCCGGCATAGCGGGTGACGTGGCGCACTTCCCGGGTTTTGCCCGAGGTGTAGTACTGGTCGTTGGTCTGGTCATAGATCGAGGTGGCGTCGTACCAGTCCAGGCGCGCGCCGAGAATGACTTTCAGCGGGTCGGCCAGGTTCCAGCGGGTGGTCAGGTAGAGACCTTCCTGATCGACTTTGTCATTGAGGGAGTAAACGTCCGGAACGGTCGGTCTAGCCAGGCCCTTGGGGCTGAAGCCGTTGATGTCCGGCACGCTGATGAACACGTGGCCGCCGGTGGCCTCGGTCTTGAGCTGGCGCTTGCTGGCGCCCACCACCAATTCATGCTGGCGACCTAGCAGCGAGAAAGGTCCGCTGGCGAAAAAATCATAGGTGGACTGATCAAAATCACGGCCCTGGTTGAAGACGCGCTGGCGGTAGGTAGCGTCGTTGTTGCGTTCGAGGACGGCGCCCATCATCTTGAACTCCGACCAGTTCTTCGAGGCGCCCAGGTGCAGGCGCCAGTCGTTGTCGAAGCGCTGGTCCAGTTCGACGAACACCGTCTTATTGTCGACGTCCTGGTGCGACCAGCTATAGCCGAAGGTCTTGGAGCGCGAGAAGCCCATGTGGCTACCGTCGGTGTTCACCGGCAAGCCGCCCCAGTTGATGTTGTTATTGTCGTTCTGGTCGGACGCCCCCACGGTCAGGGTCGTGCTGTCGCTCAGGTCGAACTCGCTGATGCCGTAGAACACGCCGCGTTCGCGCCCGGCGTAATCCTGATAGCTGTCCTTGTCGTTGTAGGCGCCGACAAAGCGCCCGCGTACCGTGCCGCTGGCATTGACCGGGCCGGAAACATCCAGCTCGCTGCGGTAGTTGTCCCAACTGCCGGCACTGCCACTGATACTGGCCTGGAATTCCTTGGTGGGGCGTTTGCGTACCATGTTGATGGCGGCCGACGGGTTGCCGGCGCCCTGCATCATGCCGGTGGCGCCGCGCACCACTTCGACGCGGTCGTAGGGGGCCAGGTCGGCAGTGGCGACCCAGTCGGCGTTGTAAGTGGTGGGCAGGCCGTCAAACATCAGGTTGGTGATGGGGAAACCACGGGCGAAATACTCGCTGTTGGCCGGGCGCGAGGCCGACAAGCGCAGCCCGGGCGTGGCCTGGACCACATCGTCAAGGCTGCGCATGCCCTGATCGTCCATGCGCTGGCGGGTGATCACCGTCACCGACTGCGGCGTCTCGCGCAGGGACAACGGCAGCTTGGTCGCAGTCTGCATCGCCCCTGTGGTGTAGGAACCGCTGTTTTCAGTGGTCGAGCCCAGGGCCAGGCCGCTGACGGTGGTCGCGCCCAGTTCAACAGCGCCGGTGGCTTGGCTGCGCGGTATCAGCAGGTAGTTGCCGCTGGCATTGCGCGTAACGGCCAGACCACTGTCAACCAGCAGGCGGTCCAGACCCTCATGCACCCCAAAGTCACCCCGCAGCGCCGGCGCGCGCTTGCCCTGCACCAGGGCCGGGTCAAAGGGCAGGGTGATCCCGGCTACCTGGGCGAAGCTGTTGAGCGACTCTTCCAGCGCCCCCGCGGCCAGGTCGTAGTGGCGGCTATCGGCCTGTTCGGCCTGCACGGCAAAGCTGGCCAGCACCAGGCTGCTCATGCCACCCAGCAAAATGCTCTGGAGGGTGAGCGCAAGAACGCTGCGTTGCAGGGGCCGGGGGGGATTCAAAGGGTGGGACATGAACGGTAAGCTCCTTTCGAATGACGAGGTGTATTGCCTGTCTGTCGAAGGGCTTGGCAAAACCCGTAAAAGTTTTTGCGATTTTTTCTCATCCGGCTTAACGAGCGAGGACACGGGTCCAAAGCGGGGTGAAGCGCTCGATGCGCACCGGCAGCGAATCACCCAGGGCACTCAAGGCACGGTCGATGTCGTCGAGCTGGAACACGCCCGACACCTCCAACTGCGCGACGGCCGGGTCACAGTGCAACCAGCCGTGGCGATAACGCGCCAGTTCGGCGGTCAGGTCGTGCAGGCGCATGCGTTTGGCCACCAACTGTCCACGGGTCCAGGCGCTGGCGTTGAGGGGGCTGGCTTCGACACGGTGGCTGCCGCTGGCATCAATCAGGTATTGCTCACCGGCAGCGACCCGGATCGGCACGCCTTTTCCATGAATGGCCACCACGCCGTCCTCGACCCGCAGGCGCGTGCCATGCGGCTCGTCACGCACCGCAAAGGCGGTGCCGATGGCTTGCAGCTGTGCATGCCGGCTGCTGACCCAGAAGCTGCGGCGCCCGCCGGGTGCGGCACTGTCCTTGCCGGTGTCGATGAAAATCTCGCCACGCCGCAGGGTGATCAGCCGGCGCTGGGCGCTGAATTGCACATCCACCGTACTGGCGGTGTTCAGTTGCAGGCGGGTGCCGTCAGCCAGCAGGAACTGGCGTCGTTCGCCGACCCCAGTGGCATAGTCCGCGCCCCAGGGCACCAGCGTGCTGTCGCGCAGCGACCAGCCGGTAACGCCGCTGGCAAGCAGCCCCATGCCCAGCAGCTTGAGCGCTTGGCGCCGGCTGCGCTGCCCGCTGTTCAGGCGCTCCAGCGTGTCCAGTGCCACGCTGCCGGGCAGCGCGGCCAGGCTCTGGAAGGGCGTGTCGATTTTTTGCAGCGCTTGCCAGGCGGTTTCATGCAGCGCATCGGCCTGGCGCCAGCGTTGGCAGGCTGCCAGGACCTCGGGGGTGGCGCCGCTGGATTCGATCCGCACCAACCAACCGATCGCCTGATCGAGCACGCCATCAGGAACGCTCATCGTTGCGCCAGGTAGCAGTGGCGAATGGCAGTGGCCATGTACTTCTCCACCGAGCTGAGGCTGATCGCCAGGCGCTCGGCGATGTCCTTGTAGCTGAGGCCTTCGAGCCGCGACATCAGGAAGGCCATGCGCACTTTGGGCCGCAGGCCATCGAGCAGGGCGTCGACGCGCACCAGGGTTTCCAACAGAATCAGTTGCGATTCCGGCGACGGCACCCCAGCTTCCGGCAGGTGGGCAATGGCTTGCAGGTAAGCCCGCTCGACCCGTTGGCGGCGCACGCGATCCACCAGCAACCCATGGGCCACTGTGCTCAGCCACGCCCGTGGCTGACGCAACTCCTGCAACCGCTGCGGCTTGCCGAGGATGTGCACAAAGGTGTCCTGGGCCAGGTCGGCAGCGTTGTCGCCGTGACGCAGTCGCTTGCGCAACCAGTCCAGCAACCAGGCGTGATGATCGATGTACAGCGCGCGGATATCGGCGTGAGAAGCTGAAGGAGTGGGTGGCGACGACACGAAAAGCCTCCGCGCGATAACTGAATGCATTTGAGAATTTGTCGCATCTTAGTGCGGGGCGACGGGGTTCAGCAAGAACAAAAGGGGACAGATCCATTTAATTAAACAGATCCGCCCCCATTCCCGCTGCGTGGATAAAACTCGTAGACTCCAAAGCCGCTTACATTCATGGAGAGAACAGTGCGCATCTATATCACCGGCGCTTCGTGTGCAGGCGTCACGACCTTGGGGCAAACCCTTGCAGCGTCGTTGGGCGTACCCCATGTCGATGTGGACGACTTTTACTGGTTACCCACCAATCCGCCTTTCACAACCAAGCGACCACCCAACGAGCGCGTCTGTTTGATCAAGCGAACACTTGGCGATCAAGGCTGGGTGTTGAGCGGCTCTGCTGATGGCTGGGGAGAAGCGCTTATCAGCCATGCCAGCCTGATCGTCTTTGTGACGACACCAACACCTGTGCGCCTTCAGCGCCTGGACCTGCGTGAAAAGGCGCGTTTTGGCGAGCGCATTGCCCAAGGTGGCGATATGCATGAAATACATATCGCCTTTCGCGAGTGGGCCTCGCAGTATGACGACCCACTTTTTAGCGGACGCAATCGAGCGCGGCATGAGGCGTGGATTTCAAGGCAGGTGGTGCCGGTGTTGCCTATCAACGGGGAGAGCGCTGCCGAGCACATGGTTGCGGATGTGCTGCATGCGGTTTCGCAAATAGCCCAGGAGCCGGTCATTTAAGGGACATGCCATGGACTCTTCATTATGTGACTGACAAGTCCGCTATGTAGATCTCAAGTACCGATAAAGTGTCTGGCGACTGATTTCAAAATCGCGCGCTAGTTTAGATTTACTTTCTCCCGCACAGGCACGGTCAATTAAACTTACAACCTGATTGTCGGACAGTTTTTTCTTGCGCCCTCTATAAACTCCCCGCATCTTTGCGCGGGCAATGCCTATTGCCTGTCTTTCCATCGTCGCAGTGCGTTCGAACTCTGCGATCATCTCCATTACCGCAATGATGGGCTCCATAACTTCAAGGCAGTCGTGTCGGAAAACCAGGTTTTCGCTCAAAAACTCCAGGTTTACCTGCTTTTCAATCAACCGGCGAATCAGGGTACACAGTTGCTCGATGCTGGAGGTGAGCGCTGCCATGCTGTCGACAACCACGGTATCCCCGCACTGTGTATAGCGAATCAGCCGTTCAAGGCCTGGGCGATTTGCGGCATTGTCTGCAGCCTCATCGCAAAACACTGCGTCAAATACATCATGGCTCGTTTTTTTCTCCGCGCTACCCTCGGATTCTTGTAGAGAGAGCCGGAAATATTTGATGCGATGCAATCTCATAGTGCCTCCTTGGCAATACTTGTACGCAGTTGTTTTATCCTTGTACAAACTGTAACTAAATTATTAAAACTTACACAAATTCCTGTAACACTGAGCTCGCCCAAAATACACAGTTGCAAAGAATTGAACTTATCTTATCATTTTGAAGCTTGGAATGATCCTAACAAGTTTTCCGTAAACAGTCGATTTCATATTTATTGAGCGGTGCGCGTGAATTCGCGCAGTGAATTTGAATGTCTACTGTTTTATCGCTCAAACAATTGATGTGACCGGCTTGACGAAGCTGGTAATTCCCCGATGCAAGCAGAGGATGAATGGATGAAGGTCTTGGAAGAAGCCATCGAAATTGATCGCCTAAATACCGATCAGGAAAAGATTGATCATGTAACCCGGCGCATTACCGAACATGGGAACGACCTACGCAAGCGCTACCCGATCCTGCAGCATCAGGATGCTCTGGGAGCGAGTGTCATGGTGTTTTCCCTGGTAGGCATGGTGGTCACGGGAGGGCTCTATATCAAGGGTTTTATCCCTGGCTGGATGTGTATTTTTATTAACGCGCTGCTGACTTCTTTTATTCATGAAATCGAACATGATTTGATTCATCGGCTTTATTTCAGAAAAAAACCGCTGGCCCATAATGCCATGATGTTTTTTTGCTGGTTGGCGCGACCGGGAATGCCCAGCCCGTGGTTAAGACGCAGCCTGCACTTTCATCACCATAAAGAATCCGGAACTGACTCGGATGTCGAGGCCTGGATCACTACCAGTGGTAGCCCTTGGGGAATCCTGCGGTTGTTGAAACTGATGGATGGATTTGTCTTTGGTTTCCTAAACGCGGTTTTTGCTCCGGGATGGCGGCAAAAGGTAAGATTGTTAGGCAAAATCATTCGACTCAACACACCTTTCGGCCTTGTGTACTGGGGGTGCTGGTATGTGTTCCTCGGCTACCACCTGTATGTCTGGCTTGGGTCAATCAGCGGGGCGCAGGTTCATAGTTCTGCGGCAACGCTGGCGCTAATGGAGGTGGTCAATAATGTAGTCGTCATTCTTATCGCTCCAAACCTGATAAGGCAGTTCTGCCTGTTCTTTGTAAGTTCAAATATGCATTACTATGGCGACGTCGCCCCGCGTAATGCGTTACAACAAACCCAGGTAATGAACCCTTGGTGGTTGTGGCCGTTCCAGATGTTCTGTTTTAACTTTGGCAGCACGCACAGTATTCATCACTTCGTTGTGAGGGACCCGTTCTATCTGCGTCAGATGACGGCGCCTTATGCCCATAAAGTCATGGCGCAGGCAGGTGTCAGGTTCAATGACTTCGGCACATACAAGCGTGCGAACCGTTTTTCCCTGGATCACTCGCAAACACGGTCGCGCGGGTGAAGTTCGCGCAAAGTACTATCAGCTGATAGTTACAGCCCAATCGTAATCCGTAAATGGGGCTGCCAGGCGGCATGTTTCTTGTCGCCTGGCAACTTTGTTAATGCTCAATAGCAATACTTCAAATGCGAGGAGTCTGAGGTATGAAGGCACAAGGGATGTGTGCAAAACAGTTCGAAGCGGTCAAGCAGGCTTTCGAGCAGATGTTTGATGATCCGCAGGAGCGTGGAGCCGGGCTTTGCGTGCAGGTAGGCGGGGAGATGGTCGTCGACCTGTGGGCCGGTATGGCGGATCAAGAGGGCACCCAGCCGTGGACGCGCGATACATTGGCCAATACCTTTTGCGTAGTAAAGCCCTATGTGGCGGTGGCGGTGCTGATGTTGGTCGAGCAGGGCAAGCTGGAGCTGGATGCACCCGTGGCCCGTTACTGGCCTGAGTTCGCCCAGAGCGGCAAAGCCCGGGTGACCTTGCGTCAGGTGATGAATCACACCGCGGGCCTGCCGGCGCTGCGCGCCCCCGACCACAACCCCATGATGTTTGACTGGGAACACATGATACGGGTCCTGGAGGCCGAGCCGCTGTGGTGGGAGCCGGGAACCGACCTGGGGTACGGCACCACCACCTTTGGCTGGATACTCGGTGAGTTGATTCGTCGGGTGGACGGCCGCGATGCCTGCGTCTTTATCCATGACGAGATTCTGGACCCTCATGACCTGGACGTTCACCTTGGCGTGGACGAACAGCACTTTCATCGTATCGCCCGGTTCGACAGTGCCACCGGGCGAGTCGGCGATCCTTACTCGCAAGCGTTGCGAGCAGTGCTGAAAAACCAGCCATCGCACATCGCGACATATGCCTTCACCAATCCCGGAATGGTGCCCAGACGCACCAGCGACCCTCGCTGGTGGGCCTATCGCCAACCGGCTGTGTGTGGACACGGTACCGCTCACGGCCTCGCCGGTTTCTACAGTGCGTTGCTGGCGGGAAACTTTATCGGGCGCGAAATGCTCCGTGAGTTCACCCAAGAGCACAGTCACGGCATGGATCGCTCATGGATGCGCCCAATGCGCTACGGCCTGGGTTGCATGCTGGAGCAGCAAGTCGACCCGACGGCTTCCCTTGCAATGGGCCCCCGCGCCTTTGGTCATCTGGGCCTTGGCGGCCCGGTGAGTTTTGCCGATCCCGACAGTCGCGTGAGCTTTGGTTTTGTCACCACGACCTCGGGCAGCCATACGATGATTGATCCGCGTCCTGGCCGGCTATCCGCGCTTGTTTATGCGGCGCTTTGAAGGGGCGTTCATTTATCAGTTGCCTTTGCAGCTCGTCACTTGAGGATAAGGTCGACAAACTCGCGCCCTATCTATCCTGCTCATGTCCGTCCTTGGACATGAGCGTCGAGCCGCTTCTTAGAAGCTGTAGCGGGCAGTCAGTTTGAAGTTACGCGGGTCGCCGTAGACGTCATACGGTTCATAGCCGCCGTTGGCGATGCTGACGTAGTAGGTACGGTCGAACAGGTTGTTTACGTTGACCTGCAAATCCAGTTGCTCGCTGGCCTTGTAGCCTGCCACCAGGCCGGCCACGGTGTACGAGCCCTGCCGGTTTTGCCATGCACTGGTACCGCTGCCCCCTGCGGTGCGGATCTGGCTCTGCTGATAAACATCACCGCCAATGCGCCAGCGTTGCAGGTCGCCGGGCAGGGTGTAGAGGGTGGACAGCTTGAATAGCTGGCGCGGCAGCCGGCGGTTGAAGTCCTGGCCTTCCAGGGTTGCAGTGGCGTCGTTGACGTACTTCGTCTGGGTGTAGGTGTACCCGCCGGCCAGTTGCCAGTTTTCGCTCAGGGCGCCCTGGATTTCCAGGTCCACACCGCGGCTGCGCACCAGGCCGGAAGACTCATAGCACTCACTGTTGGCGGTTGCACCGCAGCCTTTGACATCCGGCAATTGCTGGGCGCGGTTCTTCTGGTCAATCTGGAAAACCGCCAGGCTGGCGTTCAGTGCGCCATCAAAGTATTCGCCCTTGATACCCACCTCGTAGTTTTCGCCCACGATAGGCACCACCACTTGTCCACCGAGGCCTTTTTCGGTCTGTGGCTTGAAGATATCCGTGTAGCTGACATAGACCGAGTGATTGGTGTCCAGGTCATAGACCAGGCCAGCATAGCGGGTCAGATTGCGCGTGACCTTGTAGCTGCTGGCAGGGTTGGCCCTGCTTTGGAATTCGTACCAGTCCAGACGGCCGCCGAGAATCAGCGACAGCGGGTCGGTCAAGCGCAGGCGGGTGCTGGTATAGAGGCTGTCCTGAGTCGTCGTCTCGAGACGGCCGTCGGGGCCTTTGACGATAGTGGGCTTGGTGTGGCCACGCGGGTCCCACGCGAACAGATCGACGTTGCTGTCGATGAACCTTTCCCAAATCTTACCGGTACGATAATCCAGCTGGCGCTTGCTGACGCCCACGGTGAAGTCATGTTCCTGGCCCAGTAGCTGGAAGGGGCCGCTGAGGGCCAGGTCATAGCCTTTCTCTTTCTGCTCCATGGCTTGCGTCCATAGATAGTGGCGGTTGTATCCCCATATGGAGGAGGCCAGCACGTCGGTGTTGGTCATCGACTGCATGGCTGCCATGCGCAGCTTCCAGTCATTGGCGAAACCATGCTCCAGCGTCGCGAAATACCCGGTGGTGCGGTTGTCCATGTATTCATAGTCATGCCCCAGGAACGTGTCCCGGGGCAGTCCTAGATGACCACCGCCACGGGCCATGGGCAACCCGCCCCAGACGTAGTTGGTGTAGTCCTTCTGCCGGTAGGCCCCCAGCGTCAGCGTGGTGGTATCCGTCAGGTCGGCGTCCACGACGCCGTAGTACAGATCGGCGTCGCTCTCTACCGACTCGCGAAAGCTTTTCGAGTCCTGCCGCGAGAGCACCGTACGGGCACGCAAGGTGCCGCTTTCGTTGAGCGGGCCGCCAATGTCCAGGGTGCTGCTGTAATCGTCCCAACTGCCGGCACTGCCGGTGAGCACGGCCTGGAATTTGTGGGTCGGGCGCTTGCGCACCAGGTTGATCGCGCCAGCCGGGCTGCCCGCGCCCTGGGCCAGGCCGGTGGCGCCACGCACGATTTCCACCCGGTCATACATGGCCAGATTGGCTTCGCTGCTGGGCAGGTAGGTGAGGAAACTGGTGGGAAAGCCGTCGTACATAATGGTGTCGACGTCGAACCCGCGCGCGCTGAACGTGGGTCGCCCAACGCCTCCGGAGTTATTCAGGAAAAAACCCGGCGCGCTTTGGGCCACATCGCTGATGGTGGTCATGGCTTTGTCGTCCATGCGTTTGCGCGTGACCACGCTGACCGACTGCGGTGTTTCCCGCAAGGTCAAGGGGAGCTTGGTGGCGGTCTGCATGGCCCCGGTGGTGTAGGAGCCGGTGTTCTCGGTGGTTTCACCCATCTGCTGGCCGACGATTGCCGTCTCCCCCAATTGCAGGGTGCTGCTCGATTCGGGGGCCTTTTCCAGCATCACGCTGTTTGCGCCGGTCGCGCGCCAGGTCAAGCCGCTGCCTTTCAAGACGTCAGCCAGTGCCGCTTCTGGCTCTTTGGGGCCGACGACTCCAAGGCTGTTCTTGCCGACTACCAGCGTGCCATCAAAAATCACCTGTAAACCGCTTTGAGCAGCCAGGCGGTTCAGCGCGCTCGCCAGGGGTTGCGGTGCAATGTTGAAAGAGTGAGGGGCAGCCACTGCCAGGCCGGATATCAGCACGCACAAGAGGGCGAGCGGGGCGGCGGACAACGATTTTATGTGCAGCCCTTCAGGTAACGGATGGTGCATCAGTGGTCTCCCTAATACGAAGCATTATCGTTCTAGGGAAGGAAGACGGCTGACACGCCAACACCCGTAAAAATAGTCAAGTCTTGGGGGAGATCACCAGCAGATAGTCGGTGTAGCGCTCGATCTTGAGGGCAAAGACGTTCTCCAGCGTCGTCAAGCCCTCGTCCAGGTCGTTGAGCTGAAAGGTGCCGCTGACCTTGAGTGCGCCCAGGCGCGAGTCCCGCAGCACTATGATTCCCGGACGATAGCGTTCGAGTTGCTCAAGCACCTGCGCCAGCGGTGTCAGCTCGAAGACCAGGCGACCTTGCTCCCAGGCCAGCATCGTGTCGACGTCCACACGCTGCTTGGCGCCCAGGCCATCGGCACGCCCGCCAACGGTCTCGCCAGCGCCGAGCGTCACCTTGTCAGGCACGCCCGTGACGGCCACACGCCCGCGGCGCACCGTGACATCCACGTGCTCTGCATCACGGCGCACGGCGTAGATCGTGCCCAGGGCCGTCGCGCTCAAGGCTCCCGCCTGCACACTGAAGGGCCGCTGCGGGTCCGGCTTCACGTCGAACACGGCCTCGCCTTTGCGCAGGGTAATGCGCCGCCCATCGTCAGTGAATTTCACATCAACGGCGCTGTTGGCATTCAAGGTGATCTGCGAACCATCAGCTAGCACGACCTGTCGACGCTCACCGGTGCCGGTGTAATAGTCGGCATCCAATGCCATTCGTTGCGCCCATGTCACGCCGAGCCCGAGCACCAACGACGCCGCGATACCCATTGCCCACAGGCGACGCGCGGACGGCCGTGCCGAAACAGCAGGCTGGGCCAGATGCGCACTTAAGCTCCACATCCGACGCGCTTCGACAAACGCCTGCTGATGCTCCGGCGCCTGTTCGCACCATGCCCGCGCCGCCGCCACATCCGATGGCTGCACCGAACCCGAGGTGAGGCGAATCACCCACGCGTGGGCAGTGCGCTGGATTTCGCTGAGGGATGGCGTGGTGTGGGGTTGATCGTGCATACCGGCTATCGTTGCAGGCATTGGCTGAGAAAGTCGAGCGCAATAGCCAATTGTTTTTCCACCGTACTGACCGAAACCTTCAGTTGCAGGGCCACTTCCTTGTGGGGCAGGTTTTGCAGCCGACACAGCGTGAATATCTCCTGGCACTGGGTAGGCAAGCGGTGCAGTGCGTGAGCCATCGCGGCCAGTTCTTGTTGCGCGACCACCACATCGAACAGCGCCGGGCTCTCGCCGGTCACCTCGTAGAGGTAGGCGGTGCCTTCGTCGAGGCGCTCTCGCGTCTGCCTGCTGCGCGCATGATCAATCGCCAAGTTGCGCGCAACTTTAAAGATAAAGCCGCGTAGATTGAGCACCGGCTTGCGGGGTGGCTGGCGGAGCAGGCGCAGGTAGGTTTCCTGGGTCAGATCGGCCGCAGTCTCAGGATTGCGCAACTGACGATGAAGAAACGAACGCAACTCGGTGGCATGGGCCCGAAACGCCACCTCAAGCTCTTCGGTGGTCATGCTCGACATTAGCAGAGATCACGCAGAGGAAAGTCCTGCACTTTAATGATAGTGCTTCGCATTAACAATCTTTTCTTGGGCTGCCATCTCGATCGGCCTGTGACTGGGACTGGTCGTTTTGGGCGATTGCTGTTTGTACCTGGTTTAAAGCCCCCATCGCTCAAGCTCAGGCGTGCGCCCGTCAAGTAAAAGCGAAGGCGCCATGGCGCTCGCTGTTTTCAGCAAGTGCATATCTGTAAATACCGGGCCTAGCAGCTGCACGCCAATCGGCATCTGGGCCTCATCGAATCCGGCGGGCAGGGCGATTGCCGGAGTGCCCAGGTAATTACTGGCTCGGCTGAACTTGCCAATACTGGCGTGATTGACGTCCTCGTCATCCAGGGGCAAGGCACCGTGGCTGCTGACAGGCATCAACAACACCCCAAATGAGCCGATCGCACGGGTGAATGCCGCGGCTGCCGTTGCACGCTGCGCAACGGCGTGTTCGTAGGCATCACGGCTGATATCCGCACCCGCCAGGATTCGATTGCGCACCACCTTCCAGAGTAGCTGCGCGGGGTCATGGGCCAGGTGCCCAAACTCGCGATAGCCCTCATAAGCAATGATCATCGAGTTGCATTCGGAAAGCTGACCGATATCCAACTCATCATTGGGCGCCCAGCTTTCGAGCGTCCAGCCGGCCGCGTTCAGATTGCCCAAGGCCTGGTCCCATACCCGGCGGGTGCCAATAGACAGCGCACTGGGGAACGCACCCTGGTCCAGTACAAATACGGTGCCCGGCTTGGTGGGCACCCACTCACTGGCAAGTTCAGCCTCAACCTTCAACCCATTGCCCGTATACGGGCTGGCAATGATGGCGGTGAGCGCATGCGCGTCGTTTACGTCGCGGGCGATTGGGCCCAGCACATCCAGGCTGGGAGCCAGTGGAACGACACCGTCCAGGCTGATGAGGCCGCTGGACGGTTTGAAGCCAACCAAATGATTAAGCGATGCGGGAGCTCGTATCGATCCGCCGGTATCGCCACCGACGGCAATCGGTACCAGTCCTGCTGCAACTGCAACCGCCGCGCCTGAAGAGGACCCGCCCGGGGCGCGATGCAACTTGGCGTCCCAGGGGTTCCAGGGCGTGCCTCGGGTCGGGTTCTGCCCGGATAAGCCGAAGGCAAATTCGGTCATCTGGGTCTTGCCGACGATAACCATTCCCGCCGCCTGTAAACGTTGCGCGACGGCGCTGGTCGCGGAACTGATAGTGGTCAGGCGGCTTAACGAACCTGCCGAGGCCAGGGTGTTGGCGATTTCGATGTTGTCTTTGATGGCAACCGGCACGCCATGCAATGGGCTCAAGGGTTGGCCTGTATCGAGTGCACTGTCGGCGGCATCGGCGGCCGCCAAGGCTTGCTCTGCGAACACTATCGTGAAGGCGTTAAGCGCGCTGCTGCGTGCAATACGGTCCAGAAAGTATTGTGTGACGGCGCGCGAGGTGATCTGCCGGGTAGCGATCAGATGGGCAATTTGCAGGGCAGTCTGGAAACAAAGGGCTTGGGATCGTTCGCACATAATTTCTGGATTCTAAGATTTGTGAGTCGGTATCCCCGTGTTCGACGGGCGTTGACGGGGATCGCATCGCGTTGTTCGAGCCAGTGCCTATTTCAGTGGTTTTCCGGCGGTCTCTGGCATTTTGATGAAGGTCAGAAGGGTGAGCGCGGCGCCTGCGAGCACGTAATAGAAGAACCAGCTCTCTTGGCCGTGGCTCTGCAGCCAGGTCAGCAGGTATGGCGTAGTACCGCCGAGCAAGGCCACCATCAGGTTGTAGGGCGCACCAATACCGACGGCGCGAACGCTGCTCGGGAATTGTTCAGACATGATGGCTGGGGCGATCGAGGTATAAAGCGCGTAGAGCAACAGGCCGAACAGCTCCACCATCAGGATCGACGAGAACGTCGGCTGCATGTTGGTGATAATCGGGTAGAAGAACAGCAGGTAACCCAGGGCAAAAACGATCAGTTGCGGCTTGCGCCCGAACTTGTCTGAGAGCATGCCGAACAGTGGGTGCACGAACATGAACGCAACCATGGCAACCGTATTTGCCGCAAAGGCTGTCGAGGACTCCACGTGCAGTGCTCGGATGGCATAGGTGGGGATGTAGATAACGAACAGGTAGAAGGCAAATGTGCTGAGGATCGAAAAGCCGACAATTCGCAGGGTCTCGCGCGGATAATCCCGTAGCAGGGTGCGTAGAGGTTGCTTCTCTACCTTTTTAGCCGGTTGCGAGGTGCAGGCTTCGGTTTCAGGCACCGACATACGCAGCCAAATACCAGCGACACCGCCCAAGGCACCGAGCAAGAACGGAATGCGCCAGCCGAACTCTCTCATTTGTTCGTCGGTGAGCAGGGTAGTAAGGGCCCAGCCGATCGCCGATGCGGTCAGAATGCCTGCGGCGGAACTGAAGAAGACAAAGCTGGAAAAGAAGCCGCGACGGTGGTCTGGCGCTAACTCGGCCAGGTAAGTAGAGGCCGACGCGTATTCACCGCCCAACGACAAACCCTGCATCAGTCGTGCAACCACCAGCAACACCGGCGCTAGCAGCCCGATCTGCTCATAGGTGGGGGTAATGCCGATCATCAGTGAGCCGCCAGCCATCAACATGATGGTGACGCCCAATGCTGATTTGCGGCCATAGCGATCAGAGTAGATCCCCAGCGCCCAACCGCCGATTGGACGCATGAAGAAACCTACGGCGAAAATAGCGAAAGTCGCCAGCAGGGACGCCGTTTCGTCAGTTTTCGGAAAAAACTGTGTAGAAAAGAACACCGCGAACGACGCATAGATCGTCCAGTCGAACCACTCCACCGCGTTCCCAATGCTGCCAGCCGCAATTTTGCGCGCGATTGATACCTGCGGCTTTACCGCTTGGGACGTTTGAGTCGCATAATTCATTGGCTTGTGCCTTTGGTTTTTGAATTGTAATTATTTTTAGACATTTGCTGGTTTGTTTTGTTTTAATTTGGCCACTTGAGCGAAGGTATTGTAAGAATATGGTCTCGTCAACCGTTGAGTCGGATGAAAAAAGACATTTTGCGCTGGATGAAACCGATCTGGCCTGCCTGGTTGCACTACAGGCAAATCCCCGTGGCACTTGGCGGGATTTGAGTACGTGCTGCGATGTGGCCGAGCGGACGCTTTCGCGTCGCCTGCAACGTTTGATGGACAGT
The DNA here is from genome assembly GCF_059862305.1 of Pseudomonas sp. MF09156. Taxonomy (NCBI): domain Bacteria; kingdom Pseudomonadati; phylum Pseudomonadota; class Gammaproteobacteria; order Pseudomonadales; family Pseudomonadaceae; genus Pseudomonas; species Pseudomonas sp. MF09156. The sequence goes on from NZ_JCBCUR010000010.1 coordinate 118,939, forward strand.
GGATATATCCGGGTGATCGGCGAGCTTGATCCGGTTGTCGTCGGGAGTGGCCCGGTGCTGCATGCGTGGATTCGGGTAGCCGACGGGCGGCAGAAGGAAGTAGCGGAGCACTTGGCGCAACTGGCACAGACGCAGGTGGTGATGGCGACAACTGGAGAGTTCGACATCTTCACCGAGATCAATTTGCCGAATGTGGAAGCGCTGTCTGACATGGTGGTGCGAGCGTTGCCGCTGGTGCCGGGAGTAAGGCAGGTTCAATCGCAGGTGGTGCTCAGGTCGTTCCGACGAGCGAGTCGCTGGCGGATTGACGGTTCGGTGCCTACTGAACCGGTGCCGGCCGGGCCTGTGAGCCTGAATGCCGATGAGATGCGGCTACTGGGCGCGTTAATGCTCGATGGAAGGGCCAGCCTGGGCGTGCTTGCCCAAACCTGTGGCGTCAGTGAACCGAAGGTTCAGCGGATGCTGAGTGGGCTGGTCGACAGTAATGCCCTGACCTTTCGTGTGGAGCTCGAACCGCTGTTGGTTGGCTATGGGGTAGAGGCGATCCTGTCGTTACAAACCCGACCGGGTGCGGCAGATGGCATTGCCCTGGAGCTGGCAAAGGATGAGCACACGCGTTGCCTGTTCGGTACCAGCGGACGTTCGCAGTTGTTTTGGCATGTGTTGTGTCGTGATATTCATGATCTGTGGGCCGTTTCAACGGCGCGGATGGGGTCCCTGGAGGGGATCATTTCTTGTGAGACCAACACGGTGGTCAGAGCCTATAAAAGGGCAGGGCGAGTGCGTCGCGGGCTTATGGTTGAGTAGTGTCCAGGCCTGCCTCCCAGCCAGCAAAAATAATCCCCGAAACCGGGGATTATTTTTAGACGGCGCTAACCAACGATTTATGGTTTATCGGCGCTCTCTGGCAGCGCATACGCAATGATGTAGTCACCCACATCCGGCGAATGGCTCATGCCACCCGCCGAGATCACCACATACTGCTTGCCGGTGGCCGGTGACTTGTAGATCAGCGGTGCCGCAACCGCACCCACTGGCAGGCGGGCTTTCCACACCTCTTTACCGGTGGCCGACTCAAGAGCCCGCAGGTAGTAGTCCTGGGTGCCGGCAAAGAACACCAGCCCCGAGGCCGTCGAGGTCGGGCCCCCCAGCGTTGGCATGCCCAGCGGGATCGGCAGGTGGGTTTTGATACCCAACGGGCCGGTATCCTGCACGGTGCCCAACGGAACCTGCCAGACCAGTTTCTGCGTGTTCAGGTCGATGGCACTCATGCTGCCAAATGGCGGGGTGTTGCACGGCACGCCCAGGGGCGACTGGAGGATGTCGATTTTCACCCCACCATAGATGCCGGCAACTTGTGGGCGAATGGTGCCCATGAAGCCAGGCACTTCATCGGTCGAGACTTTGAACTTCTTGGTGTTTTCCTTGGTAACCAGCGCCATGCGCAAAGGGACGCGCATGTCGTTGACGAACATCATGCCGGTGTTTTCGTCGATAGAGATGCCACCCCAGTTCATGCCGCCCAGCAAGCCTGGCCATTCGATGTAGGGCTTTTCAGTTGGCGGGGTGAAGGGCCCTACGTAAACGGAGTCCTTGAACATGATCCGGCAGTACAGTTGGTCGAAGGTGCTTACGCCCCACATGGACTTTTCGGTCAGTGGCTCGGCACCAATCACCGGCATGCCTACCGAATGGGGTTGCGTCGGCGACAGGTGCTCGCCTTCGGCCGCTGGCGAAGTAGGCACCGCCCGCTCCTGAACTTCAGTGACCGGTTGGCCGGTGCGGCGATCCAGGACAAAGATATTGCCGGTTTTGGTGGTCTGGATAAGCACCGGCGTTTTTTCGCCCTGGGCGTTCTTGATGTCGTACAGCACAGGTTGGGAGGGTAGGTCGTAGTCCCACACATCGTGGTGAACGGTCTGGTAAACCCATTGGGTTTTGCCGGTCGAAGCATCGACGGCGACGATAGCCGAGCCATACTTTTCCTTGGCCTGGTTGCGGTCGCCACCCCAATAGTCAGGCGGACCGTTACCGGTGGGCAGGTAGACCAGGTTCAATGCCTTGTCGTAGGTAGGAATGGTCCAGACATTGGGGGTTTCCAGGGTGAACTCTTGGTCGCCAGCGGTTGCATCCTGGCCCTCAGGCGCACCGATGTCCCATGCCCACACCAGCGCGCCGGTCAGCACGTCGAAGGCACGCACAGCGCCAGAAGGCTCTTTGGCGACGATGTCACGCACCCAGCCGCCGACCACGGTGAGATGGCCCATGACCACCGGCAGCGATGTGGGGTGATAGCGCTTGCTGTTCTCGGTCGGGCCCATGCCTTTTTTCAGGTCGACGTAACCCTTGTCGCCAAAGTTCGCGCACAGGCTGCCGGTGTGCGCATCAAGGGCAAACAAACGGGCATCCACAGACGACACCAGAATGCGCTGACGGCATTGTTGCTGGTCGCCGTACGACGTTTTGACTTCAGCGCTCAGACTGTCGTCCTTATCGATGTCGTAATAGCCCACACCACGGCAAGTTACGTGCTCTGCGCTGCTGGCGTGGGGATCGAACTTCCAGATCGGCTTGCCAGTATCGCCGTCGAGGGCGGTGATCAGGTTTTCCGGGGTGCACGAATACAAGACGTTGCCGATCTGCAGCGGAGTGTTTTCGTCCACACCGGCGCCGCCCCCTGTGGTTCTGCGGCCGGTTCGGTAGATCCAGGCAACTTGCAGGTCCTTGACGTTTTGCGGGGTGATTTGGTTGAACGGCGCAAAGCGGGTGCCTGATGCACTACGGCCAAAGGATGCCCAGTTTTCGGACGCCGAGGCGGGCTCCGTGGGTGCGGGCGCAGCCTTCGCAGCGACTGGATTGGAAATCGCACCGTGCGGATAGAACGCCGCCACAAACGTTGCGATCAGCCCCGCAAACACAACGAGCCCCATGCCGTTGGCCAAACGCCGGGCGCGTGATGAAGTGGTGGGGAACGTAGCGCCGACCCACAGGCTGAGCGCCAGGACAATTGCCGGAACGACCAGGCGCGGCAGCAGTTCCCAGTAACTGAACTGGCCCACTTCGTAAAACGCCCAGGCACAGGTTGCCAAGGCGATGATGACTGAAAGGGCAAGGCCTATCCCTTTGCGCAAGAACATCAGCGCCGCCAGCAGCAAATACGCCAGCCCCGCGATCAAGTAGTAACTCGAGCCGCCCAGCGCAACCAGTTTGAAACCGCCGTAAATCATTGCCAGCGCTACGAGCAGCACAAGCAAGCAAAACAGCACCCTCGCGGTCGTGCCAAGTGCAACTTTGCGAGTTTTGGGTTGATGATCATCCGTCATTTTTTTAATACGTTCCGTTAGTCAATGGAAAGTGCACGCAATCAATGTGCAGGGGGGCAAGGCATTCAATCGGCAGCAGGCAGTCGCGCTGATCGGGGCTGGCAGGGAGGGAGTAGTCAATCGACGCGGGCGCCGCCGAGGGCTCTAGGAAAGGGAGTTTGGCGTTGGATCGCCTTATAAGAGTTAGCGCGTTATGGCTGCCTGGAAATTGCGCGCAGTTTAGGCGCAGGGTTTTTCCGGATAAATACTCAAGGTAGAAAAGCATTATTGATGAAACAGTAACAATAGACTGCATGCGCTGCGTGATCGCCGGCCTGGTGCGAACTACCGAGTCGCGAAAAGCTCACCATACCTTAAGGGTATCCATGTAGACCTTATCCATATTGGACGCTCGCGACATCACGCCTCAGCCTGAGGCCAATAACTATAAAGAGGCGCACCATGACCGTGCTATTGAGTGAGCGCAGCCAGATTTTCCAGGGCGCCGATGCCTACGCCGTGTCGGACTATGTCAACCAGCACGTGGGCAACCACTGTATCCGTCTGCCGCCCAAGGGCCGGCCCCTGGCGAGTATCAGCCACCGGACCTTTTCCAGCCTGGACCTGTGCCGTATCAGCTATGGGGCGCCGGTGCAGGTGACGTCGGTGGCGCTGGAAACGATCTATCACTTGCAGATCCTGCTGAACGGGCACTGCCGCTCCAACTCCCGGGGCAACGCGCAGGTCTTCGGGCCGGGGGAGATCCTGCTGATCAATCCGGATGACCCGGTGGACCTGACCTATTCCGCCGACTGCGAAAAATTCATCATCAAGTTGCCGGTGCGCCTGCTGGAAAACGCTTGCCTGGCGCAGCACTGGACGCTGCCGCAACCGGGTATTCGTTTTGCGGCGGCGCGCCATGCGCTGAGTGAGATGGATGGTTTTCTGCAGTTACTGGGGCTGATCTGCCATGAGGCGGAAAACGCCGTCGAGCCGCAAGTGCAGGACCTGTATGAGCGGATTGTCGCCAACAAGCTGTTGGCGCTGCTGGCCAGCAATGTGTTGCGGGTGGTGCCCCAGGCGGCGCATGGCGGTGGTTTCGAGGCGGTGCGCGAGTTTATCGAGGAGCACCTGGGCGAGGACATCGGTATCGAGCAATTGATGGCGGTGGCCAAGGTCAGCGAGCGGTCGCTGTATAGCCTGTTTGCGCGCCAGGTCGGCCTGTCGCCCCGTGATTATGTGCGCCGGCGCAAGCTGGAGCGGGTGCATGCGCGTTTGCAACTGAGCAGTGCGCGCAGTGTGACGGAAGTGGCGCTGGACCATGGCTTCATGCACCTGGGGCGGTTCTCCGAGGCCTATCGCAAACGCTTTGGCGAGCTGCCTTCGCAGACCTGGAAGCGCCATCGCTAAGCGGCTCGCGCCAGCCGGATACTGATGTGCAGGAAGCGGATATTGAGGAGTGGGAGGAGCACGTACGGTGAGGGCGCCTGATACAAGAACAACGGAGGGCCTGCCCCATGACCACTACACTCGACCGCCTCGCTGCACAATTGCGCGAGTCCGTTCAGGAAGATCCCGCTACCGGGGTATTTCGCTGCCGCCGCGACATTTTTACCGACCCCGACCTGTTCGCCCTGGAGATGCAGCACATCTTCGAAGGCGGCTGGCTGTACCTGGCCCATGAAAGCCAGGTGCCGGCAATCAACGACTACTACACCACCTGGATCGGCCGCCAGCCGGTGGTCATCACCCGCGACAAACAGGGTACTTTGCATGGCCTGGTCAACGCCTGTGCCCACCGTGGCGCCATGCTGTGCCGGCGCAAACAGGGCAACAAGGGCTCATTTACCTGCCCATTCCACGGCTGGACCTTCAGCAACGCCGGCAAGCTGCTCAAGGTCAAGGACGGCAAAACCGGCGCCTACCCGGACAGCTTCGACTGCGACGGCTCCCACGATCTCACGCGCCTGGCGCGCTTTGAAAACTACCGTGGCTTTCTGTTCGGCAGCCTCAGCGAGGCGGTGCCGCAACTGAGTGATTACCTGGGCGAGACCCGGGTCATCATCGACCAGATGGTCGACCAGGCCCCCCTGGGCCTGGAGGTGCTGCGCGGCAGTTCCTCGTATGTCTACGACGGCAACTGGAAGCTGCAGATCGAGAACGGCGCAGACGGTTACCACGTCAGCTCCGTGCACTGGAACTACTCGGCGACCATGGGCCGGCGCAACTACGAGGCCGAAGGCACGCGCACGGTCGATGCCAATGGCTGGTCGAAAAGCCTGGGCGGCGTCTACGCCTTCGATCACGGGCATATCCTGCTGTGGACGCGCCTGCTCAACCCCGAGGTGCGCCCGGTGCATGCCCACCGCGCGGCACTGGCCGAGCGCCTGGGCCAGGCGCGTGCTGACTTTATTGTCGACCAGACCCGCAACCTGTGCCTCTACCCCAATGTGTACCTGATGGATCAGTTCTCCACGCAGATCCGTGTGGTGCGGCCCCTCGCGGTGGACAAGACCGAAGTGACGATCTATTGCATGGCGCCGATTGGCGAAAGCGCCGAGGAGCGGGCAACGCGGATCCGCCAGTACGAAGACTTCTTTAACGTCAGCGGCATGGGCACGCCGGATGACCTGGAAGAGTTCCGCGCCTGCCAGACCGGCTACCAGGGCGCGACCACCCTGTGGAATGACCTGAGCCGTGGCGCCAAGCAGTGGGTGGAAGGGGCCGACGACAACGCCAGGGCCATGGGCATGCACCCGCAATTGAGCGGGGGCAAAACCGAAGACGAAGGCTTGTTCGTGCGCCAGCATGCGCATTGGGCCGCAAGCCTGCAGCGTGCAATAGAGCGTGAACAGCCAGGCCTGATCGCCAGCGACCGGGAGCTGCAGCCATGAGCCTGTCCCGTGACTGCCTGCTGGACTTTCTGTACCGCGAGGCGCGCCTGCTGGATGACCGCCAGTGGGATGAGTGGCTGGCGTGTTATTCGCCCAAGGTGCAATTCTGGATGCCTGCCTGGGACGACTACGACACCCTCACCGAAGACCCGCGACGCGAAATCTCGCTGATCTACTACCCCAGCCGCGATGGCCTGGAAGACCGCATCTTCCGGATCAAGACCGAACGCTCCAGCGCCAGCACGCCCGAGCCGCGCACCGTGCACTTGCTCTGCAACCTCGAAGTGCTGGCCGACGATGGCGCCCAGGTGCAACTGCGTTTCAACTGGCACACCCTCAGCCACCGCTACAAGACCACGGACAGCTATTTCGGCACCTCCTTCTATAGCCTGGATATCCGCGGCGAGCAGCCGCTGATCACACACAAGAAGGTGGTGCTGAAAAACGATTACATCCACCAGGTCATCGACATCTACCACATCTGAGGACACCGCCATGACGTATGCCATTGCCCTGAACTTCGAAGATGGGGTTACCCGTTTTATCGACTGCAAGGTGGGGGAGAAGGTGCTCGATGCTGCTTTCCGCCAACGCATCAACCTGCCCATGGACTGCTCGGACGGTGTCTGTGGCACGTGCAAGTGCCGTTGTGAAACCGGCGCCTATGACTTGGGCGATGACTATATCGAAGACGCCCTGAGCGCGAATGAAGCCCAGGAGCGCCAGGTACTGACCTGCCAGATGGTGCCGCAGTCCGATTGCGTGATTGCCGTGCCGGTACCGTCCAGCGCGTGCAAGACCGGCACCACGCAGTTCGTCGCGACGCTGGCCAGCATCACCCGCCACGCCGATGCTGCACTGCAGGTGAGTTTCGAACTGGATCAGGCGCCGGTGTTTCTACCCGGCCAGTACGTGAACATCGGCGTGCCCGACAGCGGGCAGACGCGCTCCTATTCATTCAGCAGCCGCCCTGGCGACACGCACGCCAGTTTTCTGATCAAGCATGTACCGGGCGGGTTGATGAGCAGTTGGCTGGAGCGCGCCCAGCCGGGCGACAGCGTGCCGATGACCGGGCCGTTGGGCAGTTTTTACCTGCGTGAGGTGCACAGGCCGCTGCTGTTATTGGCCGGTGGCACCGGCCTGGCGCCGTTCCTGTCGATGCTTGAAGTGCTGGCCCTGCGGGGGGAAAGCCGGCCGATCACGCTGATCTATGGGGTGACGCGGGATCAGGACCTGGTGCTGGTCGAGGCCCTGGAGGCCTTCGCTGCGCGGTTGCCCAACCTCACGCTTGTCACCTGCGTGGCCGATCCGCAGACCGCGCACCCGCGCCAGGGGTATGTCACCCAGCATATGGCCGGCAACGTTCTCAACGATGGTGATGTCGACGTTTACCTGTGCGGGCCGCCGCCGATGGTCGATGCGGTGCGCGAGCACTTCAAGCACCAGGGCGTGAGCCCGGCCAGCTTCCATTACGAAAAATTCACCGCCAATGCCATGGCCAACTGCGATGCCGCCTGAGGAAACCAGCATGAATCTACGTTTTGACACCAAGGTTGCGCTGGTCACCGGCGCCGCCCAGGGCATCGGCCGGCGCGTCGCCGAGCGTTTGCTGGCGGAGGGCGCCTGGGTGGTCGCAATCGATCGCTCGGAACTGGTGCACGAGTTGCAGCATGCCCGGGTGCTGACCCTCATCGCCGACTTGGAGCAGCATGCCGAGTGTGCCCAGGTGATGGCCGCCGCCAAGGTGCGTTTCGGGCGCGTCGATATCCTCATCAACAACGTCGGCGGGACCATCTGGGCCAAGCCCTTCGAGTATTACGCCGAGGCGCAAATCGAGGCCGAAGTGCGCCGTTCGCTGTTCCCCACGCTGTGGTGCTGCCATTGCGTGCTGCCCTACATGCTGGAGCAGGGCAGTGGCGCCATCGTCAATGTGTCGTCGGTCGCCACACGGGGGGTCAATCGCGTGCCCTATGGCGCGGCCAAGGGTGGAGTGAATGCCTTGACCGCCTGCCTGGCCCTGGAAACCGCCGGCAGCGGCATCCGCGTCAACGCCACCGCACCCGGCGGCACCGAAGCACCGCCCCGGCGCATCCCGCGCAATAACCAGCCGCAGAGCGCGCAGGAGCGCGCGTGGTACCAACAAATCGTCGACCAGACCCTGGATAGCAGCCCGATGAAGCGTTACGGCAGCATCGACGAACAAGTGGGCGCGATCCTGTTCCTGGCCTCTGACGAGGCCTCCTACATCACCGGCGTGACCTTGCCGGTAGGGGGGGGCGACCTTGGTTGATTTGCCTTTTACCTGCAGGGTCTGCCGTGCCACTGGCTTGGGCATTCGAATACGCAATGTGACGGCGCGCTCAAACTACCGCAGCGACCTCAATGAGAACCGGCTGAACCTCCGTTACACCTGGCCGCAGCTTTAAACCCTGACCGAGCAGGGCCCCAGGCCTTGCTCGGTCAGTTTTTTGCAAGGCGCAGGGTGTACCGAATCATCTACCTTTACTGGTCAACCACAACCCCCTGAAACTGCCGAAGGGCAACCAAGTAATATCACCGATGAATGTATCGGCAAACTGAGCGGGCTCAGACTCAAGGACCCCCAGACCTCCCAGGACCCCCGAGGTCACGAACGAAAGCGTATTTACATCACCGGTATCGAACAGACTCGAAGTCCCCCGGGGGTGCAGTAGTGACGCATCGTTGTAGCGGACCTGCCAATTCACGGTTGGGCGGGGGAATGATTTTGCCCAGACGCGCTCCATTCCTCGGATTAGCCGCGACTGCCTGAGGGTGCCGGTCACGGCGTTGGATGTCTTGCTCATGAGGTTCCTGGCGACTGCTGGGAGAGACCGCCCCAGATACGCGCCAACCCTCACAACTTTGGCTGCCAGCGTGGTCAGCCCTGCTGCTGCTCCGGTGCTCAGGGATATCCAGGCCAGGATGCCGGAAGCCGCGGAATTGGTGTCCTGGATAACCACTGAGGCAATACCGGTCGCGAGCGAAGTGGCGGCGAGCCCAACAATCGCCGCCGTCAGTAACAGTGCCGTCCCTCCTGTCATCACGGCGGTCAATACACCGACCGCGCCCCACAGGTACGTATGAATCAAAGATCCTCCTTCGCCCAAGCCCTCCGGGCCAGGCAGGTCGTCCCCCCAAATCGCCCGTAATTGCTTATCCACGGAAAAATGCCCGGTGGGGTCCTGATAATTGACCGGGTCCCCTTCGGCACAATAGCCATACAGATTGGGTCCACCCTTACCGAACGGGCTGAGGTCATCCTGGGTAAGAAACTGCATGCTGGATGCGTCATACCAGCGTTCGCCTGTGCCCAGCGGGTACTGGCCGGTGGTGCTGTCACGGTATTCGCCGTTGAAGCCCAGTACCGAGTCGGGCTCATCCGAAAAATGCTCGCCGTAGGCGGTATAGGCATGATGCTTGAGGGTCTGGGCCTGGACATCGTAGCTGACCAACACGCTGCCGTTGAGATCCCGCAGTTCAAACAGTGTTCTGTCGACCCCGGAGCGCTTGATTTGTTGGACCGTACAGGCGGCGCTGCCGGGGTTGAGGTTGCGGCTGTTGTCGTTACTGGCGGTGGCGTAATCCCCGCAAGCCTTGAGGCCGTCGTAGATCACTTGACTTGGCTCGTCACCGCCATTACGGGTCATCAGGCGTTTGGACGGGTCATAGCTATAACGCGCACTGCCAGCCTGGATGAGCCGCCCGAGCCAGTCATAGCTGTATTTTTTGCCCGTCTGGTCCTGGGTTACCCGTCCCGCTGCGTCATAACTCAAGCTGGCAGACGCGATGTAGTCCGCGTGGCTGTTCTTGACTGTTGTAAGGCGGTAGCCATTGGCAGCGTCGTAGGTATAGGTTGCGGTGTTTTTCGCGGTGCCGATGGTGGTGATGCAGGTAAGCACGTTACCCAGTGCATCGTAGGTAAATTCCTGTTTGTCGATCTCCTTGTTCTTCGGCGTCCTTGGCCGCCAGACGCCAGTGGTGGTACAGGACTTGACCCGGCCGCCCGGCGTATAGGTCAGGCTGCGGGAGCCGAGGAGGGTGGCGCCCTGTTTCAATTGGGCCGATTTCAATTTGTCATCGGCGTAATAAGTTTGCTCCAGCAGGAGGTCAACTTTACCGGGGAGTATGAATTGGCGGCTGGTCTCACGTTGTTGCAGATCGTGGGTGTACTTCACATGGAATGTGATGGGGGAAGTGGGCTCAAGGTTGTAGGGGCCGGCAACGACTTCCTCCTGAAACAGCCCTTGATCATCGTAAATGTGGTCAGTGGTGTAGTGAAAGTTATTGCTGGCATAGCGCTGCCCGTTAGTCTTGTAGAGAAACAGTGTCTGGTTACTCAGTACGTCGGTACTGTCCAGCAAGCGCCCATTCATTGAGTGGGTGTAAAGCACTTCCTTGCTTTGACCTGGCTCGGTTTGCACCTGTTGCCGGGTGATACTGAGATAGAGGTCATGGTTGTACTGGAGGAACTGTTGGCCCTCGGTCGCCGTGGCAATGCCTTGTGTGCCATAGGCGTAGGTAAAGGTGTTTTGCGCGCTGGCATCTGCGGTACTGGTCTTGGCCAGGCGATTGCCCAGCTCCTTGATGTAGTCATGCTTGAGCACGCGGCCGTCGGCGGTAACAGTGGTCGCGGGTACTGTGCTTGTACCGCTATAGGTGTAAGTCTCGGTGCAAGAGCCGCGTGTCAGCGAGGTTACCCGGCCCCAAGTGTCGAAGCTGCGCTTGCCCAGGACCTGCCGTTTGCCACCGGACTCAAGCTCGATTTGTGTGGCGTCCCTCAATAGCCAGTGCTGTGGATAGGTGTAGTGGTAGGTATAGATGAAGGGCACGTCGAGCAACCCACGGCCTTTTTCGCTACGCCGTTCACTCAGCAGGCGACCATTGGCATCGTAGATGTAGTTGATGGTGATAATTCCGAACTCGCTGTCGGTAACCAACTGTTTAATTTGCTTGGCCCGATTGTAACTGGCTGTCTGGGTTTGAAAGACGGCGCCATTCTGGCCTTTCCATTCAATTTTCTTGATGGTTTCATCCGAGTTGTACGTCGTCACGGTGGTGTGCTTGTCGGCGGCCTTGCCGGTCCATTGCGTACGGGTCATGGCGACGGGGTCATATTGATTGAAGTCTTCCCGGCCATCGCTGTAGTGCTGGCTGCTGACTTCATTCCAGTCGTCGTATCGCATCTCTTGCCATTGGATGAGCTGGGTCCCGTGCCGGTCATAATCAAAACTTGATGTCCGTAGCTCACGTCCCAGGCTGTCATAGGTAACGGCCTTGGTTTGCTTACGCAGGTTACCTTCCAGCAAGTATTCACTCACCAACCGATCCTGCCCGTCGTATTGGGTCAAGTGGGTTTTTCCGTTGGGCTCGGTGACTTTCACTTGCCCGGGCGCGGGGTAGGCATAGGCGGTGACTTGGCGATACGTGGTGCTGTGCGCGCAGACGGTCAGGCTGAGTAACTGCCCGTATTGGCTATAGGTAAACTCGGTGCGATTGCCATCAGCGTCGACTTGGCGCAGGAGGCGGCCACTGAGGGTGCTTTGGGTTTGTGAAGACGTACGGGTCTTGCCGGTTGTGTCGGTGTCGGTGGTCGTGGTGGTCAGTTCGGTGTTACCAACCCCTCCCAGTGTGTAGTCAAAGGTGCGTATTGGATCGGTCTGCACGGGGCGCCGGTCCTTGGTCCCCAGGGTGCTCTGGGTAAGGGTCTTCACGCGACCCTTGCGAAAGTCGTCACCTTCGAAGTATTCGATAAGCTGGCCGATGAGTGCTGCATTGTAGTTCAGTTCGCTGGCGAGACTACCTTGTAAGGTACTGATGATTTTAGATTCGCTTAGATTGGGTATTTGTTTATAGGCGTGGTATTTAAAGGTGAAAATATTTAATAGTTGGGGGAATGTCCCTGGCAGCAGTTCTGGAATTATTGCCAGCAGCCCTGGATCGTCGACGATTTCAGTATCAACGTAAGTGGAAGGAAACAGCTGGGTGGGGAGTGTCAGGATAGGCGTCCATGATTCATCAGGCTCTTTGTCGGTCTGCTGCTCGGAAGTTAATGCGATCTGATTCAGCAAGTTTGTTAAGGTAGTCTCGCTCTCAGTAGATTTAATTTCACCTTTTTCTGGGGCAGGTATGTAGTCCACTACTGTAGTTACTCTTTCTTGTCGATTTCTGACAAGTGCAGAGTGGGTATTGAAGCGGTTTTCGTTTTTCTCTTCCCGACTCTTGCCGGCCTTGCTGTATATCGTCGATGTCGTGCGACTTAGTAGTTCTTCTTGCACAGTCATCGTGTATTTTTTTTGTGTTTGTGCCGCCCCTTGTACGAGCACTTCGGAGGTGACGTTATGCTGTTCATTGTAGTTATAGGTCGTGGTGCGAATGGCCGGCACGCCCTCGCTCATGATCGTGCGGTAGTGATCCGGGTCCTGGCGCTGGTACACATAGGTGGTCACCACCGGTGTGCCGCCGCCATTGGGCGTCAGGGTATGGGTGCTGACACAGGGCAGGGCAGATAGCTTGGGGTTGTCCGGGAAGGTCAGTCCGTTGTCCTGATACTCCACCTGCTCCTGCAGCCCGTCAAAGCTGGTGATGTTGGTCAGCAGCCAGCCACAGGTCGGGTGATCGAGGTACTCGAAACTGCTTTTGATATCTGCTGCGAGGCTGACGGATTTAAGGGCGTAATTCTCGATGGCCAGGCTGTAGCTCAGGGTTTCGGCGGCGTCGTCGGGCCAGAACGTCAACGTGGCCGAACTGATGACCGGCGTGGCAGCCGGGTCCCCTGGGGTGTATTGCACCTTGAGCAGGCTGCGGGTGGCGTCGCGGATTTCGGTCAACTGGATCTGGTAGTAGGTTGCGCCGCCGATCACATGGGCGGTGGTCATCCAGCTCAGGGTCACGCTGTTGTAACCATCGGTGGTCAGGGACTCGGGGACGTAGATGCCGGTGTCTGGCAGCAGTACCAGCACTTCCTTGCGGCCACCTTTGCGGTGCACGGTCAACTTGCCGTTGTTCCATTGCGCAATCACGGCGGATTGCTTCAAATCTTTATCCTTTTCCACCGTCAACACTTCACCGGAATGCATCGTGAGCTTCTTGTGCTTTTCACTGTAGGTGGTCATGGCATAGAACCAGCCATCCCCCAGCGCTGCCTCGTTATTGACCACGGGCGTATTGTGCAGGCTCATTTCGATCACCGGCCCGTTGCCGGCATTGCCCGTCAGCGACGGCAAGGGCACGTAAACCTCAAACAACCCCGTGCGTGGGTCCACGACATTGCGCTTTTGCGTGGTGGCATTGAAGATCGGATCGTTTTCGTCGTCGGTTGGGTCGGTGCCCATGGGGTTGTGCGCCATCATCCTCTCCTTGATTTTTACTCTGTTCAAAAACTACGCGACGGCGAACGCGCACATAACTGTCAAATCTCACAGTCGTTTATATCGTTTAGTAATGGGTGTAGGATTTTTTACTCTCTCCTTTAACCGTGGAGCTGCGTGTGGAATCCGTCACGATGAACCCGAATATTGAACCTCAGGCTGTGTGCACTCCGATCACCCGCGCGGCCATTTTTATGGTCGCCACACTTGCTCCCGGTAGCGATGCGGCCAGGACGGTACGCCAGTGGTGCGGCGATATCGCCGCCCTTACGCGCTCCGTGGGCAAGCGCGTGCCCGACGGTAGCCTGACCTGTGTCTGCGGCTTCGGCTCGACGGCCTGGGACGCGCTGTTCGGCAACCCACGCCCGGCGTCCCTGCATCCGTTTCAGGCAGTTGGCGTAGCGGGGCGCATGGCGGTTGCCACGCCTGGGGATGTGTTGCTGCACATTCGCGCCGAGCGCATGGACCTGTGTTTTGAACTGGCCACGCAAATCATGGCGGCCCTGGGGGATGCGGTGGTCGTGGTGGATGAGGTCCAGGGATTTCGCAATTTCGACATGCGCAGCATCATCGGGTTTGTCGATGGCACCGAGAACCCGACCGGGCGCAAGGCTGTCGGTTTCACCATCGTCGCTGACGAAGACCCGGCGTTCAGTGGCGGCAGCTATGTGCTGGTGCAAAAGTACCTGCACAACATGGGCGCCTGGAACGCGTTGTCCACCGAGGCCCAGGAGCGGGTGATCGGGCGTACCAAACTGGCGGATATCGAACTGGCGGATGAGGCCAAGCCGAGCAACTCCCACAGTGCCTTGACCACCATCACCGAGGATGGCGAGGAAGTGAAGATCCTGCGCGACAACATGCCCTTCGGCCGGCCGGGAGCGGGGGAGTTCGGCACCTATTTCATTGGCTATGCGCGCACGCCGCAGCCGCTGGAGCTGATGCTGGAGAACATGTTTGTCGGCCGGCCTGCCGGCAACTATGACCGGCTGCTGGATTTCAGTACGGCGGTCACCGGTGGCTTGTTTTTTGTGCCGTCCGCGGATCTGCTGGAAGAACTGGCCGAGCGTGAGCCTTAGGGGCGGCCACGCTCGGCAATCTGCCAGGTAAGGCTCACTTCGCCACTGCCTGCATCAGCAACTTGCGAATCTCCCCGGTAATCGCACTTTTGGTGCCTTGCTCCAGAATCCCCACCCGGCGTACCGCCAAGTCTCCAGGCAGCGGCAGTACGCGCAGGCTGGGGTCTTTGTGCCAGTCAAAGTTCTTCAACAGCGGCACGATTGCCACACCGACTTGCTGGCGGACCAGGTCGGCGATACCGATGATCGAGTTCAATTCGAGGATTTCCAGCGGCTCGACCGATTCACTCTTGATGATCGATTGCACCTTGCGGCCTACGGCGGTGGACCGGTCATAGCGAATGAACGGCTGGGTCCTGAGCAATTCCACGGCGTCGTTGATACCCGCGGTCTGCGCGGTGTTGGCGAGCATGACGATGGGCTCGTTGTAGAGCAGGGTCCAGCTCAAGCCGTCGAAGTTTTGCCGCGCCGTCTCGATCAACAACGCCGCGTCGAGCTTGGCGGCGTGTACCAGGTTGACCACCTCGTCGGAGCGGGCAGTCATCAGGTTGACCGAGATGCGCGGGTGCAGCTTTTTCAGTTGCACCAGGCAATTGGCGAGCAGGCCCATGCCGGAGGTAATACCGCCGATGGACACTTCGCCCTCCATGGCCATGCCATCGGGCGCCTCGGCGATCATTTGCTCGTAGTCCGCCAACAGGCGCTTGGCCTTGGGCAGCAACAACACGCCATCGCGGCTGAGCTTGATCTGCCGCTGGCTGCGGTCGAACAGTGGCCGGCGCATCTCTTCTTCGAGGGCGCGCATTTGCTGGCCGACAGCGGCATTGGTCAGGGCCACCCGGTCGGCGGCGGCGGCGAAACTGCCGTATTCGGCGACGGCGATAAACGTCTTGAAGAAGCGAATGTTGCTCATGGGCAGGCCCGTGGTCATGGGTGTGCCTGAATCGTAAAGGTTTTGTTTACTCAGGTTAAAGTTAAATTAGTTTTTCTTTTTATAGGGCCCGGCCAATACTCAAGCCCGAACTGACTCGGCGAACTTACCCAATGAGCAATCCAGATATCAGCCCTGAACACGCAGCATTGCGTGCTGCAAAGAACGTGTATCACCTCGGCGCGACCACCGTGTACTCCCATCACGGGGACAGCCGGTTTGCCTACACCCTCTATGTGCCTGAAGCCATCGAGGACAGCACCCGGCCAGTCGACCTGGTGGTGTCGCTGCACGGTTCAACCCGTGCGATGGAGATTTACCGCAATGGCTTCGCCGAATTTGGCCGCTGGAACGATTGCGTGATCCTGTCGCCGCTGTTCCCGGTCGGCGTGCTGGGGGACGGCAATGGCGATGGCTACAAGCAGATGGTCGAAGGCGATATCCGCTACGACCAGGTGTTGCTCGACATGATTGCCAGTGTCGGCAAGCGCTACGGCCGCCGCTTTGAAACCTTCGCGCTGTTCGGCTATTCCGGTGGGGGGCAATTCACCCATCGCTTCTGCTACCTGCACCCCGAGAAACTCTGGGCGGCGTCCATCGGTGCACCGGGCTCGGTGACCCTGCTCGATGCCGATCAGGACTGGTGGGTCGGCGTGCGGGACTTTGCCACGCGCTTCGGCAAGCCGCTGAACCTGCCAGCCTTGCAGCGCTTGCCGGTGCACATGGTGGTGGGTGATTCAGACCTCGAAACCTGGGAAATCACCCACCGTGAAGGTGGCAAACATTACATGGCCGGTGCCAACGCTGCCGGGCGCACGCGACCTGAGCGCCTGGCCACCTTGAAGGCGAGCTTCGAAGCCGCCGGCGTGCAGGTGCACTTTGACTTGCTGCCCAACGTCGCGCACCAGGGCGTCAAGGCCATGCCGGCCGCCCAGGACTTTTTCGCCAAGGTGTTGCGCCACAAGCGCAGCCTGGGCTGATACACCGTAGGTAGATGCACTCAGAACAGACCGTATAACAATAACCAAGGATTCACTCATTCTGATGCCGGTCCTGCCTTGGCTCTCGCCACTGACCGGAAAATTTCTTCAAGGAGTCTTTCTCCCGTGAATAGTTACGTAAAGACGGCAGTGGCCGTTGCGATGTCGGCGTGCGCCTTTTCCATGGCCGTTGCCCAAGACCAGGTCATCAGTGTCGGCATCAACGGTGATATCCGCAGCAGCGACCCAGGGGTCAACCGGGACGACAATACCGACGCGGTGATGATGCATATCGTCGAAGGTTTGGTGGCGTACCGCGAAGACACCAGCATCGCACCGATGCTGGCCAGTGCGGTTGCCGTCTCGGCCGATGGCCTGCGCTACACCTTTACCCTGCGCGACGGCGTTCTCTTCCAGAACGGCCAGCCATTGACGGCCAAGCAGGTGCAATGGACCTGGCAGCGCTACCTCGATCCCAAGACCCAGTGGCGTTGCCTGGCGGAGTTCGATGGGCGCGGCGCGGCCAAGATCGTCGATGTCTCAAGCCCAGACCCGAAAACCGTGGTGTTCACCCTGGACCAGGCCAATGGCTTGTTCCTGGCCGCCATGGCCCGTCCGGATTGTGCCGGCAGCGGCATCCTGCACCCAGACTCCCTGGCCGCCGATGGCAGTTGGCGCGCACCGATTGGCACCGGCCCGTTCACCCTGGGCAAATGGCAGAAGGGCCAGTACGTCGAGTTGGATCGCTTCAAGCAATACACCCCGCGTGCCGAAGGCGAGGCGGACGGTTACACCGGCAATAAGCAGGCGTTTGTCGACACCGTGCGCTTCCAGGTGATCCCCGATGCAGCCTCGGCCAAGGCCGCGCTGCTGTCAGGTGGCGTGGACCTGCTGCCGGACGTGACCGCGATGGATGCCGCGCAACTCAAGCAGGTCAAGAACCTGCAGATCCAGGTCAGCCCGATCATGACCATCAGCGGCCTGTTGTTCCAGACCCGCGACCCGCTGCTCAAGGATGTGCGCATCCGGCGCGCGGTGGCCTTGTCCCTGGATTACGCGCAGATGGTGGCGGCGTTGTCCGATGGCTTGTCGGTGGTCAACAACTCAGTGATTCCCACCGCGAGCCCGTACTACGACGGCATCGCGCAGCAGGGTTACACCTACAACCTCGACGAGGCCCGGCGCTTGTTGAAAGAGGCCGGCTACCGCGGGGAAAAAATCCGCATGCTGGTCAACAAGCGCTACCCGCAGATGTTCGACATGGGCTTGCTCAGCCAGGCCATGACCCAGGCAGCAGGGCTGAACATCGAGATGGAAACCCTGGAGTGGGGCACGCAGCTGGAGCGTTACCAGAGCGGTAGCTACCAAATGATGTCGTTCTCCTATTCGGGGCGTTTCGATGCGGCGCAAAGCTACGAATCGGTGATCGGCGACAAGGACAAGGAGCCGCGTAAAGTCTGGGACAACCCCCAGGCCCTGGCGATTTTGCGCGAGGCCCAGCGGGAAGTTGACCCTGCCAAGCGCCGGCCACTGTTCGACCAGCTGCACACGCTGATGCTCAAGGATGTGCCCATGGTGGTCATCTACAACGGCACTGCCATCGGCGCCATGGGTAAGCGCGTTGAGGGTTATCGTTCCTGGCCCGTTGCCAAGCCGCGCCTGTGGGGCGTGAAGCTGGCCGACACTTCCAAGTAAGGCGTAGCGCTATGTTTCGATTCATATTGCACAGGCTCGGCATGGCGGTGCCGACCCTGTTGCTGATCTCGGTGATTGTATTTGCCTTGATCCGCCTGATCCCCGGCGACCCGGCACTGTTGATGCTGGGTGACATGGCCGACCCGCAAAGCCTGGCCGACATGCGCAGCAGCCTGGGCCTGGACCACTCGGTGCTGACCCAGTACCTGATCTGGATCAAGTCGGTGCTCAGTGGCGACCTTGGGGTGTCCATCAGCAGCCGTCAGCCGGTGCTGGAGTTGCTGGTCGAGCGTTTCAGCGTCAGTGCGACCGTGGTGCTGGTGGCGGTGTTGCTGGCGACCCTGCTCGCGGTGCCGGTGGGCTTGCTCGCAGCCTGGAAGCAAAACAGTGCGATGGACCTGGGGCTGGTGGCGACGGCAACGTTGTTGCTGTCGGTGCCGAGCTTCTGGTTGGGCTTGCTGCTGCTGTATGTCTTCGGCATTCAGTTGGGCTGGTTGCCGGTGATCGGTTACGTCGGCTTCGCCACCGACCCTATGAAAGCGCTGACCTATGTGGTGCTGCCGATCGTCACCCTGACGCTGGTGGAGTTCGGCGCCATTGCCCGGATGGCCCGGGCCAGCACCATCGAGGTGCTACGCCTGGAGTACATCGCCCATGCCCGGGCCAAGGGCTTGTCGGAAAGCGCGGTGCTGTGGCGACACGCCTTGCGCAACGCATTTGCGCCGACCTGGACCTTGATTGGCCTGATCCTGGGCAACCTGCTCGGCGGCATTGCGGTGCTGGAAACCGTGTTCACCTTGCCCGGCATCGGCCGGTTGATGGTCGATGCGATCTTCTCCCGCGACTACCCGGTGCTGCAGGGGTGCCTGCTGCTGGTCACCTGCATCTATGTGTTGGTCAACCTGTTGGTGGATCTGCTGTATCCGCTGTTCGATCCAAGGGTGAAGCTATGAACCTCAAGACTCCTGCCGTGCCCACCGTGGCGGTGATCTCGCCTCGGCGGCGCCGGCGTTACCCGCCGCTCAACGCCCTGATCGGCGGCAGCTTGCTCGCGGTCCTGGTGTTACTGGCATTGCTCGGCGTGGTGTGGACGCCTTACGACCCGCTCAAATTGGACCTGCTCTCACGCCTGCACGCACCGAGTGCCGTGCATTGGCTTGGCACCGACGAGTTTGGCCGCGATGTGTTCAGCCGCCTGATCATTGGCGCGCGTACCAGCCTGTGGATCAGCCTGCTCTCGGTCAGCGTGGCGGTGATCTGCGGCACGGTGATCGGCATGCTCGCCGGTTACCTGCGCGGCTGGACCGACCGGGTGCTGATGATGCTCAACGACGCGCTGCTGGCGTTCCCCGGCATCCTCATGGCCCTGGGCATCATGGCGATTGTCGGCGCCAGCCAGTACGGCATCGTGCTCGCCCTGGGCATCGCCTACACCCCATCGGTGGTGCGGGTGGTGCGCGGCAGCGTGCTGTCACTGCGTGAGCTGGAGTTCATCGAGGCTTCGCGGGTGATCGGCAACTCCGAGCTGTACACCATGTTCCGCCACATCACCCCCAACTGCCTGGCGCCCCTCTGTGTACTGGCCACCAGCATGTTTGGCTGGGCGTTGCTCTCGGAGAGCGCGTTGAGCTTCCTCGGCCTCGGGGTTCCACCGCCGGCCGCGACCTGGGGCAGCATGCTCTCGGCAAGCCGCACCTATATCTCGACGGCGCCGTGGCTGGGGATCTTCCCGGGCATCTTTATCAGCCTGACGTTGCTGGCTATCAATCTGTTCGGCGATGCGTTGCGTGATCGTCTCGACCCGCGCATGAGGAAATGAGCATGAGCGCTCCAGTGCCTTTACTGGCCGTTGAAAATCTGCAGATTCGCGTTGGCGTGGACGGTCCGCTGGCCGTCGACGACTTCAGCTTCACCATGGCCCCTGGCGAAATCGTCGCCCTGGTGGGCGAGTCGGGTAGTGGCAAGACCATGGCCGCCCGCGCCGCCATTGGCTTGCTGCCGGCACCCATGCAGGTGTGCGGCGGGCGCATCCTGTTCCAGGGGCAAGCGCTGGACAGCAGCGATGCCAAGGCCATGCGTGCGGTGCGTGGTGCGCGGATCGGCATGGTGTTCCAGGAGCCGATGGTCTCGCTCAACCCCGCGCTGACCATTGGCCGGCAGATGAGCGAGGCGCTCAAGCTGCATACCGCGCTGGATGCGGCGACGATCCACGGGCGCTGCATCGCCATGCTGCAACGCATCGGCATCAAGGACGGCGAAAAATGCCTGGCATCCTACCCGCACCAATTCTCCGGCGGCATGCGCCAACGCATCATGCTGGCTTCGGTGATGTTGCTGCGCCCGGCGCTGCTGATCGCCGACGAACCGACCACGGCCCTGGACTGCCTGGCGCAACTGGACGTGATCGAGTTGATGCTGGAGCTGACCCGCGAGCAGGGCACCGCGATCCTGTTCATCAGCCACGACCTGTCCCTGGTGGCGCGGTATGCCCATAAAGTGGTGGTGATGCGCTCGGGCAAGGCGGTGGAGCAGGGCCGTATCGAAGACATCCTCTTTGCCCCCAAGGCTGAATACACCCGGCAGTTGCTCGAAGCGCTGCCCCGGCGTGGGACGCTGGGGCCATTGCCGGCGGCCGACAGCCCGTTGCTGCAGGTCCGGGATGTGTGTATCGAGCACCCGGGGCCACGGAGTTTCTGGGGGCGCAGCGTGCCCAAGCGCGTGGTGCACTCGGTGAACCTGAGCATTGCGCCGGGCGAGACCCTGGCCCTGGTCGGTGGCAGCGGTTCGGGCAAGACCACCCTGGGGCGTGCGGTCGTCGGGTTGGTCAACCCGTGCGCCGGGGCGATTCTGTTCCAGGGCGTGGATATCCTCAACGCCGCCAACCGCGCGCATCGCCTGCAATGCCAGATGATCTTCCAGGACCCGTATTCGTCCCTCGACCCGCGCATGACGGTCGGCCAGATCCTCGCCGAGCCGCTGCGCCATGAGCCGGCCCTGACGGTTGCGCAAAAACGCCAACGGGTCACCGACACCCTGGTCGACGTGGGCTTGCCCGAACAGTTTCGCGAGCGCTTTGCCCATCAACTCTCCGGCGGTCAACGCCAGCGCGTGGCGATCGGCCGGGCGCTGGTGCGCCGGCCCAAGCTGGTGATTGCCGACGAGCCGATTTCGGCGTTGGACATGACCATCCAGAAACAGATCCTCGAACTGTTCGAGCGTCTGCAACGCCAATATGGCTTTGCCTGCCTGTTCATCTCCCACGACCTCTCGGCGGTGGAGCGCATCGCCCACCGCGTGGCGGTGATGAACCAGGGCGAGGTGGTCGAAATGGGCCCGCGTGACACGATTTTCGACACCCCGCAACACCCTTACACCCGCCGGCTACTTGCGGCGGCCAGCCCCTTGGAGAAACGCGCGGACGGCAGCTACCGCCTCCGTGCCAGTGTGATTTAGGTACTGCTGCACCTCAGGCCACGGCATCAAAACCCAACCCTTCGCAAATCGCCGATTTGCGAAGCGGGCGAAGCCATGGCCGAAGAAAACAAAAACAACCCCACTCAACCTGTCTGCCAGGAACCTACACATGAATAACCGCATCAACAAAGTCGTCGCCAGTGCCAGCGTCATGGGGGCCGGTTTCATGCCCCTGTTTGCCCAGGCCGACTTCATCGCCGACAGCAAAGCCGCGCTGGAATTGAAGAACTACTACTTCAACCGCGACTACCGCGAATCCAGCGGGCAGAACAAGCGTGCCGAATGGGCACAGGGTTTTATCCTCAAGCTCGAGTCGGGTTTTACCGACGGTACCGTGGGCTTTGGCCTGGACGCGGTCGGGATGTTGGGCATCAAGCTCGATTCGAGCCCGGACAACTCCGGTACGGGGCTGCTGGCGCGCTCCAGCATGGCCGAGCCCGGCGCTCCCAGCTACGCCCGCCGAGCCCATGACAACTACTCCAAACTTGGCCTCACCGGCAAGGCGCGCCTGGCCAAGAGCGAGTTGCGCGTGGGTTACATGGTGCCAGACCTGCCGACCCTGCAGCCGAACCTGAGCCGCCTGTTCCCGCAAAGTTTCAGCGGCACGGCACTCACCTCCAAGGACATCGACAAGCTGACCCTGACCGCCGGTCAACTGGACCAGGTCAAGCAGCGCGACTCGACCCACTACGAGGACATGGGGCTTACCAGCCAATACGGCGCCTACAAAAGCAGCGCAAAGAGCGATGAATTCCGCTTCGCCGGCGGCGAATACGCACTCACGCCGACGACCTTCGTGACTTACCAGTTCGCACAATTGGAAAGCCTGTACCAACAGCATTACCTGGGCTTGAAAAACAGCCTCAAGTGGGGCCCGGGCACCCTGAAGACGGACATCCGCTACTTCAGCGCCAGCGAAGACGCCGCAGCCCTGGCCGGCAAGGTGGATAACCGGGCGCTGAGCACGCGCATCGGCTATGGCCTGTACGGCCACAACCTCAGCGGCGGTTACCAGGAGCAGTACGGTTCGACGCCGTTCACCTATGTGGACGGTACCAACACTTACCTGTTTAGCGAGTACCAACTGGCCAACTTCTCCCAGACCCGTGAGCGCGTGTGGCATGCCCGCTACGACTATGACTTCGCTGCGCTGGGCATTCCGGGCCTGCTGTTCTCCACGCGTTACGCCAAGGGCGATAACGCCAAGGTCATCGGCTTTGACGGCGAAGGGCGCGAGTGGGAGAGGGACTTGAGCCTGGGCTATGTGGTGCAGAGCGGTACGTTCAAGGACGTATCGCTGCGTTGGCAGAACGCCAGCGCCACCAGCAACTTCGCCCGTGACACCAACGAAAACCGAGTGATCCTGGGCTACACCGTGGCGCTCTGGTAGCGGTAATGGCGTGCAACAGCAGCCTGTTGCACGCCCAAGCAGTGCAAATGAGGGGATAGATCAGATGACGAGTTTGCCGTTGCGCCGGGCACTGCCCAGTCAACAACGTGTATCGGCGCGTGGCGTGAGTGATTTCATCGATGCGGTGAACGCTGCGGGCCTGGAGTTACACAGTTTCATGCTGTACCGCGATGGCGCGGTAGTGGCCGAAGCGTTCTGGGCGCCTTATAGCGCCGCACGCTTGCATGTTCAGCACTCGGCGACCAAAAGCTGGGTGTCCATGGCGGTCGGGCTGTTGGTGGATGACGGTGTGTTGTCACTGGATGCCAAGGTGGTGGACTTTTTTGCCGCCGATTGCCCGGCCTCCATCAGCGCTAACCTGGCGGCCATGACCGTACGGGATCTGCTGACCATGCGCACCGGGCATCGCCAGGGCATCTCCGGTGGCGCCTGGCGCGGGCGCACTGACAGTTGGGTGCGGTTGTTCCTCAATGAGCCGGTCGAAGACCCGCCAGGGCAGCGGTTCATCTATAGCAGTGCGTCGAGCTTCATGCTCTCGGCGATTGTCAGTGTGGTCAGCGGCCAGACGGCGTACGCCCTGTGCAACGCGCGCATCTTCCAGCCCATGGGCATGGGGCCCATCGAGTGGGACCTTGCACCGGGCGGCTTCAACACCGGGGGCAACGGCCTCAGTTGCCGCACCGAGGACTTGCTCAAGTTCGGCGTGCTGCACTTGCAACAAGGTCATTGGGAAGGGCAGCAATTGCTGTCCCGGGAATGGGTGGCCGACGCGACCCGTGGGCATGTCGACGATGTATGGATGGGCGCCTTCGATGGCAAGCGCTACCTGGGCCGTGACGAGTCGAGCGACGCGGCTGTCACGCGCCGCGAAGGCTACGGCTACCAGTGGTGGATGACCCTGCACGGTGGTTACTACGCCTCCGGAGTGTTTGGCCAGCAGTGCATCGTGTTACCGCGCCATAACGCGGTGATTGCCTTCACCGCCGGGCTGGCGCTGGGCGAGCGGCGCTTGCACAGCCTGCTGTGGGAGCATCTGGTGCCGGCGCTGGGTGTGCCCACTGACGGCGCGGCGGATGCCGGGTTGGCGGCGCTGCTGGCGCGGCAACAGCGGCCCGTCATGTCTGGCGCCGCGAGTTCGCCGCGCCAGGCCGAATTCAGTGGCACGTTCGTCATGCAGGCCAACGAAGACCAGGTCAGCGAAGTGCGCCTGGAGTTTGGCCCAGAGCATTGTGATTTCTACCTCACCGACCCCCGTGGCACCCATTGCATTCGTGCCGGGCTTGTGGCCGGCATCGAAAGCCGGACCAGCATGACCGGCCACTATCTGCATCACCAATACCAGCCGGAGCTCACCCCGGTGGTGGCGCAGGCGCGCTGGACCGAAGCGGGGGTGTTGAGCATGACCTGGCAGTTTGTCGAGACGGCGTTTTGTGACCGGATCACCTGCCGTATCGAACACGGCAGGTTGTCTGTGGACCGCAGCGTCAACGTTAACGCAGGCCCGTTGCAGCGCCCGACGCTGACCGGCCATCCCATCATTGCTTTGCAGGAGTCTCTATGAACGATCTTTCCCAGCCTTCAGCGCGCGTGAATCGCGGGTTCTGGGCGCCATTCACGCCGATGCGCCAGTTCCAGCAACAGCCGATGATGTTCGCCAGTGCCGATGGCATGTACTACACCACCACCGACGGGCGCCGGGTACTCGATGCAATGGCCGGGCTGTGGTGCGTCAATGCCGGGCACGGCCAGCCGAAAATCGTCGAGGCGATTCGCGAAGCTGCGGGGCGCCTGGACTTTGTCTCGTCATTCAAGATGAGCCACCCCCAGGCCCTGGAGATGGCCGAGCGCCTGATCGACGTCAGCCCCGCCGGCATGGAGCAGGTGTTTTTCACCAACTCAGGGTCTGAAGCGGTGGACACCGCGCTGAAGATCGCGCGGGCCTATCACCAGGCGCGTGGCGATTGCCGCCGGACCAAGTTTATCGGGCGCGCCAAGGGCTACCATGGCATGGGCTTCGGTGGGCTGTCGGTCTCTGGTATCGGCCGTCAGAAGCGTGACTTTGGCCCACTGCTGGGCGAGGTCTCGCACCTGCCGTTGCCCTATGACGCCGGCATGCGTTTCAGCGTCGGGCAGCCGCAACAGGGCGCCAGTTACGCCGATGCGTTGACACAGTTGCTGGATATCCAGGACCCGAGCACCGTGGCCGCCGTGATCGTCGAGCCAGTGACCGGCTCCGGCGGCGTTTATCCGCCGCCCCTGGGCTATTTGCAACGTTTGCGCGAGATCTGCACGCGGCACGGCGTGCTGCTGATTTTCGACGAGGTGATCACCGGCTTTGGCCGCGTCGGCGCCCCCTTTGCCGCGCAAGCCTTCGGCGTGCTCCCGGACCTGATCACCACCGCCAAAGGCCTGACCAACGGCGCGGTGCCCATGGGCGGCGTACTGGTCAGCGGTGCGGTGTATGAGGCGTTCATGGCCGGGCCGGCCACTGTCATCGAACTGATGCACGGCTACACCTATTCAGCGCACCCGCTGGCGTGCGCAGCCGGGTTGGCGACCCTTGAGGTGCATCGCGAATTGGGCATCAACCAACACGTCAACGCCGTGAGTGGGCTGTGGCAGTCGAGTGCACTTGCGCTGCAGGGCGTCAGCGCGGTGCTGGACGTACGTGCTATCGGCCTGCTCTGCGCCGTTGAACTCGAGCCGCGCCTAGGGTTTCCAGGCGCACGGGGCAGCGAGGTTGCGCAGTGGTGCTTCGAGAACGGCGTACTGGTGCGCGGCTCGGGCGACACAATTGTGATTTCGCCGCCACTGCTCATCAGCCCGCAGGAGATTGCCCTGGTGTTCGACACCCTGGGCAGCGCCCTGAAACACGTTGCCTGAAGGGAGTGCAAGGGATGTCGGATCTGTTTGAGTTCTACATTGACGGCGCCTGGGTCAAGCCCCACGGCACCACCATCGAATCCGTGGTAAACCCGCGCACCGAGCAGGTGGTGGCGCGCATCATCCTTGGCGACAGCCATGACCTGGAGCGTGCGGTCGGCGCGGCCAGGCGAGCGTTTGCGGGGTTCGCCGCCAGTTCGCTCAAGGCGCGTATCGAACTGCTGCAACGCATTATCGAAGCCTACAAGCGCCACAGCGAAGCGTTGATCGAAGCGGTTCATCTGGAGATGGGCGCGCCGCTGTCCCTGGCCCGCAGCGCCCATGTGCCGGCTGGCCTGGGCCACCTGATGCAGGCATTGGAAGTGTTGCGCGAGTACCGCTTCGAACGACGCCTGGGCAACACCCTAGTGGTGCGCGAGCCCATCGGCGTGTGCGGCCTGATTACGCCCTGGAACTGGCCACTCAATCAACTCACCTGCAAGCTCGCGCCAGCGCTGGCGGTGGGCTGCACCGTGGTGCTCAAACCCAGCGAGCGTGCGCCGTTGTCAGCCCGGATCATTGCCCAGCTGCTGCATGAGGCCGAGGTGCCCGCAGGGGTATTCAACCTGGTCAACGGCGATGGCCCAGGGGTGGGCGCTGGGCTGGCGCGCCATGCAGAGGTGGACATGGTGTCTTTCACCGGCTCCACCCGCGCCGGCGTTGCAGTGGCCCAGGCGGCGGCACAGACGGTCAAGCGAGTGTCCCAGGAGCTGGGCGGCAAATCTGCCAACATCCTGCTCGACGATGCCAGTCTGCCCAGCGCAGTGCGCCATGGGGTGTTGGGCTGCATGCGTAACAGCGGCCAATCGTGCAATGCACCGACACGCCTGTTGGTGCCACGTGCACAGCAACAGGCGGTGATTGAGATTGCCCAGCACGTGCTCGCGCAGATGTGTTACGACGACAGCAACCCGAGCACGGCCATTGGCCCTATCGCCAACGCCATGCAGTACGAACGGGTACAGCACATGATCGCCCAGGCCATTGCCCAAGGGTCGAGATTGGTCGCCGGGGGGCCAGGTCGGCCTGAAGGCGTTGAGCGTGGCTACTACGTGCAGCCGACGATATTTGCAGATGTCACCCCGGACATGCTGGTGGCGCGTGAGGAAATCTTCGGCCCGGTCCTGGCAATCATCCCGTATGACAGCGAAGCCGAGGCCATCGCCATCGCCAACGACAGCCCCTACGGCCTGTCCGGTTACGTCACCTCGGCCAGCCTTGAACGCAGCCTGGGGATTGCCCGTCAACTGCGTACCGGCATGGTCCACCTCAATGGCGCCCGCGCCGACCAGGCTGCACCGTTTGGCGGCTACAAGCAGTCGGGCAACGGCCGCGAGTGGGGGGAGTGTGGGTTTGATGAGTATCTGGAGAGTAAGTCGTTGTTTGGCTACTAGCGGTTTGCGCAGGCGTTTTTCAGAGGCTGTCAGAATCGCCGAAGAACATTTTGACTAGGCTCTAGCGCTGTGTTCTCAGGCAGATAAGTTTCAGATATGCCCCCGTTTTGCCCCCAGGTGTATCAGGTTCTTGAGTGGCGATTTCCGACAGAAACCAGATGGATTCAGATGGCTTTCAGTCGTTCATAGGTTGAGGGTAAGCGACACGTTCCCCTGAAAGCGGTGAAGTCATCGAAACGAAAGGTGGTAATCACTTCGGCCTGAAGGCTTGGAAAACTCAGTAAGGTCCGATGTCGTGGAAAGCTGAGGTCCTCGAGCAGTACGGTATTGGATAGAGTATTTAGGGTTGTTCGCGAACCTGCATCCAGTCGAAAAAATCTTCGGATGCAAAGCCGACGCTGCAGTTTGCGTCGAACCGTTCGTTGATTCTGATGAGAGTCATTCGCTGAGCTTCTTGTGGTGAGGTCGGGAAGAAAGCTCCTCCAGGTTCGCTGTGCATGAAAAAATCACCGAGCTTGGCTCCGCAATTTTCGCAGTGATTCATCAGATAACGGCTGCCTACCGTTTTGCTGTAGGCCTGCTTGAACTTGTTGGTGAAGTGATGGATCTGCTTTGTGACCAAGGGGGCGATGTCGACCCCCTCAGGGATGTACCAAGTCTTCAGGCTCGGGTCCCACCTGGCACCGAGTGATTTCGCTTCATTTTTTCTGAGAAGGGGACTTGCAGATCAATCCTTGCCATTTCCGTATCCGTACGTATTGCTGAGTAAGCGCCAAATCCCACTTAGGTCGACCAAGTTTAGGCCTTAAAAGGGGGGGCTATAACTCGGCTCAGGGCAGCAGCCAAGTGCTGTTTGGGGGGATGGCCCGGATGCCTACTGCTTGGCACTGCTCCAGAATAGGCAGAATGTAGGTGATGTTGGTACGCCCCGGTTTGCCTTCTGCTCGGTAACGAGCCGCCTGGCAAAGTGGGCCGGCTTTTTCGTACGTATGGTTGGAGCTGATTTCCACCGCTTGTGCTTGGCCGAAATGATTGTTTCCGGCGAGGTAGTCCAACGTTTGCTGGAAAGCTGCTCGAGTCAGCGCCAACTGCGAGTTTTCCGATCCTGTCTCAATCACAACGCGATTTGCATCAACGGTCGTGATACGGAAACGGGCTTTACGCGACGGTGTTTGCAGTTCCTTGCCTTGCAGGCGGCTGATCAATGCCCAGAGAGTGTTGTCGACTTGAATGATGTGCTGCATGGGATAATTCCTTCGTTGCTGAACGGACGCTAGCTTTGACCTGAAGTGACTTATGGAATCCTGATACCCAACGCATTCAGCGATGGCGTATCCATCCGGCCATTCACGGTCAGCCCGCTGTCCATCTGAAAAGCCATCAACGCACCACGTGTCGCCTTGCCCATCACACCATCAATGGTGCCTTGGTAATACTGGCGCACCATCAGCGCGGTCTGCACACGGGTGACCAGGTTGCTTTTCTGCTCACTGGTCGCGCGGCTCTTTGAAGTGCTCGAACTAGTCCCGCTGGTAGTGCCAGACGACTGGTAAAGGCTGTTGCTGCTTGAGGTGCCGCTCGAAACACTCGGCGCGCTGTAGCTTCGGGTACTGGTAGCGGGTGGGCTGTAGTAGCGAGGTGCGCTATAGCCACCCGAGCCGCTGTAGTGAGAACTGTGCGAACTGTGGGACCGGTGAGAACTGTGCGAGCGATGTGCCGCATAGATGTTGACGGTGTCTGGCGCATTGAGCGTATCGGCAAATACCGGGGGCTGTAGCTTGTCGTTGGGTTGCCAGTTCGCATCGGCGAGCGACAGATGGCCCGCCTGTGCCAGGGTGGTACCTGCCATTGGCAGCAAGCTGATCCCACTGATCAGGACTTTCCAGCGGTCGAGCAATTTCACTGTGCACTCCTTGCATAGGCGCTAAAGGCCTCGGTCGATAGTAGTTGTACGCCGCGGCTCTGCCAGCGGTCGGTGTGCGATTTGAAGAAGCCAGAGCAATGTTTGACGGCAGCGCATTGCTGGCAGGTATCAATGAACAGGTTCTTCCAGTCCGAGATGCTCTGGCGGGCGAAACGCGAGAGGTGGGCCGGGATCAGGCACAGGGGCAAGTTGTAGATCGAAACCGGCACTCCGCGGTTGAACAGGAAATACACGGCCTGGCTCAACGACTCCTGATAGTCCAGCGGGTCAATCCACAGTTCTTCGTAGTTTTTCCTGGCCAGGCCGGTGCTTTCGATACCCATCAGCGCAACATGCCGCACGAAGGGCAGGTTCCTGAACACGTAGTGGGCGAGCTCGGGCAAGCGTGGCGTGGTCAGGCGATTGAGTACCACGCGTATCTCGATGATCTGGTTGGCGCGCGCCAGGTTGTAAAGACCTTGCAGGGTTTCGCTGAACGCGCCTGGAGCCTGCACCACATGGTCATGGTCTTCGGCATTGTCGGCATACAGCGGGATGCCCCAGCTCAACTGAGGATGGCCGATGGTAGAGAGCGCTGCGATCCAGCTTGGGTCTTGGAACAGGCGCCCGTTGCTGAGCACATGAATGGATTTCTGCGGCAAAACGGCTTTGCACTTGGCCAGGATTTCGAGCAGGCCGTCGCGATAAATCGTTGGTTCTCCGCCGCTGATTCCCAGATTTTCCTCGCCCGGGTCCATCAGGTCGATCAGCCGTAGGTTCTCCTCAATGTGCCAACGGTCATCGATATCTTTGGGCGGCTGTGAGCACATCAGACAGAGGCTGTTGCAGCGATCGGTCATGAACAGCAGGTTGCTGTCTGAGCCTCGTCGATAGAGCACTCGCACCAACGCGTTGCCTGGTGTGATGGCAATGACATCGCCGGGCTGCACGACATCCGCATCTTTGGGGGTGTGCAGGTGTGGCCGCGCGCTGTCGAAGTCGCCGATCAATGGCTCCGGGATCAGGAATCCACCCACTGGTAATGAGAGCAGATGCGGGCTCCGCAGCCGTTCTTCGTTTGGTAGCCAAAGCAGCAGGTCACCGAACTCAGCGCTTCCGGCACAAACAGCCAGGCCTTGTTCGATGAACTCATCCAGAGTGATGACCTTGAGCAGTTTCGGCTCATTCAGGTGATGGATTTCGAAGTGGGTATCTTTGCGCAGCATCGCCATCAGCCCCTGTAACCCGGGAACCGGACATTGTTGTAAGAGCGCCTGTTCAACCAAGACAGCAGCACCCTCTGCACGTTGTCGTCGCCATCGCAAAGCAGGCCGAAAAGATGCTTCAGCAGCCCCATGTTCTTCTTGCAGAAGCTGCTGAACACTCGGTGCCCGATCGGGTCAGCTTGACGGGCGTAGTGTTCGACGGGGTCAGCACCGCAGTACGGGACAAGTGCGCAATCGGAGCAGCCCGGCAGCGCCTCTGCTACACCACTGGCGAGCAACGCATTCATAACGGGCGATGCGAGTAATTCAGACAAGGGTTGCTGCACGGTGCCGAGCCTCAAACCGTCTTCACCCATCTCCAGCAACATTCGGGCTTCGTCCGAGGGATAGACGTCACCGTCATAGTTGTAGACCAGCGCCGCAGTGCCTGCGCCAGCGGGGGAGCGCAGGTCTACATAGCCGGAGGAGAAGGGTGTCAGGATATTCTTCAGCAGCAAGCTCGCATAACTCTCTGAGAGGTATACGCCCTGTTGGTTGATATGCAGCAAATAGGCCAGTGCCTTCTTGTAGAAGGCCAGGTATCGCTCAATAGGGTAATCAAGTCGATGGGCACTCTTGGTGGCAAATCCATAAGGGCTCAGAGGCCGAAGTGAGATGCTGGAGAAGCCCTGGCTTACATACTCATCGATGATCGCTTCAGGTTGTTCGAGGCTTCTTGAAGTCAGCGTGGTCAGCGCGGAAACTGCATCATGGCCAAGGCGCTCACGGACCCACTGGATGCCTTTTACAGTGCGTTCGTAGGAGTCTCGTGACGGGGTAGGGCGGTTGGCATTGTGCAAGGGCGCCGGCCCATCGAGCGAGGTCGAAAACTGGATGCGATTTTGTTCTGCGAAGTCGAGTATTTCCTCCGTCAGGTGGTGCAGCGTGGTGGTAATGACGAACTGGATATCCCGTTGTTCAACCACGTTCCGTTCAACGACCCATTCGACAATCTGGCGGACGCGCTCGAAGGCCAGAAGCGGTTCGCCACCCTGAAACTCCACAGTCAGGGCGGGAGCGTTCGATTCGAACAGGCGATCGACCGCCGCCTGTGCATCCGCTTCCGACAGGTCGTGGCCGGATCCGCCCAGAGGGGCCCGCGACACCTGGCAGTACTGGCAGGTGTGGTTGCAGCGCAATGTAACCACGAACAAGTGCAGTGCAGGGCCTTGGAAGAGGAAGTCTTTGCGGCTGCGATACTGCGCGGCCATTTCCGGGAACGGGTCGTGGCGACCTGGTTCGTAGATGAAGTGGCGGGCCAGCAGGTCCTTGTAAAAAGGCGTACTTGCTTGAACGTCGAAGTAACTGAGGGCTCGTAATTGCGCGTCGTTCACGTGCATGTACTCACCGGTATCGGAGGTGAGTAGGATGTCACGGTCTTGTCCCGTATTCATGCGCATGAATCGAAAAGGCAGCAAGCGGTAGTGCTTGGCGTCTGTCGCAATCAGTGTCACTGGGAAATCCCACATCCAGCGAGCGCGGCTCGGGCCAGGATTTCACGTAACCCTGCTGTTTCGCGGTTGATATGATCGCGTAGGGCGAAGTCGTTCAGATGCTGAAGGATCAGCGAGTGAGCCTGCTCCGGGGAAAGCATTAACCTTGCTTCAGCGGGGTGGGCCGTGACGCTTATCTGATTGGCGTCAATACCGACCTGGATCGTGACAGTGTCGGCCAGGCAATAAGCGGCGCGTTGCACCACGCTGAGCGGGTAGGCTGCGCTGTCGAGTTTCAGCATGACTGGCCATGTCATCGGAACCGGTCCTTCAAATCCGTTGGAAACGTGTGGATTTTGCCGGTTATCGAGGCATTATGCCATCATAATTTTGCACGCATTTGTCCAGCGTGGTGGGTTGTGCGTTCACTAGGGCTCGGTCATTGATACGGGGTAGGGGCGAGGATCCACATCTCCCTCAGTGCATCCATCCTCATCAATAGCCCACTTGGCCCAATGCTGGGGGCATCCAATGCCCTCAGATGTGCCCCCAATGTAGCAATCCACTGGAAGTGAATGGAGCTACATGGTTTGTGGAGAGGCAAAAATGATCAGCTAAACAGCCTGCCCGACGAAACCTAAAGACTCTCAGGATCGCCGAAGAACATTTTGACTAGGCTCTAGCGCTGTGTTCTCGGGCAGATAAGTTTCAGATATGCCCCCGTTTTGCCCCCAGGTGTATCAGGTTCTTGAGTGGCGATTTCCGACAGAATGTAGTCGTTGATCGCTCATCAAAGGGTGGCCCGGGCACGCTACGCGGTGGTAAGCATCACCAAGTTCATGCATGTCTTGGATCACCCCATGATATTGAACTGTTGGCCAATGGGTATCGACATGATGCCTTATCCCTTCTGCGGAAAATGGTGGCTTTGGGGGCATTTTCACATCGTTGCGCAGGCGCGGCAGCACCCTCGTTGCACGGGTCCATACAAGTCGCGCCCGGTAATTGAGCTGCGGTGGTTACACAGGCACGCAAGGCACAGTTAATGTTACTTCTCATTTACATTGACTGTCAGTCAGTCAGTGGATAGGATTTGCCTCCCAATCCGCTTGACGCCGTGTACAGAATGAACAACTGGCCGCTGATTCATCCCTCCCCAAGCTCGAAACCAAACTACTTTCGCCGCACCGCCCAGCAGTGTGCGGTGATCGCCTCTGCGCTAACCCTGTGTGCTTATCAAATGGCTCACGCTGATGACCTTGCGCAGCGCACGACCGAGAATGATCCAATCCCACCCGTTGCAGGTGTGGTCACCTTGCCGGCCACCAGTGTCACTGGGGTGAGCACCAAGGGAGGCGAATCCGGTCTCGTACACGGTTATGTTGCGGAACAATCCGGGTTGGGCAGCAAGACCGACACTTCGATCCTGGAAATTCCTCAATCCGTGTCGGTAGTCACGCGCGAGCAAATGGATACCCAGCAAATAAAAACGACCAGCCAGGCACTGCGCTATACGGCAGGCGCCAATAGCGAAAAATACGGGGCCTTCGGAGATCAGCTCGACTTCACAAAAATCCGCGGCGTCGAAGCCGATTACTATTTGGACGGGCTGCGCTTAATCAGTAACCCTGGCAGTTGGTCGCCCCAGGTCGATCCCTACACACTGGAGCGTGTCGAAGTATTGCGAGGACCGTCGTCCTATCTTTATGGGCAATCAACCGGCGGAGGCATAGTCAACCAGGTAACTCGCAAGCCCCAAGAGGTGGAGTCGCATGAGGTCACGACACAATTTGGCAGCTTCGGCCGTACGTTTCTTGGCGTGGATTCAACCGGTCCACTCGACAGTGACAGGACGCTGCTCTATCGCTTTACCGCGACAGGGTTGAAGGCGAATGACCAGATCGAAGATGTACACCACAAAAGGCTCTACCTTGCGCCTTCGCTGACGTGGCAGCCGACGGAGCAAACCTCTTGGACTGTCCAGCTTGTTCACTCTCGGGAGCCCGAAATACCGAACTACAACTCTTTGCCAGCCAATCTGCTTGGGCTGAATAAAAGTCCCTATCCATCAATAGATCGGGACAGGAACTACCGGGATATGTCGTTTGATGACTCGTCCCGTGAACAGAATTACATCAGCTCCAACTTCACCCACTCTTTCGACAACGACTGGAAGGTGACGAGCACTATGCGCTACATGCATATCGCCTCGGATTTGCAAAGAAGCGTTGTCTACGGGTATTCGGTGGTCAATGGCAAGCCACTGCTAAAAAACACTTATGAGATTTCCCCTTCCAGTTCCAATACGTTCTCGATGGACAACTATGTCAGTGGCAGCCTCCAGCTCGGGCCTACTAAGCACGACGTTATCGTGGGTGCCGATTTTGCCTCGGGCACTGTAACCAGTGCCCTCTATAGCAGTGGCCCTTATCTTGTTGACCCCTACGGCTCGGACTATCGCCCGCATGTCAAACCAGACTTCACGGCAAGCCGCGCAGCACCTTGGTCCGAGAAACAGGAGTTCGATCGCTT
Organism: Pseudomonas sp. MF09156; assembly: GCF_059862305.1. Lineage (NCBI taxonomy): Bacteria > Pseudomonadati > Pseudomonadota > Gammaproteobacteria > Pseudomonadales > Pseudomonadaceae > Pseudomonas > Pseudomonas sp. MF09156. The sequence continues at coordinate 153,542 of NZ_JCBCUR010000010.1, forward strand.
GGGCGTCTATGTACAGGATCAGATTTCTTATGACCGATGGCGTCTGACGTTGGGCACACGCTACGATAAATCCGAAACAGACGACGTGACGCGAAGTTATTCCCCTACTTCGGTCTCCACCAAGATGAACAACGGGAAGTGGTCGGGGCGAACAGGCCTGAGTTACCAGTTTGACAACGGCATTTCTCCCTATGTGAGCTATGCCACGTCTTTTAATCCGTTGATAGGCAGCGGTTACAACGGGAGTGCGTTCGTCCCGACTGAAACGACACAAACGGAGATAGGCATCAAGTTTCACCCCGCCGACTCCAGAACATTGCTGACCGCCGCCATTTACAATCTGGAACAAACCAACGTCAAAACCGCCGATGCGGCCCATCTGGGGTTCAACACCCAGGCGGGCAAGGTGCGCAGCCGTGGTGTCGATCTTTCAGCCACTGCCGAGCTAGTCGAAAATCTTAATCTGCTTGCCAGTTACAGTTACCTGGATAACGCCTTGGTCCAGGATACGACCTACCAAGGCAACAGCCTGACACAAACCCCCCGACACAGCGCTGCCCTGTGGCTTGATTACCTCATAGGGCGCGGATCTTTGTCCGGCCTGAAAATCGGAGCAGGCTCGCGTTACCTGGGCGCGTCGTACGGCGATCCAGCGAACACGTTCAAGGTTCCGGCGGTCACGCTTTTTGATCTGGCGTTGAACTATGAACTGGGTTCAATTGCGCCTTCGCTTGAAGGCGCTTCGCTGGCGCTCAATGTCAGCAACCTGACTAACAAGGAATACGTCGCAAGTTGTACCTCGGCCCTGTATTGCTTTGTCGGGCAGGATCGCACGGCCACCACTTCTCTCACTTACCGCTGGTGAGCCAAATGGGCGATGTTCTGTATTCAAGGCGCCGTGTTCTGGGGCGCCTGATGGCGGCTGGAATGTTGATCAGCCTTTCTCGAAGTCTCACCGCTGCGCCCGCACGTGTGTCATTCAAGGATGTTGCTGACCGTGATGTACACATAGATCGACCTGTAAAGCGGGTGCTGCTGGGGGACGGCACGCTGGCTTACGTCTTGGCGGTGCTGCTTCCGGACCGGCCATTTGCTGATGTTGTGGGTTGGGGCGAGAACTTCAAGGCTGCGGACCTGGATGGCTATCGGGCATATCTGCGGAAGTTTCCCGAGATGGGCCGCATTCCATCGTTTCCGGCCGCGACGCTCGACTCCATTGGTAGCGAATTAGCGATTTCGTTGGCGCCGGACGTGGTGATCATGAACCTCAGTTCAAAGGCCGCCGCCGAGTCGTCGGGCCTGATGGCACGGTTGACACAGGTGGGCATTCCGATCGTGTTCGTTGATTTTCGCACCAAGATGTTTGATAACACCGTGCGAAGCGTGCAGATCCTCGGTGCACTGCTTGGGCGAACCGATCGTGCCGACGAATTCCTGCGTTTTCGCCAAGAGCAGATCGAACGTGTCACGGTGCCATTGGAAAACGTTCGAATGCGGCCTCGTGTAATGGTCGAGCGTGCCGCAGGTCTGTATGACGACTGCTGCCTGACTTACGGCGAAGGCAATTTCGGTGAGCTTGTGACAGTCGCTGGAGGTGACAACCTCGGTTCTCATTTCCTGCACAGTACTTTTGGTACCTTGCATCCCGAGCAGGTTATTGCCAGCGACCCGGATGTCATCCTGGTGACCGGCGCAAATTGGTCGCTTTATTCGCCTGCGGGAGACTGGGTCAACCTCGGACCCGGCGCCGACTCCGCGCAAGGGCTCGCGCGTTTGCGCCGGTTGATGCGCCGGCCGGCATATCGTTCGTTGTCGGCGGTGAAGGCGGGGAGGGTCCACGCCATCTGGCATCCCTTCTATGACAATCCGTATTACTTTGTCGCACTGCAGCGGATAGCAAAGTGGCTTCATCCCGAACTCTTCGCATCGCTGGATCCGGACGCTACGTTTCGCGAGTTCCACGCGCGTTTTCTTCCGGTTCCTTATCAGCCCGGTTATTGGCTGAGCCTGGATGGAGCATCACTATGACGAAGCAAGCCATCGGCACACAGGCCGAACTCACCCGCGGGCGGAGCTTATACAGCCGCCTGGCGAAACGCCGCTTGAGCATGATCGTCGGCATTGGCCTGCTTACCCTTGTGTTTTTCATGATCGACCTTTCCATAGGCCCGGCGCATTACAGGTTGATGGAGCTGCTGTCCGTCTTGATGCAAGACGCGTCGTCGAGCCAGGTGAGCGTGATACTTTGGGACATTCGACTACCCGTGGCGCTATCGGCTCTGGTCGTCGGCGCGAGTCTGTCGATTGCGGGTTTGCAAATGCAGACAGTGCTCGGCAACCCCCTGGCGAGCCCGTTCACCTTGGGCTTGTCGGCCGCGGCGAGTTTTGGCGCCGCACTCGGTCTGATATTGGGGGTAAGCGTTCTGCCTGCTTCGGCTGTCGCCTACGCCATCCCCGTCAATGCGTTCCTCGTTTCGATGGCAGCGGCCTTGTTCATTCATCGCCTGAGTCGCAAACGCGGTATCACCACCGAAATGATCATACTGTTGGGCACGACCCTGGTCTTCACGTTCTCGGCACTGCTGGAGGCGCTGCAGTACATCGGTCCCGAACAGGCGCTGTCTGCTGTCGTCTTCTGGACAATGGGCAGTCTTTCGCGTGCTACGTGGCCCAAGCTCGGCATCATGAGTGTCATTCTCCTGATCGTATCGTTTACGTTCGCCCGCCAGTCCTGGGCGTTGACGGCATTACAACTCGGAGAGGCCCGGGCGACGGCTTTGGGGATTCCCGTAGCGCGCCTGCGCCTGCGCGGCATTCTGCTCAGCAGTCTGCTCGCCTCTATCTGCGTCTCTTTTGTGGGCACCATCGGGTTCGTTGGATTGGTGGGGCCGCATATTGCCCGAATGCTGGTAGGCGAGGACCAGCGCTTTCTCCTTCCGGCCTCTGCGCTATGTGGGGCATGCATGCTGTCGGCGGCCTCGGTACTGAGCAAATCGCTGGTCGCCGGGCAAACCCTGCCGATTGGAATAGTGACATCCCTGGTGGGCGTGCCCTTGTTTTTTGCGTTGATTCTGCGAGCGAAGACGCGATGACTGCACTGCTCAACATCGCGGACGTGTCGGTAGCCTTCGACGGCCATGCGGTATTGCAGAACGTCAGCTTCGGGCCCATGGCGGCGGGTAGCATCACGGCGCTGCTGGGTTCGAACGCTGCCGGTAAGTCCACGCTGCTGCGCCGGATTGCGGGCGAGCTGGGTGGCGCAGGCACCGTGACTGTGGCAGGGCAGGCTGTCGAGACCTGGTCCATTCATCATCGCAACCGCCCCGCACACGTCCCCCAGGATATTTCCATGAACTCCTCGCTGCGAGTGTTTGAAGCAGTGCTGCTTGCGAGCAAGCAGGGCAGCGGCTGGGGCGTTGATGGCAGTGAGTTGGATGAGGTCACCCGTATGCTCCAGACGCTGGAGATTAACGTGCTCGCCGACCGCGAGCTGGCCGCATTGAGCGGCGGCCAACGGCAACTTGTATCGATTGCCCAGGCAATGATCCGCGCACCCAGTGTCTTGTTACTGGATGAGCCCACGAGCGCACTGGATTTGCAAAACCAGTTCGATGTGCTCGATTTATTGCGTCGGTTGGCGCGAGCGCGCTCGATGTGCGTCGTCATGGCCATTCACGACATCAATCACGCATTGCGCTTCGCGGACCACGTGGTGGTCCTTCATCAAGGGCGGGTGCATGCCACCGGCCGCCCCCTCGATGTCCTGACACCGGCGTTGCTGGAAAAAGTCTACGGCGTGCAAGCGCGCCTCGAATACTGCTCGCAAGGGGCTCCATTCCTGATTGTGGATCGGTCTTTGCGAGCACCGAATTCCATGTCGAGCACCCTACAATGACCAGACCACTCAAGAAACTCATCCTGTTGGCCATGCCCAGCATTCATGCCGGTGCTTGGCGCTATCCGGGTGCCATACCCGACTTCCACAGACGCTTCGAGCACATGAAGTGGTTCGCCAGAATCCTTGAGAAGGGTCGGTTTGATGGGCTCTTTCTGCCTGACTCACTTGCGGTTCGCGCAGGTTCCGTCGACACGCTCATGCGAAGCTCCAGCGTGGTTACGCTTGATCCATTGACACTGCTTCCGGCGTTGGCGGCAGTGACGCGGCACATCGGGCTGATCGCAACCGCCAGTACCACCTATAACGAACCGTACATGCTCGCGCGCCGCCTGGCCTCACTGGATGTCATCAGTGCAGGTAGGGCTGGGTGGAATCTGGTCACGTCGAGTAATCCGAACGAGGCAGCCAACTTCGGCGCGCAGTCCCACCTTGAGCATGGCGCAAGGTACCGCCGCGCCCGAGAGTTCTCGCAGGTGATGGAGGGGCTTTGGGAAAGCTGGGAGGCGGATGCCTTCTGCATGGATGCAGCCAATGGCATCTACTTTGATCCTGCCAAGCTGCATACACTCAATCACCAAGGCCCTCACTTCGCGGTGAAAGGCCCGCTCAATGTAGCTCGACCTGTTCAGGGGCGCCCCGTCATAGTACAAGCCGGTGCGTCCGAAGCGGGGCGGCAGATTGCGGCAGAGACGGCCGAAGTCATTTTTACTTATCAGACCGATCTTGCATCTGCGCAGGTTTTCTATGCTGACATGCGATCACGAGCTATGGCAGCAGGCCGCACGGATGCGGTGAAAATCGTTCCCGCAGTCCTTGTCGTATTAGGCGACAATCTTGAGCAGGCGCAACGCAAAAGATCGAGGCTGGATGAGCTGGTAGATGATCAGAGTTGCCTCGCGACGCTCTCCATTGCGTTGGGGCACGACATTTCTGCCTACGATCCGGCAGGCCCACTGCCTGAAATACCCGAGAGCAATGCGAGCAAGAGCGGCCGTGATCGTGTGGTGCGGCTCGCGGCGCGGGAAAACTTGAGCGTTCTTGAGTTGGCAAGGCGGGTCTGCGGTTACCAGGGCCTGGAAATGGTGGGGACCGCCGAAATGGTCGCTGACCAGATGGCACTGTGGCTGCAGCAGGAGGCCGCCGATGGATTCAACGTCATGTTCTCCCACCTACCGGGAGGCGCGAGCGAGTTCGTGGCGCAGGTCGTTCCGCTCCTGCAGAAGCGCGGGCTGCTCAGAAGGCGTTACGAAGGACGCTGCTTCCGGGAAAACCTGGGCCTGGTCAAGCCGTAGCCTGGTTGTTCTTTGGGCGGTACTTCAGGGGCTGTTGGCGTGCAGGGTGAACGGTGCCCTTGCCTGGAAGCAGGGCACCTACCGGTGTTGACGATGCGCAGACGAAAGGGAGAGCACAAACCGCGCTTCGTAGTGGGCACCGTTTTAGCGCTGTTACGTTGAAGGTTCGAACAGCCCATCACGAGTGGACGAGAATATATCCAGGTCGTGCTGATACCGGGTGTGCCCATCGACAGCCAGTTCAACCAATATACGTCCAAACAATGGCGCGTATTTGAAGGCTCGGCCTGACTCCATAACGCACATCGAGGCGCCGGCATGGAATGACTGCTGGCCGGGTGCCATCGGGATACGCCCGATCACCAGCTTGCCGTCCGGGCTCATCGAGTAAAGGCACGTCCCCGCATGCTGGTATTGAGTGGCGTCGACGGCATTGGGGGCAATCAGTTGATCCAGGTGCGCAACGAGTTCCTCCATCAATCTCGGGTTCACGCCCGGTTGAATTGCTGACGGCGCATCGTAAGTGTCGTAGGTGTAGTCGGCGCTCATTTTTACCATGTTGTGCCGGTCTGGCGAGAAGTCCAGGGGTGGGAAGCCGTAAAACGTACCTTGGTCGCTTGCATCGATATTCCCGAACTCAAACCAGATAGGAATCTTCGGGGGGGTTTCCTTGAGTGGCCAATAGGCGTAACTCATCTTCCAGATCTTCCAACCGGGCGCTTGCTTGAGACCAAAGCCCTTCAACACCGAATCTGCCCATACCCCCGGGCAAGTGATCAAATGTTTTCCGTGGACGGTCACGGAGCGACCATCAGCCTCAGTCAACAGCGTATAGCCAGCCTGGTCCTCAAGAGGGGCGACCTGGATCACGGCGTGCTTATCCAATACGTGCAGGAGGTCCGTCTGCCGGGCGGCGAATAGAAAAGTCCTGGCCGCTTCCTGCACGTTGATGGACGCGCTTGCCGCCTGCACCAGGCCTACGTAGTCGTCAGGCATGGCTGCCAGATTGAACATCGGAAATCTTTTGTGAATAGCGGCGGGGGAGTCCAGGTATTCGTAGGGCATGCCCATGCTATCCATGGTGTGTTTGATGTGTTGCACGTTACCTTCGGTAGTCATCGGCGCATCCCGATGGCCAAAGAAGATAAGGTCGTCCGAAGCAAGCAGGGTTTTTCCGCTCGCGCGCTGCAGTTCTGTCCATATTGCAAGTGACGCTTCGGCCAGCCGGGCTTCGGACTCGTTGTCTTGCATCAAGCGGAACATTCGCTCCAGGCCTTTGGAACTATTGGTGTCGTTGCCTATTCCGTACTGATCGACAATCAATGTTTTTAATCCTCTGGCTGTCGCATAGTAAGCGCTGGCGAGACCGAGTATTCCTCCGCCGATGATTAATACATCGTAGTGTGTCTCTGGCGTGTTGGGGGGCATCGTATCTTCCTGATAATTAAAGTGGGCGACAAAAAACGTCACTGCAATTAGTTATGTTTTGGGGTTCGTCAGGTAATTGAGCGGTGTTATATGCGCGTGGGCCGTAGTGACTCGGTTGTAATGGAAGTCCCGGTTACTGCGTGACGCGTCAAGCAAATTAAATACGTTGGAAGAATAGCTCTTCCAGATAAGTTGGGTATGTGCGAGATCTTTAAAGTTTAAATGCTTGTGATGGGCCAGCGGTGCGGCCAAGTTATAACAAACCCACAGCTATCCCCTTCATTGTCCTCTTATGTCTAAACCGCGAAGCTGCGCGCGTCTATACCAGCGTGGATAGACGGATCGTGCCGTTGGGATACGTCGAGGTCTACATTATTTCCGGCATGAAAATAGGTTCGCGATAACAGTGTGGGAATATTGCATCCCAGCAGTTCTGCCCGTTTGATCAATTCGCCGGTCTTGGTACCGATCAATGCCCCTGTATAGTTGTTTGCCTGATCCTGTGTCATCGCACGAAAAACATCAGGGAACGATCGCTCGATGCTGTCACAGATAACCGCTCCGGCGTTGCTTACATAATCAGGAACATAACCAACCCCACGCGCCAGAAGCCTCGCTTCTGCTTGAGTACTGTCAAACGGTGTGTTGGAGCTACTGATAACCCAGCGCGCGCGTATACGTTCAACCGTGGGCAGATCAAGGATTCTGGAGAGGGACGCAATGCACAGCACATCCGGGGCGCTTGACCAGAAATCCTCCTCGCTCAACATGCACAGGCCGGCCGGAATATCGCTAATGGGCTTTACGTCGAAGCCGATCACGTTGTACCCATGGGCGAGACATTGCCTGGCAACTTCAAAGCCCACCTTGCCCATGCCGTGAATGGCTACAAGAGGCGTTCCGTTGATTCTCGGAGAGCACTTCAGTACCGCCTTCAGGGCACTCCAGACACCAAATCCGGTGGCAATTGACGTGCTGATCTGAGGGCTGTCCATGGCATCCAGAATCCACGGGGTGGATTTTCTCAGGTACGTCATATGCGCACTGCTTGTATTGATGTCACACCCTGTGTACATCGAGCCGGCATAGCGGTTCAGGGTTTCTCCGATGGCATCGAATACGTGTGGGGCCTCATCAGGTAGCGCACTGCTATTTACGACGATTTTCCCGCCGCTGAAGCCGGTTCGATAAAAACCATGTTTCAGATCCATCGCACTTGCCAACATGATTGCTTCATCTTTTTGATGTGACAGTGTTTTATATCGACTCCAACGGATACCTCCATTGCTGGGCATCGCATGCCGGTGGGGCGAGCAGGCGATGGTGAATGAACTCTGACTGTCTACCACTACAGTTTCGACTTCATAGACACCGAACGTTGGATGAGTGATGGTTGCCATGACTATGCGTTCCCTTCTTTAGGATGAATGTGAATGCTGTTAGCGGCGCCGGCATCCGTCAGGCATGTACATAGGCCCGACGGTGTGGGATCAGCCAGGAAGTCAGATACGTTCAACACGACCCCGAGTTCGGAGTCTGCAAATGCAATCAGTTGGAACGCCGCCAAGGAATCCCCGCCATCGTCACTGAACAACTGATGCTGGCTGGATGGAGGCGTCCCGGTGACCTTCTCCCAAAGTGCGGCAGCGGCCTGTGCAACGCTGTTGTACCTTCGCGACTCAGGCTGCTGTGCGGGTTCGGCCGTACGAGGTGTGCTGCCCTGCGTCTCAAGCGTCACGCCGTGACGTTGTCGGTCGAAGGGGTAGGGCGTTAACGGGATGGTTCTGGCCGGCAGGTTCCACGACGGGCGCCAGTTAATGTCCACACCGGCCATCCAGATTTTCTGAAGCGCGGTATGCCACACCTCATGCTCTGGCGATTTGTCTCGCTCGCCACGCATCGTGCGAATCGCGGTGTCTCGCGGCCGCAGTGCCATTGTCAAGGCCGTCAAGGTCGTGCCGGGGCCCACTTCGACAAATAGCGTCCCTTCACGAACCGCAATGGTGGTAAGCGCCTCCAGGTATCTCACCGGCTCACGCGCGTGCCGCGCCCAGTAGGCTCCGTCGAGGCGGTCTGACGAGTCGAATGCTGTGCCGTGCAGGGTCGAGTGGAAGCGAATATCCGAAGGCGCCGCCTTGGCGGTCGGCGCGGCGGCTGCCAGTTCGTCCAGGATGGGGGCCATCATGGACGAGTGAAACCCATGGGATACCGTCAAACCACGGCAACGTATGCCGAGGCTGGTCAATGAGCGCTGTATGCGCTCGATCGCGGCCTTGGTACCGGAGAGAACGCAGGCCTCTGTGGCGTTGACGGCGGCTAGCGAAACGTCGTCCGCGAGCCAATCCCGGCAGGCTTGCTCACTCATGGAGACGGCGAGCATGGAGCCAGCTGGCAATTCAGACATCAACCTGCCCCGTCGAGCAGCGAACAGCAGTGCTTCTTCGGCGGTCAGCATTCCGGCGATGCAGGCGCCTGCGATTTCGCCCACGCTGTGACCGACGATTGCGTCAGGTACGACGCCGTGCCGAATGAGGAACCGGGCCATCGCGATTTGAACTGCAACGAGCGCGGGCTGTGCCGTCGCGGTATCGGTCAGGTCGGTGTCAGCATTTCCATCCAGCAGGAAGGAGACATCGACATCCGCTTGTTCTCGCAGCAGACGTACCAAGGCATGAAGATCACTTGCGAAATGTCGGTTCGACTTGGCCAGGCCGGTGGCCATGCCGAGGAACTGACTGCCCTGGCCCGGGAACTGGAAAACGATGTCCGGCTTGCGGCGGCCGGTATCGCGTACCGGGTCAGCGACCTGCAGTGCGCCGTCCTTGTCCACACACAAGGTTGCGCGATACCTGAGCGCTCGACGCGTGGTTTGGGCGCTCCACGCCGTGCGGTCCGCGGGGAGCCCGGCGAGTTCTGCGCGGTAGGCCCGTATCAACCTGTGGCAGGCAGCCTCGCTTTGCCCGGTTACGGGAATGACTGAAGGAAAATCGGTCGCGGCGGTCGTCGTCTCATCGAGAGCTTGTGGCGAACGCGCCAGCACTATGTGCGCATTTGTCCCGCCGATTCCAAAAGCACTGACCCCAATGGCGCTGCGACTATCCGTTGTATGCCACGGCTCAGCGATTGCGGGAAAATAAAACGGGCTGGCATCCAATGCTATCGAAGGGTTTACCTCGTCCATGTGGATCTGTGGCGCTATGAAACCATGCTGGATCTGGAGCACGGCCTTGATCAGCCCTGCCATGCCCGCGCATGTTTCCAGGTGCCCTACGTTGGCCTTCACTGAGCCAAGTGCGCAGGAGTTGTGTCCTTTCCCGGGCATTGCAAACAGGTCGTTCAATGCGTTGAACTCAATGGGATCACCGGCAATTGTCCCGGTCCCGTGCGCCTCCATCGCCCGCATGTCCATGGGCGTGAGATGGGCATCGAGCATGGCCGCGCTGATCACGCGTCGTTGTCCATCGACGCTGGTGGTGGTGAAACCCACCTTGCGGGCGCCATCGTTGTTGACGGCGCAGCCTTTGATTACGGCTAACACGCGTTGCCCCTCAGCGAGCGCCAGGGATAACGGTTTCAGAACCACTAGCGCGACACCGCTGCCAAACACCGTCCCTGTCGCTTTGCTGGAGAAAGGCATGCAGTGGCCATTCTGTGCGTAGATCATGCCTCGCTGAGTCCGGTAAGGTGCACGTTGCGGAAACCGCAACGTGCATCCACCGGCCAGCGCTACTCGACATCGCCCTGCGCGTAAGGCCTCGACGGCCTCTGCGACGGCGACGAGCGATGTAGCGCAGGCTGCCTGCACACCGAGTACCGGCCCCTCTATGCCCAGGTGCCACGCCGCCCGCGTGACCAAGTAGTCCTTATCATTGGTAATTTGCAGCTCGAACCCTGACGGCTGGAATTTTTCCATGAGGTCGGACGCTTGCAAGTGGCCAAGGTAGGCTGAGCTACTGCAGCCGGCAAACAAACCGGTGTCGGGCATTTGTCCGGGCTTGATACCGCTATGCTCGAGCGCATGCCACGCGCACTCGAGGAATAGTCGGTGCTGAGGGTCCATCAAGGCTGCATCACGATGACCCACGCCAAAAAACGTGGCATCGAATGACAGTACGTTGTCATTCAACGGTGCGGCAAATGGCATGGTCTGCGCATCGGTAGGCGTATCACCGAGTTCGATTACCGACTCGACGCCGTTCACCAGGTTGTGCCAGTACTGCTCAAGGGTGTTGGCGCCAGGAAACCTGCAAGCCATACCAATGACTGCAATGTCGCGGTCCACGTGCTGATCGTACATGCGACCTCCGAATTCAATCAGTCGTGTATCCGCGGCGTACCCGGCCCTGAATCGCTTCGTCGGCCGCTTCGATCGGAATCAGCAATACAAAGGCCCGATAGCGCTCGCGCGGGACCTCTTGATACAGTTGCCGTACCCCAATCATCCCGGTCACCTCACCGGTGACACCGGTGGCAAACAATGATTGCCATCGCCCTTGCCAAATGGCGGATGAATTCCAGACCCCCGCTGTCTCGATTCTGCCCAAGCGTGTATCTGCGGTTTCCCGATAATAGGAGATCACGTCTTTATCCAGGCTTGCGATCTTCCAACCTTCGCCGCTGATGGTGCCGATTTCGACGCCGTCATCCCCGATCCATCGATCAATATGCGAGTTGACATCGCCCACAGTGGGCCTGTCGTCAGCCTGTGCCTTGAACTGAATATCGCTGAGTTCAAGCAGTGGCAGCATGACGAAGCGATCGGTGCCTATGCGCTCTGCAACAATCTGCCGGGCTTTGTTGAGCCCGTCGGGAAGGTCCAACTGAGCTCTGGCCAGATCGGCCAGGCTCACCAGATTTGACATCATGTCCTGTTCATTAATGGGCATAGCATTAGCTCCTTGTCGTTTGACGCTCGTTATCGAGCAACTGCCGGCCCCGCTCGCGGTCGGCGTCGCTGCCGGCGTCGGGGAAGATGGTGACTACACTGGCCTCCTTGTCGAGTTCAGAGGCGACGTTACACGCGACGATCCAGTTGGCCGCGGCCGAACCGCCAATTGGGATGCCGGTTTCCTCGAAGAACCGGAACATGGCTTTGAGAGACTCCTCGTGTGAGACGGTCTGGAACGGCACTTCGTAGGGAATCAACGAGACAAACGGTTGCCGGAACCCGAAACCAAATCCTCCTGCGCCTGCGAATCTGGCAGTTCGGTTTGGAGGTTCCATCGTGCCAAATGGCAGTTCGCGAGGCGTGCACCCGACGACGCGCAGGTCCTGGTTTTGCTGCGCCAGCGCTGCGTATACGCCGGCAAGCGTACCTCCAGTGCCGATGGCTGCTACCCAGGCATCGGGGCGTCGGCCGTCGAGCTGACGGCAGATCTCGGCGCCGGTGTGATACTGATGCACCGATGTGTTTACCAAGTTCAGATGCTGGGATAGCAAGGTCCAGCCTGGCTCCGTGCAGGCGATCTGCTGGCTGCGGGCGATGATGCCAAGCAGAAAATGGCTGCTGTCCACCTTCGTGACAATCGCGTTGCTATCGCTCAAGGATTGAAGCAATACCTCTGGCGCTGAGTCGGGTATCACCACGTGCACGGGCAGGCCGCATAGATGCCCCAAATGAGCTAAAGCCTTGGCCATGTTGCCACCGGACGAATCAAGAAGCTTGAGCGGGCCCTGATCAAAGTCGTGAGCATTGATCGCATCACAGAACAAGCCGAAGGCCACGCGATCCTTGATCGACCCGGAAGGGTTCTTCGACTCCAGCTTGGCGAAGATTCGACCTCCGTTCTGTGGCCCCGGCACTTCCACGAGCGGGGTGTTTCCCAGCGACGCACTGAAGTCCCTGAGTTGGGGAAACATATCCAGCGCTTTGGCAGGGCTGGGAGCTGCTGATTGAGCATTGAAAAGGTCGAAATCCATGACAAATTTCCCATTACGCGTTTGGGTTGAATGAACGTAGAGGTCACGCCGTACGAGAGGGGCCCAGGATGGTGTCCACTACCAACGGCTCATTGCCGAGAAAGTAGAAGTGCCCGCCTGGAAAAACCTCTAGCACTGGATGTTTGGGCAGCAATTGAGACCACTCGAAGAACTGCTTTCTGTCGATCAACGGATCGTTGTCGCCCGCGAATAGGCGGGTCGTGGGTAAGTCACCCACCGGCAACTTCGCAAGCTTTTGAAGAAGCGCCAGGTCTTGACGAACAGCTGAAGCAACAACCGTCTGAGCGGTGTCAGCAGAGGCGCTCAACTCGGGCACTTCGCCAAGCCCCATCGCACGCTCTGCAAGCTGGTCGACATCCTGCTGTGATTGAAGGATTGTCTGCAGCGACACCGGTGCCATCTGAGACGACAGGATGAGTTGAGCCACCCTGAATCTCGACGATGCCAGGGAGGACGCTATATGCAGTGCGAGCAAGGCGCCCATGCTGTGCCCAAAGAGTGTGGTGGGCGCGATGCCAAGAAGACTGGCCAACCCCCTCATGCAGCGTTGGATAGCTGCGTGTGGGTCGCTCCAGTTCACTGTCGCGTTGCTCGTGCCTGGTTGAGGGTATTGCATTATTACGAGGTCCACGTCCGCAGGCAGGTGGTCTCGCCACGCTCTATAGAACTCGGAACTACCGCCAGCGTGAGGGAACACAACCAGTTGATGTCGCACAGGCACTGAGGCCGCGAAGCTAAATCTAATGGCACCTTCGGCCTGGGCTTGTATGAGCTTCATAGCTCACCCGACCCGGATGCTTGTGCTTCGCTTTGGCGCTCGCCGTAGATTTGAGCGCGTAGAGACGCGCGGTCAATTTTGCCGATGCCTTTGCGCGGAATCGCCTCTATCAGGACTAGCCTCTCCGGCAGTTTGAATTGCGCTATACCAACAATCTCCAGGTGCCGTCGGACTTCGGATAACGAAAGCTGTTCTCCTTCGTGCACTACGGCAAACAGGCAAGGCACTTCGCCGAAGCGCTGGTCGGATATACCCACCACCGCGACGTCCTGGATCTTCGCGTGCTGTTTAGTAAGCGCTTCAATCTCTTCCGGGCTGAATTTTTCTCCACCGCGATTGATTGAGTCGGTCAATCGCCCATCGATATAGACGTTGCCCGCCGAATCAAGGTGGGCCATGTCGCCGGTTCGGTAATACCCGTCTTGCGTGAAGGCGCGGGAAGTCGCCAGCGGATTGTTGAAATACGAAGATATGGTGTAGGGGCCGCGGGTGATTAATTCACCTGATTGGCCAGGCGGGACCGGCGTGCCGTCGCTGTCCACAATCAGGACCTCATCTTGCTCGGACAACGGGCGGCCCTGTGAGTTGAATCGGACGCTGTCCGAATCAGTCCCGCGGGTGAAGCAAAGAAGCCCCTCGCTCATCCCGTAGCACTGCTGGATACGCATCCCTAACCTTGATTCAGCAAGGGCTGCGAGATCAGCAGGCAGGCGCGACCCACCGACTTGAATGTGCCTTAATGTCTGAGGTGCAATCCCTTGCTGATTCACTCGATCAAGCCACTGGGCCAGTAATGCTGGAACCAGCGTCGAATGTGTTACTTCATGGTTTGTGATCAGTCTCAAAGCCGTTTGCGCGGACGTGTCCGGGGACAGAACCACGGTTCCCCCGCAAAGGAGGGTGCCGAGAATGCCTGGGCAGTTGATGACAAAACCGTGAGATATGGGCAGCACCGCCAGATAGGAGGAGGAGTGACTGAGTTCGAATACCCGGCAAGCTTCAGCGATCATGTAGCTGTAGCCTGCGTTTTTTCTAGCGATGGGCTTCGGGAGTCCTGTCGTCCCGCTCGACAGCAGCATCATCGCTGTATCTTCTGCACCCATCTGTGTCGCGCGCAGTTCATGCGCTGACGCGTTGTCACATGACGCTGAACAGAATTCCCTAAGCGCTAGCCAGTCTGAATTGTCGCCGTTGTCAGGCTCATCAATAAGACCCAGCACCACGTCCAAACCTTCTTCACGACTGACAGTGCTGGCCACACCCACTGCGCTGAAGCGACGGTTACCTTTGGTCATGGCCATGACACGAGGCCTGACCATTTTCAGGACGTGTCGCAATTCTTGTTCGCGATAGGCGGGAAGGAGTGGCACTGGAGCCGCGCCGGTTATCAGCGTCGCAAGCATCAAGATGACAGCATCGGCGCAGTTGGGTAACTGAAACGCGACATGATCGCCTTTCGAGATGCTTAGGGCTCGCAGCCGTGCGGCTGTAGAGGCAACTCGCGACTTCAATTGCGCATAGGAAATAATTTCGCCATCGGCAATTAAGGCAGGTGCATCTCCGCCCTTGTTTAGGACCACGGCCAACTGTTCGTTCAGTGATGCAGGATGAGGACTCATTTCGTACCCCCGGCACGAGGGCCCTCAGTTGCGTGTGCTGACTCGATCAGTCGCTCAAGCTCTCGCAAGGTATGGTCATGCGTATCCCAAAGCGAAAATCCGCCACATCCCAACTGCTCCAGCATCAGTTGCAGCTCCAGCGTTTCCGCCGAGCTCAGGCCCAGATCAGTGCGCAGCCTCCAGTCACCGGCGGCTGACGCGAGCAGCTCGGGCGGTAACCCTATTTCCTTCAGCAGCACAATTACCTGTGTCGACGTCATTCCTTGAACTCCAGATTAATCCTTAATGAGAATTATTAACTCATGACTGCCGGTCAGTCAACAGGGTGTTTATGAGTTTTTTTGGGTCGCAGGAAATGAAGGGGGCAACACAGGATTCGCGGCTTTTGTGAGTTCTACCGAAGAAGGCGAAGTGGTACGCAGGCAAGTGCTGCGCCTTGAGCCTGGGACGAGCGTTAATGTAGGTCGCGATTACAGCGAATCGGCGAGGTCTGGAGTTAACGCGGATCGCTGCAACGCCCGACGGGCACGAGAACAACGAATTGACGCTGGATATGGGGGCGGACGCAGCGACGAAGCTGAATCGCCTGGGCGGAAAAACGCCACTGACGCCGATAAAACGATCACGTAACGTTCCGCAAGGTCAGGGAAGAGGCGGCCACCGTGGTTAAAGCGGAGTCGATAGGTGCCGCTTTGGAGATAACGCTTGCCACTGATTTTCAACATCAGCGGCCGGGCTTTCAGTTGGACTCCTCAGCCACGTTAATCAGGCGAAGGCACACGGAGGTAACATCACGAGCAAATTGCTCACAGTCGGTGCCCTCATTAGCGATCGCATCATCGGTGACCCCATGCACGCCGGCATAGATTATCAAGGCCGTGATTCGGGGCTGATCAAATCGCCAGGTGCCTGCTTCATTGCCTCCCAGCAGAATGTCTTGCAACTGTTCCAGGATGGCATTTTTTTCTTGATTGCTACGATTGTGGTGATGGTGGTTTGTGTAAACGATGTCGTGCGTTCTATACGTTTCGACATAGGCAATAACGTTTGTATGGATCCAGGTGCGCAGGCGCGCCAGCCAATCTCCGGGAGCGCACTTATCCACCTCTTCCTCGAGACGACGCAGGAACTGCGCGGTGTAACGTTGCCCCATCGCTTCAAGCAACTCATTTTTGGAAGAAAAGTAAATATAAAAAGTACCCTTCGCTACCTGCGCCAGTTCGGCGATCCCGTCAATGGTAGTGGCTTCGACGCCCTGCGCTAAAAACAGCGTTTCTGCGGCGGCCATCAGTTCATCAAGGCGTATGTGCGCAGGCTTGGTTCGCGGCGTTTTCGAGGTGGGTGGCTCGACTTGGCTTTTCTTATATTTCATCGCTGTTTGGGGCCCTGCATAAAAGTTGACTGGCTAGGAGAGGAAGAGGCATCTGTACGAGCCTTTCAGCCCTGACTATCGGTCGGTCAATTGTATCTTGGCGACGCCATCAAGCGAAGTCTTCTTATTGACTGACTGTCAGTCAGTGGATAGGATCAAGGTAAGTTCCTTAACGTAAATTGGACTCCGATGCGCAAATATCGAATTCACGCCTTGGTCGCTGCCGCCTATCTCGGAACATTTCTCGCGACGCTGGACATCAGCATCGTCAACGTCGCACTGCCTACCCTTCAGACAGCGTTACAAACTGACTTGGCGGGTCTTCAATGGGTCGTCAACATCTATGCAGTCGCATTGTCCGCGGTGATGCTATCTGCCGGACCTCTTGGTGATCGCTATGGGCACAAACGGGTTTGGCTTGGTAGCGTTTTGCTCTTTGTGGTTGGATCGGTCATCTGCTCGCTGGCTAGCCAACTGCCGATGCTTTTGTGGGGGCGAGCTGTCCAAGGCGTTGCCGGCGCTATGCTTATACCGGGGGCAATGCCGATTCTGGCTCACGCATTCCCTGATCCCGGCCAGCGGGCGCGGGCGATTGGCGGGTGGTCCGCTTTTAGCGCACTCGCGTTGATTTGCGGGCCGTTAGTGGGGGGGATATTGGTCGAGCGTGTCGGGTGGCAGAGCATTTTCCTGGTCAATGTCCCGCTTGGCATTCTGGCAACTGTGCTGGGTGCGTATGGTATTCCCGAGCGCAAGCATCTCGATCACGCGGCGTTCGATCCAGCAGGGCAGGCGCTTAGCATGCTATGGCTGGGGGCCCTCAGCTATGGCCTCATTGGAATCGGGGAACATGGCAGTTCGCCCGATAGGGTTTTAATCCCTTTGCTTACTGCCGCAGTGGGCTTCATCGCATTCGTATGGGTTGAGTTGCGCGTCAAACGGCCTCTGTTTCCGATCAAATTATTCCGTAGTCGCCCGCTGGTGCTGGCCAATCTGGCGTCGTTTATTCTCGGCTTCTCCAGTTACAGCAGCCTCTTCTTTTTGTCCCTTTTTCTCCAGCAAGTACAGGGGAGCAGCCCGGAGATTACTGGTTGGAAACTAATGCCGCAGTTCGTCATGATGGCACTGGCCTCCTTGTTTTTCGGGCGATTCGTGGCGCGGTTCTCGATGAAGTTCCTGATGGTCACAGGTTATGCGCTGATAGGTCTGGCCTTGTGCGCCATGGTCGTTTTCAATCCATGGACTCCCTATCTCGGGATTGGATTGATCCTTGCCGTACTGGGTTTTGGAACAGGGTTATCAGTACCCGCAACCGGCATGATGGTCATGGGCTGCGTCCCGCCTGAACGTGCCGGCATTGCATCCGCGACAATGAACGCCTTGAGGCAGACCGGAATGGCTTTGGGAATCGCTATTTTAGGTAGCACCATGAGTGTTTATGCGGTCAATAGGCTTACTGTTGAAATACAAGACAGTGGGCCAAGTCATGGAGCTTATTTGGCTCGACGAGCGATAGTGGACCATGTTTTTCCGTCGACTCAGCCCTGGATTGTCGATCTTTACAGGTCAGCGATGGCGGGTGGCTTTGGTCTCGTCATGATCTGCGCAGGCCTGGCATGCCTGGCGATATCAGGTCTGCTGTTTTTCTTTTTTACTCATAGGCCTGCGGATGCTTGAACTCGTGGAGCGGGGGGCTATTAGAAACAGAAACTTACGAACGCCCCTGCGCAAAACGCCAGAAAGCCGTGTGTTCAGTTTGTACCGGATCTGCCCTGCTGACTTTCGCGATAACGAGACTTATCTGAGTAACCTGCACAGCTCCCACGCCTCTTCAGATGTCCGTTAAGTCTTTCGGTAAGTAAACCGGTGAGACGAACACCCAGCCTTTGCCTTCTTCATCCACCACGCGGGTGCGCACGCGCCGGGCCATCGCCAGTGTGCGCTGGCGGCGCAGCTCGGTAATGATCGTGGTGATGTGCTCAAGCTTGATCTCGGTGATCGGTTTTTTACCAATGGCAGGCAAGATGTGGTTGTTCAGCGCTCCGGTAAAGCCCGAGATGGATTTGCTCCCCAATTCGGCAGACTTGAATGCCAACCACTGCTCGGCCACGTACGTGATGGTGCGCTCCTCATTGAGCAACTGCGCCTCGATCTTGGCGGTCTTGGTTTTGAGCGGAGCGGTGTGGTTAGCCACGTCGCGGCGTGCGCCGCGGGCAATGTCGCGCGCCTCCTTGAGACCAATGTCGGGGTATGCGCCGATGGAGAAGCGGTTTGCAGGCGATACTTCAATCGCCAAACCTTGGAAGGGGATTTTCCGACCTTGCTCGACGCCCTTACCGCCAAGTAGAGCCCAGGGACTTCGCCATCGGCGTGTTTGCCGGGTTCGGTCAGCAAGCGGATCAAGGCATCGCTGAGTTTTCGTTTGAAAACAACCGCATTATCTGGAGCGTCGGTGGGGGCATCCTTTTAAGGAGCCGGAATTTGCCCCCAGTTATGCCCCATGAGTCGTGGAATCCATCGGATTTAGACAGACGGAAGTAGACTTAAATTATCAATAAGTCGTTGTTATAAAACGCTTTTATGGAGTTTAGTGGAATTGCATTACAGGCTATCGGGGTCGCCAAAGAACATTTTGACATGGCTCTAGATCGGTATTTACAGCCTGAAAAAATCGAATTATGCCCCCAGTTATGCCCCCAATTACGCCGAGTGTTCGAGCGATCGCGAATGGCGATTTCTGACGCGGACCTGGATGGCCGTGGCTGGTATTCAGTGCCCTCCCGCATACTGGATGAACAACCCGAATCCGGCAAATTCGTGATCGTTCGATGAGTCGATATCCTTAATCGGATTTTTCCGGGCTGTCTTTCAGAACCTGTCCTGAAATTGGCATCGCCTGATACTCATGCTCTGCGCGATGTTGCAATGGCGCTGGTCGCCAGAGGGGATCGATCCGCGTGTCCATCGGAAGTTGGGGCTTAATGCCAGGCGTCTAGATACGCAATCGGCGTTAAAAGTGGGTGGCAAAGTTGAGCATCGTGTTTGTGATCGTAGATCTCGATAGTGCACTCGGGCCTAGAACCTTGTGCTTCAATTGACCGTCGAGTCCGCTGGCAGCGTGGGGGTTGAGGTTGAGATCTGGGAAGGGCTCTTACCTTCGTTGTTCCTGGCCAGTCATATCTGTGTTCTGGATCGCTGATCAGTCATCAGGCAAGTGCAACTGCACTTCCATGGCGTCATGAAGGAGTCTGACGACCTCAATCACATCGTCGTTTGCCACGCGATAGAACACGATATGGCGTGGGCTTTTGACCGTCCCGTGGGGGTGTTTGGCTTGCTGGCGAGAATAGATAAGGTGATAGCTGCGAAGACCCGGAGCGAGCTCACCGCGGTCGTGGCTGCCAATGCGATAAGGCGTGCCAGCAAGAGCTTGCAGCGCCGCGAGGATTAGCGCCTGGTAGCGCTGGCGTGCTTGATCGCCGAACTGCGTCTGGGAGAGCCTGAGGATGTCGACAATGTCAGCGCGCGCCGCGTTGGTAATCCGATACTGCGGCATACTCAGTGTTTGTCTCTCGCGGAGATGCTGACGTCCAGGCTCAAGCCCTCGAGGTAGTGCTCCAGATCCCCTTCGCTCAACTGAGTAAAGCGCCCGTGCTCAAGGTCCATGATGCCGATCGAGGTCGCCTGACGCAGTGCCTCAATTTTGGCGGTGTCTTCGGCGACGCGTTGTTCCAATAGCCGCAAACCTTCTCGCATCACTTCGCTGGCATTCTGATAACGGCCGGACTGCACCAGATCCTGGATAACCTGTTCCTGGTGAGGGGTAAGTACAACGTTTCTCGTTGCCATAATGAGCTCCAGCTTTCGGTAAACAGTTTCTTACGATCATTGGCATATTATGCCATTTTGCTTGCGAGCACATGGTTTGGGATTTTAATCTGACGGACTGTGTCACACGGGTAATTCGTTGCGTCGAACCGCGTGTAGACCCCACAGTACGCGCTTAAAGTCGAGCAAAAGGTCCTCGGCGGCTTGATTAGTGTGGCCCTTGGGCCTTCAGTTTGGCCAGGCCTTGCTTAATGTGTCCGGCGTTCTCCCCGATCATTTGTTGCGCACCGCGGACATTTTCGCCAGTGTCTGTCGCCCCCAGGCATTCAGCTCTTAAGGTCAGCTCCATAACGGCCGCCTCTAAGGCGAGCTGGTTCTGGTAAAGGCGCTCAAGGACATCACCTATTGAGTATTCAGTGGGCATTGTTTCGACTCCAATGAGTGAGTCGAAAGCGTAGATGCGGGGGAGGCGGATGTCTTGAACCACCCGTAAATTAAGTGCATGCAACGGTTTGGAGTGGGGGCAGCATTCGTCAGAATGCTGCCTTGGTGACAGGCAGCAGACGGCCGATTCTGTTGAAAAAGTCGGCCCTGGTTTCCACGGTAGAAAAGTACGCGCTTGAGATTGAAATCTTTACATTGAGCAGAGGATTCTGGGCTCAGATTTCGCGTAGCGGTGCGCAAAAAAGGCGTTTTCAGCGGTCATTATGCGGGCAGTCCGGAAGAACCGACTTTTTCAACAGAATCGGCCAAAAGCGGCCCTTCACCTTTCAAGTCTAAAGCGCATGAAAGAAAGCCTTTCTGTCGCGGTCCACATCGCACATCACCTAATGCCCCTGCTTGATCACGTCCACACCTCTCTCCGTTCGGACTCACCGAAACCCTAGTTTCCAAGGGTGGCTTTCCAATCGACAAGATCCAGAGTAGTGTAATTCTAATTACAAATTACATAGCCATCTCTACATGAATAATTGGATAACTCTGATTCTTGGTTTACCCACTGCAAATGCCACTGAGCGCATGCGAGCCTGGCGTGCATTGAAAGCTTCAGGTGCGGCAGTTCTGCGCGATGGCGCCTATCTGTTGCCTGACACCGACTTCTGTCGTGAGGCACTGGCGTCAGTCGAGCGCGATATCCTCGCCATCAATGGCACTGCCTACGTTCTGCCTATTGTCGACCCTGAAGGTGAGCGCTTTATCGAGCTGTTCGACCGTAGAGATGACTACAGCAAGCTTCGTGCAGAGGTCGAAGAATGCCGTGGACAGCTCAATCCTGAAAACGCATTGGCCAGCACCAAGCAGATTCGTAAGCTGCGCAAAGCATACGATCAACTGGTCAGCATCGATTACTTTCCAGGCCAGCCTAAGCAGCAACTTGATTCGGCGTTGCAGGAGTTAGAGACGGCGGTCAGCAGAGCGTTGTCTGCGGATGAACCACACAGCCGTGACATGCCCATAACGGCACTCAATCTTGGCGATTATCAGGGGCGTATCTGGGCAACTCGCAAGCGTCCCTGGGTCGACCGGTTCGCATGTGCCTGGCTGATTCGCCGCTTCATTGACACGCAAGCTCAGATCCTCTGGCTGAGCGCTCCACAGGATTGCCCCGCAGATGCGCTAGGTTTTGACTTCGATGACGCCACCTTCAGCCATGTCGGCAACCGCGTGACCTTCGAAACCCTACAAGCCAGCTTTGAGCTTCAAGATCCTGGCCTAAAGCGTATTGCAGCCCTGGTGCACTACCTCGATGTTGGCGGTATTCAGCCGGTGGAGGCTGCTGGCATCGAGCGCGTGCTCGCAGGACTGCGCGAAACCATTACCCACGACGACCATCTGCTGGCAGCTGCAAGTGCCATCTTCGATGGCCTGCTCGCCGGGTTCGCGAAAGAGGAGCATCCCAATGAGTAAGGTTTTGGCATCAGCGGTTGAAGAGGATCTGTCGAGGCCTGAGTCGATCAGTTTGCGTGAGGCGTTCTGGTTCTGGCTGAAGCTAGGGTTCATTAGCTTCGGTGGGCCAGCGGGACAGATTTCACTCATGCACCAGGAGTTGGTCGAACGGCGGCGCTGGATTTCCGAGCGCAGATTTCTACACGCCCTGAACTACTGCATGTTGTTGCCTGGGCCAGAGGCTCAGCAGCTAGCGACCTACATCGGTTGGTTGATGCATCGAACCTGGGGCGGCGTGATTGCAGGAGTGCTGTTTGTACTGCCCTCATTGTTCATCCTGATCGCGTTGTCGTGGATGTACATCGCGTTCGGTGAAGTACCCGTGGTAGCCGGACTCTTCTACGGCATCAAGCCCGCCGTGACGGCCATCGTGGTGCAGGCGGCACATAGGATCGGCTCGCGTGCACTGAAGAACAATTGGCTGTGGGCGATAGCGGCGGCTTCATTTACCGCGATCTTCGCGTTCAATGTTCCATTTCCGCTGATCGTGCTGGGCGCTGCGTTAATCGGCTATGTCGGAGGTCGTCTGGCTCCCGAGAAATTCAGAACCGGAGGCCATAGCGCCGCCAAAAAGTCCTTTGGCCCAGCCTTGATCGATGACGACACCCCATCCCCCGAGCATGCAAAGTTCAGCTGGTTGAAACTCGCGTTGCTTGCATTGATCGGCGTCGCACTATGGGCATTGCCGATGGGGATTTTGACCATCCTTTTTGGTTGGGAAGGCACCTTAACCCAAATGGGCTGGTTCTTTACCAAGGCCGCGCTGCTGACTTTTGGTGGGGCCTATGCGGTGCTCCCATATGTCTACCAAGGCGCGGTCGGTCACTATGGCTGGCTAACCCCGACACAGATGATCGACGGCCTGGCTTTGGGGGAAACAACGCCGGGGCCGCTGATCATGGTGGTGGCCTTCGTCGGCTTTGTCGGGGCCTATGTCTCGCAAGTGTTCGGTGCCGATCAGGTGTTTCTGGCGGGGGCTGTCGCGGCGTCCCTGGTGACATGGTTCACCTTCCTGCCCTCGTTCCTGTTCATCCTCGCGGGAGGCCCGCTGGTGGAGTCGACTCATAACGAACTCAAGTTCACTGCACCGCTTACCGCAATTACAGCGGCGGTGGTGGGAGTAATCCTCAATCTGGCGTGTTTCTTCGGCTATCACGTGCTTTGGCCGAAGGGCTTCAGCGGCAATCTCGACTGGCCCTCTGCACTGATCGCGATAGCAGCGGCGATTGCCTTGTTCCGCTTCAAGCGGGGCGTCATCCAAGTGCTGATGGCCTGCGCGCTCGTCGGGTTGGCGGTGCATTTACTGCGCTAGAAAGCATGAATTGATTAGCAATCTTTGGCGGGCATTGGGCTCGCCTGGCCACCCAGCCTATTGAGCTAGGCAGGAGGTGTTCCATGAGGTGGATTACCCGTGAGCGACCCAAGATCGACCGGGTTGCTTGTCCTTGGCTGATCACTCGCTTTATCGACCCACAGGCTGAGTTCTTGTACGTACCCAGCGCTGATGTGCTGCGGATTGCAGCGGAGAAAGATGCAGCACCGTACGACATTCCGGGCGTGGAGCTTACCCATGAGGGTGAGTTGTGCAGCTTCGATGCGTTTTTGAAGAAGTGCCAACTCGGTGAGCCTGCCTTGCAGCAATTGGCTGAAATCGTGCGGGGAGCAGATACCTCTCGTCTGGATCTGACACCGCAATCGGCTGGGTTGTACGCCATCTCACTGGGACTGTCGCAGCGTTTTTCGGACGATCACGAAATGCTGGCGCACGGTCTGGTCATGTAAGACGCGCTCTACGCCTGGTGCAAAGAATGCCAAGGTGAATCGCACAACTAGCCTCCTCAAATGTAAAGAGTCCAGCTCGCACTGAAGCCCAGCCTAGCGCTGGGCTTTTGCCGTTTAGTGGCAGTGGTAGTCGTTCGTTTTATGGTTGCGATGGCAACCTTTTGAATCAGTACCGCCGCTATGCGCGAAGGCAGCAACGGACGAAATCGAAAGTAAAGCGGCGATCAAAAGGGCAGACAGTTTCATCAGGGCTTGCTCCATGCTCATGTTTTTATATTAGTGAGACCTCTCACGCTGCACAGCGTATGGCCAACAGCCACCATCGAGCAAGCAACTTCCCCAGACATTCGATGAAAGGCTGAGTGCCTATTTCTTGAGCTACTACTGTCTCTAGTTTAGGATAGCTCTCGATCCCCCCAGGGGGGATGTAAAATCATGTGTGAACGAGAAGCTCGTCGCTCTCTTTCTTTGAGAAATGCTCGGTAACCAGTTGGACACGAGCCATTCCATTTGAGATTTCTCATGCTGAAAATCCTAGCCAACCGAACCTACCGCCATCTCTTCCTGGCTCAGGTGATTGCGCTTGTAGGGACAGGACTCGCCACGGTCGCACTGGGTTTACTGGTGTTCGACCTTGCTGGTGCCCAAGCGGGTGCCGTTCTCGGGACAGCGTTGGCGATCAAAATGACGGCCTATATTGGCGTTGCGCCCATTGCAGCGGCTTTTGCAGAGCGCCTGCCTCGCCGAGCCATGCTGGTCTCGCTGGATCTGGTGCGGGCCCTGGTAGCGCTTGCTCTGCCGTTTGTAACCGAAGTTTGGCAAATCTACGTGCTGATTTTCGTCCTTCAGTCGGCCTCAGCTGCGTTCACCCCGACGTTCCAGGCGACCATTCCAGACATACTGCCGGATGAGGACGACTACACCCGCGCTTTGTCGTTATCACGGCTGGCCTACGATCTCGAAAGTGTCGCCAGCCCAATGCTCGCCGCCGCACTGCTGACCGTG
Source organism: Pseudomonas sp. MF09156 (assembly GCF_059862305.1). Taxonomy (NCBI): domain Bacteria; kingdom Pseudomonadati; phylum Pseudomonadota; class Gammaproteobacteria; order Pseudomonadales; family Pseudomonadaceae; genus Pseudomonas; species Pseudomonas sp. MF09156. Next base: position 178,428 of record NZ_JCBCUR010000010.1, read on the forward strand.
ATCAGCTTCCATAACCTGTTCGCTGGCACTGTCATCGGTTTCCTCGCTTCTGCCGCCCTAGTCGCCACGGTGTTGTTGCCAAAGGCGAAGCAAGTACCGCGACGCAGCATCTACGAACGAACCACCCGTGGCATGCGCATATTCCTAGCCACGCCTCGCTTGCGTGGGCTGTTGGCTCTCAATCTGACTGTAGCTGCCGCCAGTGCCATGGTCATCGTCAATACGGTGGTGCTGGTGCAGTCGCGTTTCGCCCTGCCTCAAAGTTCTACGGCATTAGCGCTGGCTGCGTTTGGTGGCGGATCCATGGTCGCTGCCCTGGTCTTGCCTCGGCTGTTGAAAAACATCAAAAACCGAACGGCCATGTTGTTTGGCGGAGGAATATTGGTCGCAGGTTTAGCGGTAGGCATCAACCTGACTACCTACAACTTCCTACTGCCACTGTGGATGGTGCTTGGGGTGGGCTATTCGCTGGCTCAGACCCCGAGTGGTCGACTGTTGCGCCGCTCCGCACATGCCGAAGATCGCCCGGCTTTGTTTGCCGCCCAATTTGCTCTGTCCCATGCTTGCTGGTTAATTACTTACCCACTGGCGGGATGGCTGGGAGCCAACATCAGCCTCACGGCGTCGTTTGTTGGCCTGGCCGTGGTGGCAGGTAGTGCATTAGTGGTCAGCATCATGATTTGGCGTCCAGCCCATGACCAGGATTCTATCAAGCACAGCCATGAGAATCTGCCGGGCGATCACTCGCACATCGACGGCCACGAGGGTGCGGATCACGAACATCCATACGTGATCGATGATCAGCATCGCCGATGGCCCAACAAATGATCGTAAGTTTCCAAAGTTTGCCAAGGCTGGTTGGTCAACCTTTAGACCAGAAACCGTAGCGCCTGCAGAGCGGCAAGGTGGCCCGGATAGAACCAGTAGCCCCATTGCCGCACCGGCCAGACTTTGAAGGTGAAGGTCTGACGCAGAAGCCAAAGCCCGATCAGGGGAGCCGCAAACGCGGTGCTCAAAGCCAGCACTGAATAGACTTCCAAGTCCAACGCCCTGGTTACGATGCTACTTCGGGTGTTACTCAACAGGCATAGAGCCGCTGGCAGCAACCAAAGAACACCGGGTCTCTTGATTGCTAACAAAACCGCCGCTGGTACAAGTGCACCGTAGAAACCGTACATCAGTGGATCATCCAGTACGTAGGCAATTACTGCGGACATCAACGCCATAGCGCTGCTCAACAGAGTCCGATGTTGCCACCCCCAGGCAATCACCAGCCCCAATGCCAAGGTAACCAACACGTTGAATGATCCCGAGGTGCTGATGTAGCGATAAGGCACTTCTGAAATGGCGGCGAACAACAGCATCAACGCAAGGTATCGTCCATTCGCAGCCGTCAGCCATTCGCCCTGTTTGGAGCGCGCCACGTTGGCCGCAATAGCGACACAGAACAACGGAAAGGAAAGTCTCCCTGGAATGAACAGATTGGTCATCTCCGGCCACACCAAGCGTAAGTGATCGATAACCATGGTCAACATCGCTAGCCACTTGATCAGATCCAGGCTTTTGCTTCGGCTCTTGAGCGCGGAGAGAGGGACTGCCGGAGTTGTCATGCCCACCCCAGTGTGACGGCGGTCAGCACGAGATAACGCGTGCCCTTGGCCAGCGCGACGATCAGCAGGAAACTCCAGAGTGGTTCGCGCATGACTCCGGCGACGACCGTCAGCGGATCGCCAATGATGGGCACCCAACTGAGCAGTAATGACCAGCGCCCGAAGCGCAGATAAGATTGCTGTGCTTTTTCCAGTTTGTTCTCACTCACAGGAAACCATCGCTTGTGGCGGAATCGTTCGACGGAACGGCCCAGCGCCCAGTTCAGTGCAGAGCCAAGCACGTTGCCAAAAGTGGCGACAGCCAAAAGCGTAGAAACAACGTACCGGTCGGAGAGCAGCATCCCGACCAGCACGGCTTCAGACTGCATAGGCAATAACGTGGCAGCACCGAATGCAGCCAGGAAAAGACCTATGTAGCTCGTGAGTTCGAACACTCAGCGTCACCTTATGCGTTCAGGCCGATCCAGCCATGGAAACCGACGTACAGGCCAACACCTATGATCAGCACGCTGGACAGGTACGGTGCACGACGCGCCACGGTGCCCAGCCACGGCCAACGGCTGGAGGCCTGTTTAGCACCAATAGCTGCCGCAGCACCGACAGTGACCAAGGTGAGTGCCAGTCCGATGCTGAAGCACAGAACAAGCATGCCTCCCAGCGCGACCTCTTTAACCTGAAGACATAGCAGCAGAACGGTGATGGCAGCAGGACAAGGAATCAGACCGCCAGTCAGGCCAAACATGACGATCTGGCCCGTGGTGACCTCGCGATTGGTGAAGCGCTTACGGATATCGTTGGCATGCGCACGTTCATGAGCATCCTGAAAGCCATCAGTCGACAACTCCAGGCCGTCCAATTCCGGATGAGCGTGCCCGTGATCGTGTTCCTGATACTTGAGATCGTAATCATGGGAGTGGCCTGCATGCCCAAGACTCAAGCGAGCACTGAACTCGTGTGGTTCCGGAATATCGATCGTCGACTCCATGAAGCCTTCGCGCTCAACGAAAGAGAACGATTGGGAGCTACCGTCCGGACGAGTAGTCACCAGCCGGACATCCGAGGCTGCCCAGGCGTGTCCAGTTAACGTCTTCAAGCGCCAGTGCGGTGGCACGCCTTCTTCGAAGATCGACAGTTCAACACGGCCATGACCAGTATCGATTCGGTGGGTTTCATCATGATGCCCATGGCCCTGCTCGCTGTGATGGTGATCATCACCTTGCTCGAACTTGAACATCTGCTCGCCACGCCAGGTACGCCATAGCATCCATAGCGCAATTACAATGATCAGTGCGGAGGACGCGAGCTGGAAATACGGCTCAGTGGTTTGAGCGTCGAGGCCTTTCCCAAGGTACATGCCGCCGATAGCGACCAACCACACCACAGCAGTGTGCGACAGCGTCGCGGCCAAGCCCAACAATACGGCCTGTTTTACCGAGCCACGAATGGCCACGATGAAGGCCGCCATCATGGTTTTTGAATGACCCGGTTCCAAGCCATGCAAGGCGCCGAGCAAGATAGCGCTCGGGAAATACAGCCAGGCGGATGCCCCGCCTTGTTGCAGCAGTTCAGCAAAGTTGGGCATTTCAGACCTAGAGGTATTTGGTGATTTGTTTAAAAGCTTCCAGCGGTGCTCGCTCGCCATTGCCCAACGCCGAAACGGTGTCTTCCAGGCAGTGATCAATGTGATCCTGGATAAGTGTGCGCTTGGCTTGGCACACTGCTTTTTCGACGGCATGCAGCTGTTGAGCAATGTCCACGCACTGACGACCTTCTTCAATCATGGTGATGATGCCGCGTAAATGGCCGTCTGCCCGCTTGAGGCGCTTGATGATCGCCTCGTGACTTTGGTGGGTGTGGGGATGGCTGTGTTCGTGTTCGTGCTCACTCATGACTTGAGCCTCAGGCCTCAATGAATTACGCTGGCATCCTATCCCCCCTAGGGGGATGTGGTCAAACCTATCACGGCCACTCCAAACGAACTTGAATCCGGACGCTATGTTCAGCAGATCCCTGACAACGACAGTGGTATTCGCACTTGTTCTCGCCATGTTTGTGGCCTGGGCCGGGCATACCTATACGTTGTCGGTATCGACGAAACCACCTGCCTGGGAGATCGCGCAAGACGCCTATCACTCCCATGAGGAACAGGCAGAGATGTCGAGCGTGAGCTACTCCGATCACTACCACTCGCCGTTGACCCCCGACCATCAGCACGAAACGCCACAGCTCACGTCCGCGTTGAGTCTGGCTGCACAGCCGAAGCTGTCCGTACGAGTCGATGACCCACCATATTCCGTTCCTCGCCCGCCGATATTCTTGATCGAGCGCCCACCTCGTCCTTCGTTCGCATCCTGACCATGGCCGCACTGCGGCCTTTGATCCCTGCAACGTAGGATTGATCTATGCATTCGCACTCAATGAGCGGCGTTGGCGCATTCACTGCGCCATCGCACCGCCCGCTATTGCTGCTGTTTTTACTTGTCGCTGCACTGTTTCTCGGGATGCCCGAGGCGATGGCTCACGCTGTCGCGGAAGGTGACAAGGGCTTCATCCAGGAAAGCTCCGGCGTCATGTTGCTGCCCTTCATCTACATGGGCGCTAAGCACATGATGACGGGCTACGACCACCTGCTGTTTCTGTTCGGGGTAATCTTCTTCCTCTACCGCCTGAAAGACGTGGGGCTCTACGTCACGCTATTCGCTGTAGGCCATTCGGTCACGCTACTGCTTGGCGTACTGACCGAGGTCAGCATCAGCTCCTACATCATCGACGCCATCATCGGCTTTTCGGTGGTGTACAAGGCGCTCGATAACCTGGGCGCATTCCAACGCTGGTTCGGTTTCCAACCCAACACCAAAGTGGCCACGCTGATCTTCGGCCTGCTCCACGGTTTTGGTCTGGCGACCAAGATTCAGGAGTACGAGATCTCGCCTGATGGCCTGATTCCGAACCTGATCGCCTTCAACGTTGGTGTCGAGATCGGCCAATTGCTGGCCCTTAGCGCGATTCTCATTTTGATGGGGTATTGGCGGCGTACTGGCAGTTTCTGGCGCCACGCCTATACCGCCAACGTCGCCATGATGAGTGCCGGTTTCCTGCTGATGGGTTACCAGATCACCGGCCTGTTTGTCTCTGCGTAAGGAATTCTGACTATGTTCAATACTCCGCTCCCCACTGTTAATGAATTGCCCACCACTCGCAAACTGGTACGTTCTACTGTTATTGCGATACTGGTTGCTGCCGGTCTTCTGGTAACAGTCGTAATGCCTTCGGAATACGCCATTGATCCGACAGGTGTAGGCCGAACACTGGGCCTTACCCAGATGGGCGAATTGAAGATCATCCTTGCCCAAGAGGCTTTAGCGGATGCAGCTCCTCCGCAAGCATCTGCTCCAGCTCCAGCTCCAGCCCCAGCACCGCAGGCCGTGCAGAGCCAGCCTATTGCGGCACCTGTTCCTCCGCCAGTGTCGACAACGGCTCCCGCCCTTAAGACCAATCAAATGAGCGTCACGCTCAAGCCAGGTGAAGGGACAGAAATCAAACTGGAAGTGCTGAAGGACAAGACTGTCAGCTATGAATGGACAGCGGTTGGTGGGCCTGTGAACTACGACACCCATGGCGAACCGTACAACGGTGAAAAGGGTTACTTCCACAGCTACAACAAAGGCAAGCAGGTCAAAAGTGATAAAGGTGAATTCACAGCCATTTTTGACGGCACCCACGGTTGGTTTTGGCGTAATCGCAGCAACAACGACGTGACCATCGCACTGAAAACGACCGGCGATTACTTGAGCGTCAAACAGTAATCCGAAGCAGCGATGGCTGTTCTATTGCCGAAAATGCAGCGTTCAGCCGGATCACAGACCATTTATTTCATCCATTTTTTGAGAGTCCTTCCATGAAAAACCCAACAACGCTGATTCGCTCAATGCTACTGATCTGCTTCCTTGGCCTGATGACGGCATGCGGTGGCGGTGAGAAAGGAGCAACGTCCGAGAGCACTGAGCACGGACACTCACACGAGTAACACCCTGAATAGAACAAGGCCGCATTCGCGGCCTTGTTTATTTCTACATCTCCACCTGCGTACCCAGTTCGATCACTCGGTTCAGCGGCAGATTGAAGTATTTAAGGTTGCTGTTGGCGTTCTTCAGTAGAAAAGCGAACAGGCTTTCTCGCCACCGAGCCATCCCTATACGCTTGGTCGGGATAACCGTCTCGCGGCTAAGGAAGTAGGTCGTACGCATTGGACTGAAATCCAGCTCATTCAAGTGACAGAGACTCAAGGCTGCGGGTACGTCAGGCTCCTCGATAAAGCCAAAGTGCAGGCTCACACGGAAAAACCCTTCACCATAGGACTCGACCTCGAACCGCCTATCATCTGCCACACGCGGGCTGTCTTCAGACACCACAGTGAGCAACACAACCTGCTCGTGCAGAACCTGGTTATGCAATAGGTTGTGCAAGAGTGCATGAGGAACGGCATCAGCCCTAGCCGTCAGAAACACTGCCGTACCTTGTACCCGATGGGGTGGCTGCGAACGGATGCTACTGATGAACAACGGCAAAGGTAGAGCCGTCTCGTCCAACCGCTCGACGATAATCTTTCGCCCTCGTTTCCAGGTTGTCATCAAGATGAACAGGCCAATGCCGGCAATCACTGGAAATGCACCACCTTGGAAAATCTTCGGTGCGTTCGCCGCGAAATACAGGCTGTCCACCAGTAGAAAACCCAACAGCATTGGAATAGCCAACCAACGAGGTGTTTTCCAAAGCAGCAATACGACAGCCGAAGACAGGATTGTCGTGATCAACATTGTGCCTGTTACTGCCACGCCGTAGGCCGCAGCCAGTGCGCTGGACGATTCGAAGCCGATGACTAGCAACACTACACCGACCATCAGCGCCCAATTAACTGTGCCGATGTAAATCTGCCCCTGCTCCTGACTGGAGGTGTGCTGGATAAACATGCGAGGTACATATCCTAGCTGTATGGCTTGGCGGGTTAGCGAGAACGCACCGGAGATTACTGCCTGAGACGCGATGATGGTTGCCAGCGTAGAGAGTGCAACCATCGGCAGTAGCGCCCAGCTAGGCGCCAGGAGGTAGAAAGGATTACGCACAGCGTCTGGGTTGCCTAGGATCAAAGCACCTTGGCCAAAGTAGTTCAGTACCAAGCCTGGCAGTACCAAGATGAACCACGCCCGAGCAATAGGCTTACGGCCAAAATGCCCCATATCAGCGTACAACGCTTCGGCGCCTGTCAGTGCGAGCACGACAGCCCCCAGGATGGCTACGCCGATACCCGGATGAGCGATAAAAAAATTAGCCCCCCAGTATGGGTTAAGCGCTTGCAGCACTTCCGGACGCTGCAAGATGCCGTAAATCCCGAGTGCGCCCAATACTAGAAACCACAGCACCATGACTGGCCCGAACAAGGTTCCGATCCGCGCAGTGCCGTGTTTCTGAATCAAAAACAACGCTACCAGTACGACTAGGGATAGAGGTACGACCCACTGCTCTATTCCATCAAAAGCAAGCTGAAGCCCCTCCACCGCAGATAGCACCGAGATGGCCGGGGTGATCATGCTGTCACCATAGAAAAGCGCCGCCCCGAAGAGCCCAAGCAAAACCAACACCTTGCTCAGCTTCGGATAAGGTGCTGCCGCCCGGCGGGCCAATGCCGTCAACGCCATGATGCCGCCTTCACCCTGGTTGTTGGCGCGAAGGATGAACAACACATACTTGACCGAAACCACCCATATCAGCGACCAGAAGATCAACGACAAAATACCGAGTACCCCGTCGTGGTTGGCTTGCACGCCGTAGTGACCGGCGAACACCTCTTTAAGGGTATAAAGGGGGCTAGTGCCGATATCTCCGTACACCACTCCGACAGCGGCTACGAGCAATCCTGCCGCTGATGTTTTGCGGTGGGGTTCTTCAGTTACGTGGGTCGCTGTTACGCTCACTTTCTACGTCTCGAATGTTGGGGGCCAAAAACGCATTCCGTGAGATTTCAAGGCCGGTGGGGCTTTCATGTAAGTGATAAGGCCGGTACTCCTTGTGCCGCCAAGTGTTCACTCTTTCTGATCAGATCTGAGACCACCGCGCATCACCTTCTCTACGTGAACCGCCGCGTGTAGCCATTGGAGGTACTGACGGGAAACAGGACAGGCGAAGTGTTGCGAAGGCATCGAGGCGCTCACAGTTCGCGCGCGCCAGTATCGTTACGCAGTAAGAAAGCCACCGTAAAAAAACTGTAAAAATTTCTGGGCCTATGCTGACAGGCACAGATCTTCGAAATGCTCCCTTAATCGTTATAGCGACTAAAACCTTATTTTAAGGCTGGTTAAGTTCGATTGGTCATAAGGACGCATGGGCAGACTGCGCTATAACCCGTTATCACAAGAAAGGGCTTCGTGATGAATCTAGCATTGGGTTTAGGTCGGTTTTTCTCAGGTAAGGATGTGACGGCGAACACGGTACAGTTCGATCTGCTGCGCTGGTTCTCGCTCGTTAGCATTCTTATCATCACCGTCGTTGCTCTTGGCTTGGGATTTATTGCGACGCGATTTGTCGTCAACGAAAGCATTCAGCGAGATGCCGTACTCACGGCTCAATTCATCCAGGCGCTTGCTTCGACTGAGGTCGCCCGCCACAACTTGCCTAACGCTCAGATGGGGGAATTGCTCGATCCACGTGAGGATGCGAGCTTTCCCCTTGAGGAACAAGCCAACCGTCAAAATGCACGTAAAGAATTTCTAGAACACATTAACCACATTGCACGCCAACCCGACTCGTTGCTGATCAGCATTTATGCTCCCGATGATGTCGTCATCTGGTCAAGCAATCCGGATTTGGTGGGTCAGACGTTTTCGGATGACGATGAGCTTGAAGAGTCGTTTTCCACCAAGGAAAGAGTATTCGCCACGTATCACGAGCTTCAGGGTGACCGCGAGGAGCAACAATTCATTCGTGCGCCAACGGGCCTTTTCATTGAAAACTACATCCCGATGCTGAACTCTGAGGGTAAAGCCGTCGCGCTCGTAGAGATTTACAAGGAGCCTTCGGATTTGATCACCAGGACTCAGCGGGGATACATACTGATGTGGCTCGCAACATCCTTTGGCGGTGCTTTGATCTACCTGACGCTCTACTTGATTGTTCGCCGGGCAGCGAGCCTGCTGGTGTCACAGCAGAAACAGATTATCGAAAATGAAACCTTCGTGGCGTTGGGCGAGATGTCTGCCGCGATAGCTCATAGCTTGCGCAATCCGCTAGCCACGATCCGCTCCAGCGCCGAACTAGCGCAGGCAATAGCCCATCCTCCCGTACAGAAGAGCATCACCGACATCATCGGCCAGGTAGATCGGATGTCAAAATGGGTACGAGAGTTACTGCTTGCGTCGAGCCCCACGACAGGAGTGGTCGAAAACGTAGATCCGTCCGAAGCGATCCTTGAAACCCTGAACACCTTCGAGCTACAGATTCGCAACGCTGATGTTCAGGTTGAGTTTACGGCAACGGCAGCCCCGAGAGTGGTTAGCCAGCGTGTGCTGCTGTCTCAAGTGCTCAATAGCCTGTTTTCCAACGCACTGGAGGCGATGCCAAACGGTGGCCGGCTACATATTGATCTGGAGTCCGATATGCGCTCCGGCAAACTGCACATTACGCTTCATGATACCGGTAAGGGTATGACGCCAAGGCAGAAGCAGAGGTTGTTTCAACCGTTCTCAACGAACAAGCAAGGTGGGCTCGGTGTAGGGCTAGTCATGGTCAAGCGGATAATGGAACGCTTTGGCGGGAAGGTCAGTGTGACCAGTCGAGAGGACGAGGGAACCCAGGTACGGTTGAGTTTCCGGATTGCCAAAAGCGATTAAAACTTTAAACAAACAAGGCCGCAAATGCGGCCTTGTTTTCTACGTTTACTCTTTACGCAACAGCACCCGTGTCACCCGGCGCTCTTGGACCTCAACAACGGTCATGCTCCACTCCTGCCACCGGAGCTTATCTCCAATGACCGGCAGACGATCCAGCAAACTCATGACCAACCCTGCAAGCGTCTGATAGTCATCAGTCGCCTTAGCCTGGAAACCGATGTGTTCGCGAATCTGGCTGAGGTTCAGCGCACCACTGACGAGGAAACCTCCATCCTCAGCAACGATGTTAGGGCCCTCAATTTCACTCGCATCCGGCAATTCACCTGCGATGGATTCTAGAATGTCAGTCATGGTGAGAATACCGATGAAGTCACCAAACTCGTTCACCACGAAAGCGATGTGAGTCGACTCTTTGCGCATCTGCTCCAACGCGTTGAGAATCGTGAAGCTGTCCAACAAGTTGATTACCTTGCGAGCCAGGGTTTCCAGATTTGGCTGGTTACCCGCCAACAGCTCTTTCAACAGCTCTTTTTTATGGACGAACCCCAACGGCTCATCAACTCTCCCTTCGCGTATCAAAGGCAATCTGGAGTACGACGAGTGCATCAGCGCTGTGCGGATTTCCTCTGGAGTGTCAGACAAGTCAATGTGGTCGATTTCTGCGCGCGGGGTCATTACCCCGCGTATAGGGCGTTCCGCCAACTGAAGAACGCCACTGATCATGACGCGCTCACGTCGATGGAAGACCTGATCGGCATCACCGCCTGACAGCATGTCAGCGATCTCCTCACCGACCTCGTCTGCACCCAACTTGTGGCCACCCAGCAAACGCATGACGGCATGCGCGGTACGCTCACGCATTGGACGATGTCCCTGCAAACTCGTCTTGCGACGAGAGCGTGCAACCTGGTTGAACAGCTCGATCAGGATCGAGAAGCCAATCGCTGCGTAGAGGTAACCTTTCGGAATGTGGAAGCCCAAGCCTTCAGCCGTCAGGCTGAAACCAATCATCATCAAGAAGCCCAGGCAAAGCATGATAACGGTCGGGTGCCTGTTGACGAAATCAGTCAGCGGCTTACTCGCGATGATCATCACGCCGATGGAAATAGGGGAGCACTCAGACGGCTACAAATGCTGGATGTCCCAACCCTGCTCGCGAAGCTGCATGCAGTTGGCTTCGAATGCTTCTCCCTCGCCGAGCGCTCGTCTGCTGATTGCCAGGCAGAGCAGGTGAGTCGGGCGTGTCATCGCTACATACATGGCTAGTAGGCGCTGGGTAGTTCTCTTCCCAGGTCGAGCCCCGCCGTGGCTGTTTTGCCCGGCAGCCCACGGCAGCAAACTCGCGATGAAGTGCTTGTAGTTGAACGTTTCAAGCACAAGCGTCGCAGTGTGGGTCTGCCCCTTGCTCGAATGAATAGAGCCGAGTTTGATGTCCACCACGCCATTTTCATGAGTGCTTCGGAAGGTATTCACTGCATTCTGTACAGCCCCTTCCCGCAAAACCTCTGCGCTTTCCGCTATCCAAGCAAGGTACCCCCGTGCTGTCTCGGGTTGCTCATGCGCTTCAGCAAGCACTGATGCCAAGTCGGAGAAGCGGCGTGCGTAGGATGACCAGTTGTCGGTGCTGATGATGTTGGATGTGAACAGCAGCTCAACCACCAATTGTTGGTAGCTAGCCAAGTCTTCTGGGTTAGTTAAAAGTTGCTGAACCTGGACGTGCTGCCGGGCCCCCACCTTGATCTTGATGGCGAGGTTGGTGAGGTTCACCAGGTGGAGAAGCCCCTTGGCGACTTCCTCAACGCTATGGTGTGCGGTATCGCCTTTAACGAGATTACGCTTCGCTTGACGAATACGCTCAATCAACGTCGGAGGGCGGTATGTTCCCGAACCTGCGTTACGGTCATAGCCTTCCCAGTAATGCCCGACCGTTTTTGGATAATGCAGTGGGTCGGCATCGATAGGATCGAAGTCTCTATGGGTATAGCCGATCGCCGAGACTATGGCGTTGCCCCGTAGGTCAGCGGAGAGCTCTTGGAGAACCAGGTGCCCATAAGCATCCAGTACACCGCTGCAGTCGCCATCAGGGAAAACAAAAATGGTGTGGCGGAGCGGCGCTTCTTCACCCACGCTGCGCCGCCCGGAAAGCCCGTCTGCAACAGCACGGAAAGCAAAGGGATTTGCCAGCAACGCGATCGACTCATCGAAGCGAAAGCTGCTGGAGATGTCGACTGCTCTGCTTCGATCCGGAAAGTCACTGCCATTGGTGTGGATGTCCGATTCGAAAATCGCTTGGTTGGGATCGCCAACTCGCGTCACGCATATCCTTGAATTGTCCCGGGGGAAAATAGTGCTCAGGTAGTCGTTCTGCATCGCTGAGGTATCTTGCATCTCGTCGATAAAGACGCAGGGAAAACGGTGCCTCAATCCCTCTGCGATGCTTGGCCGCTCATTGAGCTGGGCGGTGCCCAGCACGAAAATTTCGTCGTAGCAGAAGTAACCTTGCCGGGCTGCCTTTCCTACCGCTCTCGCCATTATTTGATAGCTTTGAGCATCGGGGCCACACGGAAGGCTGCCCCGAGCGACCCCAATGCGAGGATTGGAAAAGTCTGTACTGGCTAACCTGAGCAATTTGGTATCGAAGGTTCTATGTCCTAGGAAACCGCGCAGAATCCTCCTGTCTTCTCGTTCCTCCCACATGTGCTTTGAGCGCACCCGGTGAGTCAGCTCATCATCGATCGCGGTAAAACGGTGTTGCGCGGAGAGCAGCCAAGGCGTGGCAAGGAAGCGCCTGACGAACCCATGAATCGTGTCGATGTAGTGGGGGTAGCTCAGCAGTCGGCGACCAACATCAGTGTCGCCTAGGCGCTGCTCGATTTCCTCGCGGGCTACGTTGGTGTGGGATAACACGCAAATCCCGCGAGTGCGGCTTTTCCAGTTGCGTGCGAGGATGGCGAGTTTGGCCACAAGCAATGTGGTTTTACCGCTTCCCGGGCACGCCGATACGTCGAGTGTTTCTCGCGCCCTAAGAAACGCTATGCGCTGCTCGTCCAGGCCCTCAAGCTTCATGAGTCCTGAGATCCAGTTGATGTCCTCGTCGGTGATTTCGGGCACCAGGTCACGGAGCGTGATCATGGTGTCTGCCGCTCAGCTTGCTGTTGCGATGGCTGGTGCTGTTCGTGGGGCACTTCCAAGCGAGAGGTCACATAGTTGATCGCCTCAAGGAGGTAGTCGGGGAGTCTTTCCTCCAAACCCTCGCGAGGCACCAATATCCTCTGATAACGCTGCTCCAAAATATCGACAAAGTACTGAGCGGTGATGGCCTTTGAGGCGACCTTGCGGTGGAACAGGGCATAGATAGTAGAGCTCACTTGCTCAGGCGACATGTCCGAGTTGTGAAGGCCATCATACTCAACAATGGCCTGCTCGATTATCTGATCATGCTTTTCCCGACCGGCATGAAGCGCATCATCCTTTGCAGCCAGGCGTGCGGCGATCAACATTTCGCGTGCCATGCCGCTGAACGCCAAGTCGTATTCCAGCGTCCATTGCTCCGCTACGAACGTTTTTACATTTTGCTCGTCGTTCGATTTACGCAGGCGGCGTCTCTCCTCCAAGCCGAGGACCTGACTCTCATCATCGACACCAAAATCGCGCGTTGCACGCCACTTTCTTTGTCCAGTGTTTTCCCATTTCGGATCGTCAGCACCTTCCACTAAACCCAGAATTTCTGGAGCGCAATCCGGCATGACGTCCATGTCCGAGACGCAGGCTACGGGGATGTTCAGAACACCCGCTCCAGGGGTCGCACGTTGGAGGATTCGAGCATAGCGGCCAAGACCAATGCCCCCTACATTTACGACCGATACCCCATGGCGGGTTAAGTCTTTCTCGAGCAGCTTCGCCAGCGCCGGAAACAGGATGGCCTCCGCATCACCCTCGACGATGAGCACCCCACGTGCGAAGAACAAATTCGCCTTGGTCACGTCCAGGAAGCGGGCGAGGAAGCGATAGTCTCCTTCATCCAGCTTCGTATGCTGCTTCCCGAGCGAATAAGCTCTGCGGCCGTGCATAAGCACTAGATTGTCCAAGGCGATCTTGGAGCTGAGGTTGGGACTATGGGTGGTGAGGATAACTTGTACCGGGCGCGTTTCGCTTTCCTGGCTGCCCTCATCTGCAGTTGCTTCGCGATGGCCAGAGGACTCAGCTGACGGAGTTCCGAAGCCTTCGTTCCACGGGAGAGAGTCTTCAACGCGCTCACTGTTCACTGTTTCTCGATTGACAGCGGGGGAGGTGACTCTGGGCTTTGCTGATTCGCTCAAAAACTCCATCAGGCGCAGTTGTCGCTGGGGATGGAGATGTGCCTCGGGCTCCTCAATGAGTAACAGCGGAAGCCCGTCAGGCTCCTTACCCAGCAACAGCAACTCACAGGCCATGAACATCAGGTTATTGGAGCCCATTCCATACTCGCCACGAGCTTCTTGTGATCCTTGGACAAGAAGACTCAGCTCCATGCGTTCCAGTATCTGTCTGAGGCGAGCAGATTCGGAACTACCGTCGACGAAATTGATGCGCCCGTGTAGCTCATCACCTTCAAGCGAAAGGTGGGACAGGTAGTTGTCGTTGATTGAGCCTTCTGCAGCAGCCACACCTGGGTGCAGGTTCACCAAATGCCGTAAGTAACCTGCCAATCCAGTGAGGCTCAGCGATGCGGGATTTTCCAAGGGGCGATCGATATCGAATCCACTACCTCCCTTGATGTTTGGGAAGTTTTTGAGTACCTGCGACAGTCGGGATCCACGTCCCGGAGACATTTCCCGCGTGGCGTCGCGAAGGGGGCGCAGGTATGCAGCCGCCAGAAGCTGCCGGACGTTGGTGTCGAGGCTTGGGCCGCCGCCGCTGTGACCACTGCGCACAGCAATATCCACCCAACGACGTGCTAGTACGTCGTCCGAGAGCCTTCGTGCTGTCCAGTGGATGTAAACGACTGCAGCGTTCCCATTAAACGTGACGTACTCAGACAGCGCCCCCTGATCCGAGACGGATAGGTCTGCAAATTTGGCAATGATCGTGATCTGGCTCGCCTGGGGTCCTTCAACTGGGATGTGGAAGTCTTCAGGCTGTATGCGTACATATTCTCCGTCACGCGTCTGGAGAACGAATCGCAGGGCATCGATGACCGATGATTTCCCCGCGTCGTTCTCACCAACCAGTGCCGTCACGCCCTTGTTGAATTCGATGAATAGGTTGTTTGGCTCGGCGCCAAACTGACGGAAATTCTGAATTTTGAGTGCTGACAAATACATCCATGTGTCCTGTCATAAAGGCCTGCAGTGCAGTAGGCGGGTTAGTCAATAATACTGGAAATCGAGCAAGCAATTTGCTTGGCGGCGAGATTCAGGTGAGCAGTTGCAAATCCAGTTCTGTATCGATTACCTCTGAGTTGCGCAAGGTAGGCGTACCTCACCCGTCAGTGAAAGCTGGAAACGGCACTACCTGTAATATTACGATCTCCTAGGCCATGATTTTTAGAGGCCCCAGTAAGACGTAGGCGGGTGGCGTTGATCATGGGGTTGGAGAAAATTATGAGCACTCTGTCCTCGCTCCCCGAGCGTATCAGCTTCAGCAACACCCTCCCGAAGACTATCCAAGGGATCAAGAGAAAAGCCAAGAAAATTGGCGTGCCTGGCCAAAAGCACTCCGAGGCGCTCGATATCGTTGCGCGCGAGATGGGCTATCGCGACTACCGTCAGGCACAGCAGGCATTGGCATCTAGTGAAGGGTTCTCAGAAGTAAACCAAACCGGGTACCCAGTCTACCTCTGCGCTTACTGGCGGAACACGGATACCACGCCTCGCTCGGTGGGTTGTGAGACGCTGAGAGTCTACCTGCCTCGTCCTATGAACGACTTCGTGTCGAAGCATCAGGCAACGTATGCGCGCAACCTTGAGGGATTCCGGCGGGAAGCACCCGATCACCTGGAAATGATCTCCAACACGAGCAGCCAAGCGCGGGCGCGGGAGCTGCTGGTGCGCGCAGCGCTTTCGCTCCAATTCATGGAGGTGAGTGGGCTGCGTCCAGCAACCTCTCAAAAGCAGTTGCAGGCCCTCGAGCAGCTTGAAGGCTTTCCTTCGAAGGATCACGTTTCGCTGTGGATCGACCCAACATCAGGCATGTGGGTCGCGCTCGACGAGCCTTACGGCCATGTGAATAACGAGCCGATGGTGAAAGCGCGCACCGCGTGGATTACGCATAACACTCTGCATCTGACCAAGCCAGCTTGGGCAGGTCTGTACTACCCAAATCACGCGGTACCGCATCTGGTATCCCCTTCGGAGCACTTGCTACGCAAAACCACCGTAGCACTTGAAGGGCTGTCGCCTATTGCGGTGGTGCCTTCCGAGGAACAGCCATGGGGTGGCACGTCAGAGCCCTACAGCTCGCAGTTCATCAGCCCGGAAAGATTGGCCAGTGGTGTTGCGCGGCGGGCTCGACCTGGCACCACCTACGGCTTCAGCAAAGGTGCAGTCGAATATCACCGTGAAGCTGGATGCCCATCGCTCTGGCGTCCAGAGACGCCATTGAGCCAGGCAGATCACAGAAAGGTTGGTGCAGAGCTTCAGTGTCTGATGATCTCGCCCATGCCCTTCAAGGCCTATCAGAAGATCCGCGCTTGGTGCTCTACCCTCGAAAACTGGATGTACTCGGAATACCGGGACGGTGAGCGCAACCAGAACTTCGAGAATACCTACTACGGCGGGGAACCTTCCGTATACCCCACTGAGCCGGAACAACTCTCCGCCCTGAAGCGTATTCGAACGATCGTCATCAATAGGTACGTGGAATGCAAGCCACGTAGAGGACTGCTGAAGGGCCTCGACATCGCTACGGCAATCATCGAAGGGCAGGCCACTTAGGGAAGGTCTGAAGTAAGCAGCCGTTTTTAACGGCCTCGCTGTCTGAGGTTCAAAAAACACCGACTTAATCGAAAATCAGACCTTTCCTCCTGTCAGTTCACTGTTTTTTGCGGAATAGCACCTTTTC
>NZ_JCBCUR010000011.1:0-174685 GCF_059862305.1 Pseudomonas sp. MF09156
TGGGCACCCCGGCATGGATGCCGGGGTAGCCGCGACACGGCCAGGGATGGCCGATCGCGGCGGGCCCACGGAGCAATGCCTGACTGCGGGCATGCCGAGCCTAGGCGAGGCACCGAGTGGTGGGGCAGGAGCCCTTTTGGTTACTTTTGGGGCTCTTTTCCAAAAGTGACCCGCCGTAAGGGCGGAACCCTAAGTGGCCGTGACCGCAGCAACGGATATGTACACAAACCTAAGAGCCACGAAAGAGATATGTAGTTACCCATGGCCATCGCAGGCAAGCCAACTCCCCAGTTTGATCGATGTCCATCCGAGACTAACGTCTGCGACCGGCTCGTTCGAAAGTAGCATTCGCCCGCCAGCCCACCCATGCATTAATGCCTATACCGGACTTTCCCGGCATAACAAGAGGAACGCCCCATGTGGACCAAACCCGCCTACACCGACCTGCGTATCGGCTTTGAAGTGACGATGTATTTCGCCAATCGCTGAAATTTCAACGGGGATGTGGGCCACCCATTGGTCTGATTGCATTCGCCAGCGGATGCGTTAGTGTGGCCCGTATCTTCCAAAAACAATAAAAACAGGCTTACCAATGAGCCAGAGTCTCAGCCAACTGCGTAAATTCGTTTCCCCAGAAATCATCTTCGGCGCCGGTTCCCGGCACAATGTCGGCAATTACGCCAAGACCTTTGGTGCGCGCAAGGTCCTGGTGGTCAGCGACCCCGGCGTAGTGGCTGCCGGTTGGGTCGCAGATGTGGAGGCCAGCCTGCAGGCCCTGGGTATCGAGTACTGCCTGTACACCGCCGTGTCACCCAACCCGCGTGTGGAAGAAGTGATGCAGGGCGCCGAGGTCTACCGCGAGCACCATTGCGATGTGATCGTCGCCGTCGGCGGCGGCAGCCCGATGGATTGCGGCAAGGCCATTGGCATTGTGGTTGCCCATGGGCGCAGCATCCTCGAGTTCGAAGGGGTGGACACCATCCGCGTGCCCAGCCCGCCGCTGATCCTGATCCCGACCACCGCCGGCACCTCCGCCGACGTGTCGCAGTTCGTGATCATTTCCAATCAGCAGGAACGCATGAAGTTTTCCATCGTCAGCAAGGCGGTGGTGCCGGATGTGTCGCTGATCGATCCGGAAACCACCGCCAGCATGGACCCGTTTCTCTCGGCCTGTACCGGGATCGACGCGCTGGTGCATGCCATCGAGGCCTTTGTGTCCACCGGCCACGGCCCGCTGACCGACCCCCATGCGCTGGAGGCTATGCGCCTGATCAATGGCAACCTGGTGCAGATGATCGCCAACCCCAGCGATATCGCCCTGCGCGAGAAAATCATGCTCGGCAGCATGCAGGCGGGCCTGGCGTTTTCCAATGCGATCCTGGGTGCGGTGCATGCCATGTCCCACAGCCTGGGCGGTTTTCTCGATTTGCCCCATGGCCTGTGCAACGCGGTGCTGGTCGAGCATGTGGTGGCGTTCAACTACAACTCGGCGCCGGAGCGTTTCAAGGTGATTGCCGAGACTTTTGGCATCGACTGCCGGGGGCTCAACCACCGGCAGATCTGCGGGCGGTTGGTGGAGCACCTGATTGCGCTCAAGCATGCCATTGGCTTCCATGAAACCCTGGGCCTGCACGGGGTGCGGGTGGCGGATATTCCGTTCTTGTCGCAACACGCCATGCACGACCCGTGCATCCTGACCAACCCGCGCGAGTCGAGCCAGCGTGACGTCGAGGTCGTCTATGGCGAAGCTCTCTGACGATCAACAGCGGGCCCTGGCCGGGCTGCTGGGGCTGGGTGATCATTCGGCACGCAAGAGCCACTACCCCGAGCTGACGGCGCGGTTGGATGAGCTGGAGGCCGAGCGCAAACGCTATATCCGCCTCAACGATGAGCTGGAGCAAAGGGTCGCGGCACGCACCGATGAACTGCTCGACGCCAACCACAACCTGCAACAGCAGATCGCCCGGCGCGAGCGCATCGAACAGGACCTGCGCGACGCCCGCGACGCTGCCCAGGCCGCCAACCGCAGCAAGGACAAATACCTCGCCGCCGCCAGCCACGACCTGCTGCAGCCGCTCAATGCCGCACGCTTGTTGATCTCCACCTTGCGCGAGCGAGAGCTGCCCAGCGTGGAAAAGGTCCTGGTGGAGCGTACGCACCAGGCGCTGGAAGGGGCGGAAGACCTGCTGGCGGACTTGCTGGATATTTCCCGCCTCGACCAGGCGGCGGTCAAGCCGGACATTGCCCTGTATCGCCTCGACGAACTGCTGGCGCCGCTGGTTTCGGAGTTCCAGTCGGTGGCGGCGGCGGCCGGGTTGAACCTGCGTGTGCACATGGGCCGCTATGCGCTGCGCACCGACCTGCGCCTGTTGACACGCATCCTGCGCAATTTCCTCAGCAATGCCTGCCGCTATACCGAGCAGGGTTGCATCCTGCTGGGGGCGCGGCGGCGCGGTGATCGCCTGCGCCTGGAGGTGTGGGACACCGGCCGTGGGATTGCCGCCGACAGCCTGGAGTCGATTTTCCTCGAGTTCAACCAACTGGACGTCGGCCGGGCGGCGGATCGCAAGGGCGTAGGCCTGGGCCTGGCGATTGTCGAGCGTATCGCGAAGATCCTCGGCTGCCAGGTGAGGGTGCGCTCATGGCCGGGGCGCGGCTCGATGTTCAGTATCGAGGTGCCGCTGTCCGAGGAAATACCGCTGCCCATCAGCCTCGCGCCACCCCAGGCCGGTGCTGGCAACCCATTGCCGGGGCGGCGCCTGCTGGTGCTGGATAACGAAACCAGCATCCTGGAGAGCATGCGCGCGTTGCTTGGGCAGTGGGGCTGCGAAGTGGTGACCGCCACTGATCAGGCGGGCGCGTTGGTGGCGTTGCAGGGTAGGGCGCCGGAGCTGATCCTGGCCGATTACCACCTCGATCATGGTGTGGTCGGCTGCGAGGTGGTCAAGCAGTTGCGCGAGCATTTCGACCGCAGGATCCCTGCGGTGATCATCACGGCCGACCGCACGGACCAGTGCCGGCGTTCGTTGCAGCGCCTGGAGGCGCCGTTGCTCAATAAACCGGTGAAGCCGGGCAAGCTGCGGGCGGTGTTGAGCCAGCTACTGGGTGCCGCGCCTGACACGACGGCCTGAATGTGGGAGCAGGCAAGCTGCTCCCACAGGCTTAAATCGCGTGTGCCTTGATACCTGTCAAAACCCGCCGCGACGCTTTGCCTCATGCTGCAGGCCTTGATTGTCATGGCCGACGGAGATTTCCATGAGTGCCCCCGCAACACCTGCTGTTTCTTTCAAGCTGCCCATGGGCCTGGTGATCGCCGTGCTGGTGATGATCGGCGTGCTGTTGTTGCCGTTGCCCGCCGATTTGCCGGTAGCCGGCCACCGGATGTTGGCGATCCTGGCGTTTGCCGTGGTGGTGTGGATCACCGAGGCGGTGTCCTACGAAGCCAGTGCGATCATGATCACCTCGTTGATGGCCTTTCTGCTGGGCACCGCGCCGTCCCTGCAGGACCCGACGCACCTGATCGGTTCCAGCCCCGCCATCAGCATGGCGCTTACCGGGTTTGCCAACCCGGCCCTGGCCCTGGTGGCCGGTGCGTTGTTTATCGCCGCCGCCATGACCCACACAGGCCTGGACCGGCGTATCGCCCTGGTCACCCTGACCCGGGTTGGCACCAGCACCCGCGGGATTCTGGTGGGGGCGATTGCGGTGACCATCCTGCTCAGCCTGGTAGTGCCCAGCGCCACGGCGCGCAGTGCTTGTGTAGTGCCGATCATGATGGGGGTGATCGCCGCGTTTGGCGTGGACAAACGCTCCAATATCGCCGCCGGGATCATGATCGTCGTCGCCCAGGGCACCAGCATCTGGAACGTCGGGATCCAGACCGCGGCGGCGCAGAACCTGTTGACCGTGGGCTTTATGGACAAGATGCTCGGCCAGCGCGTGTCGTGGATCGACTGGCTGATCGCCGGGGCGCCGTGGGCGTTGATCATGTCGGCGGTATTGCTGTTGCTGGTGCTCAAGTTGCTGCCTCCGGAAACCAACAGCATCCCCGGTGGCAAGGAGGCCGTGGCGCAATCTCTGGCCGATATCGGCCCGATGACCGGGCCGCAGAAGCGCCTGCTGACGGTCTCGCTATTGCTGCTGCTGGCCTGGGCCACGGAAGGGCGCCTGCACAGCTTCGATACCACCTCCACCACCTACGCCGGCCTGGTGTTCCTGCTGCTGCCGGGGATTGGGGTGATGACCTGGAAAGACGTGCAGTCGCGCATCCCCTGGGGCACGGTGATTGTGTTTGGCGTGGGCATCAGCCTCGGTACGGCGCTGCTGACCACCCAGGCCGGGCAATGGCTGGGCGCGCAGGTGGTGGGGCATACCGGCCTGGATCAACTGGGTCCGCTGGGGGTGTTTGCGATCCTTGGGGCATTCCTGATTGTGATCCACCTGGGCTTTGCCAGCGCCACTGCGTTGACCTCGGCCTTGCTGCCGATCCTGATTGCGGTGCTGCAAA
Organism: Pseudomonas sp. MF09156; assembly: GCF_059862305.1. Lineage (NCBI taxonomy): Bacteria > Pseudomonadati > Pseudomonadota > Gammaproteobacteria > Pseudomonadales > Pseudomonadaceae > Pseudomonas > Pseudomonas sp. MF09156. The sequence continues at coordinate 4,508 of NZ_JCBCUR010000011.1, forward strand.
CCCTGCCGGGGGACTTCAGCCGGCTGGGCATGACCATGTTGCTCGGGTTTGTGGTCAGCTATGGCTTTATCCTGCCGATCAATGCCCCGCAGAACATGGTGTGCCTGGGCACCGGCACCTTTACCGCGAGGCAGTTTGCCAAGGTGGGCTTGTTGGTGACCTTGATTGGCTACCTGTTGATGCTGGTGTTCGCCGCCACCTATTGGAGCTGGCTGGGCTGGATCTAAAAGCCCCAGTGTGAGCCCGCTCCCAAAGGGGGGGCTGGGTTGGGCATATAGTTTGTGCCACATCGCAAATCAAATGTGGGAGCTGGCTTGCCTGCGATGGCGGTGTGTCAGCCACTGGAAATAGCGCCTGAACCGCCGCCATCGCGGGCAAGCCCGCTCCCACAGGGGGACTGGGCTGGGCATATAGTTTGTGTCACATCGCAAATCAAATGTGGGAGCTGGCTTGCCTGCGATGGCGGTGTGTCAGCCACTGGAAATATCGCCTGAACCGCCGCTATCGCGGGCAAGCCCGCTCCCACAGGAGGGCTGGGCTGGGCATATAGTTTGTGCCCCATCGCAAATCAAATGTGGGAGCTGGCTTGCCTGCGATGGCGGTGTGTCAGCCACTGGAAATATCGCCTGAACCGCCGCTATCGCGGGCAAGCCCGCTCCCACGGGGGGGGCTGGGCTGGGCATATAGTTTGTGCCACATCGCAAATCAAATGTGGGAGCTGGCTTGCCTGCGATGGCGGTGTGTCAGCCACTGGAAATAGCGCCTGAACCGCCGCTATCGCGGGCAAGCCCGCTCCCACAGTGGGGCTGGGCTGGGCATATAGTTTGTGCCACATCGCAAATTAAATGTGGGAGCTGGCTTGCCTGCGATGGCGGTGTGTCAGCCACTGGAAATAGCGCCTGAACCGCCGCCATCGCGGGCAAGCCCGCTCCCACAGGGGGACTGGGCTGGGCATATAGTTTGTGCCACATCGCAAATTAAATGTGGGAGCTGGCAAGCCAGCTCCCACAAAGATGACAAGATGAACCCCGCTCAGGTCTACTACGCTCTGAGTCATGGTTTTACCGGCCTCGTGCGTCGGTCATCAAGGTCACGAATGGATAAATACACCCCGCATACCTGGCAACCCCACGAGCGTCCGAGCTTGCCGGGGTCGCCGTCGACGCCCCATCACCCCACGCTCAAACGCTGGGCCTTTGCCCTGGTTGGCGTGCTGGTGGCAATCACCGGCGGCCTGGGCAATGCACTGGTGATCGCCAACCTGCCGTATCTGCAAGGGGCATTGGGCGCGACCACCGCCGAAATGGCCTGGCTGCCCGCGGCCTATGTGATGACCAACGTGTCGATGAACCTGCTGCTGGTGAAGTTCCGCCAGCAGTTCGGCTTGCGCGCGTTTACCGAAGTGTTCCTGGTGCTCTACGCCCTGGTCACCTTTGGCCATCTGTTCGTCAATGATCTCAGCTCGGCGATTGCCGTGCGTGCGGCCCACGGCATGGTGGGTGCGGCCCTCAGTTCCCTGGGTTTGTACTACATGGTCCAGGCGTTTCCCGCAAAGTGGCGGCTCAAGGCCCTGGTCTTGGGCCTGGGCACCGCGCAACTGGCCCTGCCGATGGCACGGCTGTTTTCCGAGGACTTGCTGCAAATTGCCGAGTGGCGCGGCCTCTACCTGTTTGAACTGGGCATGGCGCTGACCTGCCTGGGCTGTGTCTTCCTGCTCAAGTTGCCACCGGGCGACCGCTTCAAGACCTTTGAAAAGCTCGACTTCCTGACCTTCGCCTTGCTCGCCTCGGGGGTGGCGTTGCTCTGCGCGGCACTGTCCCTGGGGCGTATCGACTGGTGGCTGGAAGCGCCGTGGATTGGCGTCGCTTCTGCCTGTTCACTGGTGCTGATCATGGCCGGCCTGGCCATCGAACATAACCGCGCCAACCCGTTGCTGATGACCCGCTGGCTGGGCGGCGGGGTGATGATTCGCCTGGCCCTGGCGGTGATCCTGATCCGCATGGTGCTGTCCGAGCAGTCCACCGGCGCCGTCGGCTTTTTGCAGGCGCTGAACATGAGCAGCGAGCAGATGCGCACCTTGTACCTGGTGATGCTGCTGGGGGCGATCAGTGGCCTGGTGATCAGCGCGTTGACCATCAACCCGGCACACCTGCTGATGCCGCTGGTGATATCCCTGGCCCTGATGGCCACAGGTTCGGTGATGGACAGCTTCTCCAGCAACCTGACTCGCCCGCACAACATGTACCTGAGCCAGTTTTTGCTGGGGTTTGGCGGTACCTTCTTCCTTGGCCCGACCATGGTGCTGGGCATGCGCAATGTGCTGGCCAACCCGCGCAACCTCGTGAGTTTCTCGGTGTTGTTCGGTATTTGCCAGAACCTTGGAGGGCTGATGGGGGCGGCGTTGCTCGGCACCTTCCAGATCGTGCGGGAGAAGTTCCACTCCAGCATGATTGTCGAACACCTGACATTGTTGGACCCGCGCGTAGCCGCCCGGGTGCAGAGCGGTGGCTCGGCCTATGGCTCGGTGATTGCCGACCCGGAACTGCGCAACCTGATGGGCATTCGCAGCCTGGCCACGGCGGCCACCCGTGAAGCCAATGTCATGGCCTATAACGACGTGTTCATGCTGATCGCGATCATCGCGATCCTCACCATGTTGTGGATTTTTACCCGCAGCCTGTGGCTGATGAGCACCACCAAGAAAGCTGCCGCCAGCGCAGCGCCTTCCGTTCAACCTAGCGGCGCACTTCCTTCATGAGCGAACCTACGGCTACCACCACGACCACCAATGCCATTGCTTCCACCCCGGAGGGCACCACGCCGCCTGGTGCCACGGTCACCGAACAGCGTTCGTTGGGGGTGCGTGTCGTCTCGTCCCTGGGCTTTGCCGCGATTGCGATCGTCGGCGTGTTGATCGTGTTGTACGCCTGGCAATTGCCGCCTTTCAGCAGTGCCGTCGAAACCACCGAAAACGCCCTGGTGCGCGGCCAGGTAACGATCATCGGCCCGCAATTGAGCGGTTATGTGTTCGAGGTGCCGGTGCAGGATTTCCAGTACGTCAAGGCCGGGGATCTGCTGGTGCGCCTCGACGACCGCATCTACAAGCAGCGCCTGGACCAGGCCCAGGCGCAACTGGCGGTACAGCAGGCGTCCCTGGCCAACGTGGTGCAACAGCGCAACAGCGCCGAGGCGACCATCAAGTTGCGCCAGGCGGCCCTGGCCGACAGCCAGGCTCAGGCGCGCAAAAGCACCGCCGACCTGCGCCGCAACGAAGAACTGATCAGCGACGGCTCGGTATCGCGCCGCGAACTGGACGTGACCCGCGCCGCCAACGCGCAGACCATCGCCGCCGTGGCCCAGGCCCAGGCCAGCCTGGAAATCGCCCGCCAGGATCTGCAGACGGTGATCGTCAATCGCGGCTCGCTGGAAGCCGCCGTCGCCAGCGCCGAGGCCGCCGTGGAGTTGGCGCGGATCGACCTGTCGAACACCCGTGTGCTCGCACCCAGGGACGGCCAGTTGGGGCAGATCGGCGTACGCCTGGGGGCCTACGTCAACTCCGGCGCGCAGTTGATGGCGCTGGTGCCGAACCAGCTGTGGGTGATCGCCAATATGAAAGAAACCCAGATGGACAACGTGCAGGTAGGCCAGCCGGTGACGTTCACCGTCGATGCCCTGAACCACCGCAAGTTCCACGGCACGGTGCAGCGTATCTCGCCGGCCACGGGAGCCGAGTTCAGCCTGTTGCAGGCCGATAACGCCACCGGCAACTTCGTCAAGATCGCGCAGCGGGTGCCGGTGCGGATCACGGTGGACCCGGATCAGGAACAAAGCGAACGCTTGCGGCCGGGGTTGTCGGTGGTGGTCAGTATCGACACGGCGGGGCGCTTGAAGAACAGCCCGCCCTGACCCCTGGCAGGAGCCGACTTGCCGGCTCCTGCAGAGGTTTTGTTTATGGGGTCATGAGCATCGGTGGCAGGGTGCCCAACAGCGAAACGGCCGCCACGGCCGCCGCGCCCAGCAGCCATTCCAGCAACACGCTGGCCTGCAATTGGCCCGGACGTTGCTGGCAACCCTTGATCCGTAGCCGGTTGAGCAATGCCAGGCCCAGCATGCCCGCCACCAGCAGCACCTTGATCAACAGGATCAAGGCAAACCCGCTGAACAGCGGGGTAGGCCACAATTGCCCGGTAAGCACGCGGACATTGATCAGCCCGCTGACCAGCAAACCCGCTACCAGCCCGTAACCGACACCACTGAAGCGCCGCAGGACCTCTTCCAGGTCGGTGCGCTGCGCTTGGCGCAGGATCAACACCAACAGCAGCAACCCACCGAGCCAGGCCCCGACGCAGAGCAGGTGTACCACCTGATTGAGGATCAGCAATTGGCCGTTCAGGCCACTGAGCATGGCGCCATGGCCCACCGGGGCCAGGGTTGCCAAAAGCAGTACCGTCAGTGGCAGGCGCAGGCGGCTCCAGGGCGTCAGCAAGCCCAGCACCAACAAGCCATTGAGCAGCAGGTGCGCGCTCCAGACCTGGCCGAAGAAGGTCTTGCCCAGCACCAATTGCACGGTGGCCAGGTCCAGCGCCAGCAGTTCCCTGCCGGCCATGCTGGCACTGATCAATAGCAACCACGCCACGCCGCTGCCCATGGCCAGCCAGGCCAGTAGCGTGGTGATGCGCGCCAATTGCCGATCCAGTGCCGGCTGGGGTTTGTTGCCCAGGAGCACGGGCCGGAACACACAAGCCCCGAACATCAGCAGCACCGCCAGAAAGTGCAGGAAACGGCACAGCACCAGCAGGGTTGCCATGGGTTATTGGCCGACCTTGAAGCTGTAGCTGCCTTCGCTCTTGTGGGTATCGACCGAGACCGCATGCCACTCCACCTTGTAAGTGCCGGCAGCCAACGGCGCGGCAGGGGTCACCACCAGGGTTTTCTTGTCGGCGTCCGGGGTTTCCAGGCCTTTGACCGCCACTTCGGTGCCGTCCTTGCTCAGGGAAACCTTGGTGAACGTGGCTTCGACACCTTCAGAGAACACCAGGCGCAGGTCGGCGGGCGCGGCGACGGTGCTGTCGGCCGCCGGCGTGGTGTTTTTCAGGTGGGCATGGGCAAAAGCCGCCGAAGCGCCCAGCAGCGAGGCCAGCAAGGTCACCGTGGTCAGGGTTTTCTTGATCAACATCGTGCACTACCTATCAATGGGAGGAGTGGGCAGTGTACGAAGTTTCCACTCGGGCTGTCGCCCCGATCTAGAGCGGATGGTAGTCTTCAAGGCATGTCGTTGTCAGGGAGCCCCTATGGGCAATCACAAGATCGGTATCCGTCGGGTCAACGTCGAAAAAATTCTGCTGGCGGCTGAGAAGGTCTTCGCCGAAAAGGGCTACGGCAGCACCGCCATGGCCGACATTGCCGAACAGGCGCAACTGCCGCGCTCCAACCTGCATTACTACTTCAGCACCAAGAGCGAGTTGTACAGCGCGGTGCTGTTCGACCTGCTGGAAGTGTGGAAGCAGGACGCCCTGTGTTTCGAGATGTTCGATGACCCGAGGGTGGTCCTCAGCAGCTACATCCGGGCGAAGATGCAGCATTCGCGCAGTCGCCCCTATGGCTCCAAAGTCTGGGCCAATGAAATCATCCACGGTGCGCCGACCCTCGGTGAAGCGTTGGATGCAAGTCTGTACGACTGGGCCAAGATGAAGGAAGCGAAAATCCGCCAGTGGGTGGAAGACAAACGCATCCTCGCGGTGGAGCCGTCGAGCCTGCTGTACATGATCTGGGCCTCGACCCAGCACTATGCCGACTTTGATCATCAGGTGATGATCCTCAACGACCATCAGGCGTTGTCGGATATGCAGTTCGAACGGGCGGTGCAGACGGTGACCAGTGTGATTTTGCGGGGGATTGGCTTGGAGCCCTGAGTTTGTGGTGCGGTTGAGGGCCTCATCGCAGGCAAGCCAGCTCCCACATTTTGATTGTGTGAACCCGATCAAATGTGGGAGCTGGCTTGCCTGCGATAGCGATTTAAAAGGCTACACCGCCTCTCGGTAGGGGTTGCGTGGGTCCTGCGTCCAATTCAAAAACGGCTTGCCGGTGTCCATCGGCACCATCTCGATGCAGTCCGCCACCGGGCAGGTGATCTGGCACAGGTTGCAGCCCACGCATTCGTCGTCGATCACTTGGTACACGTGGGTCCCATCGGCCTGCTTGAGGCTGGCAATGGCCTGGTGCGAGGTGTCTTCGCAGGCAATATGGCAACGCCCGCAGCCAATGCAGGCGGCCTGGTCAATTTTGGCGATGACCTGGTAGTTGATGTCCAGGTATTTCCAGTCCGTGGTGTTGCCCACGGCGCGCCCGGAGAAATCCTGCAGGCTGTTGTAGCCCTGGCTGTCCATCCACCGCGACAAGCCATCCTTCATCTCGTCGACAATGCGAAAGCCATGCAGCATCGCCGCCGTGCATACCTGCACCGCGCCGCAGCCCAGGGCAATGAACTCTGCGGCATCGCGCCAGTTGCCGATGCCGCCGATCCCGCAGATCGGCAAGCCCTGGGTCTGGGGGTCACGGGCAATTTCAGCGACCATGTTCAAGGCAATCGGCTTGACCGCCGAGCCGCAGTAGCCGCCGTGGGTACTCTGGGTGCCGACGATCGGCAGGGCGACCATGCGCTCCAGATCGACGCTGGTGATGGAGTTGATGGTGTTGATCAGCGATACCGCATCGGCGCCCCCGCGATACGCGGCACGGGCGGCCACGCGAATGTCCGTGATATTGGGTGTGAGCTTGACGATCACCGGCAGCGAACAATAGGTCTTGCACCAGCGTGTCACCTGCTCCACATACTCCGGCACCTGGCCCACGGCCGCGCCCATGCCCCGTTCCGGCATGCCGTGGGGGCAACCGAAGTTCAGCTCGATGCCGTCGCAACCGGTGGCCTCCACCAGCGGCAGGATGTTTTTCCATGACTCTTCGACGCACGGCACCATCAGCGACACGATCAGCGCGCGGTCCGGCCAGTCCTTTTTCACCTGGGTGATTTCCCGCAGGTTGATTTCCAGGGAGCGGTCGGTAATCAGCTCGATATTGTTGATACCCAACACTTCACGGTTGGCGCCAAAGTGCGCCGAATAACGGGACGAGACGTTGACCGCCGCCGGGTCTTCGCCCAGGGTCTTCCAGACCACACCCCCCCAGCCGGCCTCGAAGGCGCGCACCACGTTGTAGGCTTTGTCGGTGGGTGGTGCGGAGGCCAGCCAGAACGGGTTGGGGGCTTTGATACCGGCGAACACAATCGATAGATCGGCCATTTACGCAGCCTCCACATTGAGCATGAGTTGAGCGTGCATGGCCTCGGCGGCCAGCTTGCCGTGTTGCACGGCCTGGACGGTGAGGTCTTGCCCGAGGCTGACGCAATCGCCACCGGCATACACGCCGGGGATGCTGGTTTGCAGCTGCGCATCGACAAAGATCCGTTCGCCCTGGCGTTGCAGTTGCTGGGCCAGTGGGTCGTGCAAGGCCTGGTCGTCGAAGCCTTGGCCGATGGCCTTGAAGATCGCATCTGCCGCCAGCTCGAAAGTTTCGCCGGTGGGGTGCAGGCGGCCGTTTTCCAGGCGCGTGCGGGCAAAGCGCATGCCGCGTACCTGGCCCTGGTCGTCCAGCAGCACCGTGTCGGGTTGGGCCCAGGTCAGCAGGCGCACCTGGTTGGCCTTGGCGATATCTTGCTCATGGCCGGTGGCGCCCATGTCGGCAAGCCCACGGCGGTAGACCAGGTTGACATCGCGCGCGCCCAGGCGGGCCATTTGCACGGCCATGTCGATGGCGGTGTTGCCGGCACCCAGCACGATGCAGCGGTCGGCCAGGGGCAGTTGGCTGAGGTCGTCGGCCTGGCGCAGTTCGCGGATGTAATCGGTGGCGGCGAGCAGGCCGGGGGCGTCCTCATGGGGCAGACCCAGGTGTTTGCTGGCGGCCAGGCCCAGGCCGAGGAACACCGCGTCGAACTGCTGGTGCAGGTCGCTCAGGCTCAGGTTGTCACCCAGGCGCTGACCGTGGCGGATTTCGATGCCGCCGATCTGCAGGAGGAAATCCAGCTCCCTCTGGGCGAAGTCATCCACCAGTTTGTATTTGGCGATCCCGTATTCGTTGAGGCCACCGGCCTTTTCCCGGGCTTCGAAAATCACCACGTCATGCCCATGCAAGGCACTGCGATGGGCGCAGGACAAACCTGCCGGCCCGGCGCCGACCACCGCGATGCGCTTGCCGGTAGGGGCGGCGCGCTGGAACGGGTGTTGCTCGAAGTGCGCGTGGTCGATGGCATAGCGTTGCAACAGGCCGATCAGCACCGGGGCGCATTCTTCGCTGTGGTTGCGCACACAGGCCTGCTGGCAGAGGATTTCGGTCGGGCACACCCGGGCACAGCTGCCACCGAGGATGTTGGCCGAGAGAATCTTTTGCGCTGCGCCCTGGACGTTGTCGGTGTGGATGTTGCGGATGAAGGACGGAATGTCGATCTCGCTGGGGCACGCGTTGACGCACGGTGCGTCGTAGCAATACAGGCAGCGCGAGGCTTCGAGGTGCGCCTGGCGGGCGTTGAGGGGCGGTGCCAGGTCGGTGAAATGGCTGGCGAGGGTCGCCTTGTCTTCGTCGGGGTGGGGGAGGTGGTTCAGGGTCTGGATCACGGTAGTGTCCTCACGGTTTTTTTGCCTCTGGCGGGCATTGATTTTTTTGTTGTTTGCACTGGCCTCATCGCGGGCAAGCCCGCTCCCACATTTGAACTGTGTGAACCCGATCAAGTGTGGGAGCTGGCTTGCCTGCGATCGGCGATGTCAGCGTTTCACCGCGGCTGGCTTGGAATGCTCCGCACGCTTGCGCAACTGCTCGAACACCGCCGGATACGCCGGCCGCTCGACATAGCGCCCGGCACCGCGCTCGGCGCGCAGGTCGCCTTCGACCCAGACCAGCTTGCCCTGGCTGATGGTGTGGCTGGGCACGCCGCGTACGGTCTTGCCTTCGAAGATGTTGAAGTCCACCTGCTGATGGTGGGTCTTCGCCGAGATGGTTCGCGAGCCCTGGGGATCCCACAGCACCAGGTCGGCATCGGCGCCGACCCGGATCGCACCTTTGCGCGGGTAGAGGTTGAAGATCTTCGCCGTGTTGGTGGAGGTCAGCGCGACGAACTCCTGCATCGACAGTCGCCCGGTGTTGACCCCTTCGTCCCACAGCAGCGCCATACGGTCCTCGATGCCGGCGGTACCATTGGGAATCTTGCTGAAATCGTCACGCCCGGCGGCCTTTTGTTCGGCGCAGAAGCAGCAGTGGTCGGTGGCGGTGGTGTGCAGGTTGCCCGATTGCAGGCCGCGCCACAGCGCGTCTTGGTGCCCGCGTGGGCGGAAGGGCGGGCTCATCACGTAGCCCGCAGCGGTCTGCCAGTCGGGGTGCTGGTACACGCTGTCGTCCAGCAGCAGGTGCCCGGCCAGGACTTCGCCATAGACCGCCTGGCCCTTGGCGCGGGCGTAGGTGATTTCGTCGAGGGCTTCCTGGGTCGAGACGTGTACCAGGTACAGCGGCGTGCCGATGGTTTCGGCAATGCGGATCGCGCGGCTGGCGGCTTCGCCTTCCACTTGTGAGGGGCGCGACAGCGGATGGGCCTCGGGCCCGGTGATGCCCTGTGCCATCAGCTTGCGTTGCAGGTGATACACCAGCTCGCCGTTCTCCGCATGCACGGTGGGCACCGCGCCCAGTTCCAGGCAGCGCTCGAAGCTGGCGACCAGGGTGTCGTCGGCGGCCATGATCGCGTTCTTGTAGGCCATGAAGTGCTTGAAGCTGTTGATGCCGTGATGGCTCACCAGCTCGGCCATTTCCTCGCGCACCTGTTCGCTCCACCAGGTGATCGCCACATGAAACCCGTAGTCGGCCGCCGACTTCTCGGCCCAGCCACGCCACTGGTGAAAGGCTTCCAGCAACGACTGCTGTGGGTTGGGAATCACAAAATCGATGATCGACGTGGTCCCGCCCGCCAGGCCCGCTGCCGTACCGCTGAAAAAGTCCTCGCTGGCCACGGTGCCCATGAAGGGCAGTTGCATATGGGTATGGGGGTCGATACCGCCGGGCATCAGGTATTGGCCGCTGCCATCGAGTATCTCGGTGCCGGCGGGAATATCCAGATCAGTGCCAATAGCGCGGACTAGACCGTCTGCGCACAAGACATCGGCTTTATAACTTTCATCATGGGTAACAACGGTAGCGCCACGGATCAACAGAGACATGCCGAGTTCCTCAGAGGCTTGACCGGCTTATGCCAGTTCTAAGTGTTGTAGTGCTGCACACCGTGCAAGATTTATTCTTGTCAGTGGTGACAGGAATAGAAACTAGCCCGAGTTTTTCGAATGATCAAGATTATTTTTTATAAACATATATCCAGATTAAGTTGTTGAAATATATAGATAAAAATCTGAAATCACCAAAATGTAGCGTCCATTCACCATTTTGACGCACTTGACAGGTTCCCAATATGAGCAACATTTCCTATTGCAAATCAGACGCTTGAGAGTTGCCTCTTGACGGCGGGTAGTAATAAAAATAATTGTGTTGCACCAGATTGAGTCCTGATTGTTCGGACAACTTCTGCGTTATTTGGCCTGAGTAACGTTGAAAGTGCCGTGGGACTTTTCGGTAAATAAAATAAAGCTGATAAACATCAGCCAGTTATATAAGCGGTACGGATGGGGTGACGGCTTGCGGCACGGTAATTGAGTGCGCTGGCGGTTGGCCGGGTCCGTGATGTCATGTTGTCCATGCGGGACTACGGCCATCCAGCGTTGAGCGCCGGATGAGCAACAATAATTTTAAAAAAAACCGTGGAGCGGCCATGCAACAGAACAGATCGCAAGTCATAGAACGCGACGGCCTGTATGAACTCGACGCCGGCAGCGACGTCCTCGACAGTCCCCGCTACAACCACGACATGGCACCGACCAAGGTGCACGAACGAACCTGGAACAAGTGGCACATCACGGCGCTGTGGGTCGGCATGTCGATCTGCGTACCGACCTACACCCTGGGTGGGGTGCTTACCGCGTACTTCGGTTTGTCGGTGGGCGAGGCGCTGATGGCGATCCTGCTGGCCAATATCGTGGTGCTTATCCCCCTGACGCTCAACGCTTTTCCCGGGACCAAGTACGGCATTCCGTTCCCGGTGCTGTTGCGCTCATCCTTCGGCATCCTTGGTTCCAATGTGCCGTGCCTGATCCGTGCGCTGGTGGCGTGTGGCTGGTTCGGTATCCAGACGATGTTCGGCGGGCTGGCGATCCACTTGTTCCTCGGCTCGATTTTCGAGGGCTGGAAGAGCCTGGGCGGCACCGGCGAGGTGATCGGCTTCATGATCTTCTGGGTGCTGAACCTGTGGGTGGTGCTGCGTGGCGCCGAGTCGATCAAATGGCTGGAAACCCTGTCGGCGCCGCTGCTGGTGGCGGTGGGTATCGGCCTGCTGGTGTGGGCGTTGCCCAATGTGTCGCTCAGCGAGCTGATGGCGATCCCGCCCAAGCGGCCCGAAGGCGCGAGCCTGACGGGTTACTTCATGGCCGGGCTGACGGCGATGGTCGGGTTCTGGGCCACGTTGTCGTTGAATATTCCCGACTTCAGCCGCTATGCCAAAAGCCAGAAGGACCAGATCCTGGGGCAGATTTTTGGCCTGCCGCTGACCATGTTCCTGTTCGCCGCATTGGGCGTGATCATGACCGCCGCCTCGGTGAAGCTGGTGGGGGTCAGCGTCTCCGACCCGGTGACCCTGATCGGCCACATCCAGAGCCCGGTGTGGGTGGCGGTGGCGATGGCGTTGATCATCATTGCCACGCTGTCGACCAACACGGCGGCGAATATTGTCTCGCCCACCAATGACTTCCAGAACATCGCGCCCAAGCTGATCAACCGCACCACCGCCGTGGTGCTTACCGGCCTGGTGGGGCTGGCGTTGATGGCCCATGAACTGCTGAAAAAACTCGGCCTGATCGTGTCCGATGTCAGCCTGGAAACCGTGTATTCCAACTGGCTGCTGGGTTATTCGAGCCTGTTGGGGCCGATTGCCGGGATCATGGTGGTGGACTATTTCCTGATCCGCCGCCAGCAACTGGACCTGGCGGGGTTGTACCGCGATGACGTGTATCCGGCGTGGAATGTGGCGGGGTTTATCGCCTTTGGCGTGCCGGTGGTGCTGACCTTGCTGTCGCTGGGTAGCGATGCATTCAGTTGGTTCTACAGCTATGGCTGGTTCACCGGCTCGGCGTTGGGCGGGTTGTTGTATTACGGCCTGTGCGCCAAACGCAAAACCAGCCCGGTCGCTGCCAAGACATCCCTGTAAGCGATGTGGAATGCAATCAACTGTGGGAGCGGGCTTGCTCGCGAAGGCGGTGGGTCAGTGATGGATATATTGACTGATACACCGCCTTCGCGAGCAAGCCCGCTCCCACATCTGTACCGCGCCAATCATAAGAAATACTGCCCGAGGAGATCCCCATGAACGCTGCCATCGACGTTCTGCAATCGACCCATCAGCACATCAACCGCGACCGCCTGTGGCAGTCGTTGATGGACCTCGCCAAGCTTGGCGCTACCCCCAAGGGCGGTGTGTGTCGACTGGCCCTGACCGACCTGGATCGCCAGGCCCGCGATCTGTTTGTGCAATGGTGCGAGGATGCGGGTTGCACCGTGACCGTCGATGGTGTGGGCAATATCTTTGCTCGTCGCCCTGGGCGCAACCCGGCGCTGGCGCCGGTGATGACCGGCAGCCATATCGACACCCAGCCGACTGGCGGCAAGTTCGACGGCTGCTTCGGTGTATTGGCGGGAGTGGAGGTGTTGCGCACGCTCAATGACCTGCAGATCGAAACCGAGGCGCCGCTGGAGGTGGTGGTGTGGACCAACGAAGAAGGCTCGCGCTTCCCGCCATGCATGATGGGCTCCGGGGTGTTTGCCGAGAAATTCACCCTGGCAGACACCCTGGCCAAGACCGATGCCGAGGGCGTCACGGTGGGCGATGCGCTGAATGCGATTGGCTATGCGGGCACCCGGCCGGTCAGTGGGCACAAGGTAGGGGCTTATTTTGAAGCCCATATCGAGCAAGGCCCGATCCTTGAAGATGAGCGCAAAACCATCGGCGTGGTGCTGGGGGCGCTCGGCCAGAAATGGTTCGACCTGACCCTGCGTGGTGTCGAGGCCCACGCCGGGCCGACGCCGATGCACCTGCGCAAGGACGCCCTGGTCGGTGCTTCGGCAGTGGTGGCTGCGGTCAACGCCGCAGCCCTCGGCCATCAGCCCCATGCCTGTGGCACCGTGGGTTGCCTGCAAGCCTACCCGGGCTCGCGCAATGTGATCCCTGGCGAGGTGCGCATGACCCTGGACTTCCGCCACCTGGAGCCGGCACGCCTGGACTCGATGATTGCCCAGGTGCGCCAGGTGATCGACGACACCTGCGCCAAGCACGGCCTGACCTTCGAAATGGTGCCTACCGCCGACTTTCCACCGCTGTATTTCGACAAGGGGTGTGTCGATGCTGTACGTGAGGCGGCCAATGGCCTGGGGCTGTCGAACATGGATATCGTCAGCGGTGCCGGGCACGACGCGATCTTCGTTGCCGAATTGGGGCCGGCGGGGATGATATTCGTGCCGTGTGAGGGCGGGATCAGCCATAACGAGATCGAAAATGCGGCGCCGGATGACCTGGCGGCGGGGTGTGCGGTATTGCTGCGGGCAATGGTGGCGGCTTCGGCGGCCGTGGCCAACAAGCGGGTGGCCTGAACCTGTAGGAGCCGGCAAGCCGGCTCCTACATTATTTATCAGGCGTGATGGGCGACAGGCTTATGGGCCTTGGCGCGTGTCGCGGCCTTGGGCTGTGGATGATGATGCCGGCGGGTCACGCGCAATACCCCCCACAACATGGCGCCGGCGACGGCCAGCCAGCCAAGCACCAGCAGGAAAATCGTGGTTGTCAGGCTCATGAGTGCCTCCTTTTGCCCTGTGCAGGGCACACACTGTCTTTGCAATGGACAGTCTAGCTGCCTCCCGGTTGCGTGCTATTGACCAATGGTCGTGTCTGTCCAACTTGTTTGCTCTATCCCGGGCTTTTTACTACTGCCCAAGGCTATACCGGCGTTCAAGAGCGCCCTATGATCAACGCCCCAGCCCGCAGATGATCAAGAGAGTGAAGAAGTTGCGTTTACGGTCGAGTCTCAAAAAATCCTCGCTGGTGGCTGCCTGCGTCCTCGGATTGGCCGCGTGTGCCGGGCATCCCACCCCCTCGAAAATCCACGATCTGCCCGAACGTGTAGAGCTCAACGGTGTGCCGGCGTTTCGTGGCGACACCTACCAGGGTGGCCCAGCCGCCTTGGCCAGCATGCTGTCGCAACAAGGCATTGTGATTACACCGGGCTTGCTGGATAAGCCATTGCACCTGCCGGGTGGGGAAGCGGACCTTGAGCGCAATATGCAGATACTGGCGCGTGAGTACGGGATGCTGGTGTATCCGCTGGATGCCAAGCTAACCGCGCTGTTGGCGCAGGTGGCGGCGGGGTATCCGGTGATGGTGCGCATCACCGAGGGCTCGACACTCTGGGCTGAGCCGCGTTATGCGGTACTGGTGGGCTTTAACCAGCAGAACAGTACGGTATTGCTGCGAGTCGCAAGGGACCGGCGACGCCCGGTGGCGTTCAGCGACTTCGAGTCCGCCTGGAGCAGCGCCGGGCAGTGGGCGGTATTGGTCCAGCGCCCAAGCCAGTTGCCGGCCAATCTGGATGCGGGGCGGTGGCAGCAGGCCGCTAACGCAACCGCCCAGGCCGGCCAGGAGCAGGCGGCAGCCCAGGCACTCAAGGTATTGGCCGAAAGACCGAAGCAGCCATAAAGCAAACGGCGCCCGAGGGCGCCGTTTTTGTACCTGCCAATCGTGTATCAATGGGACTGGGCGACCCCGGTCTGGCGGGCCTTGAGATTCTTGTCGGCCTTGTATTGCAGGGCCACGTCCGGCACCGAGCCACTCTTGCCGGTTTCAATCCACTTGCGGATGCGGCTGGCATCGGCAAAGTGCGTGAACTTGCCGAAAGCATCGAGGATCACCAGCGATACCGGACGATTGCCCATGCTCGTCACCAGCACCAGGCAGTGGCCGGCCTGGTTGGTGAAGCCGGTCTTGGTCAGCTTGATATCCCAGTTGGCCCGGTTGACCAGGTGATCGGTATTGGAAAAGCCCAGGGTGTAGCTGGGCTTGCGGAACGACACGGTTTTTTCCTTGGTGGTGCTCAGTTGCGTGAGCAGCGGGTATTTGTGCGCGGCCTGCACCAGCTTGCTCAAGTCGCGGGCGGTGGACACGTTATGGATCGACAGGCCGGTGGGCTCGACATAGCGCGTGCTGTTCATGCCCAGGGCCTTGGCCTTGGCGTTCATCGCGGCAATAAATGCTGCATAACCGCCCGGATAGTGGTGGGCCAGGCTGGCAGCGGCACGGTTTTCCGAGGACATCAGGGTGATCAGCAACATCTCCTTGCGCGGCATCTCGCTGTTGAGCTTGACCCGTGAGAACACGCCTTTCATTTCCGGGGTGTCGCTGATGTTGATGGAGATGTACTCGTCCATGTTCTGCTTGGCGTCCAGCACCACCATGCCGGTCATCAATTTGGTGACGGAGGCAATCGGCACGACTACGTCGGGGTTGCTGGCGTAGATCACCTTGTTGGTTTGCAAATCCACCAGCATCGCGCTACCCGAAGCGATATGCAGCTGCGAGGTATCCCGTGGGGCCAGGGTGGTTTCACTGGCGTTGGCGACAGTGCCTGCGAATGCGAAGAACAGGCTGACGAGAGAGAGACGAATATTCACGCGGATGGACTCGCTAAAAGATAGAAAAATACCGGGTGCGACCGGCTTAATGAAAAATGACGTTACATATTATTAGTATGGGCCAGAAACTGTCGAATGTTCTTCTAATACCAGACGAAAGCTCTTAAAAACAAAGAAAAAACGACTTTTTTGCGGGCAATAAAAAACCCCGCCATAAGGCAGGGCTTCTTTAGTGCGGCGGGTTATTAGCTGTGCAGCGTTTCGGCCGCGTACAGGGTGTTTTCCAGAAGGCACGCACGGGTCATCGGGCCTACGCCACCCGGCACCGGAGTAATCCAGCCTGCACGGGGCAGGGCGGTTTCATACACCACGTCGCCCACCAGCTTGCCGTCTTCCTGGCGGTTGATGCCGACGTCGATCACGATGGCGCCTTCCTTGATCCACTCGCCCTTGACCAGGCCCGGCTTGCCGGCGGCGACCACTACCAGGTCGGCACGGCCGACGTGGCCTGCCAGGTCCTTGGTGAAGCGGTGGGTGACGGTCACGGTGCAGCCGGCCAGCAGAAGTTCCATGGCCATCGGGCGGCCAACAATGTTGGAAGCGCCAACGACTACCGCATCCAGCCCATACAGGTCCACGCCGGTGCTTTCCAGCAGGGTCATGATGCCTTTTGGCGTGCAGGGGCGTAGCAGGGGGATCCGCTGGGCCAGGCGACCGACGTTATAAGGATGGAAACCGTCGACGTCCTTGTCGGGGCGGATGCGCTCCAGCAGCAGGGAGGCATCCAGATGCTCCGGCAGCGGCAATTGCAGCAGGATGCCGTCGATGTTCGGATCGTCGTTGAGGCCGTCGATCAGGTCGGTCAGCGCCTGTTGGGTGGTGTCGGAAGGCAAGTCGTAGGCCTTGGAAACAAAGCCGACCTCTTCACAGTCTTTACGCTTGTGCGAGACATAAACCTGGGAGGCAGGATCGCTGCCGACCAGGATCACCGCGAGCCCCGGCGTGCGCAGGCCAAGCTTGCGACGTTCGGCGACACGTTTGGCGATCTGCTGGCGCAGGCTGGCGGCGATTGATTTGCCGTCGATAAGTTGTGCAGTCATTACGCGTGATTAACCATCGAGAGGGGGAGGAAAAGTGCGCGCATTCTCGCACGCCAGGACGTGAGGGCAAAGGCGCTTGGTCTGCAAATTCCCCTAACCCCTTAAATAAAATGAATTTTTTTCAAAAAAGATTTGACGGCCCCTGGGGGCGTCTATACTATTCGTCGCACTTGTCGGGCACAGCCTAGCACTGGTTAAGAAGGTCGAGCGCAATAGTGGTTTTATTGTGTGAGGCTGGAAGCATTTAGTTTGTAGTCCTCCAAGAGTACAGATTAATCAGGCGCCCGTAGCTCAGCTGGATAGAGCATCCGCCTTCTAAGCGGATGGTCGCAGGTTCGAGTCCTGCCGGGTGCGCCATTAGGCAGCTTTGGCACAAGTAGCGCAAGATGGTGGGCGTAGCTCAGTTGGTAGAGCACGGGATTGTGACTCCCGTTGTCGAGGGTTCGATCCCCTTCGTCCACCCCATATTTCAAAAGGCGCCAGATTTAACGGTCTGGCGCCTTTGTTTTAAAAGCTTCAAGCCGCGGATGTGGTGGAATTGGTAGACACACTGGATTTAGGTTCCAGCGCCGCGAGGCGTAAGAGTTCGAGTCTCTTCATCCGCACCAAATACAGCGTCACCCTTGCCATGGGCTGGGTTGGTGCTTAACAGAGAAGGCGATTGGCTTCTTTGTCACGCAATATGGTGGGCGTAGCTCAGTTGGTAGAGCACGGGATTGTGACTCCCGTTGTCGAGGGTTCGATCCCCTTCGTCCACCCCATATTCCGAAAGGCGCCAGATTTAACAGTCTGGCGCCTTTTTTGTTTTAGCGGTTTACGTATTCGGCGACTGCAGGTTCTGGGTCGCAGGGGTGGGCGTTTCGTCGTATTTTTGTTTCTCGATGATGCCGTTCTACCCGCCGGCCTTGTGCGCAAGGTTGGCAGCCAGGGAGATGGTTGGCAGCTTCTTCTATATATAGAAGGGTTGGTACAGAGCCCTGGCGTGATTGGCTGTATTTGTCACTGGGGCGAGGAGCATTCGTGCATTCGTACCTGTAAAATGCCTGCTGTTTTTTAACCCGTTTTCAGTAGGGTGACTTCTTGAGTTTGACCCACTAGAATGCATGCCCTTGATTCTTGGGTCGGAAACGGCCGGCTAACGTCTGTGCAACGAGGAATATCCATGCAAGTTTCTGTTGAAAATACTACTGCTATCGAGCGCCGCATGAGCATCACCGTGCCGGCAGAGCGCATCGAGACTGCGGTCAACAAGCGTCTGCAGCAGACTGCCCAGAAGGCCAAGATCGCTGGTTTCCGTCCAGGCAAAGTGCCGATGAGCGAAATCAAGCGCCGCTTTGGTGCTGACGCGCGTCAAGATGCCGTAGGTGACGTGATCCAGGCTTCCTTCTACGAAGCTGTTGTCGAGCAAAAGCTGAACCCGGCTGGTTCGCCTTCCATCGAGCCTAAGTCCTTGGAAGCTGGCAAGGACCTGGAATACGTTGCCGTATTCGAAGTGTTCCCAGAGTTCACCGTCGCTGGCTTCGAAGGTATCGAAATCGAGCGCCTGAGCGCCGAAGTGGCTGATGCCGACCTGGACAACATGCTGGAAATCCTGCGCAAGCAGAACACCCGTTTTGAGGTGGCCGATCGCGCTGCCCAGAACGAAGACCAGCTGAACATCGATTTCGTAGGCAAGGTTGACGGCGAAGTCTTCGCTGGCGGCTCGGCCAAAGGCACCCAGTTGGTACTGGGCTCCAATCGCATGATCCCGGGTTTTGAAGACGGTCTGGTTGGCGCTAAAGCCGGTGAAGAGCGTGTTCTGAACCTGACTTTCCCTGCTGACTACCAGAACCTGGACCTGGCTGGCAAAGCCGCCGAGTTCACCGTGACTGTCAACAGTGTTTCCGAGCCTAAGCTGCCAGAACTGAACGAAGAGTTCTTCGCCCAGTTCGGCATCAAGGAAACCGGTATCGAAGGTTTCCGCGCCGAAGTTCGCAAGAACATGGAGCGTGAGCTGCGCCAGGCCATCAAGTCCAAGGTCAAGAACCAGGTCATGGACGGTCTGCTGGTCGCCAACCCGATCGAAGTGCCTAAGGCTCTGCTGTCCAACGAAGTGGACCGCCTGCGCGTACAAGCTGTTCAGCAGTTTGGTGGCAACATCAAGCCTGACCAACTGCCGGCCGAGCTGTTCGAAGAGCAAGCCAAGCGCCGCGTCGTGCTGGGCCTGATCGTGGCTGAAGTGGTCAAGCAGTTCGACCTCAAGCCTGACGAAGACCGCGTTCGCGAAATGATCCAGGAAATGGCTTCGGCCTACCAGGAGCCTGAGCAGGTCGTGGCTTGGTACTACAAGAATGACCAGCAGTTGAACGAAGTCCGTTCGGTTGTGCTGGAAGAACAAGTTGTGGATACTGTTCTGCAGAAGGCTAAGGTGACCGACAAAGCGGTCTCTTACGAAGAAGCAGTCAAGCCGGCAGAAGCAGCACAAGCCGACTGATTGTCCAACTCGTTTGAAAATACACCCATAAGCCAGCCTCGCGCTGGCTTATGCGTATTCAAGACATGACTATTTGGGAGTAACTGCAGAGCATGTTCCGTAATTCGTATATTCAGCAGAACTCTGATATCCAGGCCGCAGGCGGCCTGGTCCCGATGGTTGTCGAGCAATCTGCTCGTGGCGAACGCGCCTACGACATCTACTCGCGCCTGCTCAAGGAGCGAGTGATCTTTCTGGTTGGTCCGGTAGAGGACTACATGGCCAACCTGATCTGTGCGCAGCTGCTGTTCCTTGAAGCGGAAAACCCGGACAAGGACATCCATCTCTACATCAACTCTCCAGGCGGTTCGGTGACGGCGGGCATGTCGATCTACGACACCATGCAGTTCATCAAGCCGAACGTATCCACCACGTGCATTGGCCAGGCCTGCAGCATGGGTGCATTCCTGCTGACCGCAGGTGCTGAAGGCAAGCGTTTCTGCCTGCCTAACTCGCGCGTGATGATTCACCAGCCACTGGGCGGTTTCCAGGGCCAGGCGTCGGACATCGAAATCCACGCCAAGGAAATCCTGTTTATCCGTGAGCGTCTCAATACGCTGATGGCCAAGCACAGCGGGCACACCCTGGAAGAAATCGAGCGCGATACCAACCGCGACAACTTCATGAGTGCCGAAGCCGCGCGTGAATACGGGCTGATCGACGCCGTGATCGACAAGCGCCCCGCTTAATATAAGCCGCTCAAAATAGGGCTGGTCGGCATGTCCGACCACCGGCGGGCTTGAAAAAGCCCGCATAAGCCTTCATCTTGTGTTGCAAGCCTATCGGATTTGGATCGAACGAATGACTGACACCCGCAACGGCGAGGACAACGGCAAGCTGCTCTATTGCTCCTTCTGTGGCAAAAGCCAGCATGAAGTGCGCAAATTGATTGCCGGCCCCTCGGTCTTTATCTGCGACGAGTGCGTCGACCTGTGCAATGACATCATCCGTGAGGAGGTGCAGGAGGCACAGGCCGAAAGCAGCGCGCATAAATTGCCTTCGCCTAAAGAAATCAGCGGCATCCTTGATCAGTACGTGATTGGTCAAGAGCGTGCAAAGAAGGTTCTGGCCGTAGCGGTGTACAACCACTACAAGCGCTTGAACCAGCGTGACAAGAAAGGTGACGAGGTCGAACTCGGCAAGAGCAACATCCTGCTGATCGGTCCTACAGGCTCGGGTAAAACCCTGCTTGCAGAAACCCTCGCTCGCCTGCTGAACGTTCCGTTCACCATCGCCGACGCCACCACCCTCACCGAGGCTGGCTACGTGGGTGAAGATGTCGAGAACATCATTCAGAAACTGCTGCAGAAGTGCGACTACGACGTAGAGAAGGCCCAGATGGGTATTGTCTATATCGATGAAATCGACAAGATTTCGCGCAAGTCCGACAACCCGTCGATCACCCGGGATGTTTCCGGTGAGGGCGTGCAGCAAGCCCTGCTGAAGTTGATTGAAGGCACGGTCGCTTCCGTACCGCCCCAAGGCGGCCGCAAGCACCCGCAGCAGGAATTCCTGCAGGTTGATACGCGTAACATCCTGTTTATCTGTGGCGGTGCGTTCTCCGGCCTGGAAAAGGTTATTCAAAACCGCTCCACCCGTGGCGGCATCGGTTTCAGTGCAGAAGTGCGCAGCAAGGAAGAAGGCAAGAAGGTGGGCGAGTCCCTGCGTGAAGTCGAGCCTGACGATCTGGTCAAGTTCGGTCTGATCCCGGAATTCGTTGGCCGTCT
Source organism: Pseudomonas sp. MF09156 (assembly GCF_059862305.1). Classification (NCBI taxonomy): domain Bacteria; kingdom Pseudomonadati; phylum Pseudomonadota; class Gammaproteobacteria; order Pseudomonadales; family Pseudomonadaceae; genus Pseudomonas; species Pseudomonas sp. MF09156. Next base: position 25,657 of record NZ_JCBCUR010000011.1, read on the forward strand.
GCCGGTCCTGGCTACGCTGGACGAGTTGGACGAGGCTGCTCTGATTCAGATCCTCACCGAGCCGAAAAACGCCCTGACCAAGCAATACGCCAAGCTGTTCGAAATGGAAGGTGTAGACCTCGAGTTCCGTGCCGATGCGCTCAAATCGGTGGCCAAGCGGGCACTGGAGCGCAAAACTGGCGCACGTGGCCTGCGCTCGATTCTCGAAGGCGTACTGCTCGACACCATGTACGAAATCCCCTCGCAGTCCGAGGTGAGTAAAGTGGTGATCGACGAAAGCGTTATAGAAGGTAAGTCCAAGCCACTGTATATCTACGAAAACAGTGAGCCGGCTGCCAAGGCTGCGCCAGACGCGTAAGCGTTTCGCAGTTTCGGTACAAACAAGGGGCCTCTAGGGGCCCCTTTGTTTTTCATAGGGATTTTTACTGTGTGTAACTGCCAGCATTGAGCTTGTTTTTTTTACACGCAGCCCCCATCTTGGTTTCAAGCTTACTTTCATCTGTCATAGAGGCGAAATCATGAAGACAACCATTGAATTGCCTCTCCTGCCATTGCGTGATGTGGTTGTGTATCCGCACATGGTTATCCCGCTGTTCGTGGGGCGCGAGAAGTCTATCGAAGCCCTCGAGGCCGCGATGACGGGCGACAAGCAGATCCTGCTGTTGGCCCAGAGAAATCCGGCTGACGACGATCCAGGCGAAGACGCCCTGTATCGCGTCGGCACCATTGCCACCGTTCTGCAATTGCTCAAGCTGCCGGATGGCACCGTCAAGGTGCTGGTCGAGGGTGAGCAGCGCGGTGCGGTCGAGCGCTTCATGGAGGTGGACGGCCACCTGCGTGCAGAAGTGGCGTTGATCGACGAAGTCGATGCGCCTGAGCGCGAATCCGAAGTGTTCGTACGCAGCCTGCTGTCCCAGTTCGAGCAATACGTGCAACTGGGCAAGAAAGTCCCGGCTGAAGTCCTGTCCTCCCTCAACAGCATTGATGAGCCAAGCCGTCTGGTCGACACCATGGCCGCACACATGGCGCTGAAGATCGAGCAGAAGCAAGACATCCTCGAAATCATCGACCTGTCGACCCGGGTCGAGCACGTCCTGGCCCTGCTGGATGCCGAGATCGATCTGTTGCAGGTCGAGAAGCGCATTCGCGGTCGCGTCAAGAAACAAATGGAGCGCAGCCAGCGCGAGTACTACCTGAATGAGCAGATGAAGGCCATTCAGAAAGAGCTCGGCGACAGCGAGGAAGGTCACAACGAAATCGAAGAGCTGAAAAAGCGCATCGATGCCGCAGGCCTGCCAAAAGATGCGTTGACCAAAGCCACCGCCGAGTTGAACAAACTCAAGCAAATGTCGCCGATGTCGGCCGAAGCCACCGTGGTTCGCTCCTACATCGACTGGCTGGTGCAGGTGCCGTGGAAAGCCCAGACCAAGGTGCGCCTGGACCTGGCGCGTGCCGAAGATATCCTCGACGCCGATCACTACGGCCTGGAAGAGGTCAAGGAACGCATCCTCGAATACCTCGCCGTGCAAAAGCGCGTGAAGAAGATTCGTGGCCCGGTGTTGTGCCTGGTCGGTCCTCCGGGCGTGGGTAAAACCTCGCTGGCCGAGTCGATTGCCAACGCCACCAACCGAAAATTCGTACGCATGGCCCTCGGTGGCGTGCGTGATGAAGCGGAAATCCGTGGACATCGCCGGACTTACATCGGTTCGATGCCGGGAAGATTGATTCAAAAGATGACAAAGGTTGGCGTGCGCAATCCGCTGTTCCTGCTCGATGAAATCGACAAAATGGGCAGCGACATGCGTGGCGATCCTGCATCAGCCTTGCTCGAAGTGCTCGACCCCGAGCAGAACCACAATTTCAACGACCATTACCTGGAAGTCGACTACGACCTGTCCGACGTAATGTTCCTGTGCACCTCCAACTCGATGAACATCCCGCCAGCCCTGCTGGACCGGATGGAGGTGATTCGTCTGCCGGGTTACACCGAAGACGAGAAGATCAATATCGCCGTCAAGTACCTCGCGCCCAAGCAGATTGCGGCCAACGGGTTGAAGAAGGGCGAGATCGAATTTGATGTCGAGTCGATCCGCGACATCATTCGCTACTACACCCGCGAGGCCGGTGTACGGGGCCTTGAGCGTCAATTGGCGAAGATCTGCCGTAAGGCAGTCAAAGAACATGCCCTGGAAAAGCGCTTCTCCGTGAAGGTCACGGCCGATGCGCTGGAGCACTTCCTGGGTGTGCGCAAATTCCGCTATGGCCTGGCCGAGCAGCAGGATCAGGTCGGGCAGGTGACTGGTCTGGCGTGGACCCAGGTGGGCGGCGAATTGCTGACCATCGAGGCCGCGGTGATCCCGGGCAAGGGGCAACTGATCAAGACCGGTTCCCTGGGTGACGTGATGGTCGAGTCCATCACGGCCGCGCAGACCGTGGTGCGCAGCCGCGCCCGCAGCCTGGGGATCCCCCTGGACTTCCACGAGAAGCACGACACCCACATCCATATGCCGGAAGGGGCGACCCCCAAAGACGGCCCTAGCGCTGGCGTAGGCATGTGCACGGCCCTGGTATCGGCCCTGACCGGCATCCCCGTGCGCGCCGATGTGGCCATGACCGGGGAAATCACCCTGCGTGGTCAGGTACTGGCCATTGGTGGCCTGAAGGAAAAACTGCTGGCTGCACACCGTGGTGGTATCAAGACGGTGATCATTCCTGAAGAGAATGTTCGCGACTTGAAGGAAATTCCTGACAATATTAAGCAGGATCTGCAGATTAAACCGGTTAAATGGATTGACGAGGTCCTGCAAATTGCGCTGCAATACGCGCCGGAGCCCTTGCCGGATGTGGCTCCCGAGATAGTCGCGAAGGACGAAAAACGCGAGACTGACTCTAAGGAAAGAATTAGCACGCATTAATACGTTTAAGCTTGGTGGCTTCCTTGACAGCTTTTTAGAGCCCTTGTTATAAAGCGGCTCTTATAAGTGCCTGTAGGCCATTCAGCACTGGTTTTTGCTTTCACCAAAAAACTTAGAATCATACTCAATAGATATAAGGGGACTTAGAGTGAACAAGTCGGAACTGATTGATGCTATCGCCGCATCTGCTGATATCCCGAAAGCCGCTGCTGGCCGTGCGCTGGACGCAGTAATCGAATCCGTCACTGGCGCTCTCAAGGCCGGCGACTCCGTGGTACTGGTAGGTTTCGGTACTTTCTCTGTGACCGATCGTCCAGCCCGCACTGGCCGTAACCCACAGACTGGCAAAGCACTGCAAATCGCTGCTGCCAAGAAACCAGGTTTCAAAGCCGGTAAAGCCCTGAAAGAAGCCGTCAACTAAGCTTCGTTCAAGCCTTTGCCTATCCGGGCTGGACGCAGGTCTGGCCTGGCAGCGGAGCGGCAACTGACCTGAGTATCCATTGGGTCGCGACGCCGGGGGGCGGGTTCAACACCCGTCCGTTCCGCCAGTTACGAGAAGGCGCATCCTCGGATGCGCCTTTCTTCTATCCGGATTCTACCCACGCTCCACGGTTGCCTAATTTTTGAAGTTCAACCGTTTCTGGGGGACGCATGCTGCAGAATATCAGGGACAATTCACAAGGCTGGATTGCCAAGACCATTATCGGGCTCATCGTTGTATTGATGGCCTTCACCGGTATCGAGGCCATTTTCCAGGCCACGACCAACAGCCAGGACGCGGCCAAGGTCAATGGTGAAGAAATCACTCAAAACGAGCTGAGCCAGGCCGTCGACATGCAACGTCGGCAGCTGATGCAACAACTGGGCAAGGACTTCGACGCGTCCTTGCTGGATGAAAAAATGCTGCGCGAGGCGGCCCTCAAAGGCCTGATCGATCGCAAGCTGCTGCTGCAAGGCGCGGCCGATTCGAAGTTCTCTTTCTCGGAAGCTGCACTGGACCAAGTGATCCTGCAGACCCCGGAGTTTCAGGAAGACGGCAAGTTCAGCGCTGAGCGCTTCGACCAGGTGATCCGTCAACTGGGCTACAGCCGTATGCAGTTCCGGCAGATGCTGACCCAGGAAATGCTGATCGGCCAACTGCGCGCAGGCATTGCCGGCAGCGGTTTTGTCACCGACCAGGAAGTGCTGAACTTTGCGCGTCTGGAAAAACAGACCCGTGATTTCGCCACCGTCAGCATCAAGGCCGACCCGGCAGCCGTGAAACTCACCGACGACGAGGTCAAGGCTTACTACGACCAACACGCCAAAGAGTTCATGACTCCGGACCAGGTCGTCATCGACTACCTGGAGCTGAAGAAGTCTTCGTTCTTTGACCAGGTAGCGGTCAAGGACGATGAGCTGCAGGCCCTGTACGAGAAAGAAACCGCCAACCTCGCTGAACAGCGTCGTGCCGCGCACATTCTGATCGAAGTCAACGACAAGGTCACCGAGGCCCAGGCCAAGGCCAAGATCGAGGAAGTCCAGGCGCGCCTGGCCAAGGGCGAAAGCTTCGAGGCCCTGGCCAAGGAGTTCTCCCAGGATCCGGGTTCGGCCAACAGCGGCGGCGACCTGGGTTTTGCAGGCCCTGGCGTCTACGATCCTGAGTTCGAAAGCGCCCTGTACGCCTTGAACAAGGACCAGGTCTCGGCACCGGTACGTTCCAGCTTCGGCTGGCACCTGATCAAGCTGCTGGGTGTTGAAGCGCCAGAAGTGCCTTCGTTCGCCAGCCTGAAAGACAAGCTGACCCGCGAGCTGAAGACCCAGCAAGTGGAGCAGCGCTTCGTCGAGGCAACCAAGCAACTGGAAGATGCGGCATTCGAAGCCTCCGACCTGGCCCAGCCAGCTTCGGACCTGAAGCTGACCGTACACACTTCGGCGCCGTTTGGCCGTGAAGGTGGCGAAGGCATCGCGGCCAACCGTGCTGTGATCCAGGCGGCTTTCAGCCCTGAAGTGCTGGATGAGGGTGCCAACAGCACCGCCATCGAGCTGGATCCGGAAACCATCGTGGTCCTGCGCGCCAAGGAGCACCGCAAGCCGGAGCAACTGCCGCTGGAAAGCGTGGCGGCCGCCATCCGTGCCCAGTTGACCAAGGAGCGTGCAAGCGCTGCAGCGAAGACCCATGCTGACGAGCTGATCGCTAACCTGCGCGACGGCAAGCTGGCATTGGACCAGGCGGTTGATGGCCAGGCCTGGAAAGTCACCGAAGCTGCTACCCGTGGCCAGGAAGGCGTCGAGCCTGCCGTGCTGCAAGCGCTGTTCCGCATGGCCAAGCCGGCGGCGAAGGACAAACCGACCTTCACCGACGTGACCCTGCCAGATGGCAGCTTGATGATCCTGCGCCTGAACAACGTCAACGAAGGCGCTGCGCCAACCGATGAAGAGAAGGAGCAATATCGTCGCTTCCTCGCTTCGCGGGTCGGTCAGCAGGACTTCGCCGCGTTCCGCAAGGAGCTGGAAACCAAGGCTGACATCAAGCGGTTCTGATGTAGTAATACCGTTTCAAAAAAACACCCCGGCCTGAAACCGGGGTCTTTTTTTGCCTGTTTGTCAGGTGCGGCGAGGCTGCAGGGTGGTGATCAATGCCAGCGTAGCCAAGGCGGCAACGACCCAGGGAAACCACATGACGCCCCATCCCTGAAGCAGTATGCCGCCCAGCAGCCCACCGCCGGCAATCCCCAGGTTCCACACCGTCACCAGCATCGACTGGGCTGCATCCGCCGAGTCACCGGCCGATTTGGCCAGCGCGGTTTGCAGCAAGGCAGGCAAGCCGCCAAACGCCAGGCCCCAGATGGCGACTGACAGGTAGACGACCTCGGTAGAGGCGATCCACAGCCCCAGGGCCAATGCTGCAGCGGCAAACAGGGTGCAGCTGCTCACCAGTAGGACCTGCAGCAGGCGGTCAATCAACAGGCCGACGATCCAGATCCCCATCAGCGCGGCCAGGCCAAATACCAGCAACACCCGGTCGATGTCGGCGGTAAGCCCGGCGGGCGCCAGGAACGGCGCGATATAGGTGTACAGAATGTTATGCGCCAGCACGTAGGTAAAGGTCACCCACAGCACCGGTCGCACCCCCGGCAAACGCAGGACCTGGCGCAAGCCCAGGCGCTGTTGCGCACGTTGCCCGGCAAAGTCCGGCACCTGCCAGCGTACCCACGCCAGTAGCAGCACTGTCAGCCCGGTCATGATCGCAAAGCTCAAGCGCCAACCCACTGCAGTGCCCAGAAACGTTCCGGCAGGCACTCCAAGGGATAACGCCAGGGGCGCGCCCAGCATTGCCACGGCAATCGCCCGGCCCTGTAGGTGCGGGGCCACCATGCGGCTGGCATATCCTGCCAGCAGTGCCCAGAGCAAACCCGCGAACACCCCGGCCAACAGCCGTGCGACCAGGGTCAGCCAATACACGCTTGATAGTGCCGTGACACTGTTGACTAGCGCGAAGCCACCAATGGCTAGCATCAGCAAGGGGCGGCGGCGCCAGCCACGGGTGGCGATGGTCAGGGGGATGGCGGCCAGCAACGAGCCGAGGGCATACAGCGTGACGAGCTGGCCGACCAGCGCCTCGCTCACCCCAAGGCCGGCGCTCATCTGGGGCAGCAGACCTGCGGGCAGCGCCTCGGTGAGGATGGTGATGAAGCCGGCGGTGGCCAGCGCCAGCAAGCCCGCCATGGGCAGGCGTTCGCGCTGGCTGGGCAGGCATTGCGGTGTACTGCAGTCATTCATGTGGCTCGGCTCCGTATTCAAGGCATCAGGACATCGGGGCAGAGTAGGGGGCTGAACCACTTGGAAAAATGGGCTAAGGTTCCGAACTTATCGGACGTTTATGTCCGCAATTCGCAGGAAGTGACAATGGACAGTCTGGGCAGTATGTCGGTGTTTGTGCAGGTCGCGGAGACCCGCAGCTTTACCCAGGCCGGTCGGCTGCTGGGGGTGTCGTCCTCGGCTGTGGGCAAAAGCATTGCGCGCATGGAGCAGCGTCTGGGGGTGCGGCTGTTCCATCGCAGTACCCGCAGTATCACGCTGACGGCCGAGGGCGCGCTGTTTCTCGAGCGTTCACGGCGGATCCTGGCCGAGGTTGAAGCGGCCGAGCAGGAGTTGACTGAAGCAGCGACCACCCCCCGTGGCAAATTACGCATCAGTTTGCCCCAGGTCAGGGGCCTGTTGATGCCGGTGCTGACCGAGTTTATGCGGTCCTATCCAGAGATTGAGCTGGACGTGGATTTTTCCGACCGCATGGTGGATGTGATCGAGGAAGGCTTCGACGCTGTGGTGCGCACCGGCAAGCCCGAGGACTCGCGGCTGTCGGCGCGGCTGCTGGGGCACTATCGGTTGGTGCTGGTGGGAGCGCCGCAGTACTTCGCCTTACACGGCGTACCGGCCTGTCCTACGGACCTCAACCATCATGCCTGCCTACGTCACAAGTTTTGCGCCACCGGCAAGCTGGAGAGCTGGCCCCTGCGCCATTTACCGGGCGAACCCGAACCGGTGCTGCGTGCACCGTTGGTCAGCACGACCATCGAGTCGCTAAAGCACGTCGTGCACGAAGGCCTTGGGATCGCCTGCCTGCCGGACTTCATGGTCCGCGAATCCGTCGAGCAGGGCCGCCTGCAGCGGGTGCTGGACGATTACCTGGAGCACAGTGGCAGCTTCTGGATGCTCTGGCCGTCGAGCCGACATGCCTCGGCCAAACTGCGGGTGTTTATCGATCATATGAGCGCCAGGCTTTTTCCTGCACCGCGCGTCGAGCCGGCTGGTGACGTTTTACCGACAGGAATCCGCGCGCGCAGCCGGTGATCTGTTGCACAATACCGCCCTGACCGTTTTCCTCAGGATGATCAATGTCAACTTCATTTCACTTGCGTGGCCTCGCGCTCGCGCTGGTGCTGGCAGGCGCCACGGGCTGCTCGTCGCCCAAGACCGCTATTTACGAACATGAGAACTTCGACGACTCCGGTACGTTTTCGCGCAATTACCCGGTCAGCGATATCGCGGCCTGCGAAGCGGCACGCCGGGCGTTGCTCAGCCAGGGCTACATCATCACCAGCAGCGACCCGAAGCTGGTGAGCGGTAACAAAAGTTTCCAGCAGACCGGTGAGACCCATCTACAGATCAGTTTCAACGTGGTGTGTGCCGAAGATGGCAGCGGCGAGCATCATGCCACCATGTTTGCTAACGCCCTGCAGGATCGCTACGCGCTGAAGAAAGTCAACAACTCCGCCAGCCTGGGGGTGGGCGTGCTCGGTTCGGTGTCGATGCCGATCGGCTCCACCGACGACTCCATGGTCAAGGTGGCCAGCGAGACGGTCACCTCGCCCAAGTTCTATGACCGCTACTTTTCCTTGGTGGATGTGTTCCTGCCCCAGGAAGTGAAAGCCGCCGAGCACATTCCCGAAGCGCCAAAGGCCGATCTCGGCGTACCGGAGCCCAAGCCCGCGCCGGCGGTGGACAAGGTAGAAGCGCCGAAAGAAGTGCCGCCGGTACCTGTCGCGCCAGCGGTCTCGGAACCGCTTGCACCGCCGGTAGAGGCCGTGCCCATTACCCCGCAAGCTCCAGCAGAAGTGCCGACTACGCCTGTGCTGCCGGCACCGACAGAGGTGATTCCACCGCTGCCGGCTACCGGCGAATAATTACGCGCGGGCCGAGAAGGTCAAGTTTGATGAATTAAATCCGTTGCCCGTCGCTACGTTTAATCTTGGAGCGCAGGAATGTCATGACCCTGTCTTTTTTTCGTCACCACGGCACTTTAGGCTGGTGATGCAGGTCACTTGAACAACCTGCTTTGATGACACAAGGAGTCGACGATGGACGATTATCAAGAAGAGCTGCTGGAATACCAGGCATTTGAACTGGACCCTTCGCACCCGGCCGACGACGCCACCGAGCTGTAGGCAGGCGTCAGGCGGAATGCCGCTGACTGCGGCGAAATTCCCCTGGGGTCTGGCTGTTCCAGCGCTTGAAGGCCCGTTGAAAGGCCTCCGCTGAGGCAAAACCGAGCAAGTAGGCAATTTCCCCAAACGCCAGTTCCGTGTCGCGAATGTAGGTCATGGCCAGGTCGCGGCGGGTGTCGTTGAGAATCGCGCGAAACTGCGTGCCTTCCTCGGCCAGCTTGCGGCGCAAGGTCCAGGTTGGCAGCTTCAGGCGCGCCGCCACTTCTTCCAGGTCGGGTTCCCGGCCGCCATTGAGCATCGGCCCCAGCAAACGAATGATGCGCTCGCGCAGGCTGCGGGTGCGGGTCAGTTGTTCCAACTCCCGTTCACACAATTGCACCAGCAAGTGCCAGGTACTTGGGCAGTGCTGCGGGTTGCGCAGGCCCAGGCTGTACTGGCTCAGCCGCAGTTGGTTGAGCTCGGCGCCGAACTGCACCGGGCACTCGCCCAGCACGCTGTAGCTGGCGCTGTAGTCCGGTGCGGCGAATTCGATTTCGATGCGCTCGGCCAGCACCGGCTGCTGGCACAAGTTCGCCATCTGATGCAGCCAGCCGGCCAGAATCGAGTCCACCACGAAGCGGTTATAAGCGTTGTACGGGCTGATGGAATAGAAGCGCAGCCAAGCGCCCTGGGCGTCTTCATGAAAGCTCGACTGGCCACGATAGTTGGCGCCGTACAAGGCTTCGAAGCGCGTCAGGGTGCGTGCCGCTTCGCGCACGTTGGGAGCCTGGGCGGCGGTGACGCCGGCCAGGCCAAGTTGATTCATACGGCTCAACTGGCCCATGCGCAGGCCCAGGCCGGGGTCGCCGGTCAGTTGGATGGCCGCATGGCCCAGGCGCATATAGCGCGGGATCGACAGGCGCGCGCCGGGTTCACTCAAGCGCGCCGGGTCCAGGCCGTATTGCAACAGCAACGGCTGCGGGTCCAGGCCATGGCTGAGGATGGCGTCGGCCAGGGTGTGCACGATGCCCACCGATAAGTCCCCGAGGCGCATCGGTGCCGGCTTCATGGGTTTATAGCCACACGTTCAGCAGGCGCGCACCACGTGCGTTGCCGTCGGCGAAGACTTGGCCGTTGGCACTGAGAAAGCTCTGGCCGCTGGTGCCCTGGTCCCAGAACTGCCCGCGCATGAATACGCTCATGCCGGCACCGGCCAGGCTGATGGGGGCCTGGCTGATCAGGCTCAGGCGATGCCAGGCTTCGCCTTCACTGAGCTCTTCGGGCTTGAGGCTGACTTCCGGGGGCGTGGACACACTTTTGAAGCCGCGCCATGGCTTGTCCCAGGTGTCTCGGCCAATCACCAGTGCCGGCACGGCCACCAGTTGCGCGCCTTGTTCGTTGAGCTTGCGGTAGTTGTCGGGGTACCAACTGTCGCTGCCGATCAGGATGCCCAGGCGCCCGGCCGGGGTGTCGATCACGCTGACCGCGTTTTCGTCGCCCGGGGCGATAAAACCGCGCTCATCGAAGATCGGGTAGAGCTGGCGCTGGGGTTGGCCCAGCGGCAGGCCATCGCGGTCGAACACCAGGCTGGTGTTGTACAGCGCGCCATGGCCGACCTGCAGTTGACCCTGGCTGATACTGGGGTTGGGCAGGGCGATGGAGCCGGCAACCAGGGTCACCCCGAACTCCTTGGCCAGGCCACCAAACAGCACCTGGTAATCGCGGGCCATGGCCGGCGCCTTCATGCGCAGGTAGGCATCGTCCAGGCGGTTATCGCCCTGGGCGCTGATCAATGCGCGCAGGAACAGCAAAGGGTTGCTCGCCGACAGCCAGTTCATCGCCTCCTTGAAGTTAGTCGCCTGATACAGCTCGTTTTTTTCGCCACTGACCATCAGCCAGGTGCCGACATGTTCGGGCAGGACCACGATGGTTTTATCGTTGAGCAGGCCTAGTTCCTGGGCATTGCGCAGGTAGGCCGAGAGCTTGAGGTGCAAGCGTTCCAGGCTCTGGTAGTCAGCGGGGAACAGCTCCGGCTGGATGCCCAGCAGGTTGCCGTGATCGGCGGGAGTGCCCTCGTTTACAGCCAGGTTGATCCGCAGGTCCGACAGGTAATGCCCCACGGGGCGCTCCTGGGTCCAGACCAGATAGGCGGAAACGGCGGCGACCAGGGCCATGGTGAGGGTCAAAGCAAGTAATTTACGCATGGGGGAACAGACAACAGGCCGTGTGCAGGGTTCGCCCCTAGGGTAGGGCGCGTCGCCACGCTTGCCAAGGGGCGTTGCGCATTTGGATCAATAAGTTGTCAGTTTCAGTCATTGAGCGCTAACGGCGTGGCTCTTAGTCTGTGGAACATAAACCGATGGCCGGCCATTCGAGCCTGTCACGTCCCGTGATGATCCGTTGTGGAGCTGTACCATGACCGCTGCTGCCTACCCGCACCTGCTGGCCCCGTTGGACCTGGGTTTTACCACCTTGCGCAATCGCACCCTGATGGGTTCGATGCACACCGGCCTTGAAGAAAAGCCTGGCGGCTTCGAGCGCATGGCGGCGTATTTCGCCGAGCGCGCCCGTGGCGGCGTGGGCCTGATGGTCACCGGCGGTATTGGCCCGAACGATGAAGGCGGGGTGTACTCCGGGGCAGCCAAGCTGACCACCGAAGCCGAGGCGCTCAAGCACAAGATCGTCACCCAGGCCGTGCACGAGGCCGGTGGCAAGATCTGCATGCAGATCCTCCACGCGGGGCGTTATGCCTACAGCCCCAAGCAGGTCGCCCCCAGCGCGATCCAGGCGCCGATCAACCCGTTCAAGCCCAAGGAGCTGGACGAGGAAGGCATCGAGAAGCAGATCAGCGACTTTGTCACCTGCTCGGTATTGGCCCAGGTCGCCGAGTACGACGGCGTCGAAATCATGGGGTCCGAAGGTTATTTCATTAACCAGTTCCTCGCCGCCCACACCAACCACCGCACCGACCGCTGGGGCGGCGCCTACGAAAACCGCATGCGCCTGCCGGTGGAAATCGTGCGCCGGGTGCGCGAAGCCGTGGGGCCGAATTTCATCATCATCTTCCGCCTGTCGATGCTCGACCTGGTGGAAGGCGGCAGCACCTGGGAAGAAATCGTCCAGTTGGCCAAGGCCATCGAACAGGCGGGCGCGACGATTATCAATACCGGTATCGGCTGGCACGAAGCGCGCATCCCGACCATCGCCACCAAGGTGCCGCGCGGTGCGTTCAGTAAAGTCACGGCCAAGCTGCGTGGCGCGGTGCAGATCCCGTTGATCACCACCAACCGTATCAACACCCCGGAAGTGGCCGAGCAGATCCTCGCCGAGGGCGATGCCGACATGGTGTCCATGGCCCGGCCGTTCCTCGCCGACCCGGAGTTCGTCAACAAGGCCGCCGCTGGGCGCGCCGATGAGATCAATACCTGCATCGGCTGCAACCAGGCCTGCCTGGACCACACCTTCGGCGGCAAGTTGACCACCTGCCTGGTCAACCCGCGCGCCTGCTACGAGACCGAGCTCAATTACCTGCCGGTCCAGCAGATCAAGAAAATCGCCGTAGTCGGCGCCGGCCCAGCCGGACTGGCCGCTGCCACCGTGGCGGCGGAGCGCGGGCACCAGGTGACCCTGTTCGATTCGGCCAGCGAGATCGGCGGCCAGTTCAATGTGGCCAAGCGCGTGCCGGGCAAGGAAGAGTTTTTTGAAACCCTGCGGTACTTCAAGCGCAAGCTGCAGACCACCCATGTCGAGCTGTGCCTCAACACCCGGGTCGATGTAGCGCAACTGGTGGCCGGCGGCTATGACGAGATCATCCTCGCCACCGGTATTGCGCCGCGTACCCCGGCGATTCCTGGCGTGGAACACCCCAAGGTGCTCAGCTACCTGGACGTGCTCCTGCAGCGCAAACCGGTGGGCAAGCGCGTTGCCGTGATCGGTGCCGGTGGTATCGGCTTTGACGTGTCGGAGTTCCTCGTGCACCAGGGCGTGTCCACCAGCCTGGACCGCGAAGCGTTCTGGAAGGAGTGGGGCATCGACACCCTGTTGCAGGCCCGCGGCGGCGTGGCCGGGATCAAACCCCAGCCCCACGCCCCGGCGCGCGAGGTTTACCTGTTGCAGCGCAAAGCTTCCAAGGTTGGCGACGGCCTGGGCAAGACCACCGGCTGGATCCACCGTACCGGCCTGAAGAACAAGCAGGTGCAGATGCTCAATAGCGTTGAATACCTGAAGATCGACGATGAGGGCCTGCATATCCGTATTGGTGCCGAGGGCGAGCCGCAGGTGCTGGCGGTGGACAACATTGTGATCTGCGCCGGCCAGGACCCGCTGCGCGAACTGCAGGACGGCCTGGTCGCCGCTGGCCAGAACGTGCACCTGATCGGCGGTGCCGACGTGGCCGCCGAGCTGGATGCCAAGCGCGCCATCAACCAGGGCTCGCGCCTGGCCGCCGAGTTGTAAGGGCCGCGCAGGGGCGGTGTTAGACTACCGCCCCTTTTTTCATGCAGACGTGCCCTGATGGGTCCTTTCGATTGGCTTCCCCACGCGCCCCTTGAACCCTTGCAGTTGGATTGGCTGAACGGGGTCGAGGTGGCCGTGCTGCGCCTGGACCGCATCGACCCGCTGATCAGCGGCAACAAGTGGTTCAAGCTCACCGGGCACCTGGCCCAGGCGCGACAGGCGGGTGCCAGCGGCATCATCAGCGTGGGCGGCGCCTACTCCAACCATCTGCATGCCCTGGCGGCGGCCGGCAAACGCTTCGGTTTTGCCACCGTCGGCCTGTTGCGCGGGCACCCGCAAGACACCCCGACGGTCCTCGACCTGCAAGCCTTCGGCATGCAACTGCACTGGCTGGGCTACGGCGGTTACCGTGCGCGTCATGCGCCGGACTTCTGGTTGCCCTGGTGCGAGCGGTATCCGCACCTGCATCCCGTACCCGAGGGCGGCGGCGCCATGACAGGGGCGTTGGGCTGTGGCGTGTTGGTCGAGCAGGTGCGCAGGCAGTTGCCCGCCCTGGGGTGGGCCGACTACGACGCCTGGTGGCTGGCAGCCGGCACCGGTACCACCCTGGCGGGTTTGGTGCTGGCGGAGGCGGGCGCGCATCCTGTTTACGGGGCCATGGCGGTGCCGGATGACCACGGTGTCGTGCAGAACGTGCGGGCCATCGTGCAGGGCGGGTATGAACTGTTGGACGCCAGTCGTGGCGGTTTTGCGAAAGTCGATCCGCCATTGCTGGCCTTCATCGACGCCACGCAGCAGGCCAGTGGCTTGCCCCTGGAGCCGCTCTATACCGGCAAGGCGCTGCTGGCGCTCAAGCAGCAGATCGAGGCCGGGCGCTTTGCCCCCGGCACTCGCCTGGTCTTTGTGCATACCGGCGGCTTGCAGGGCCGCCGGGGTTTTGTGGATTAACGCTTGGGCAACATGCGCAACACGGTGTTATCCCGCATGAAGTAGTGGTGGTACAGACCCGCCGCCGCATGCAGGCCGATCAGCCAGTAGCCGATAGTGCCGCCCAATACGTGCCAGCCTTCGATCTGCTTGGCCAGGTCCTTGTTTTCACCGATCAGCGGTGGCAACTCGATCCCGTAGAACCACACCGAATGCCCTTCGGCACTGACAATCAGCCAGCCAAAGATCGGCATGCCGATCATGAACACATACAGCGCCACGTGCATCAAGGTCGCCAGTAGCGCTTGCCATTGCGGCGGCGCGGGCAAAATCTTCGGCGCCACGCCAAGGCTGCGGGCAAACAGGCGCAGCCAGACCAGTACGAATACGGTCAGGCCGAACATGAAGTGCAGTTCCTTGATTAACGTGCGTCCGCCACTGCCTTTGGGGAAAATCCCGCGAAATTCAATGGTGACGTAGACCGCCACCAGCAGCACTAGCATCAGCCAGTGCAAGGCGATGGACATCGTACTGTAACGGGACTCGCTGTTTTTCCACGGCATCGCGTCTTTCCTCACTCATCAGGGGCAAACCTCCGTTCTTTGGCGACGGAGTCCCTAAAGCCTAAACCTGTTATGCAAGGTTTGCCCGAGTGAGGGGCGATGTATTGATCTCGATCAGGCGCTTTGCGGCATTTCACCACGTGCCAGGCGCTGATTGATGTCGGCGATCACGCCGGGCAGGTCGGTGATCGTGTCGATCAGGTAGTGCGGGCGCGAGCCGGCGAACATCGTTTCGATACGCTTGCGTTCGCTGGTCAGGGTCGCCGGGTCCAGGGCGCGGAACTGCTCGTAGGTCAGGCCCAGGGCGTTGCCCGAGCAGGTCAGCGCCACGGTCCACATCCCGGCGCGGCGGCCTTCGAGGATGCCCGGCACGGTGTCGTCGATCTTCACGCAGGCCGCCACGTCATCGATGCCCAGCGCGATCACGTTGGCCAAGGCCTGGGCCGGCCATGGGCGGCCATTGGGCACTTCGTCGGTGGCCACGACATGGTCGGCGATGTAGCCGTTGGTAGCCGCCAGTTCGACCACCTTGTCCATCACTTGCTTGGGGTAGCCGGAGCAGGAGCCGATCTTGATCCCTTGCGCACGCAGCGCGGCGATGGTCTCCAGGGCGCCGGGAATCAGCGCCGAGTGTTCGGCGATCTTCTCGATCTGCAACGGCATGAAGCGCTCGTAGATGGCGGTCACGTCATCATCGGTCGGCGTGCGGCCGAAGGCCTTGCGATAGCGCTCGGCCACTTGCGGCTGATCACACAGGGTGCGGATGTGGTCCCACTTGCCCATGCCCATCGGGCCACGGGCTTCTTCGATGGAAACCTGCACGTCGAACTCGGCAAACGCCTCGACAAAAATCTGCGTGGGGGCAAACGAGCCAAAGTCGACCACGGTACCGGCCCAATCAAGGATGGCGGCCTGCAGGGTGTTGGGGTTCTGATAGTTCATGGTTCAAATCCTGTAAATAATGTGTAGGAACCGGCTTGCCGGCGATAGCGGCCCTGAAGGCCCCATCGCCGAAGGGAGTCAGATTTCGAGCACTTCCATCTCTTGCAGCGCCTGGGCAATCGCCGCCACCGCCGCTTGCATCTCGGCCTGATTGACGTGACCGATGCAGCCCACGCGGAAGGTTTCTACCTGGGTCAATTTGCCCGGATACAGAATGAAACCCTTGGCCTTGACCCGCTCGTAGAATTCCTTGAACTGGTAGCGCGGATCGTTTGGCGCGTGGAAGGTGACGATGATCGGCGCCTGGATCGCGGCCGGCAAGAAGCTGCGCAGACCCAGGTCGGCCATGCCGTCCAGCAGCGTCTTGCAGTTGGCGGCATAGCGCTGGTGACGGGCTGGCAGGCCGCCTTCTTCGTTGTATTGCAGCAGCGCTTCATGCAGGGCGGCTACCACGTGGGTCGGCGGGGTAAAGCGCCATTGCCCGGTCTTGGCCATGTAGGCGTGCTGGTCGAACAAATCCATGGCCAGGGAATGGCTGTTGCCCTGGGCGGCGGCCAGTGCGTCTTTTTTGGCAAAGACAAAGCCCATGCCGGGCACGCCTTCCAGGCATTTGCCGGAGGCAGCGATCAGGGCGTCAAACGGCACTTGGGCGGCGTCGATGGGCAGCGCGCCAAAGGAGCTCATGGCGTCGATGATCAGGCGCTTGCCATGGCGCTGGATGACCTGGGCGATCTCCGGCAGCGGGTTGAGGATGCCGGTGCTGGTTTCGCAGTGGATCAGCGCGATATGGGTGATGCTGCTGTCAGCCTGCAACAGACGGTCGACATCGGCGGCGGTGGTGGGCTGGTCCTCAGCGGTCTCGAAGGTGCTGAACGGGCGGCCCAGTACTTCGCAGATCTTTGCCAGGCGCTTGCCGTAGGCGCCGTTGATCAGCACCAGCACTTTGCCATCGCGGGGCACCAGGGTACCGATGGCGGCTTCGACGGCGAACGTGCCGCTGCCCTGCAAGGGCACGCAGTGATGGCTGTCGCCACCGTTAATGATCACCAGCAGTTGCTCGCAGAGGCTGGCGGTCAGTTGGTTGAAGCGGTCATCCCACGAACCCCAGTCAACCATCATCGCCTGGCGGGTGCGGGCAGAGGTGGTCAGGGGCCCAGGTGTGAGCAGGATCGGCGCGGCAGTACTCATTCTCTTGTCCTCGCAAAGCAGTGGGATGACGCTACGGGACATAAATTGCAGTTTGGCTTGTCATCAATCAAATTGTTTGTTGTTATGCCAGCCATCAGTGAGGCCGATAGCTATGAATCTTTTCCAACTCCGTGCATTTGACGCCGTGGCCCGGGACGGCAGTTTTACCCGTGCCGCCGCGCGCCTGTTTATCAGCCAGCCAGCCGTGACCGGGCATATCAAGGCGCTGGAAGAGCATTACCAGATCACCCTGCTGCGGCGTACCGCGCGGCGCGTGGAGTTGACGGAGGAGGGCATCAAGCTGGCGGCCATCACCCGCAGCATCTTCGGCCTGGTGGATGAAGCGCAGACCCTGCTCGAAGCCAACCGCCAATTGCTCACCGGACGCCTGGAGGTGGCGGCGGATGGCCCGCATATGGTCATGCCGATGTTGGCAAAGCTGCGTGCCCGTTACCCGGGGATCACCGTCAACCTGCGCCTGGGCAATGCCCAGGAAACCCTGGCGGCGCTGCTCTCCGAGCATGCGGATGTGGCGGTGTTGACCGAAGTCGAGCCGCGCAAGGGCGTACACCTGCAGCCGTTGAACGAGTCACGTATTTGCGCGTTGGTACCGGCTGGCCACCCGTGGCTGGCGGACCCGGCGGGTATTCGCCTGGAGCAGTTGGACCAGGTGATCATGGTGCTGCGCGAGCCCAGTTCCATCACCCGCCGCACTTTCGACGAGGCGTGTGCCAAGGCCGGCGTGCAGCCCAAGGTGTTGCTGGAACTCGATAGCCGCGAAGCGGTGGCGGAAGCGGTGGCCGCCGAATTGGGGGTGGGGGTGGTGTCCTCCATGGAAGTCAGCCGGGACCCGCGGGTGCATGCGATTGCGATCCGTGGCGATGGGCTGCTGAACCAGCACATGCTCGGCTGCATGGAACGACGCCGCGAGTTGCGCTTGATTCAGGCGTTTTTCGAGTTGGCCGCAAGCTGATTGGGACGTTGCACCCCGTTTGACCAGTCGTTTGCATTCGACTTCGAGTTGGCCCCGTACCCCTCTCGCAGGGCTGTAGGTGTCTAGTGTGCGTTAACGCAACATAACGCAGTGGCTTGTGGCCAGTGCGTTTACGCAGGAAAACCCTCGTCGCTCAAACTGCGCCATGCGCCGCCAGGTTGCGATACTGCCCTTTGAAATACAGCAATGGCTGTGCGGTATCGGCCTTTTGCAGATCCATGGCTTTCACCTCACCAATCACTATCACGTGATCGCCTGCGACGTGCTCAGCGTGGATTTCACAGTCGAGCCAGTGCAGGCTGTCGGCAATGACGGGGTTACCTAGCGGTGATTCCTGCCATTCGATTCCATGCCACTTATCCGTGCCTCGACGAGCGAACTGGTTGGAAATCCCAACCTGTTCACCGGACAGAATATTGACTGCGAATCGACCTGCCTCACGAATCTTCGGATAGCTGGCCGAGCTGCACATGACGCTGAACGAGACCAGTGGCGGGTTCATCGATACGCTATAAAACGACTGGCAAGTAAAGCCAATCGGCTCATCACCGGTGTGCGATGTAATCACCGTGATACCGCAAGCGTAGTGCCCGAGCGCCTGACGAAAACTCAGGGGCTCGATGGAAGTAGCAGTGGTAGTGAGTGACATCGCGGTTCCTAGTTCGACAGCTCTTTTCGAATGATCTCTGCGCCTGCGCTCAACGCATTCAACTTGCCCCTTGCCACCTGGCGAGGCAACGGAGCCATACCGCAGTTGGTGCAAGGATAGAGCTTGTCGGCATCTACGAACTGAAGTGCCTTGCGTAGGGTATTGGCGACTTCCTCGGGCGTCTCGATGGCATGGTTTGCCACATCAATGGCGCCCACCATCACTTTTTTACCCCGGATGAGCTCGATCAGATCCATCGGGACGTGAGAGTTGTGACATTCGAGCGAGACGATATCGATGCTGGATTTCTGCAACTTGGGGAACGCTTCTTCATACTGGCGCCACTCCGAACCCAGCGTTTTTTTCCAGTCGGTGTTGGCCTTGATGCCATAGCCATAGCAAATATGCACGGCGGTTTCGCATTTGAGCCCTTCGATTGCTCGCTCCAAGGTGGCCACACCCCAGTCATTCACCTCGTCAAAAAACACGTTGAATGCAGGCTCATCGAACTGGATGATATCTACCCCGGCAGCCTCCAGCTCTCTGGCCTCCTGATTGAGAATCTTCGCGAATTCCCAGGCCAGTTTTTCACGGCTTTTGTAGTGAGCATCGTAGAGGGTGTCAATCATCGTCATGGGGCCGGGCAGGGCCCATTTAATCGGCTGCTTCGTCTGCTGGCGCAAGAATTTGGCGTCTTCCACGAACACCGGCTTTTTCCGAGAAACGGCACCCACAACCGTCGGCACGCTGGCATCGTAGCGATCACGAATCCGGACGGTTTCACGATTCTCGAAATCGACCCCTTCGAGATGCTCGATGAAGGTCGTCACAAAATGCTGACGGGTCTGTTCGCCATCACTGACGATATCAATGCCGGCCAACTGCTGCTCCTGCAAGGCGAGGCGCAAAGCGTCCTGTTTACCTTCAACCAGTTCTTCATCCTGCAATTTCCAGGGCGACCAAAGCGTTTCAGGTTGTGCAAGCCAGGAAGGTTTAGGCAAGCTCCCAGCGGTCGAAGTAGGCAACAGCTTTTTCATTAAAGAAGACCTTGATTTGAAATTAATTAAAGCGCGCAGCTAACAGACCATTGATCAAGAATGACCTTGTAGGGCTTGATGAATTGCTCTTCGGCAAACTTGCCCTGTTCAGTAGCCAGTCGGCTTCGCTCTTCTCGATCATAAATAATTCGAGTCAATGAATAGTCCTGATGCTTCAAACTAGGCTGGTAGGACTTTCCAGCTACGGAGTTTGCATTGTAAATCTCAGGGCGGTAGATTTTCTGGAACGTATCCATGGTGCTAATGGTGCCAATCAACTCAAGATCGGTGTAATCACCGAGCAAATTCCCCGAGAAGTAGAAAGCCAGTGGCGCGGCACTGTTCGGCGGCATGAAATAACGAACCTTCAAGCCCATTTTCCTGAAGTACTCATCTGTCAAAGAGTAGGCATCTTGCTGGTACTCAAAGCCCAACACAGGGTGCTGGTTCTCGGTTCGAAGGTATGTCCGGGTACTGGATACGCTCAGGCAGATGACCGGTGGCTTGTCGAAGTGCTCTTTGTAAGCGCTGGAGTTGACGAAGCACTTGAATAGTTTACCGTGCAAATCGCCAAAGTCGTGTGGGGTGCTGAATTGTGACTGGTTCTTGTTGTGCTCCAGCAGCCGCACACTGAAGTCATAGTCTCGCACGTAGGATGAAAAGTTATTTCCCACTATGCCACTGATGCGTTGATTGGTTTCTCGATCAACAATCGTGGTCTTCAAAATCTCAATCAAAGGAATAGCGTGGCCGCGACCTTCAGTATCAATTTTCATTTCAGCGGAAATAATATCCAACTCGACCGTGTAACGATCACCCGTAGGATTGTCCCAGTGCGCCAATGCATTAAAGCGATTATCAATCATCTTCAACGTGTTGCGCAGATTCTCCTGACGACTCTCCCCCCTCGCTAGATTGGCAAAGTTGGTCGTGATGCGCGTAGTGTCTGAAGGAAAGTAATTCTCATCAAAACAAATGCTCTTGATAGCAAATGTGAATTCGTTGTTCATCGTGACCTGCACCCGTATTTTGGACAAACCTGAAATGGCGCCTGGCCTCTTTCAGATTTGATCAACATGCTGTTTCTTCACTCGACGGTTTGTAGATCGGCCAGCGTGAAGAGCTGCACGTATTTTAAGCAAGGAGGCTACATGAACAAAAACGAATTGATTTCAAAAGAGTATTAGTCACGCTCATGATGACGTGCAGGCTCAGGAACGAGGTTGGGTCGAGTCTGGCCAGTCATCGAGAGCCTGTGCACGGGTCAACTCAATGCAATTACTCAGCTAATCGTCGCGCAGGCTTTCCCGGACAATCTCCAGGAAAGTCGCCACTACCCGCCGCGAACTCTGCTCCTTGAGGCACACCAGCGTTTCCTTCATACGCTGGGTGCAGTCGCGGATGGGCATGGCATACACCCGTGAATCCGCGCCGAACTCCGACGCCGAGACCACCCCCACGCCAATCCCCACCACCACCGCCTCACGCGCGGCTTCGCGGCCTTCCACCTGGATCGCCGGGCGGATGCGCAGCCCGGCCTGGTGCATCTCGCGCTCCAGGGTCTGACGGGTCACCGAGCCGATTTCCCGCAGCACCAGGGGCGTGTCGTCCAGGTCCGCCAGGTCGATAGACTCACGCCCGGCCCATGGGTGGTTACGTGCGACAAACGCCAGCATCGGGTCATCGCGCAGGGGGATCGAGAGCAGGCGCTCATCGTCGACATCGCGCCCCACCAGCGCCAGGTCAGCCTGATAGTTGTGCAGGCGATACAGCGCATCATCGGTGTTGCCGGTCTCGATCCTTACGGTGATCCCCGGATAGCGTTCGCAAAACCGCGCGATCTGCGGCAGCACATGCACCGGCGCGTCCACGGCCAGGGTCAGGCTGCCGGTCTGCAGGGCCTTGGAGTCTTGCAGCAGTTCCTCGGCTTCGGCGGCAATCACGAACAGGCGCTGGGTGATACTCAGCAGGCGCTCCCCCAGGTCGGTCAGGCGTACCGAACGCTTGTTGCGATGGAACAGCAGCACGCCAAAACGCTCTTCAAGCTTGCGCACCTGATCGGAAATGGCCGGCTGGGTGAGGAACAGCCGCTGCGCCGCCGCGGTAAAGCTGCCGTGGACGGCCACCGCATGGAAGGCTTTGAGTTGGGCATGGGAAACCGACATGGCACGACCTCTTACAAGCTGAGCTTATATTTGAAATACGATAAATCGATTTTACCTATTAGTCAGCCATTGCTTTGATAGCGCTCAGTCGCCGTAGGTTGAGTCCTACAACTTCGGCGATCATGGGCCCTTGCGTGCACCCTTGCAGGACTCATCTGACCAGTACCCAGCGCCCTGCGCCCCGGTACTGCAGTGCAAAACAATAAAAACACAGGCAATTGCTTCTCGATTCTGCCGGCACACTCACACCTGAGGTCAGAACCACCATGAATATCCCTATGGGTAGCATCAAGCGTTGGCGCATGCAGATTTTCGCCATCACCTGGCTGGCATATGCCGCCTTCTATTTCACCCGCAAAGCGTTTTCCGTGGCCAAGTTGGGGCTCGTCGACGACCCCAGTTTCCCGCTGGACAAGATGATGATGGCCAACCTGGATGGCCTGTACCTGGCGGCCTATGCCGTTGGCCAGTTCACCTGGGGCATGCTTGCCGACCGTTTTGGCCCAAGGGTGGTGGTGTTGGGCGGGCTGGTGATTTCGGCGGCCGCCGCCCTGGTCATGGGCACGTTTGCCACCTTGCCGATCTTTGTCACCTGCATGTTGATCCAGGGGCTGGCGCAGTCCACCGGCTGGTCGGGGCTGTGCAAGAACCTTGGCAGTTTCTTCCCGGCGCAGCAGCGCGGGCGGGTGTTGGGGTTGTGGAGCTCGTGTTACGCGTTTGGCGGGCTGGTGGCATCGCCATTTGCCGGCTGGTGGGCCTACACCCTGATTGGCAGCTGGCACGCGGCATTTATCTCCAGTGCCGCGGTGGTGGCGGTGGTGGCGGTGCTGTTCTTTATTTTCCAGCGCAACACGCCTCAGGACGTCGGCCTGCCGCAAGTGGAGCCCGAGCCGGCAATGAGCGCTGAAGAGCAGGCAGCGGCGAAAAAAATCAGCATCCTTGAGCCGTTGCGCGAGATCTTGCGCAACCGCACGGTGCTGACCCTGGGCCTGGCGTACTTCCTGTTGAAACCGGCGCGCTACGCGATCCTGTTGTGGGGCCCGGTGATTGTCTATGAGCAGATGCCTTCGGTGGGCAAGGTCGGCGCAGCGATTGTGCCGACGGCGTTCGAGCTGGCGGGGTTGTTGGGGCCGATCATGATTGGCCTGGCGTCCGACAAACTGTTCGGCGCCCGGCGCATGCCGGCCTGTGTCCTCAGCCTGCTGGCGCTGACGGTGTCGCTGGCGCTGTTCATGGGGGCCTTGCATACCGGTAGCGTGCTGTTGGTGATGGCCTTGCTGTTTGTGATGGGCCTGACCCTGTACGGGCCGGACTCGATGATCAGCAGCACGGCGGCGATTGACTTCGGTACGGCCAAGGCGGGCGCCACGGCAGCGGGCTTCGTCAACGGCTGCGGTTCGGTGGGGGCGATCCTCGGTGGCCTGCTGCCGGGCTACTTCGACACAGTGACGGTGTTTATCGTGTTCGCCGGCGCCGCGTTGTTTTCGGCGCTGGTGCTGATGCCCTATTGGAACGCGCGGCCTGCGGTTCTGGCGCAAGTGGGTGACTTTGTGCCGGATCGTTCCGTCGCGATCAAACCCCTGCGCACCTGAGGCCCCTGCAACGCTGGCCGGTTTTTTGGTGGAACGATGGGTTCTTGCCCTATAAACTCTGCGGCCAAAGCGCCGGCCAGTAGACGTCTCGGCGCCACGGATATCAAGAGAGTGAGTCATGGGCGCACAGTGGAAGGTTAAACATAAAGAAGCGGCATCCAATGCCAAGGGCAAGATTTTCGGCAAGCTGGTGAAGGAAATCACCATTGCCGCCCGTAACGGTGCGGACACCGCGACCAACGCCCACCTGCGTCTGGTGGTCGAGCAGGCCAAGAAGGCCTCGATGCCCAAGGAAACCCTCGAGCGCGCGATCAAGAAAGGCGCGGGCCTGCTGGGCGAGACCGTGCAGTACCATCGCGTGACCTACGAAGGGTTTGCCCCGCACCAGGTGCCGTTGATCGTTGAGTGCGTGACCGACAACATCAACCGCACCGTAGCGGAAATCCGCGTGGCGTTCCGCAAGGGGCAACTGGGGGCTTCGGGCTCCGTGGCCTGGGACTTCAACCACGTAGGGCTGATCGAAGCCTCGCCGGATACCCCGGACGCCGACCCGGAAATGGCCGCCATCGAAGCCGGCGCCCAGGACTTTGAAGAAGGTGAAGAAGAGGGCACGACCCTGTTCATCACCGAGACCACCGACCTGGACGCGGTGCAGAAGGCTTTGCCGGAGCAGGGTTTTACCGTGTTGTCGGCCAAGTTGGGCTACCTTGCGAAAAACCCGGTCAGCGGCTTGAGCGATGAGCAGATGGCTGAAGTCGAAGCCTTCCTCGAAGGCCTGGACAACCATGACGACGTGCAGGATATGTTCGTCGGCCTGGCGGGCTAAACCCGGCCTGGAATTATGGGCGCAGACTTGTGTGGGAGCGGGCTTGCCCGCGATAGCGGTGTATCAGATGGCACATCAGCTGGCTGACCCACTGCTATCGCGGGCAAGCCCGCTCCCACATTTACAGGGCGTTTCAGAGTGAGGACAGCAGTGCCTCGATCTCTTCGAACGCCGGACGCGCCAGCACCTGCGGCTGGCAGCAACTGTCACCCAGTGTCTCCAGCACCTGGCGCTGTTCAGCGCTCAAACCCGCGTCAATCCGCTCCAGCAACTCCCCCAGCAACACCCCGAACGCCCGCACTTCAATGCGCTGCAATGCCCTGGTCTCCAGGGTGTCGGCCGTGGCATGGAACGACGCGGCGCCAAAGTCCCCAAGCAAACAATCACCCTGGGCATTGCACAAAATATTGTGGCCATACAGGTCGCCATGGGTGATGCCGTGCCGGTGCAGGTGCGCGGCCACGGAGGCGATGCCGCGCGCCATGCGCAACGCTACCTCCACGCTGAAACGGGTGGCGGGGTCGTAGATGTCCCGGGTGCAGGACGCCAGGCTGGGCAGGCCGGCGAGGTTGCGGTAGCTCGGGTCGATCAGGTCCATCACCAGCGCGGCCTGGTCATCGGGGTGGCCGACCACGCGGCCTTGCACTTTGATCAGGTTGGGATGCAACCCGGCGGCAATGCAGGCCTGCATTTCGTGCAGCGGCGAGCCGTCGCTGGTGATGGTGCCCTTGTAGAGTTTGACCGCGACTGGCTCGTTCGACGGTTTGCGCAGTGCCTTGCGAATCACCCCCGAGGCGCCTTCGCCCAGCACCTGGCCCAGTTCCAGTTCGGCCCAGGGAATGTTCGGCGTCGCGTCATCAGTTGCCACGTCCACCGCGCTTTCCACCGGGTTGCCGGCATAGGCCAGCCAGGTCAGGCGCGGCAGTGTCAGCAGCCAGTGGGGTAACTGAGTCAGGCGGTTGGAAGCGATGCGCAGCAGTTCGAGGTTATGGCACTGGGCCAGGCTCGCGGGCAGTTGCTCCAGGCGGTTGCCGGCCAGCATGAGTTTTTGCAGCAGTGGCCGTTCACCGAGGGCGTCCGGCAACTGGTGGATGCGGTTATCGGTGAGGATCAGCCAGCGTAACTGCGGTGGCAGCGCGGCGGCGGGCACCTGCTCGATCTGGTTGGCCTTGAAACCGACCATGCTCAACTGCGGGCACAGGCCCAGGCACGAGGGCAGCTCGGTAAAGGCGTTGTCCGAGCAAAACAGCACGCGCAGGTGGGGCAGGCGATGCAGGTCGTCCGGCAGGCTGCGCAGGGCATTGCCGCTCAGGTTGAGGATTTCCAGGGAGTCGGCCAGGTCGAAGATTTCCCGGGGGAACTGCGTCAGGCCGCAGGACAGGTCCAGGCGCTTGATGCCAGCCAGTTGGCCGGCCTTGAGTTGGGCAAGGGTATCCATGAACAGCGTAGGTCACTCGACAAGGTCAAAGGCGCTCATGATAGCGACTTGAGCGCCAGCGGGCTGACTTGTTGCAACTGCCCCAGGCGGCTGCGGGTGCGCGCCAGGTCAATCGCCTGGCCTTGCAGGGCGTCGTCCAGTGGCTGTTGGCCCAGCAGGGTCAGGTGCTTGTCCTGGTCGTACAGCACGTCGATCAGGTTGATAAAGCGCTGTTGCACGGCAATCGGGCAATCGCCGAGCAGCGGCAGGTCGTCGATGATCCAGTGGTCGAAATCCTCGCACAGCAACAGGTAGTCCATCACGGCGGTGGGCTGTTCGCACAGGTCGTTGAAGGTCAAGGCCAGGCTGCGCACCTGGTGCCAGCGCACTTGCAGTTGCCGCGAGCCGACCGCCAGCGCCAGGGGCGGGCCAGCGGTGGCGGGCAGCGCCAGTTCGCGGCGCTGGGCCGGGGTTCCGGGCCACACGTATTGGCCGTGGGTGAAACGCTGCTGCTGGTGGTTCTGCGCCAGGCCCCGGTAGTCCTGGGGCGCGCTGACTTGCATGACGTCCATGTGCGCGCCGATCAAGTCGATCACCGGTTTGAAACGCTGGTGATACAGCGGGTTGGGCAGCAAGCCCTGGGGCGGGTAATTGGAGGTGACCAGTACCAGGATGCCCCGTTGGAACAGGGCCTTGAACAGACGAGTGATCAACATCGCATCGCCAATGTCATGCACATGGAATTCGTCGAAACACAGCACCCGGCAGCCGTCGAGCAACTGGTCCAGGGTGGCGCCCAGGGCATCGGCCTGTTGGCGGTGGGCAAACATGCCACGGTGCAGGCGGGCGAAAAAGTCGTGGAAATGCACCCGCTGCTTGTCAGGCAAGGGCAGGGCCTGGAAAAACCCGTCCAGCAGCCAGCTTTTGCCTCGGCCGACGGCGCCGTGCAGGTACAGGCTGCGGGTCGGGCGCCGGTCCAGCAGGTACGAGGTCTGCCGGGCCATGGCGTCGATCACCTGTAATTGGCTGGGGCTGAGGGTGTAGCCCTGTTGCCGGGCCTTGTCCGCGAAGAACCGCTGAATGGCTGGCGCGCTGTCACTGGCGGTTGTTTTGCCGAACAGGCGTCTGAGCAAGGGCAGGCGACGCGGGCGGCTATCTCGAAAAGGCATGGCGGTGGCGTCCTAGAACCGAGTGGTCTGCTTGAGCAATGGGGTGGTCGGCTCGTCCTCTTGGCTGACCATCGCATAGTTGTAGCCGGGGCTGGACCAGTACTCGGCCTGGAGCCCCTCGGCGCTGCGGCTGCCCCTTGGCAGCAGGGTGTTCTGCGGGCCCGGCGGGCGAATGTAGAAACTGATGCGCCGGCCTTGTGGGTTCTCGTAGAGCACCATCGCCGCCGCACCCTGGTCGGTGCTGAGCAGCCGCGCGCTGACTGGGTTGAAGCCGGCCTGGCTGAGGTCTGGCAGGCGATGGGCCTGGGCGAAGTAGCGGTCGAGCCAGGCTTGCATATCGCCATTGCCCTGCACCTGGTAGTCGGCGGGCATGATCGGGTTCTGGGCAAACAGGCGATAGGCCTGCATGGCGTCGGTCATCGGCAGGCTGCTGGCGAGCAGGGTGGCCTGCCGCGCTTGCCAGCCACCCAGGCCGCCCAGGCCGATGGCGACCAGCAACATGGCGGCAGTGGCCAGGTGGCGGCGCGACTGGCGCTTGAGGCGCTGGCGAAGCAGCGCCGGATCCAGCTCGGGGTTGACCGCTGGCGGCGCACCGATGGCCGCGCGCAGGTGCTGGGCATCCTGTTGCCAGGCGTGGACCTGGGCCGCGACCTCGGGGTGGGCGGCGAGCCAGATCTGCAATTGGCGGCGATCCGGCTCGCTGAGTTGGTGATCGACGTACGCGTGCAGGTCGCGTTCATTGGGGGGCAGGCTGATCATTTGAGTATCCGCAGGGTAGGGCGGGTGATATCGCCGTCGCTGAGCTGGCGCAAGGCCTGGCGGGCGCGGGACAGGCGTGACATCACGGTGCCAATGGGCACGTCGAGGATATGGGCGACTTCCTTGTAGCTCAAGCCTTCCACCGAGACCCATAGCAGCAGGGCGCGTTGCTCGCTGCTCAACTGGTCGAAGGCCTGCAGGGTCGATTGCGCGATCACCGTGCGTTCGACTGACGGTTGCGCGTCATCGCGGCCGGTAAAGAACTCCAGCATCCGCGCATAGCGCCGCGAACGCCGGTGCGCGTCGAGGAACTGCCGGTAGAGGATCGAAAACAGCCAGGCGCGCAAATCCCCGTCGACGCGCTTGTGGCGCCAGCTGACGATGGCGCGCTCCAGGCTGGCCTGCACCAGGTCGTCGGCGCTGCTGGGGTTGCGCGTCAGGGACAGGGCAAAGCGCCGCAGCCTGGGGAGGAGTTCACGCAACTGGTCGTCGAGCTCGTGCATGGAGGGCCTGCGTGTCGTGGGCGGTGTTGAGGAAGACGCCTAGGGGCAAAGGTTATTCCATCTGTGGGAAAAATAAGCGCTGTAGATAGCCTCGGTCTCTATCGTTTGTAAGCTCCCGTAGCCCTGTAATGTCGTGAATCGTCCTCAGTCCAGCCCCCTGCCTGCCCGAACAGTGTGAGGCAGGGGCCAGTTGAGGAGTTGACCCATGATATCGACGACAGCAGCGGATAGCGGTTTTGCTTGCACCAAGGCACTGGGCCATTTGCCCATCATCCAACGTCATACCCTTCAAGCCTGGGGCTGCGGGCCGGCGCGGGCGCTGCCTTACGCGTGTATCCACCAGGCATTCGAGGCGCACGCCGCGGCAACCCCCCATGGGATCGCCGCGCTCTGCTCGGGCCAGAGCATCAGCTATGAGCAGTTGAACCGCCAGGCCGATCGGCTGGCCCGGCACCTGCTCGCGCAAGGGGTGATGGCGGGCGATACGGTGGCGCTGTTTGTCGAGCGGTCGATCCCCATGCTGGTGGGGATGCTCGCGGTGTTGAAAGTCGGCGCGGCCTATGTGCCGCAGGATGCCAGGATCACTCCACCGGCGCAGTTGGCGATGATCCTTGAGGCGCTGTCGAGTGCAGTGGTGCTGACCTTGTCGGGGTTCAAGGACCAATTGCCGCTGGCAGCGGGCCATTTGTGCGTGTGCCTGGACGAGTTCCTGGCGCAACAGCCGTGGGTGGCGCAGGCCTGCGAGCTGAACGTCGCCGCGCCAGACCCCGCCAGCCTGTGTTTTGTGCTGTTCACCTCCGGCACCACAGGGCGGCCCAATGGGGTGCGGGTGACGCACCGCAATGTGTGCAACATCCTGCTGACGGCACCGGGCAACCTGGGCATCAAGCCGGGCATGAGTGTTGGGCAAATCCTCAATATCGCGTTTGACATGGCCGCCTGGGAAATCCTCGGCTGCCTGGCCCACGGGGCGACGTTGTATATCCGTCAGCAAGATATCGGCGAAACGGCCCGCCATTGCCAAGTGCTGATCGCCACCCCGTCGATTCTCGCCACCCTGGACCCACGGCAGTGCGCCACGCTTGAGGTGGTCGCAGTGGCGGGCGAGCCATGCCCGCAGGCCCTGGCGGATCGCTGGGCGGCCCATTGCACGTTCTATAACGGTTGCGGACCCACGGAAACCACCATCGTCAACACCTTGCACCGGCACGTACCGGGGGCGCCGTTGACCATCGGCCAACCGACGCCCAACAACACCGTATATGTGCTGGATGAACACGGCCAGGCCTGCGCGCCGGGGGAAGTGGGCGAGATGTGGGCCGGGGGCGACGGGGTGACGGCGGGCTATCTGCATGACCCGTTGTTGACGGCGCAGCGCTATCGGCCTGATCCGTTCCTGGGGGCGGGGCGGATGATGTTCCGTACCCGCGACCTGGGGCGCTGGACGGACGATGGGGCGCTGGAGCATCTGGGGCGGGTCGACGATCAGGTCAAGGTGCGCGGTTTTCGCGTGGAGTTGGACGCGCTGGCCAGCACGCTGGAGGCCAGTGGCGCCTGTAGCCGGGCGGTGGCGTTGAAGTTCGACAGTCAGCACCTGGTGGCATTCGTCACACCGGCCACGGCGGACATTGCGGCAGCCAGGCAGTTCTGCGCGCAGCGGCTGGCCTACTACTGTGTGCCGGCGGTGATTTTTGCCCTGGAGCACTTGCCCCTGACGGCACGCGGCAAGATCGACAAGACCCTGCTGCGGCAATGGGCCTGTGACAGTGAGGAGGGTCGCCAACTCGCCCTCAAAGCAGGGGGCCGAGCATGATTGAGCGGTGGATGGCGACGGTAGTGCCCGCCTTGCCTGGCGGGTGGCGGCGGTGGCGTGGCTTGCCGATTTTTTCCCATTACAACCGGCTGGTGGCGTTGGTGCTGCTGGGCAACGGGTGGTTTGCACTGTCTGGCTTGAAGCTACCAGTGATCGACGCGCAGCAGCTGTCGATGCTGGTGATGATCAACCTGTCCATGGCGATCCTGGTGCGCCAGCAGTACGTGATCAACGGGCTGTTTTGGCTGGCCACGCGCATCCCGCTGAGCTGGCCGCTGTACCTGCGTCGCCATGCTGCCAAGGTCTATCACCTGGGCGGGCTGCACAGCGGCGGTGCGCTGGCGGCGACGCTGTGGTTCGCGCTGCTGGTCGCCAGCCAGGGCTGGCGTTACCTGCAACAGCCGCAGAGTGTTTCTGCGCCGTGGTTGTTGGTCAGTGCGGCACTGTTGGGGGTGTTGCTGTTGATGGTGGTCATGGCGCAGCCGGGGATTCGCAGGCGTTTTCACAATGGCTTTGAGCGCGTGCACCGCTTTGCGGGGTGGGCGGCCTTGCTGTTGTTCTGGGTGCAGGCACTGCTGGCCGAGGCTCATCTGGTTGCATTCGGGATGCTGCTGGTGCTGACCTTGAGCATTGCCCTGCCTTGGTTACGCTTGCGCAAAGTGGCAGTCAGTCATCAGCGGCCTTGCGCTCATGCGGTGATCACCACATTGCGCCACACCACGCCCTTTGCCGGCTCGTCGACGGCGATCAGCCTGCAGCCGCTGCTGGAGTGGCACTCGTTTGCCAATATCCCGACCCCGGGCCAGCCGGGCTTTCGCCTGATTATTTCCAGGGCCGGGGACTGGACGGGGCGTTTTATCGAGCACATGCCATCCCATGTCTGGGTCAAGGGCATTACCACGGCGGGCGTGGCGAATATCGAGACGTTGTTCAAGTCGGTGGTGTATATCGCCACCGGCAGCGGGATTGGCCCGGTGATGCCGCACTTGCTGGCCGGGCAGGTGCCGATCCAGTTGGTGTGGTCCACCCGCAGCCCGGCAAAGACCTATGGTGAAGAGCTGGTCGCCGAAATCCTGCGGGCGCAACCGCACGCAGTGATTTGGGACACCGACGTGCGCGGCAAGCCAGACCTGGTGCAGTTGGCGTACGCGGCGGTGCAGGATTTTGGTGCCGAAGCGGTGATCTGTATCGCCAACCAGGCGTTGACGCGCCGGGTGGTGGCGCAAATGGAGGCGCGGGGGATCCCGGCCTATGGCGCGATCTGGGACTCCTGAATCACCCGCTGCGAAAAAGCCTACGGCCTTGGTGGAATAAGCCTGCGTGAGCGGCGTCTCATTGCACCTTCCACCTGTGGCCGTTGGCCTCGGAGCACTTCATGCCAGATCATCCATCGCCACCCCGCACGCCGTTGGGGCGCGCCAGCCTGGTGCTGCGCCTGGCCGCTATCGGCGTGGTCGTCGGCGTCGTTGCCGGGGCCTTTGCCTACGTCAACGGTACCCTCGACCCACAGCGGTTGCGTCCCAAGACCCTGGTCAATGCCCTGGAAACCAACAACGGCCTGCACCCTGGCTACCGGCGCAACCATGCCAAGGGCGTATGCGTGGCGGGTTATTTCGAAAGCAGCCCTGCGGCGCGTGCCTATTCCAGCGCGCAGGTATTCAGTGAAGCGCGCACCCCGGTGATCGGGCGTTTCGCCCTACCCAGCGGCAACCCCTATGCCCCGGACAGCAGCGTGCCGATCCGCAGCCTGGCGGTGCAGTTCAACCAGGCCAACGGCCAGCAATGGCGCAGCGGGATGAATAGCATGCCGGTGTTCCCGGTGGGCACCCCCGAGGCCTTCTACCAGATGCTCAAGGCGGGGGCTGCGGACCCTGCGACCGGCAAGCCCAACCCGGCCAGTCTGCCGGCGTTTTTTGCCAGTCATCCCGAGACCGCGCCGTTCCTGGCCTGGGTCAAGACCGCCAGGCCTTCGGCCAGCTATGCCAGCGAAAGTTACAACGGCATCAATGCGTTTTACCTGGTCAGCGCCAACGGGCAACGCCAGGCCGTGCGCTGGGGCGTGGTGCCGATGAGCCAGGACGCCAGTGGCGCCGTTGCGCCAGGAGGGGCGGATTTTCTCCAGGCCGACCTGGAGCAGCGGTTGGCGGCCGGACCCTTGCGCTGGCAATTGCAGATCACCCTGGCCAACCCCGCGGACCCGGTGGATGACGCCAGCAAGGCCTGGGCCGGCGCGCACACGGTGCTGAACGCCGGCACCCTGGTGCTCGAACGTAGCCAGCCGCAGTTGGACGGCGATTGCCGCGATATCAACTTTGACCCGCTGATCCTGCCCAGCGGTATCGAAGCCTCCAATGACCCGCTGCTGGCGGCACGTTCCGCTGCCTATGCCAGTTCATACCTGCGCCGTACCGGTGAAGTCAGCCAGTTGCCCAACCCCCCTCAGGAGTCCCGGCCATGAATGCCCAACCGCGGTTTTTCGCCCCGCTGGCGCGCCTGCTGCACTGGCTGATGGCGCTGATGGTCATCGCCATGCTGTTTATCGGTGCTGGCATGGTGGCTTCGGTGTCCCAGCGCCATGAATGGTTGTTGCACCTGCACAAGCCGTTGGGCATTGCGATTCTGCTGTTGGTGATCGTGCGCCTGGCGGTGCGTTTTTCTACCCGTCAGCCAGCGTTGCCTGCCGATTTACCGGCGTGGCAGGTGTTGGCGGCCAAGGCGTCGCATCTGCTGCTGTACGGCTTGATGCTGGTGCTGCCGCTACTGGGCTGGGCGATGATTTCGGCGGCGGGTGACCCGGTAATGCTGTCCAGTACGCTGCAGTTGCCTTCGTGGGTGCCGGCCAACGCGCAGTTGTTCGCGGTGCTGCGCACGGCCCATGGGTATCTCGCTTATTTGCTGTTCCTCACGGTGCTGCTGCATTTGGCGGCGGCGTTGTTCCATGGTTGGGTTCGCCGGGATGGCGTGCTGCAAAGCATGCTCGGCAAGGACTGAGGCCCCAGGGTCGCCCGCCAGTACACCAGCGCCAGCAGGTTGATGGCGGCGCCCAAGGCACACACGCCGAGCCAGCCGGCCCAGGCGTACATCAGGGTCGCGCCGAGCGAGCCCAGGGCGCTGCCCGCCGAGTAGAACAGCATGTAGCCGGCTGCCAGGCGGCTTTGGGCTTCGGGGCGTACGCTGTAGATCAGGCTTTGGCTGGTGACATGCACGGCTTGCAGGCCGAGGTCGAAGGTAATTACCCCAAGCAGCAGCGCCCACAACGAAGACTGGGTCAAGGCGATGGCCAGCCATGACAGCAGCATCAGCACCAGGGCCGCGCCGCTGGTCCACTGGGCGAGGCCGCGGTCTGCCAGGCGCCCGGCATGGGCCGCGCCCAATGCGCCGGCGGCACCGGCGAGGCCGAACAGGCCGATCTGGGTGTGGGACAACGACAGGGGTGGGGCGCTCAAGGGCAGCACCAGCGGGGTCCAGAGCACGGTACCCGCGGCAAAAATCAGAAACGCCAGCACTGCGCGGTCGCGTAGCACTTTTTCCTCACGCAACAGGCTGAACACTGAAACCAGCAACTGGCGATAGGAGCCTGACGCCCGAGGCTGCTCGGTGGTAGGCAAGACACGCCAGAGCAGCAGTGCCATCAACAGGGTCAAGCCCGCCGACAGCAGGTACACCGAACGCCAGCCGGCCAGGTCCGCCATGATCCCGGACACCGTGCGCGCCAGCAGCAGGCCAACCACGATGCCACTGGTCACCAGGCCCACCACATGCCCCCGTTGCTCGGGCCGCGCCAGGTTGGCGGCGTAGGCCACCAACACCTGGGCCACCACGGCGAGCAGGCCCGTCAGCAGCAGGCCGGCCAGAAACCCGACGCGGCTGTTGGAGAGGCCGACCAGCAACACCGCACCGGTAGACAGCAGTAACTGCCCGACGATCAAATGCCGGCGATTGAGCAGATCGCCCAGCGGCACCAGCAGTAACAGGCCAACGCCATAGCCGACCTGGGTCAGGCTGATCACGATGCCGACGGTGGCGGGGTCCATGGCGAACGTCATGGCCATGGCATCGAGCAGGGGTTGGGCGTAATAGACATTCGCCACCGACAGGCCACAGGCAATGGCAAACAGCAGCACCACGGCGGCGCTTAACGATGATGGGGGCATGCTCAATTCTCAATGTGGTTGCTAAATGAAACTGGTTGTACGGTAGGTATTGCGGTTTTATATTGCAACTATATTTTTTGTCAGGCAGGCGTTACCCATGGTCAAACTCACCCGCTTTGAAACTGCCGAATGCCCGGTGGCGCGCTCACTGGAGGCGATTGGCGATGGTTGGGCGCTGCTGATCATTCGGGATGCATTCGATGGCATCCGCCGCTTTGGCGAGTTCCAGCGCAGCCTGGGCATGGCCAAGAACATACTGGCCACGCGCTTGCGCAGCCTGGTCGGCCACGGAATTTTCGAGATTGTCCCGGCCTCGGATGGCAGCGCTTATCAGGAGTACGTGTTGACGGAAAAGGGCAGGGGGCTGTTTGCGGTGATCATTGGGTTGCGGCAATGGGGCGAGGGTTTTTTCTACGCCGAAGGCGAGGCCCATTCGGTGCTGTTGGACCGTGAGCACGGTCAGCCGCTGCAGGCTTTGCAGGTGCATGCGGCGGATGGCCGGGTGCTCGGACCGCAGGACTGCCTGCGGGTGGCGGCGCAGTCCGAGGCTTAGGGTTAGCGATACTGATTGGGGCAGGGTCAGCGCAGTACGTTGACCATGTCCGCCACGGTGCTCAACACGTCCTTGCCCAGTTGCCGGGAGCGTTTGCCAGACCAGCCGGTACGCGGATCGGGCGCATCGTCGTTGTCCTTGAAGGGCATTTCCAGGGTCAGGGACAGGCAGTCGAATTTCTCGCCCACGCTGTTGCACGCCAGGGTCATATTGGCCTGGCCAGGCAGGTCGCGGGTGTAGCCATGGGTGGTCTGGAAGTCGCAGGTCAGCTCGCTCAAGTGGCTGCGAAAGTGTTTTTCCAGGCCTTCGATACGCGGGGTGTAGCCGGGGTTGCCTTCGCACGCTGCGGCGAACACGTAGGGGATTTCCTCGTCGCCATGGATATCCAGGAACAGGTCTACGCCGTACTTCTCCATCTGCTGCTGGACGAACAGCACTTCCGGGCTCAGTTCCTGGCTTGCGCTCTGCCAGGCGCGGTTGAGGTCCTGGCCCATGGCGTTGGTGCGCAGATGGCCATGGAACGCGCCATCCGGGTTCATGTTCGGCACCAGGTACAGGTCGGCGGCGGCCAGGAGTTTTTTCAGCTCATCATCACCGTCCTGTTGCAGGCGTTCGATGATGCCTTCCATAAACCACTCGGCCATGTGCTCGCCGGGGTGCTGCTGGGCAATGATCCACACTTTGCGCTGCCCCGCGTCCCCCTTGCCACGGCGGAGCAGGGGGATATCACGGCCCTCGACACTCTTGCCGGTGGCCAGCAGTTGCGTACCGGCGCGGTTCAGCGCCTGGTCGATCAACCAGGCGTGGCGCGCGCGGCTGTAGGGCTCGAAGTAGGCGAGCCAGGCGTGTTTTTGCTCGGTTTGCAATTCGATGTGCAAGGTTTCGCCATCAAAGCGCGTCGGCACCCGGAACCAGTTGATATGGTCATAGGACGCCACGGCGTTGTAGCCGCTCCAGGCATGTTTGTAGGAAGACTGGCCAGCGTTGCTCAGGCGGAAGGTATGGGTATGACCAATGTGCATCCCTTCGGCCTTGAAGTGGAACCATTGGAAGTGCTGGCTGCGGGTATCCGGCTTGATTGCCAGCAGCAACTGATGGGCATCGCTGGTGTCGAGCACCTGGATATTGCCGCTGTCGAAGTCGCTGCTGATTTTGATGGAGGTCAAGGCCACGGTCATAGTCTGCTTGCCTGAATTTAAATGGTGTGGCGGGCAGTTTACACAGGCGCGGGGTAAAATCTGGACGCAAATTAATGCGAAAAAGAAGGGGGCGTCATCCTTGACGCTGCAGCAGCTTAGAGTCTATGAGATTGATTCTCAAGTGCTAATTTGGAAAGATCCGGGCTAGAGCGCTTTATCGGCTTTCTTTCGGCGATGGTCTTTTGCTACCATGCGCGCCATCAAGCAACACACAGTCTTCATTAGCCTGAAGCCACGCCAGAATAACTGGCAAAAAAAAGACCCGGCCAAAGAGCCGGGTCAAAAACCGTGATTAGCCTGATGAGGAGATATTCCAAGAGTCCGACCTAAGGTCCCTTGGTCTATCGACTGATCTCGCGATCAGCTGCATGCAATAATAATCATTATCATTTGCAAGTCAAATGTTTTTATCTGCCAGATAGAAATATTTTTCCTTCTGTTCCTGCACGCCTACCGGGTCAAGGGGTTTTCCCGCCGACCAGTTGCAGTGGACGCTCCAGCATGGCCTTGGCCATATCAATCAGATACACCACCGAAAACGCCAGGTCCCGGGTGCCCCCCAGCTTGTTGTTCGCCAGCTCATACGCGATGGCGGCGGCGCTGCGTAGCAGGTCCGAAGCGTGGACCAGGGCTTCTTCATGGCTGACAGTGGGGCTGGCCTCGAACCAGGCCACATCGTCCGATGTGGGCTCGGCGTCTTCTTTGAAGTAGTAGTCCAAGGCGCGCCGGGCTGCGTCGCTGCCTTGCAAGCACTTAATTTCATCGTCATCAGGTGTACCAGGCAGGTGATCCGGGGTTGTGGTCATGAGGTCGGTGCTCTGGGTGGGAAGGTGAACAGGTGGAGCTGATAATAATACGATCTGTATTTATGTCATTTGATTGATTACTACAAACTGTTTATTGTCGCCGCGAATACACCCGGTATTGTCATGCCCCATGGATAAATGGATAGCGTTGGTCAAAGCCAACATGAAGGCCCGTCAGGTCACGCAAAACCAATTGGCCACGCGCCTGGGCATGTCCCAGGGCGGTGTTGCCCATTGGCTGGGCAAGCGCCGGGTACCGAGCCTCGACGACATGAACCGGGTGCTCGAGGAACTGGGCCTGGGTTACCTGGAAGCGGCACTGGTAATCCGCGAGAAGGGCGAGGCCCCGGCCGACGAAGCCGCGCCGGCCGTTCAATACAACCCGTATTTTCGCTACCCCGTGAGGGACTGGAAGCAGCCCGGCCGGGTCCATGAATCGCGGCCGGCCTACTGCCCTGCGCGTTTTGAGGCGAGCGACTACGACGCCGATGGCGAGGCGTTCTGGCTGCAGGTGAGCGGTGATGCGATGACGGCACCGAGCGGGCCGAGCATCGCCGAAGGGATGATGATCCTGGTGGACCCGGCTCTCGCCGCCGAGCCCGGCAAATTGGTGGTAGCCCAATGGGCCGGCAGCAGCCAGGCGACCTTTCGCAAGTTGATCGAGGAAAGCGGCCAGCGTTACCTGATGCCGCTCAACCCGACCTACCCCAAGGCCCTGCTCACCGATGACTGTCAGATCATCGGCG
The DNA here is from genome assembly GCF_059862305.1 of Pseudomonas sp. MF09156. Classification (NCBI taxonomy): domain Bacteria; kingdom Pseudomonadati; phylum Pseudomonadota; class Gammaproteobacteria; order Pseudomonadales; family Pseudomonadaceae; genus Pseudomonas; species Pseudomonas sp. MF09156. The sequence continues at coordinate 62,935 of NZ_JCBCUR010000011.1, forward strand.
TCGTGGTACAGGCCACGGTGAAGTTCTAGGCCAGGGCCTCCAGCTCCACCAAGGCGCTGCCTTCGCCGACCATTTCGCCTTCCTGGCAATACAGCGCCTTGACCACCCCCCCATGGGGCGCGCGGATGCTGTGCTCCATCTTCATGGCCTCGAGCACCACCAGTTGTGTGCCAGCCTCGACCGTCTGCCCGACTTCCACCAGCACCCGCACGATGCTGCCGTTCATCGGCGCAGTGAGGCCGCCCTGATGGGCCTGTCCGGCATCGACGGCGGCGATCGGATCAAACAGCGTCACGCCGCGCATCTCACCCTGCCAGCGCAGGAACAGCGTCTGCCCATGGCGCACGGCCAGGTGCGAGCGGCGGATTCCGGCATTCTCGATCACCAAGTGTTCGTCGCGCAGTTGCGGCACAGCGTGCGTTTGCAGCGTTACCAAGCGGTCCTGGCCGTCGCAGCTCAGGTGCAGTGAAGTCTCGGCGGGCAGGCCCGCACGAAAGCCCTGCGTCGCAGCCCACGGCGAGGCGGGGTCGTCGTCCCGCAGCCGAGGCAGTTGGCTTTGCATAAACGCGTGCCCAGCCGCGTGCCAGAACTCATCGCTCAAGGCGCTGGCTCCTGGCAGCAATTGCTCCTGATAGCGCGGGATGAAGCCGGTATCCAACTGCGCCGCAGCGAATGCCGGGTGGCCGATGATGCGCCGCAAAAAGCCCAGGTTGGTCTTCAAACCGCCGACTGCAAACTCGTCGAGCATGCTCAACAGACGCAGGCGCGCCTGTTCGCGGTCCTCGCCCCAAGCAATCAGCTTGCCGAGCATCGGGTCGTAGAAGGGCGAGACGTCGTCGCCCTGCTCGACGCCACTGTCGACCCGGCGTCCCGGGCCTGGCGCCGATTCACGGTACAGCGCCAGATGCCCGGTGGCCGGCAAAAAGTCATTGGCCGGGTCTTCGGCATACAGCCGCACTTCAATGGCATGGCCGCGCAACGGCACCTGCTCCTGGGTGATTGGCAGCGGCTCGCCTTGCGCCACGCGAATCTGCCAGGCCACCAGGTCCAGGCCGGTGATGGCCTCGGTCACGGGGTGTTCCACCTGCAAGCGGGTGTTCATCTCCATGAAGAAGAATTCACCGCGCGCATCCAGCAGAAACTCCACGGTGCCGGCGCCCACATAGCCAATCGCCTGGGCGGCACGCACCGCTGCCTCGCCCATGGCCTGGCGCAGGGCAGGGCTGAGGCCGGGGGCCGGTGCTTCTTCGACAACCTTTTGATGGCGACGCTGGATCGAGCAGTCGCGTTCATTGAGGTACAGGCAATGGCCGTGCTGGTCGGCGAATACCTGGATCTCTACGTGGCGCGGCTTGATCAGGTATTTCTCCACCAGCATCTGCGCGTTGCCAAACGACGACAGCGCCTCGCGCTGGGCCGAGGCCAGGGCTTCGGCCAGTTGGCTTTCGTCCTCGACCACTTTCATGCCCTTGCCGCCGCCGCCGGCCGTGGCCTTGAGCAGCACCGGGTAGCCAATGCGCGCGGCGGCCTGGCGGAAGGTTTCCAGGTCCTGGCCGGCCCCGTGGTAACCCGGTACCAGCGGCACGCCGGCGGTTTCCATCAATGCCTTAGCCGCCGACTTGCTGCCCATGGCATCAATGGCCGAGGCAGGTGGGCCGAGGAAAATCAGCCCAGCCTCTTCAATCGCCCGCGCAAAACCCGGGTTTTCGGAAAGAAAGCCATAGCCGGGATGAATCGCCTGGGCGCCGCTGGCCTTGGCCGCGGCGATCAGTTTGTCGATCTGCAGGTAACTGTCGGCGGCCTTGCTGCCGCCCAGGTCCACCCGGATATCGGCTTCGCGGCTGTGGCGCGCATCGCGGTCCGTAGCGCTGTGTACGGCAACGGTGGTCATGCCCAACGCCTTGGCCGTGCGCATGACCCGGCAGGCGATTTCGCCACGGTTGGCCACCAGTACGCAGGTAATCAACGGTGCACTCATGAGCGCGGCTCCTGGGACTGCCAACTGGGCGCACGCTTGTGCAAAAACGCGCGCAGGCCTTCCTGGCCTTCGGCGCTGACGCGGATGCGTGAGATGGCATTTTCGCAGTAACGGCGCAACGCCGGGGTGAGTGCGCCGTTACCCACTTCGCGCAGTAGATCCTTGCTGGCGCGCATGGCGGCCGGGCTGTTGAGCAACAGGTTGGCGGTCCATAGTTCGACTTGCTGATTCAGCGCCTCAAGCGGGTAGCTTTGCGCCAACAGCCCGATGGCTTGCGCCTGTTGGCCGTCGAAGCGTTCTGCGGTCAAGGCATAGCGGCGTGCCGCACGCTCGCCAATCGCCTGCACCACAAACGGGCTGATGACAGCCGGTGCGAGGCCGATGCGTACTTCTGACAGGCAGAACTGCGCATCATCGGCGCCAATGGCCATGTCGCAGCAACTGATCAGGCCCAGGGCGCCGCCATAGGCCGCGCCCTGGACCACCGCCAGTGTCGGGATCTTCAGCTTGGCCAGGTTGTACATCAACTCCGCCAGCTCGCGGGCGTCGTCGAGGTTGGTGTGGTAGTCCAGCTCGGCCGACTGCTGCATCCAGGCCAGGTCCGCGCCGGCGCTGAAATGCTTGCCGCGCCCGCGTACCAGTAAAAAGCGCAGGGAGGCATCGGCCTGCACCTGGTCCAGGGCAATGATCAGCTCGCGGATCATTTCGGCGTTGAACGCGTTGTTCTTGTGTTCCCGGCTCAACCACAGCGTGGCAAAGCCACGGGGGTCGTTGACCAGTTCAACGGTGTTGAAATCGCTCATGGGTGCAGCTCCAATTACATGCGGAACACGCCGAAGCGGCTCGGCTCGATGGGGGCATTCAGCGCGGCGGACAAGGCCAGGGCCAGCACGTCACGGGTCTGCAAGGGGTCGATGACGCCGTCATCCCACAGGCGGGCGCTGGAGTAGTAGGGGTGGCCTTGAGTTTCGTACTGGTCGAGGATCGGCTGCTTGATCTGCGCTTCGTCCTCGGCGCTGAACGCCTGGCCACCGCGTTCGGCCTGCTCGCGCTTGACCTGCACCAGCACGCCGGCGGCCTGTTCGGCGCCCATCACGCCAATGCGGGCGTTGGGCCACATCCACAAAAAGCGCGGGTCATAGGCGCGTCCGCACATCCCGTAGTTACCGGCACCAAAGCTGCCGCCGATGATCACCGTGAATTTCGGCACCTTGGCGCAGGCCACCGCCGTGACCAGCTTGGCGCCGTGCTTGGCGATGCCACCGGCTTCGTACTTCTGCCCGACCATAAAGCCGGTGATGTTCTGCAAGAACAACAGGGGAATCCCGCGCTGGCAGGCCAGTTCGATAAAGTGCGCGCCTTTTTGCGCAGCTTCAGCGAAGAGGATCCCGTTGTTGGCGAGGATCGCGATGGGGTAGCCATGCAAATGGGCAAAGCCGCAGACCAGCGTGGTGCCGAACAGCGCCTTGAACTCATCGAAGACCGAGCCGTCCACCAGTCGCGCAATCACTTCGCGCACATCAAAAGGTTGCTTGGCGTCGGCCGGGATCACCCCGTACAACTCGTCGCTGGCGTACAGCGGCGCGACCGGCGTGCGCTGTTGCAACTGCCCCTGCTTGCGCCAGTTGAGGTTGGCAACGCTGCGCCGGGCCAGGGCCAGGGCGTGTTCGTCGCTGTCGGCGTAGTGGTCGGCCACCCCGGAAATCTTGCAGTGCACGTCGGCCCCGCCAAGGTCTTCGGCGCTGACCACTTCGCCGGTGGCGGCCTTCACCAGTGGCGGGCCGGCGAGGAAGATAGTCGCCTGCTGGCGCACCATGATCGCTTCATCGGCCATCGCCGGCACATAGGCGCCGCCAGCGGTGCAGGAACCCATGACCACGGCGATCTGCGGGATGCCTTGCGCGCTCATGTTGGCCTGGTTGAAGAAGATCCGCCCAAAGTGCTCGCGGTCGGGAAACACCTCATCCTGGCGCGGCAGGTTGGCGCCGCCGGAATCCACCAGGTAGATGCACGGCAGGCGGTTCTGTTCGGCGATGGTCTGTGCGCGCAGGTGTTTTTTTACGGTCAGCGGGTAGTAGGAGCCGCCTTTTACCGTGGCATCGTTGGCGACGATCATGCATTCCACGCCTTCAACGCGGCCGATCCCGGCGATCACGCCAGCAGCCGGTACGTCTTCACCGTAGACCTGATACGCCGCCAGTTGGCTGAGCTCAAGGAACGCCGAGCCCGGGTCGAGCAGGCGGTTGATGCGCTCGCGCGGCAGCAGCTTGCCACGGGAGGTATGACGCTCCTGGGCCTTGCTGCCGCCGCCTTGCTGGACCTGGGCGAGCAGGGTGTGCAAGGCATCGACCTGTTTGAGCATCGCCGCGCTGTTGGCGGCGAATTCCGCCGAACGCGGGTTGAGTTGGGTGTGCAGGGTGGCCATGGTGCACTCCCTCAGCGGGTTTCGTTGAACAGTTCGCGACCAATCAGCATGCGCCGGATCTCACTGGTGCCCGCGCCGATTTCATACAGCTTGGCATCGCGCAGCAGGCGGCCTGCGGGGAATTCATTGATGTAGCCATTGCCGCCGAGAATCTGGATTGCATCAAGGGCCATCTGTGTTGCGCGTTCGGCGCTGTACAGGATCACCCCGGCGGCGTCCTTGCGCGTGGTTTCGCCACGCTCGCAGGCCTGTGCCACGGCATAGAGGTAGGCGCGGCTGGCGTTGAGCTGGGTGTACATGTCGGCGACCTTGCCCTGGATCAGCTGGAATTCGCCGATGCTCTGGCCGAACTGCTTGCGGTCGTGGATGTACGGCACGATCAGGTCCATGCAGGCCTGCATGATCCCGGTAGGGCCACCGGAGAGCACCACGCGTTCGTAGTCCAGGCCGCTCATCAGCACTTTGACCCCGCCGTTGAGCGCGCCGAGGATGTTTTCTTCGGGCACTTCGACGTCATCGAAAAACAGCTCGCAGGTGTTGGAGCCGCGCATGCCCAGCTTGTCGAACTTGTTGCTGCGGCTGAACCCTTTGGCGTCGCGCTCGACGATAAACGCGGTAATGCCGTGGGCGCCTTTTTCCAGGTCGGTCTTGGCGTAGATCACATAGGTGTGGGCATCGGGGCCGTTGGTGATCCAGGTCTTGCTGCCGTTGAGCACGTACACGCTGCCACGCTTGTCGGCGCGCAGCTTCATCGACACCACATCGGAACCGGCATTCGGCTCGCTCATGGCCAGGGCGCCAATGTGCTCGCCGCTGATCAGCTTGGGCAAGTACTTGAGTTTTTGCTCGTGGTTGCCGTTGCGGTTGATCTGGTTGACGCACAGGTTGGAGTGCGCGCCGTAGGACAGCGCCACCGAGGCCGAGCCACGGCTGATTTCTTCCATGGCCACCACGTGGGCCAGGTAACCCAGGCCGGCACCGCCGTATTCTTCCGGCACGGTGATGCCCAATAGGCCCATGTCACCGAACTTGCGCCACATATCCACGGGGAACAGGTTGTCGATATCAATCTGCGCTGCCCGTGGCGCCAGCTCCTTGGCCACGAAGGCCTGCACCTGGTCGCGCAGCATGTCGATGGTTTCACCGAGGGCGAAGTTCAGGGTCGGGTAACTCATGGGAGGGCACCTATAAACATTATTGTTGTGGGGCTGGCGACGCCATTGGGCGATCACCTTTACGTTAACGTAAACTTGCGTTGCATGACTGTCAATCGTAGCTTACGTTAACGTCAAGCTCGCGCCTGACCGGCGCACCGTCCACCTACAAAAAAGACAATAGGGGTCGTCATGGATCAACCGAATCAGAGCTACAGCCGTGGCCCACAGGACAAGGCCCTATTGGCCATGACCATCGGCCAGGCATTTGACCGCACCGTGGCGCAGCACCCGGAGGGCGAGGCCCTGGTGGTGCGCCATCAGCAACTGCGCTACACCTGGCGGCAACTGGCCGAAGCCGTGGACCTGCATGCACGCGGGCTGCTGGCCCTGGGGTTACAGGCCGGGGATCGCCTGGGCATCTGGGCGCCGAACTGCGCCGAGTGGTGCATCAGCCAGGTGGCCAGCGCCAAGCTCGGGGTGATCCTGGTCAACATCAACCCGGCCTACCGCAGCAGTGAACTGGAATACGTGCTCAAGCAGTCGGGTTGCCAGTGGTTGATCTGTGCCGGCGCGTTCAAGTCCTCCGACTACCACGGGATGCTGCAGGCGCTGGTGCCGGAACTGGCGGAGCAGGGCATCGGCCAGTTGCACTGTGATCTGTTGCCGCAACTGCGCGGGGTGATCAGCCTGGAGGCGCGACCGCCCTCGGGGTTCCTGCCCTGGTCGCAATTGTCGGCTCTGGGGACGGGTACCCCCCCGGAACAATTGCACCACCGCGAGGCCAGCCTGCACTTCGATCAAGCCGTCAACATCCAGTACACCTCCGGTACCACGGGCTTCCCCAAGGGCGCCACCCTCAGCCACCACAACATCCTCAACAACGGCTACATGGTTGGCGAAAGCCTGGGCCTGACCGCGCAGGATCGCCTGGTGATCCCGGTGCCGCTCTATCATTGCTTTGGCATGGTCATGGGCAACCTGGGCTGCATCACCCATGGCACCACCATGATCTATCCCAATGACGGCTTCGACCCGCTACTGACCCTGGCCGCCGTGGCCGAAGAACGCGCTACCGGCCTGTACGGCGTACCGACGATGTTTATCGCGGTGCTCGATCATCCGCAACGCAGCACGTTCGACCTGTCGACCCTGCGCACCGGGGTCATGGCCGGCTCCACCTGCCCGATCGAGGTGATGCGCCGGGTGATCAGCGACCTGCACATGAGCGAAGTGCAGATTGCCTACGGCATGACCGAGACCAGCCCGGTGTCGTTGCAGACCGGTGCGGATGACGACCTGGAGCGGCGCGTGACCACGGTCGGGCGCACCCAGCCCCAGTTGGAAAGCAAGATCATCGACGAAGCCGGCAACACCTTGCCGCGTGGGCAGATCGGCGAGTTGTGCACCCGAGGCTACAGCGTGATGCTCGGCTACTGGAACAACCCCGAGGGCACCCGCGAAGCCATCGACGACGCCGGCTGGATGCACACCGGCGACCTGGCGACCATGGATGAGCAGGGTTACGTGTGCATCGCCGGGCGTAACAAAGACATGATCATTCGCGGTGGCGAAAACGTGTACCCACGGGAGCTGGAGGAGTTCTTCTTCACCCACCCGGCGGTGGCGGATGTGCAGATCATCGGCATTCCCGACGAGCGTTACGGCGAAGAGATCGTGGCCTGGATCAAGTTCCACCCGGGGCAGGTGGCCAACGAGCTGGAACTGCAAACCTGGTGCAAGGGGCGCATTGCACACTTCAAGACGCCGAAGCATTTCCGCTTTGTCGAAGAGTTTCCGATGACGGTGACGGGGAAGATCCAGAAGTTTCGCATGCGTGAGATCACGATCGAGCAACTGCGAACGCTGAAACCCTGATCGCCCCGATCTAAAGGGTGGGAGCTGGCTTGCCTGCGATTGCGGTTTATCAGTCAACAATTAAGTAGCTGACACACCGCTATCGCAGGCAAGCCAGCTCCCACATTAACGGTGGAGTGTCAGTAGGTATTGTTTTCATCCAGACAGCACAAAGGGGAGCCGAAGCTCCCCTTTAATTTGTTGTTACGTGCTCTTTTTTTATTATTGAGGGGCGGTCTGTTGTTGTTTTTGGCAACCGTGGCCCTTTACCGCTGTTTTTGGCGACCCCCATCCGGGGTCAAGAGCAAACGTATTTTTTTGAGCGCTGATCTGCTTCTTCGCACGCGATCCAACCAGTGGGTAGCTACCTTGAGGTAGTTTTATTGTTCTCTGCCCGGTTGCGAGTGGCGGCTTGCGCCGTACCCTGCGAAGCACATCTTCTCCAAAAAAATCTGTTAGCTGCGTCTCTGCCGTGTTGTTTTTGTTATGTCAGAGTCGTTACGTCTTATTTTTATTAGGTTTGGTGCTTTTTATTCTTGTTATGCAATAGAGAAAGCAGAAGCCGTGCCAACTTTTAAAAGTCCTTTAAAATCAATGGCTTGATTTTTATGGGGGAAATTTACTTCAGAAAATGCGACAAGATATGTTCCCGTGTTACCCGATGTGTAGCCGCGAGGTAACACAAGCGCTACTCAATGGGCATTGCGGGCCCTGGCCACGCGTGAGCCGGTAGGGCGGCCCAGGACCGTACAGATCTGCTGGCCCGCCACAATCAACTGGTCCATGTCGATACCGGTCTCGATGCCCAGGCCATCGAGCAGGTACAGCACGTCCTCGGTGGCCACGTTACCGCTGGCGCCCTTGGCATAGGGGCAGCCGCCAAGGCCGGCGATAGAGCTGTCGAACACCTGTATACCTTCCAGCAGGCTGGCATAGACATTGGCGATGGCCTGGCCGTAGGTGTCATGGAAATGCCCGGCGAGCTTTGCCCGTGGCACGTCCTTGCCCACCACCTCGAACATGCGCCGCGTAGCCCCTGCGGTGCCGGTGCCGATGGTGTCGCCCAACGACACCTCGTAACAGCCCATGGCATACAGCTCACGGGCCACGGCGGCCACTTGCTCCGGCGCAACCCGGCCTTCGTAAGGGCAACCCAGCACACAGGACACATAGCCGCGCACACTCACACCATGCTGCTGCGCCGCGGCCATGATCGGCGCAAAGCGCTCCAGGCTCTCGCTGATGGAACAGTTGATATTGCGCTGGGAAAACGCCTCGGACGCCGCCGCAAACACCGCGACTTCCTTGACCCCGGCCGCCAGCGCGTCCTCGAACCCACGTAGGTTCGGCGCCAGCGCGCCGTAGATCACGCCGGGCTTGCGCTGGATCTGTGCAAACACTTCGGCGGAGCCGGCCATTTGCGGCACCCACTTGGGCGAGACAAAACTGCCGACTTCGATGTAACCCAGGCCTGCCGCACTGAGGGCATCGACCAGTTGCACCTTGTCGGCCACGCTGATCGGCTGTGCTTCGTTTTGCAGGCCGTCGCGCGGGCCGACCTCGACCAGGCGCACATGAGAGGGGAGAGACATGGGATCTACCTTTTTATTGGGGTTGGCCGACCTGGCTCTGGATCGTCTGTTCCAGGGCCTGGGTGCAACGTTCTTCGGCGGTGTCCAGTTCCAGCTTCATCTGTTCGATGTCCAGCAACTGTTGTTCCAACTGCTCACGGCGTTCGCTGATCTTCGCCAGCATGCTGTGCAATTGCTTTTGATTGCCGCTGCTGGGGTCGTAGAGCTCGATCAGTTCGCGGCATTCGGCCAGGGAAAAACCGATGCGCTTGCCACGCAGGATCAGCTTGAGGCTGACTTTGTCCCGGGGCGAATAGATACGCTCCTGGCCTCGGCGTTCAGGGCTCAAGAGGCCTTGTTCTTCATAGAAACGAATGGCCCGGGTGGTGATGTCCAACTCGCGGGCCAGGTCGGAGATGCTGTAGGTCGTGCTCATGGTCGCGCTCAAGGAGGGTCTTGGCGCTACGCTAATGGCTGCTTGACGTAAACGTCAAGCAAATCACCACCTACGCGTTATCCAACTTCTTCTCGCGCGCCGTGACCTGCTGGCACAACTCGATCATCTGCTCGCGCATCCAGCGGTTGGCCGGGTCCTGGTCGGTACTTTCATGCCAGTACAGGTGGGTTTCCACCGGCGGCACATCATTGACCGGCAGGTTGAATGAGTGCAGATCGTTACGCCGTGCAAAGCGCTCGGGCACGGTCATCACCATATCGGTCTGCTGCAGGACCTGGGAGGCCATCAGGTAATGCTGCGAACGCAGGGCGATCTTGCGCTGGATCCCCATTTTGCCCAGGGCCAGGTCGACGTGGCCCAGGCCATTGCGCCGGCTGGAAATATGGATATGGGTCAGCGCCAGGTAGTCATCGAGGCTGAATTTTTCCTTGCCCGCCATCGGGTGGCCCTTGCGCATGGCACACACGTAGCGGTCTTCCATCAGCTTGACGTGGCGCACTTGCGGGTCGGTGTTGAGCGGCGCGTCCACAGCAAAATCCAGGCGGCCGGCGGCCAGTTCCTTGGTGGTTTCCCGACGTTTGGACAAAAAGCTCTCGATGATCACCGTGGGCGCCAGGCGGCGCAGGCGCTGGAACAGCGGCGGCAGGATCACCGCTTCAGTGAGGTCGGTCATGCTGATGCGGTAGGTCTTGGCCGCCTGCAACGGGTTGAAGATCCGGCTTTCCTGCACCGACACCCGCAGCAACGACAAGGCGTTGCGCACCGGGCCAATGATGTTCTGGGCCATGGGAGTCGGCACCATGCCCTGGGCGGTGCGCACGAACAACGGGTCGTTGAAGGTCTCGCGCAGGCGTGCCAGGGCGTTGGAAACCGCCGGCTGGGTGATGCCGACGATCTGCCCGGCGCGGGTCAGGTTGGCTTCGGTGTAGATCGCGTCAAACACGATGAAAAGATTGAGGTCGACCTTGCTCAGATTCATTTCGTTGCGCTCTTCTTGTTAGGTTTTCATGCGCCGATCATATATCGGTGATGAATGTTAATACACGCCGAGAATAGGCTAGGTAAATTATCAACGCTGTTCTAGCATCGATTGCATGACCTAAACAACCTCTCCAAGAAGGGAGCTGCTCATGGATTTTGCCTATTCGCCCAAGGTTCAGGAACTGCGTGAACGCGTTACCGCGTTTATGGATGCTTACGTGTACCCCGCCGAGCCGGTGTTCGAGCGCCAGGTCAGCGAAGGTGATCGCTGGCAGCCCACCGCCATCATGGAAGAGCTCAAGGCCAAGGCCAAGGCCGAAGGCCTGTGGAACCTGTTCCTGCCGGAGTCCGAACTGGGCGCCGGCCTGACCAACCTGGAATACGCGCCCCTCGCCGAAATCATGGGCCGCTCCCTGCTGGGGCCGGAGCCGTTCAACTGCTCGGCGCCCGACACCGGCAACATGGAAGTGCTGGTGCGCTATGCCAACGAAGAGCAGAAGCAACGTTGGCTGGAGCCGCTGCTGCGCGGCGAGATCCGCTCGGCATTCGCCATGACCGAACCGGATGTGGCGTCTTCCGACGCCACCAACATGGCCGCCCGCGCCGAGCGCCAGGGTGACGAGTGGGTGATCAACGGGAAGAAGTGGTGGACCTCCGGCGCGTGCGACCCGCGTTGCAAGATCCTGATCTTCATGGGCCTGAGCAACCCGGATGCGCCGCGCCACCAGCAGCACTCGATGATCCTGGTGCCGGTGGATGCACCGGGGGTGAAAATCGTCCGGCCGCTGCCGGTGTTCGGCTACGACGACGCGCCTCACGGGCATGCCGAAGTCCTGTTCGACAACGTGCGTGTGCCGTACGAAAACGTCCTGTTGGGTGAAGGTCGCGGCTTTGAAATTGCCCAGGGGCGCCTTGGCCCGGGCCGTATCCACCACTGCATGCGCTCCATCGGCATGGCTGAGCGCGCCCTGGAATTGATGTGCAAACGCTCGGTCAGCCGCACCGCCTTCGGCAAGCCGTTGGCACGCCTGGGTGGCAATATCGACAAAATCGCCGACTCGCGGATGGAAATCGACATGGCGCGCCTGCTGACGTTGAAGGCGGCCTACATGATGGATACGGTCGGCAACAAAGTGGCGAAAAGTGAAATCGCCCAGATCAAGGTGGTGGCGCCGAATGTGGCCTTGAAGGTGATTGACCGGGCGATCCAGATCCATGGCGGTGCCGGGGTCTCCAATGACTTCCCGCTGGCCTATATGTACGCCATGCAGCGCACCTTGCGCCTGGCCGACGGCCCGGATGAAGTGCACCGCGCGGCCATTGGCAAGTTCGAGATTGGCAAGTATGTGCCTAAAGAGCTGATGCGCAGCGGCCAGTAGGACCGCGTCGCCTGCATCGCGGGCAAGCCCGCTCCCACACTGACCTCTGTGGGAGCGGGCTTGCCCGCGATAGCGGTGGGCCTGTCAACCCCCGTCTGCAGGCTTCAATAAACCCAGACCTCCACCCGGCGATTCTTGATCCGCCCCTCATCCACGGTGTTGGCCGCTACCGGCATCTCGGCGCCAAAGCCGCGAATATCGCGCAACACCACGCCACTCTTGACCAACTCCCGGCGCACTGCCATCGCCCGCAGCTTGGACAGCAGGTCGGCGCGCTGCGGGTCATCCTTGGCATCACCAAACCCCACCAGCGTGACCCGTTTGTCCCGTTTGTCGTGGCTGCCTATATAAGCCACCACCCGCGCCAGATCCTGGCGTGCCTTGTTGTCCAGGCTGGCACTGCCTTCTTCGAAGCGAAAGTTCACGCTCAGGCGCTGCGCCTCGCGGGCGATGGCCTGGTAGGCCTCGGGCATCGGTGCCCGAGGCTGCACGGTGATGGCCTGGACCTGTTGGGCGATAAAGCCATTGGCGGCCACGATGGCCTGGCCCTGGGCGCTTTGGGCAAAGTCCACCAGGGCCTCGGCCCAGGGGTTGCTGTTATTGGGCGGCAGGTAGAAAAACAAGCGGCGCGACAGCGGATAGTCCTCGGTGGCGATCAGGCTGCTCTGCGGCAACATGGCTTGGGAGTCACCGTCAATGATGGCTGCGGCCTTGGCCTGGCGCACGTAGGGCAGGCCGATAAAGCCGATGCCTTGCGGGTCTTGGCTGACTGCATCGGACAATTGCTCGCTGGACTCAAAGCGCTTGGCGGTGCTGTCGAGGGTTTTGCCGCGACGGCTGAGCACCAGTTCCTTGAAGGTGTCGAAGGTGCCGGATTGATCATCGCGGGCATATAGTCGGATCTTCCCGCCGCTGGCGCCCAAGGCTTCCCAGGTGCTGATTTCGCCGCTGAAAATCCTCGCCAGTTGGTCGGTGGTCAGCATCTGCAGTGGGTTGCTTGGATGCAGGATGATCGCCAGGCCATCGATGGCAATCACCTGTTCGGCGTCGGGGCTTTTCAGGTCGCCCAGGGGTTCAAGCTCGACCAGCTCGCGGTCCTTGATCGGGCGCGACGCGGCGGCCAGGTCGGCTTCGGCATTTTTCAGCGCGGCGAAGCCGGTGCTGGTGCCGTGGGCGGCGATTTCCACCAGCACTCGCTTGCCCTGGGGGCTGGTGCCGACGAGGCGCTGTTCGTTGGGGCGGCTGGCCGGTTCACGGTGCACGGCCTTCAGGCCCTGTTGCTCCATCAGGCCCTTGACCAACGCCGGGCCCAGCGCCGCGCCAATGGTATTGGAACCCTGGATGCGCAAGGCCGGGCCATGTTCGGGAAAGGGTAGGGGCGTTGCAAGCGCCGCAAGAGGAAAAGCGCCGCAGAGGGCCAGCAGGTACAGAACGCGCAGCATCATGCCGCCACCTTCTCAAGCCAAAGGAAGTGCGGGCAGATTAAGTCAGTAAGGTTGCCAAAATATGACTGAGACCCAGCCCATCCAAATGTGGGAGCTGGCAAGCCAGCTCCCACATTTTATGGTGTCGGCGCAAAGATCAGCTCAGTTCCAGCCAGATCGGCGCATGGTCCGATGGTTTTTCCAGGCCGCGCAGCTCGTAGTCCACACCCGCGTCCTTGACCCGTGGCAGCAGGCCATTGGAGGCCATGATCAGGTCGATGCGCAGGCCCCGCTTGGGTTCATCTTCAAAACCGCGGCTGCGGTAATCGAACCAACTGAAGCGATCGGCCACATCCGGGTTCAGGTGCCGGAAGCTGTCCGTCAGGCCCCAGTTCTTCAGGCGCGCCATCCATTCGCGCTCTTCCGGCAGGAAGCTGCATTTGCCGGTCTTCAGCCAGCGCTTGGCGTTGTCGGCACCGATGCCGATGTCGCAGTCCTCGGGGGAGATGTTCACGTCGCCCATCACCACCAGCGCCTGGTCATTGCTGAACTGGGTTTGCAGCAGGTTTTGCAGGTCTTCGTAGAAGCGCTGCTTGGCCGGGAACTTGGTTGGGTGGTCGCGGCTTTCACCCTGTGGGAAATAGCCGTTCATGATGGTGATCGGGTTGCCGTGTTCATCAGCAAAGGTGCCCCAGATAAAGCGGCGCTGGGCATCTTCTTCGTCGCTGGCAAAACCCTTGTGCAGGGCCAGTGGTTCCTGGCGCGAGAGCAGGGCGACACCGTAGTGGCCTTTCTGCCCGTGGTAGTACACGTGGTAACCCAGGGCCTGGACTTCGGCCAGCGGGAACTGGTCGTCGTGGACCTTGGTTTCCTGCAGGCCGATCACGTCCGGTTGATGTTTGTCGATCAGGGCCGCCAGCTGATGAGGCCGGGCGCGCAGCCCGTTGATATTGAAGGAGACGATTTTCATGGTCGGCAGTCCAGTCTGGCAAAAGGGCGATGCTAGCCGACAAGTCGGACGGGGGCCAGCGTGGCGGTAGGACAGATGCACTGCTAATGTCTCTCAAGGAGCCGATGGCAGGGAACGACTCAGTTGCCCCGGGCTCGTAACAATAAGAGCGCGGCCTTTTGAGTTGCGCCGAGGGGAGATACACCGGATGCCTGATACCTCGACCGCCATTGCCCAGGTTCATATGCTCGACCGCGGCTATTCGCGCGAAGCGCGTTCGCTGCTGTACCACGCCTATCGCCATGAGCCGACCTTCGCCTATCTGTTCGAAGCCGAACGCTCCGGTTATGAGCAGCGGGTCAGGGCCACCGTGCGCGAGCTGGTCAAGCAGCATTTTCTCCAGGAACTGCCGGCGATCGGCCTGCTGGTCAATGACCGGCTGATCGGCATCGCCCTGATTGCCCCGCCACAACGGCGCCTGGGCATCACGGAAAGCTGGGCCTGGCAATTGCGTATGTGGCTGAGCACCGGTGTGCGCTGCACCCGGCGTTACCTCGAATATCATCAGGCGGTGTTGGCTTGCCTGCCGTCCGAGTCGGTGCATGTGTTGCCGCTGCTGGGGATCCACCCGCAATTCCAGGGCAAGCACTACGGTGAACAACTGCTGGAAGCCGTGCATAACTGGTGCGCGCAGGACCCGCATTCACAAGGGGTGGTGCTGGACACTGGCAATCCGCTCTACCTGGAGTTCTACAAGCGCCAGGGCTATGACGAAGTCGGAGAGGTGGCTGTAGGACCCATCCTGGAGCATGTGTTTTTTCACCCGAATCCCCAGGTGTTACAACCTGCAACGCCTTAACACAGAATTATTCAGACAATTCCCGGTTCTAAGGTGCTCCCCAGCTCGTGTAGCATCCGCGCCTATGAAGTTTTCAAATAGATTTACCAGCGGCTTGATTCTGCTGTTCACAAGCTGCGGCGCCCTGGCGCAAAGCGAGTTGGACGTGCGGGTCAAACCTTCAAACGATGCGCTGAAGGCCAATATCGAAGGCTATATCGGCGGGGTTGGCGAGCGTGACGAGGAGGCCTTGCTGCGCTTTAGCCGCGGTGCCGAGGAGCAGGCGCGCAAGGCCGCCCAGGCACTGGGCTATTATCAGCCGCAGATTGCCAGCGAGGTGAAGCCCGGCAAGAACCCGCGCCTGATCCTCAGTATCGACCCCGGCGAGCCCGTGCATTTGCGTAATGTCACGATTCGGGTGGACGGCCCGGCGGCCGAGCTCAAATCCTTTCGCGTACCCGACAGCCAAGACCTCAAGTCCGGCGCCGTGCTCAACCATGGCCATTACGAAGACGCCAAGCGCCTGATCCAGAACCAGGCCTCGCGCTTCGGCTATTTCAGTGGCCGCTTCACGCGTCAGACCCTGTCCGTCGACCCCCAGGCGGGCGTGGCCGATATCGAACTGGTCTACGACAGCGGCCCGCGCTACACCCTCGGCAAGGTCAACTTTGCTGGCGATACCCCGTTTGATGAAGAACTGTTGCAGCGCATGGTGCCGTTCCAAAGTGGCACCCCCTACGATTCCGAATTGATTGCCGAGCTGAACCAGGCCCTGCAATCGAGTGGCTATTTCGAGGGTGTGCGGGTGGATGCCGCCCCGGCCGCGGCGGCCAATGATGTGATCCCGGTGGCGGTCCAGCTGGAAACCCGCAAACCGCGAACCATGGGCCTGGGCCTGGGTTTTTCCACCGACGTCGGCCCGCGTGGCAAGGCCAATTGGACGCGGCACTGGGTCAACCCCCAAGGGCACAGCTATGGCTGGGAGGCCGAGTTGTCGGCGCCCCGGCAGAACGTCGGCCTGTGGTACGACATTCCCCTCGATCCGCCGCTGACTGACAAGCTGCGTTTTGCCGGTGGCTACCAGAACGAAGAAATGGCCAACACCGACACCCTCAGCAAGTTGCTCACCCTCGGCCCGGAATGGCACAGCAAGTTGCCCAGCGGTTGGACACGGGTGATCTCGCTCAAATGGCAGCGCGAAGAATATCGCCTGGGGGACGACTCCGGCTTGAGCAATCTGCTGATGCCCGGAATCAGCTATTCCTACCTGCGCAGCGACAACCGCATCGACCCCCATAACGGCTATCGCCTGCAGTTCGATACCAAGGTGGCCAAGGAAGGGCTGGGTTCGGACACCAACTTGCTGTACGGCACGGCGATGATCAAGGGTTTGACCACGGTGTGGGACAAGCACCGCTTCCTCGGCCGTGCGCAGTTTGGCGGCAGCGCCACCAATGGCTACAAGTCGGTGCCGCCGTCCCTGCGCTTTTTTGCCGGTGGCGACCAGAGCGTGCGCGGCTACGAGTACCAGACCCTGTCCCCGGAAAACAACAAGGGCGACCGCATCGGTGGCCGCTACATGGTGGCCTTGAGCGCCGAGTATCAATATTCCATCGCCGAAAAATGGCGGATCGCGACCTTTGTCGACCAGGGCAACTCCTTTAACAGCCTGGAATTGCCGAGCCTGAAAACCGGGGTCGGGGTCGGCGTGCGCTGGGTGTCGCCGGTCGGCCCGATTCGCCTTGACCTGGCCCATGCCCTGGAAGATCCGGGCGGCATTCGTTTGCACTTTTCCATGGGGCCTGAGCTGTGAAGCGTGGTTTGAAAATAGCGGGTCTGAGTGTGGTGGCGGTTGCAGCCCTGGTGCCGCTGGCTGTCTGGAGCGTACTGGGTACGCAAGTCGGCAGTCGCTGGGCCCTCGGCCAAGTCCCGGGGTTGACCGTGGACAACTTCCAGGGCCGCTTGGGCGGGCAATGGAGCGCCGACCAGGTGCTGTGGCAACAAGACAGCAGCCGCGTGGAGCTCAACGCGCCGAAGTTCGATTGGTCACCGGCGTGCCTGTTGCGAATGACCTTGTGCATCCGGCAACTGGATGTGGAGCAGGTCAGCCTGCAATTGCCACCCAGCACCGAAGACAGCAGCGGCCCGATTACCCTGCCGGACTTGAACCTGCCCGTGGCCATCGAACTGGGCGACGTGCGCGTCGGCAGTCTGCTGTTCAACGGCAGCGAAGAACTCCAGGGCCTGCAACTGGCCGCGCACTGGACGGCCGCGGGGATGCAGATCGACGCGGTGCACCTGCAACGCGAAGGCCTGGTGCTGGACCTCAACGGCGTGCTGCAACCCACCGGTGACTGGCCGCTGACGGCGAGCGGTAACCTGAGCCTGCCCTACGCCCCGGGCGGCGCGCCGTGGGCGGTGGCGCTGAACGTCACCGGTGATTTGCTCAAGACCCTCAAGCTCGACGCCGACAGCACGGGCTACCTGCCCGCCAAACTCAGCGGCGAACTGCAACCCCTGGTCGAGAACCTGCCCGCGCAGTTGCGCATCACCGCCGATGGCTTCAAACCCGCCGCCGACCTGCCGGACACCTTGCAACTCAACCAACTGGACCTGACTGCCAAGGGCGACCTGGGCAAGGGCTATCAGCTGCTGGGCAAGGCTGTATTACCCGCAGAAAAAGGCCCGGTTGACCTGTTGCTGCAAGGCCGGGTCGATGCCAAGGGCGCGCAGATCGCCGGCCTGGACCTGAACGCCGGGGACAAGCAAAGCCTCAAGCTCACTGCCCAACTGGATTGGCAGCAGGGTTTGAGCGCAGACGCAAAAATCGACTGGCTGGACTTCCCCTGGCATCGCCTGTATCCGCTGATTGACGAGCCGCAAGTGGTGTTGCGCACCTTCAACGGCGAAGTCTCCTACAAGGACGGCAACTACCTGGGCAATCTCAAGGCCGACCTCGACGGCCCGGCCGGCAAGTTCAGCCTGGTCACGCCGTTCAGCGGCGACCTCAAGCAAGTGTTCCTGCCCGAGCTGAAATTGACCGCTGGCCAGGGCAAGGCCGAAGGCCACCTGAACCTGCAATTTGCCGAGGGCATCGCCTGGGACACGGCGCTGGACCTGTCGGCCCTGAACCCGGCGTACTGGGTCGCAGAGCTGCCGGGCACCCTGGCTGGGCCGCTGCGCAGCAAAGGTGAGTTCAAGAACGAACAACTCAAGCTCAACGCCGACCTCGACCTCAAGGGCCGCCTGCGCGGCCAGCCTGCGGTGCTGGCGGCCAAGGCCGAAGGCGCGGGCGAGCAATGGACCCTGGCCAACCTGGATATCCGCCTGGGTGACAACCGCATCAATGGCAGTGGCAGCCTGCAACAACGCCTGGCCGGGCAGATCGACATCAAGCTCGCACGCCTGGCCCAGCTGTGGCCGCAGTTGCGTGGGCAGGTCAACGGTCGGCTCGATGTGGCCGGTACGTTGAACGCGCCCCAGGGCAAGCTAGACCTCAAGGGCCAGCAACTGGTATTTGAAGAAAATCGCCTGCAAGCCCTCAGCCTGGACGCGACGCTCGATAGCGCACAGCGGGCGAAGATCGACCTCAAGGGCAGCGGCATCCAGGCCGGTGACACCCAGCTCGGTACCCTGACCGCCAGTGCCCAGGGCGATATCAAAAGCCAGAAAGTCCAACTGGAGCTGATGGGCCCCCTGGTCAAGCTGGCCCTGGCCCTGGACGGCAATCTTGACAAGGGCAACTGGCGCGGGCGCCTGGCCAGTGGCGATGTGCAGGCCGGTGGCCAGGACTGGAAACTGCAGGCCCCGGCAAAAATCGAGCGCATGGCCGACGGCAAGCTCACGTTCGCCGCCCACTGCTGGGTCTCCGGGCCCGCCAGCCTGTGTGGCGAAGACCAGCGGCTGATGCCTGATCCCAAGCTGCGTTACCACCTCAAGCAGTTCCCCATCGACAGCCTGGCGCAATGGCTGCCCAAGGATTTTGCCTGGCAGGGCAAGCTCAACGCCGATATCCAACTTGACCTACCGGCCAGCGGCCCCAAAGGCCTGATCGCGGTGGATGCCAGTGGCGGCACGCTGCGGGTCAAGGACAAGGACCAATGGCTGGATTTCCCCTACGACACCCTCAAGCTGGAAACCACGCTCAACCCCACGCGCATCGATACCCAGCTGAATTTTCGCGGTGGCAAGCTGGGTGAGTTGCTGTTACAGGCGCAGATCAACCCGGTGGCGAAAAACAAGCCGATCTCCGGCAACTTCAGCCTCACCGGCCTGGACCTGGCGGTCGCGCGGCCGTTTGTGCCGATGGTGGAAAAACTCAATGGCAAGCTCAATGGCAGCGGGCGCATCTCCGGCGGGTTGTTGGCGCCGCAGGTCAACGGCAGCATCAACCTGATCGCCGGCGAGATTTCCGGTCCCGAACTGCCCATCAGCCTTGAAGGCCTGAACGTGCAGGCCCTGATCGCCGGCGAAAGCGTGCAGCTCAACGGCGGCTGGCGCAGTGGCAAGGCCGGGCAGGGCAGCCTCAAGGGGCAGATCGACTGGGGGCGGGCGCTGGTCGTTGACCTCAGCCTGCAAGGTTCCCAGTTGCCGGTGACCGTCGAACCCTACGCCAAGCTGGAAGTGGCGCCCGACCTGAAGATCACCCTCAAGGACGACAAGTTGGCAATTGCCGGCAATGTGCACATCCCGCGCGGCGATATCACCGTGCGCGAACTGCCGCCGTCCACGGTCAAGGTTTCGGATGACACGGTGATCGTTGGCAGCCAGACCGAAGAGGGCAAGCCGCCGATGGCCATGGCCATGGATATCAACGTGGTGGTGGGCGAGGATCAGCTCAACTTTGCCGGCTTCGGCCTGACCGCCAAGGTCCAGGGCCGGGTGCACATCGGCGACAACCTGGACACCCGTGGCGAACTCTGGCTCAACGATGGCCGTTACCGCGCCTACGGCCAGAGGCTGGATGTACGGCGTGCGCGCCTGCTGTTCGCCGGGCCGCTCGACCAGCCGTACCTGGATATCGAAGCCATCCGCAAGACAAACGACGTAATCGCCGGTATCCGCCTGAGCGGCAGTGCCGAGCAACCGACCACGCAAATCTTTTCGGAACCGGCCATGAGCCAGGAGCAGGCGTTGTCCTACCTGGTGCTGGGCCGCCCGTTGAGCACTACTGGCGAAGATAACAACATGCTGGCGCAAGCGGCGCTGGGCCTGGGGTTGATGGGCAGTGCCGGGGTGACCTCGGACATTGCCAAGAACCTGGGGATCCAGGACTTTGAACTGGACACCCAGGGCAGTGGCAACAACACCGCCGTGGTGGCCAGCGGCAAGATCACCGAGAAACTCAGCCTGCGTTACGGGGTCGGGGTATTCGAACCGGCCAGTACCATCGCCTTGCGTTACCTGCTGAGCAAGCGGGTGTACCTGGAAGTGGCCAGCGGCGTAGCCAGCTCCCTGGATATCTTCTACAAACGGGATTTCTGACGTTTAGCCCACACCAACCTGTAGGAGCTGGCTTGCCAGCGATATCGGTCTGTCAGGCACTGGAAATAGTGACTGAACTACCGCTATCGCTGGCAAGCCAGCTCCTACAGTTGTGTCGTGGGGTATACCAAGCAACCTAACTATTTGTTTGACATTCGCTGCCTAGGCAGTAATATTTGGTCACATATTCACTGCCTAGGCAGTAATAAGGTGACTTTCGATGAAACACTTCACCCCGGAAAACTTCCACAACTGCCATCTCGGCCTGTTGCTGGGGCGCGCCGCGATTCTCAAAGACCGCATCATCGACACCCATATGGAACCCCACGGCATCACTGCCGCGCAGTTCAAGGTGTTGATCATCATGGCCCAGTTCGGCGTCGATACCCCGGCGGAGCTATGCCGCAACCTGTCCCTGGACAGCGGCTCGATGACCCGCATGCTCGACCGCCTGGAGCAAAAAGACCTGCTGGCGCGCAAGCGTTCTGAACAGGACCGGCGCCAGGTGCAACTGGTGCTGACCGCAGAAGGCCAGCGCCTGGCGGACATGTTGCCGCAGATCGGCGCCCAGGCCCTCAACCAGCTGGCTGGGGTGCTGGAGCCGGGGGAGTTGCAGACCCTGGAATACATCCTGAAGAAAATCCTGATCGCCGCCGGTGACCCCATCACGCTGCAGCGGGTCGGGACTCAATGAACACGCCAGTCACGCGCGCTGAATAACGCAAGGTACTTGTCATGGCTACTGCCCAAGCAAACAACACCGCTCAAACCCAACCCGACGACAGCAACCCGCGCAAACGCAAAATCATGTTGCTGGGCCTGGCGCTGATCGTCGTGCTCTGCGTCGTGGGCGTCTGGGGCTGGTACGAACTGTATGGCCGCTGGAGCGAAAGCACCGACGATGCCTACGTCAACGGCAACGTGGTGGAAATCACCCCGTTGGTCACCGGCACTGTGGTCAGCATTGGCGCCGACGATGGCGACCTGGTCCACGAAGGCCAGGTGCTGATCAACTTCGACCCCAACGACGCAGCCGTCGGCCTGCAAAGTGCACAGGCCAACCTGGCGCGCACGGTACGCCAGGTGCGTGGCCTGTACAGCAATGTGGATGGCATGAAAGCCCAGGTACAGGCGCAAAAAGCCCAAGTGCAGACCGCCCAGGACAACTTCAACCGCCGCCGAATCCTCGCACAGGGTGGCGCGATTTCCCTGGAAGAACTGTCCCATGCCCGCGACGCCCTGAGCGCGGCGAGCAACTCATTGGCCAACCTGCAACAGCAACTCAATACCTCCACCGCGTTGGTGGATGACACGGTGATTTCCTCCCATCCGGATGTACAGGCCGCTGCCGCGCAACTGCGCCAGGCCTACCTGGCCAATGCGCGCAGCACCCTGATCGCACCGGTTACCGGCTACGTCGCCAAGCGCACCGTGCAACTGGGGCAGCGGGTCGAGCCGGGTACCGCGTTGATGGCGGTGATTCCCCTGGACCAACTGTGGATCGACGCCAACTTCAAGGAAACCCAACTGCGCCAGATGCGCATTGGCCAGCCGGTGGACATCGAGGCCGATCTCTACGGCAGCGACGTGAAGTACAGCGGCACCGTCGACAGCCTCGGCGCCGGTACCGGCAGCGCCTTTGCCTTGCTGCCGGCGCAGAACGCCACCGGCAACTGGATCAAGATCGTGCAGCGGGTGCCGGTGCGCATTCACATCAACGCCCAGGAGTTGGCCGAGCACCCATTGCGGGTGGGGCTGTCGACTCAGGTGCAAGTCAACCTGCATGACCAGAGCGGCCCGGTGCTGGCGCAACAACCGCCGCAAAAAGCTTCGTTCAGCACCACTGTGTATGACCGCCAGTTGGCCGAGGCCGACGCGATGATCACCCAGTTGATCCATGACAACAGTGTGGCCGCGCCGAAGGCTGCGCAACGCTGATGAGCAATAACGCCTCCTTCACGCCGCCCAGCTTGCTGATGGCCACCATTGGCCTGTCCCTGGCGACCTTTATGCAGGTGCTCGACACCACCATCGCCAACGTGGCGCTGCCGACCATCTCCGGCAACCTGGGGGTGAGTTCGGAGCAGGGCACCTGGGTCATCACCTCATTTGCCGTGAGCAATGCTATTGCGCTGCCGTTGACCGGCTGGTTGAGCCGGCGCTTTGGCGAGGTGAAGCTGTTTTTGTGGGCCACCATTTTGTTTGTGCTGGCCTCGTTCCTGTGTGGTATCTCCACCTCGATGCCCGAGCTGATCGGCTTCCGGGTCCTGCAGGGCTTGGTCGCGGGGCCGTTGTACCCGATGACCCAGACCCTGTTGATCGCGGTCTATCCGCCTGCCAGGCGGGGCATGGCCCTGGCATTGCTGGCGATGGTCACGGTGGTCGCTCCAATTGCAGGCCCGATTCTTGGCGGTTGGATCACCGACAGCTACAGCTGGCCGTGGATCTTCTTTATCAACGTGCCCATCGGGATTTTTGCGGTGATGGTGGTGCGTGCGCAGCTCAAGAAGCGGCCGGTGGTCACCAGCCATCAGCCGATGGATTATGTTGGCCTGTTGAGCCTGATCGTCGGGGTCGGTGCCTTGCAGATCATCCTCGACAAGGGCAATGACCTGGACTGGTTCGAGTCCAATTTCATCATCATCGGCGCGGCCATCTCGGTGATCGCCCTGGCGGTGTTCGTGATCTGGGAAATGACCGACAAACACCCGGTGGTCAACCTGCGCCTGTTTGCCCACCGCAACTTCCGCATCGGCACCATCGTGCTGGTGCTGGGCTACGCCGGGTTCTTTGGTATCAACCTGATCCTGCCGCAATGGTTACAGACGCAGATGGGCTACACCGCCACCTGGGCCGGGCTGGCCGTGGCGCCGATCGGTATCCTGCCGGTGCTGATGTCGCCCTTTGTCGGCAAGTACGCACACAAGTTCGACTTGCGGCTGCTGGCCGGCCTGGCGTTCCTGGCGATTGGCCTGAGCTGCTTTATGCGCGCCGGCTTCACCAATGAAGTGGACTTCCAGCACATCGCCCTGGTGCAACTGTTCATGGGCATCGGCGTGGCGCTGTTCTTCATGCCGACCTTGAGCATCCTGATGTCCGACCTGCCGCCGCACCAGATCGCCGACGGCGCAGGCCTGGCGACCTTCCTGCGGACCCTGGGTGGCAGCTTTGCGGCATCGTTGACCACCTGGATCTGGATTCGCCGGGCTGACCAGCATCATGCCTACATGAGCGAGAGCATGAGTGTGTACGACTCGGCCACCCGCGATGCCCTGAACACCCTGGGCGGTGCGGGCCACAAGGCCTATGCGCAACTGGACCAGGTCCTCACCAGCCAGGCATACATGATGTCTACCGTGGACTACTTCACCTTGCTGGGGTGGATGTTCATGGGCTTGATCCTGCTGGTGTGGCTGGCCAAGCCGCCGTTTACCGCAAAGGCGGGGCCGGCGGCGTCGGGTCACTGATCTTGAATTGCAATGCAGTAACTGTAGGAGCTGGCTTGCCTGCGATGGCATCACCTCGGTGTGACTGATGTACCGAGGTGCCTGCATCGCAGGCAAGCCAGCTCCTACATATTGATCGGTGTTGTGTCTGGGTTATGCGCCAGGCAACGCCAATTGCGGATTGACGAAGTCAAACGCCGCCAGCTGGAAACCTTGCTCATCCACCTGCAACGCCCAACCCTGCTTGTCCCAATCCCCCAGCACAATGCGTTTGGCCGCCTGCTCGCCAATCTGCAATTTGTGAATGGCCGGGCGGTGGGTGTGGCCGTGGACCAGGGTGTGCACGCCATGGGCCTGCATTACCCGTGGCACTTCCTCGGGCGTTACATCGACAATATCGTTGGCCTTCATGCGCGTCTGCGCGCGGCTTTCACTGCGTAGCTTGCGCGCCAGCTTATGGCGGGTGCGCAAGGGCAGGTGGCGCAGGATAAACAGCACAAGGGGGTTACGCAGGATGCGCCGCAGCTTCATATAGCCGAGGTCGCGGGTACACAGGCTGTCGCCGTGCATCAACAGCACGGGCTCGCCATACATCTGCACGACGCTGGGGTCCTTGAGCAAGGTCGCGCCTGCTGCTTTGCAGAACGCCTTGCCGATCAGGAAATCGCGGTTGCCGTGCATCAGGAATATTTGGGTGCCGCTGTCGCTCAGCTCACGTAGAGCCGCGCATATCGAACGCTGGAACGGGGTCATGCCATCGTCGCCAATCCAGGCTTCGAAAAAGTCCCCCAGGATGTACAACGCTTGCGCGCCACGGGCGCGGCCGTGGAGTAAATCCAGAAACGCCCGGGTAATGTCCGGGCGCTCCTCTTCCAGATGCAAATCTGAAATCAGCAATATCACGCAATGATCTCGGCTTTCTCGATGATCACGTCTTCTGCTGGTACGTCCTGGTGGCCGGACTTCATGGTGGTGGAAACACCCTTGATCTTGTCCACGACGTCGGTGCCTTCGGTGACTTTACCGAATACCGCGTAACCCCAGCCCTGTACGGTCTTGGCGCTGTGGTTCAGGAAGCTGTTGTCGGCCACGTTGATGAAGAATTGCGCGGAGGCCGAATGCGGCTCCATGGTGCGGGCCATGGCGACGGTGTACTTGTCGTTGGAGAGACCGTTGTCCGCTTCGTTCTGGATGCTTGGACGCTTGTCTTTCTTTTCTTTCATGCCTGGCTCGAAACCGCCGCCCTGGATCATGAAGTTGCCGATGACACGGTGGAAAACAGTGTTTTCGTAGTGGCCGGCTTTAACGTATTCGATGAAGTTGGCGACGGTGGTCGGCGCTTTCTCGGCGTTCAGCTCGATGACGATGTCACCGTGGTTGGTGGTCAGTTTGACTTGAGTCATGTTCATTACTCTTTTCAGGGAATTCGTGGGTTCGGCCGCCTGGGCACCTTACCGGGTTGGCTAAATTGCGGCCAAGGCGCGCAGTTTAGCGTGCCCTGCAGGAATTTCGAGGTGGTTTTTCACCGCCCATGCAATAAATGCAGCAGTTTTTGGCCATGCCCTGTCAGGTGCTTGACAGCATCGGCTATGATAAGCCCTTTGTTTGTCTGGCCCGACCCGGCCACGTACCTGTCTGTTCAAGGATCCTATGAGCAAGCCCACTGTCGACCCTACCTCGAATTCCAAGGCCGGACCTGCCGTCCCGGTCAATTTCCTGCGCCCGATCATCCAGGCGGACCTGGATTCGGGCAAGCACACGCAGATCGTCACCCGTTTCCCGCCTGAGCCCAACGGTTACCTGCACATCGGCCACGCCAAGTCGATCTGTGTGAACTTCGGCCTGGCCCAGGAGTTCGGTGGCGTCACGCACCTGCGTTTCGACGACACCAACCCGGCCAAGGAAGACCAGGAATACATCGACGCCATCGAAAGCGACATCAAGTGGCTGGGCTTTGAATGGTCCGGTGAAGTGCGCTACGCCTCCAAGTATTTCGACCAGTTGTTCGACTGGGCCGTGGAGCTGATCAAGGCCGGCAAGGCCTACGTCGACGACCTGACCCCGGAGCAGGCCAAGGAATACCGTGGCAGCCTGACCGAGCCTGGCAAGAACAGCCCGTTTCGCGATCGTTCGGTAGAAGAGAACCTGGACTGGTTCACCCGCATGCGCGACGGCGAGTTCCCGGACGGCGCCCGTGTACTGCGGGCCAAGATCGACATGGCCTCGCCGAACATGAACCTGCGCGACCCGATCATGTACCGCATCCGTCATGCCCATCACCACCAGACCGGTGACAAGTGGTGCATCTACCCCAACTACGACTTCACCCACGGTCAGTCGGACGCCATCGAAGGCATCACCCACTCCATCTGCACCCTGGAGTTCGAAAGCCATCGCCCGCTGTACGAATGGTTCCTCGACAGCCTGCCGGTACCGGCGCACCCGCGTCAGTACGAATTCAGCCGCCTGAACCTGAACTACACCATCACCAGCAAGCGCAAGCTCAAGCAACTGGTCGATGAAAAACACGTGTTCGGCTGGGACGACCCACGCATGTCGACGCTGTCGGGTTTCCGTCGTCGCGGCTACACCCCGGCATCGATCCGCAACTTCTGCGAGATGGTCGGCACCAACCGCTCCGACGGCGTGGTTGACTACGGCATGCTTGAGTTCAGCATCCGCCAGGACCTCGACGCGAACGCCCCGCGCGCCATGTGCGTGCTGCGTCCGTTGAAAGTGGTGATCACCAACTACCCGCAAGACCAGGTCGAGAACCTCGAACTGCCGCGTCACCCGCAAAAAGAAGAACTGGGCGTGCGCAAGCTGCCGTTTGCCCGTGAAATCTACATCGACCGCGATGACTTCATGGAAGAGCCGCCCAAGGGCTACAAGCGCCTGGAGCCGAACGGTGAAGTGCGTCTGCGCGGCAGCTACGTGATCCGTGCCGATGAAGCGATCAAGGACGCCGAGGGCAACATCATCGAACTGCGTTGCTCCTACGATCCTGAAACCCTGGGCAAGAACCCTGAAGGCCGCAAGGTCAAGGGCGTGGTGCACTGGGTGCCGGCGGCTGCCAGCGTCGAGTGCGAAGTGCGCCTGTACGATCGCCTGTTCCGCTCGCCGAACCCTGAAAAGGCCGAAGACAGCGCGAGTTTCCTCGACAACATCAACCCTGACTCCCTGCAAGTACTTACGGGTTGTCGCGCCGAGCCATCGCTTGGCGACGCACAGCCGGAAGACCGTTTCCAGTTCGAGCGCGAAGGCTACTTCTGCGCGGATATAAAGGACTCCAAACCTGGTCATCCGGTATTCAACCGTACCGTGACCTTGCGTGATTCGTGGGGCCAGTGATGCAGCCGTGAGCGGCTTGCATAGAGAGAAAAGGAAGCATCGTGCTAACGATCTACAACACGCTGAGCAAAACCAAAGAAGTCTTCAAGCCGCTGGATGGCAACAAGGTGCGCATGTACGTGTGCGGCATGACCGTGTACGACTACTGCCACATCGGCCACGGCCGCAGCATGGTTGCCTTCGACCTGGTGACCCGCTGGTTGCGTTTCAGCGGCTACGACTTGACCTATGTGCGCAACATCACCGATATCGACGACAAGATCATCAATCGCGCCAATGAAAACGGCGAGTCGTTCGACGCGCTGACCGAGCGCATGATCGCCGCGATGCACGAGGACGAGGCGCGCCTCAACATCCTCAAGCCGGACATGGAACCGCGCGCCACGGACCACATCCCGGGCATGCACGCGATGATCCAGACCTTGATCGACAAGGGCTATGCCTACGCCCCGGGTAATGGCGACGTGTACTACCGCGTCGCCAAGTTCATGGGCTACGGCAAGCTGTCGCGCAAGAAAATCGAAGACCTGCGCATCGGCGCCCGCATCGAAGTCGATGAAGCCAAGCAAGACCCGCTGGACTTCGTGCTGTGGAAAGGCACCAAGCCTGGCGAGCCGAGCTGGGAGTCGCCATGGGGCGCCGGGCGTCCGGGCTGGCACATCGAATGCTCGGTGATGTCCACCTGCTGCCTGGGCGAGACTTTCGACATTCATGGCGGCGGCAGCGATCTTGAGTTCCCGCACCACGAAAACGAAATCGCCCAAAGCGAAGCGGCCACCGGCAAGACCTACGCCAACGCGTGGATGCATTGCGGCATGATTCGCATCAATGGCGAGAAGATGTCCAAGTCCTTGAACAACTTCTTCACCATCCGCGACGTGCTGGAAAAGTACCACCCAGAGGTTGTGCGTTACCTGCTGGTATCCAGCCATTACCGCAGCGCCATCAACTACTCGGAAGACAACCTCAAGGACGCCAAGGGCGCCCTGGAGCGGTTCTACCACGCATTGAAAGGCCTGCCGGTTGTGGCGCCGGCCGGTGGCGAGGCGTTTGTCGAGCGCTTCACCACGGTGATGAACGATGACTTCGGCACCCCCGAAGCCTGCGCCGTGCTGTTCGAGATGGTCCGCGAGATCAACCGCCTGCGTGAGAGCGATCTCACCGCTGCGGCCGGCCTGGCGGCCCGTCTCAAGGAACTGGCGAGCGTGCTGGGCGTGCTGCAAATGGAAGCCGACGACTTTCTGCAAGCCGGCGCCGAAGGGCGTGTGGATGCAGCCGAAGTCGACGCACTGATCCAGGCCCGCCTGAATGCCCGTGCCAACAAGGACTGGGCAGAATCCGACCGCATCCGCGACCAACTCACCGCCATGGGCGTGGTGTTGGAAGACGGCAAGGGCGGGACGACGTGGCGCTTGGCTGACTGACGGCTGATGGCTGCACGCTGAATAAAAACGCCCCGACTGGTTCGGGGCGTTTTTGTGTGTGCTGGTTTATCAGTCAACGGTGCTCAACTGCATACCGGCTCTGGACAAAGCCATTGTCCGAGGCGCAGGTATCGATGTGGCGAAGGTCATATTCACGACCGTCTTGACTGAACAAGGGAACCCCCTGGCCCAGCAGGATCGGGATGCGAGTGATGATCAACTCATTGAGCAGGCCTGCTTCAAGAAATGCCTGGATGGTCTGGCCACCATCGATATACAGATGCTTCATACCGCGCTCGGCAAGCTGTTCGACGAGTGTGCTCACATCGACGGCCAGCACTTCTACCTTGCCCTGGAGGTGCACAGGAATCTCCAAGGTCTTGTGAGAAAGCGCAATGACCGGCGTGCCCTCATAGGGCCACTCGGGAAAGGACAGTACTTTATCCAGGGTTTTGCGTCCCATGACCAACGCGTCAACCGTTGCGATGAAGCTGTCATACGTGATGCCGTTCAAGCCCGAACTTTCATATTTCGGTCGGTGCAACCACTCAATATCACCGTCCGGGCGGGCAATAAAACCGTCGATACTTGCCGCGATAAAGACGGAACATTTGATCTTCATGGGTGGTAACACTCCTTTTTTACCAAGTGGAATCAGGAAGGTATCACTTTGACGCCTACAAACGGCGGCGGATGGCGCAACGACAGGGCGGTTGGCCGACTGATGGCTCACACTGAATAAAAACGCCCCGCCTGGTTCGGAGCGTTTTTGTGCGTGCTGGTTTGAAAATCAGCACCGCTCAACTGTAGGAGCTGGCTTGCCAGCGATGGCGGACCGGCGATTGCAGACTAATCTGGATGGTGAGTCGGCCTTCCTCTTTCTTGCTCTGTTCCATATTGAACGACGGCGTTGTTTACCAATAGCTCAACGCCTTCGAGCATCCGACAAATTCCTAGTGCCACACGCCGTGCAGTGCCGTCTACTTCAAAAGCCAAATGGGTTGCTAATACTTGAAGCGATGCAAGGTCTTCCGAAGCGTTAATCAACAACACCTCTGCATCTAACCCTTCGCGCACGGTGAAAAGGCGGTGATCTTCAGCAGGCCGCTTGGTTTCGGCAGGAGGGTTCAGGTAGTAGTCAATCGCTCGTTGAGCAGCCCCCTGAAGCGAGGTTGAGTCTAACGGCGGGTTTGGACTGTGTTTGATCATGGTAAAGCTCCCAGAGTTATGGAGCCGCTACCCATCGCTGCGAAACGATACCCGGGTGGCAGCTGTACGCAGGTTCGCAGACCGGGACTCTAGGAACCCGGCATACCCAAAGGTATCCCGCGCACAGCCGCCATAACATCAGGCATAAAAAAGCGCCCGTTATCTTATGGTGGACGCTGTGCGTCTAGAGTTTAACCG
Source organism: Pseudomonas sp. MF09156 (assembly GCF_059862305.1). Taxonomy (NCBI): domain Bacteria; kingdom Pseudomonadati; phylum Pseudomonadota; class Gammaproteobacteria; order Pseudomonadales; family Pseudomonadaceae; genus Pseudomonas; species Pseudomonas sp. MF09156. The sequence continues at coordinate 93,060 of NZ_JCBCUR010000011.1, forward strand.
GGCTGCGAAACCCGGTCGCTGAATTTGCAGCGACTGCCGAAGATTATTGGGGCATCTTCCGAGCAGCAACCCTAAAACGCTGTCGGATAAATCTGAGGGTAGATGCATGTTGGGGCGGTTACCGTTACGTAGCGGCGCGCAACCGCTTGTATAGCGTATTGCGGCTAACCCCCAGCTCCCGCGCCAGATGGGAGATATTGCCGCCGACCGCTGCCAGTCTTTGCTGAAGGTTTTGCCTATCGTCCAGATCGCCCATCACCACCGGCTTGCTGGGTGAGGCGTGCCCCAGGTCGACAAAAAAATCATCCGGCAGGTGCTCGGGGCGGATCGGGTGGTCTTCGGCCATGGCCAGTGCCACCTGCATCACGCTGCTGACCTGGCGCAGGTTGCCCGGCCAGGGATGTTGCTCGAACAATCCCAGCACTTCGGCGCTGAGCCCGGCCCACTGCGTGGGTTCGCGGTGCTGTTGCCACAGTTGCTTGAACAGCGCCTGCTTGTCACTGCGCTCGCGCAGGGGCGGCAGCTCCAGGGTCAGGCCGCCGATGCGGTAGTACAAATCCTCGCGAAACCGTCCGAGCTGCACCTGTTCGCGTAGCGAACGGTTGGTGGCCGAGATAATGCGCAGGTCCACGGGGAACAATTCGCTGCTGCCCACCGGTTGCACGCAACGCTCCTGTAAGACCCGCAGCAACCGGGCCTGGGTAGGCAGGGGCATGTCGCCGATTTCATCGAGAAACAGTGTGCCTTTGTCCGCCTTGCGGATCAGGCCGATGCTGCCTTTTTGATTGGCGCCGGTGAACGCGCCTTTTTCGTAGCCAAACAGTTCCGATTCCACCAGCTCCGCCGGAATCGCCGCACAGTTGACCGCGATAAATGCCTGCTGGCTGCGGGAACTGGCCTGGTGCAGGGCTTTGACGAAGACTTCCTTGCCTACGCCGGTTTCGCCGTGGATCAGCAGCGGGATGTCTTTTTCCAGCAGACGCTCGGCCTGGCGCACGGCTTTTTCCACGCGGCTGTCGCCAAAGTGCAGGGTCTTGAGGCCGATGGGCGCGGGGGCTGGTTCACTAAAGACCCTGGCCTGCACCGGCGCCTGCCTGGGGCGTTTGAGCAGGCATTGGAAACGGTTGCGCCCGGCGGCTTGCAGGGCAAAGGGTAGGCCTTCGGGCTGGTTGAGCAGCTCCAGCAGCGAGACTTGGAACAGGCTGTCGATCATCACCCGTGACAGGCTGATGCCCAGTAGGTTGTCGGCGCGGCGGTTGGCCGACAGCACCTGGCCACTTTCATCGAAAATCAGCAGGCCGGCCCACTGGCTGTCGAGGTTGTTCAGGCCGGTATTGAACGTCAGTTGGAAGTGTTCGCCGCCAAACAGGTTGAGGATCAGGCGGTTTTCCACGGTCTGGCTCATCATCTTGACCATGCCCAGGGTGTGGGAGGGCGGCAGGTAGCTGTCGCTGGACACATCCAGTACCGCAATGATTTCGCGGTTGGCATCAAAGATCGGCGCGGCCGAACCGGTCATGAACCGGTTGGCCTTGAGGAAATGCTCGTCATGCTCGATATGCACTGCCTGGGCGCAGGCCAGCGCGGTGCCGATGGCGTTGGTGCCGGTGGCGCGCTCCATCCAACTGGCCCCGGCGCTGAAGCCACGGGCGAGCTTGGGTTCGATAAAACGCTGGGTGCCCCAGGAAGTCAGGACCTGGCCCTGATTGTCGGCGAGCATGATCAGGCAGTTGGAATTGCTGAGGATGTTCTCGTAATAGGGCAGCACTTCCTGGTGGGTGGTCTGGACTAGCGCGTGCTGGCTCTCCAGCAACTGGCTGATGCCCTCGGCGGGCAACTGGTCGAAGCTGGGGGGGCTCTGGTGATCCAGGCCAAAGGCGCGGCAGCGGCGCCAGGAGTCCTGGATGATGGTGTCGTGGGGCAAAAGCGGGGCAGGTGCGGCCATGGTGGTGACCTTCTTTTTATTGTTGTTATGAACCGTGCACCGCTCACCTTGTGGGAGCTGGCTTGCCTGCGATGGCGTCCGTGAGATCGCTATCGCAGGCAAGCCAGCTCCCACAGGTTGAACGGTTTTACTGGGCTTACTCAGTGTTGTTCAGAACTGTTCATTGTCAACCCGCTGGTTGTTCATTTGTTCAGTTGTGAATGTTCATTTCTGTTCAGCACCGAGCACTGGTTTCGCTCAAGTCGCTGGTAAATCGACACTTTTTATTATTGGCACGAAACTGGCTCTACCCCTGAAAGAACAATTCCAATAAGAAAAAGGGCGTGTCATGTCATTGACCCTGGAACATGTGACCCGTGTCGTCGAAGGCCAGACCTGGATCGATGACGCCAACCTGCGCTTTGAAGCTGGCTCTTTCAATGTGTTGCTGGGCCGTACGCTGTCCGGTAAGACCAGCCTGATGCGCCTGATGGCCGGCCTGGACAAGCCTGATGCAGGGCGCATCCTGATGAACGGCGTCGACGTCACCCATAAACCGGTGCGCTTGCGCAATGTGTCGATGGTGTACCAGCAGTTCATCAACTACCCCACCATGACCGTGTTCGAGAACATCGCCTCGCCTCTGCGCCAGGCCGGGGTGAGCAGCGAGCTGATCCACAGCAAAGTGCTGGAAACCGCGAAGATGCTGCGCATCGACAAGTTCCTGCAACGTCATCCCCTGGAGCTGTCCGGTGGCCAGCAGCAGCGCACGGCCATGGCTCGGGCGCTGGTCAAGGATGCCGAACTGATTTTGTTCGACGAGCCCCTGGTGAACCTGGACTACAAACTGCGCGAAGAGCTGCGTCAGGAAATGCGTGAGTTGTTCAAGGCCCGCAACACCATTGCCATCTATGCCACCACCGAACCCAACGAGGCACTGGCGCTGGGTGGCACCACCACCATCCTCCACGAAGGCCGGGTGATCCAGAGCGGCAAGGCCGCCGAGGTCTATCACCAACCGCAGACCGTGCTGGCCGCCGAGCTGTTTTCCGAGCCGCCGATCAACCTGATGCCGGGGCGCATCAGCGGCAACGAAGTGAGTTTCGCCAACGATGTGCACTTCCCGTTGAACGTAGACCTGCGGCCGGTCGGCGAGGGCGAGTTCCGTTTTGGCGTGCGTCCCAGCCATATCAGCCTGGTGCCCAGCAACGACGATGACCTGGAACTGGCGGTCACCGTGGAAGTTGCGGAGATCAGCGGCTCGGAAACCTTCCTGCATGTGCGCAGCGAGCATTTTTTGCTGGTGTTGCACCTACCGGGGGTACACGAGTACGACGTGGATGCGCCGATCCGCATCTACATACCGACCCATAAACTGTTTGTGTTCGATGGCCAGGGTCGTTTGGTCCAGGCTCCCGGGCGCCGTGTCGCGAGGGTTGCCTGATGGCCGAGATCCATTTGCAGAACCTGGCGCATAGCTACAGCCCTACACCCACAGGGCCTGAAGACTACGCCATTCGCGAAATGAACCACATCTGGGAGCAGGGCGGTGCCTACGCATTGCTCGGTCCTTCGGGGTGTGGCAAATCAACCCTGCTCAATATCATCTCCGGCCTGCTCAGCCCTTCGGAAGGCCAGGTGCTGTTCGACAGCAAGGTGGTGAATGACCTGACCCCGGAAAAGCGCAATATCGCCCAGGTGTTCCAGTTCCCGGTGGTCTACGACACCATGACGGTGTTCGATAACCTGGCATTCCCCCTGCGCAACCAGGGCATGGCCGAGGCGAAAGTGCACAGCAAGGTGCAGGAAATTGCCGAGGTGCTCGACCTGCAGAACCTGCTGGGTAAAAAAGCCCGCAACCTCAGTGCCGATGAAAAGCAAAAGGTCTCAATGGGCCGTGGCCTGGTGCGCGATGACGTGTCGGCGATCCTGTTCGACGAACCGCTGACGGTGATCGACCCGCACCTGAAGTGGAAACTGCGGCGCAAGCTCAAGCAGATCCATGAGCAGTTCAATATCACCATGGTCTACGTCACCCACGATCAGTTGGAGGCCTCGACCTTTGCCGACAAGATCGCGGTGATGTACGGCGGGCAGATTGTGCAGTTCGGCACGCCACGGGAATTGTTTGAGCGTCCCAGCCATACCTTTGTCGGCTATTTCATCGGCAGCCCTGGGATGAATCTGATTGAGGTGCAGGCCGATGCCGGTGGGGTGCGGTTTGCCGGGACACATCTGGCGTTGTCCGAAGTGCAGCAACGGCAGATCTCGGAAAAGGACTACAAGAAACTCCAGGTCGGCATACGTCCCGAGTTCATTCATGTGTGGGATGAGCCCAATCCCGACGCGTTGCAGGCCGAGGTCATGCATGTCGAAGACCTGGGCACCTACAAGATCCTGACCCTCAACCTCGACGGCGCGCCCTTGAAGGTGCGCCTGGCCGAAGACAAACCGGTGCCCGAAGGGCGGGCGTCGATCAGCTTCCCGGCGCAGTGGTTGATGGTGTATGCCGACGATTACCTGCTGGAGGCGCGGCCATGAACAAGGTGAAGAACAACAAGGCCTGGTGGCTGGTGTTGCCGGTGTTCCTGCTGGTGGCGTTCAGTGCGGTGATCCCGATGATGACTGTGGTCAACTATTCGGTGCAGGACATTTTCGACCAGTCCAGCCGCTATTTCGTCGGGGCCGATTGGTACAAGCAGGTATTGCTGGACCCGCGCCTGCATGACTCGCTGTTGCGCCAGTTCATCTATTCCGCGTGTGTGCTGCTGATCGAGATCCCGCTGGGCATCGCCATCGCCCTGACCATGCCCACCAAGGGCCGCTGGTCCTCCCTGGTACTGATTGTGATGGCTATCCCGCTGCTGATCCCGTGGAACGTGGTCGGCACCATCTGGCAGATTTTTGGCCGTGCCGATATCGGCCTGCTGGGGTCGAGCCTGAATGCCATGGGCATCAACTACAACTATGCCGCCAACACCATGGACGCCTGGGTCACGGTGCTGGTGATGGATGTATGGCACTGGACCTCTTTGGTGGCGCTGCTGTGCTACTCGGGGCTGCGGGCCATACCGGATGTGTACTACCAGGCTGCGCGGATTGATCGGGCATCGGCCTGGGCGGTTTTCCGACATATCCAGTTGCCGAAGATGAAGAGCGTGCTGTTGATCGCGGTGATGCTGCGCTTCATGGACAGTTTCATGATCTATACCGAGCCGTTTGTCCTGACGGGAGGCGGGCCGGGTAACGCAACGACCTTCCTCAGTCAGACCCTGACCCAGATGGCGGTAGGGCAATTCGACCTGGGGCCTGCGGCCGCGTTTTCCCTGGTGTATTTCCTGATCATCCTGTTGGTGTCCTGGCTGTTCTACACCGCCATGACCCACTCCGACGCCAACCGCTGAGGTCGCCAACATGAGCAAGCGCAAGGTCATTCCGCTGCTGATCTACATCCTGTTCCTGCTGGTGCCGATCTACTGGCTGCTGAACATGTCCTTCAAGAGCAACACCGAAATCCTCGGCGGCCTGACGCTGTTTCCGCAGGACTTCACCCTGGCCAACTACAAGGTGATCTTCACCGACCCCAGTTGGTACACCGGGTATCTGAACTCGCTGTACTACGTGAGCCTGAACACCGTGATTTCCCTGACGGTGGCACTGCCGGCGGCCTACGCGTTTTCGCGTTACCGCTTCCTGGGCGACAAGCACCTGTTCTTCTGGTTGCTGACCAACCGCATGGCGCCGCCGGCGGTGTTCCTGCTGCCGTTTTTCCAGCTGTATTCGTCCATCGGCCTGTTCGATACGCATATCGCCGTGGCCCTGGCCCACTGCCTGTTCAACGTGCCGCTGGCGGTGTGGATCCTGGAAGGCTTTATGTCCGGGGTGCCCAAGGAGATCGACGAAACGGCTTACATCGATGGCTATAGCTTTCCGAAGTTTTTCGTGAAGATCTTTATCCCGCTGATTGGCTCGGGGATCGGTGTCACGGCGTTTTTCTGCTTTATGTTTTCCTGGGTCGAACTGCTGCTGGCGCGCACCCTGACGTCCGTGAATGCCAAGCCGATTGCCGCCGTGATGACCCGCACCGTGTCCGCTTCGGGGATTGACTGGGGCGTGCTGGCGGCCGCCGGGGTGCTGACCATCCTGCCGGGCATGCTGGTGATCTGGTTTGTGCGCAACCATGTGGCCAAGGGCTTTGCCCTCGGCCGGGTCTGAGGAAACGATGATGGAATGGATGGCCTGGACCACCCCGACTGCGCTGTTTTTTGCGGCGATTGCCCTGTTGCTGGCGGGCATGACCACGTGGGAATTGCGCTCGCCGAGCATCCCTCGGCGCGGTTTGTTACCGATCAGCACCACCCGTGGTGATCGCCTGTTTATCGGTCTTCTCGGGAGCGCCTACCTGCATCTGCTGGTGATTGGCGTAACCGGCTGGAGCATCTGGGTGGCGTCCGCGCTGTCTGTGGTGTGGCTGTTGTCTGTGATGCGTTGGGGATAGCCACAGGCATCCCTTTTGATCCCAACCAGGAGGTCTCTATGTTCGATAAAAACAATAAGCTGCGACATAGCATTTCATTGGCCGCAGTCTTGGCACTCAGCGGCCTGAGTGCTGCAGCCTGGGCCGATGCCTATGAAGATGCCGCGAAAAAGTGGATCGGCAGCGAGTTCAAACCGTCCACCCTCAGCGAAGCCCAGCAACTTGAAGAGTTGAAGTGGTTTATCAAGGCCGCCGAGCCGTTTCGTGGGATGAAGATCAATGTGGTGTCGGAAACCCTCACCACCCACGAGTACGAATCCAAGGTACTGGCCAAGGCCTTCAGTGAAATCACCGGGATCAAGCTGACCCACGACCTGCTGCAGGAGGGGGACGTGGTGGAAAAACTGCAGACCCAGATGCAGTCGGACAAGAACATCTATGACGGCTGGGTCAACGATTCCGACCTGATTGGTACGCACTTTCGCTATGGCAAGACCGAATCCATCACCGACCTGATGGCCAATGAAGGCAAGGACTTCACCTCGCCGACCCTGGACCTCAAGGACTTTATCGGCATCTCGTTTACCACTGCGCCGGACGGCAAGATTTACCAGTTGCCCGACCAGCAGTTCGCCAACCTGTACTGGTTCCGCGCCGACTGGTTCGAGCGGGCCGACCTCAAGGCCAAGTTCAAGGAGAAATACGGCTATGAGCTGGGCGTGCCGGTGAACTGGTCGGCCTATGAAGATATCGCCAAGTTCTTCAGCGAAGACGTCAAGGAAATCGATGGCAAGCGCGTGTACGGCCATATGGACTACGGCAAGAAGGATCCGTCCCTGGGCTGGCGCTTTACCGATGCCTGGTTCTCCATGGCCGGAGGCGGCGACAAGGGCCTGCCCAATGGCTTGCCGGTGGACGAGTGGGGGATTCGGGTCGAGGACTGCCACCCGGTGGGTTCCAGCGTGACCCGTGGCGGCGATACCAACGGCCCGGCTGCGGTGTTTGCCACGCAGAAGTATGTCGACTGGATGCGCGCCTATGCGCCACCGGAAGCGGCGGGCATGACCTTCTCCGAGTCCGGGCCGGTGCCGTCCCAAGGCAACATCGCCCAGCAGATCTTCTGGTACACAGCCTTTACCGCCGACATGACCAAACCCGGCCTGCCAGTGATGAACGCCGATGGCACGCCGAAGTGGCGCATGGCACCGTCGCCCCGGGGTCCGTATTGGGAGGAGGGCATGAAGCTGGGGTATCAGGACGTGGGCTCCTGGACCTTCCTCAAGTCAACGCCTGAGAAGCAAAAACTGGCGGCCTGGCTGTATGCGCAGTTCGTTACGTCGAAAACCGTGTCCTTGAAGAAAACCATCGTCGGCCTGACGCCAATCCGCGAATCGGACATCAACTCCCAGGCCATGACCGACCTGGCCCCGAAACTCGGCGGCCTGGTGGAGTTCTATCGCAGCCCGGCGCGGGTGCAATGGACGCCGACCGGCACCAACGTGCCGGACTATCCACGCTTGGCCCAACTGTGGTGGAGCCACATCTCGGAAGCCGCCAGCGGCGAGAAAACCCCGCAACAGGCGCTGGATGGCCTGGCCAAGGACCAGGACGCCATCATGACGCGCCTGGAACGCTCCAAGGTGCAGCCGATCTGTGGGCCGAAGATGAACCCCGAGCGTGATGCCCAGTACTGGTTCGATCAGCCGGGCGCGCCCAAGCCGAAACTGGCGAACGAAAAGCCCAAGGGTGAAACCGTGAACTATGCCGACTTGCTCAAGTCCTGGGAGGCGGCACGTAAGTGAGGTAGGGCAGATAGCACAACGGCACCGTGAGGTGCCGTTTTTTGTGGTGTCTTTGCTGCCGCCATCGCGGGCAAGCCCGCTCCCACATTGATCCGGTTTCATCATGAGAACAGGGTCAAATGTGGGAGCGGGCTTGCCCGCGATGGCGACGCCAGTGGCACCGCACATCTGCCCCCAGGAACGCAAAACGGCACCCAAGGGTGCCGTTCTGTTTACTGCTTGAGCCTAAGCGATCAACCCGCCATCACCGCATGCTGCACCAGGGTGAGCAACGGTTGTGGGTAGACACCCAGGAAAAACGCCAGCAGGGCAATGGCCAGCAGCATCACGCCACCGGCTTTCTGTTCCCAGTGCAGCTCGGCGTCCACACGGCGCAGGTTTGGCTCGATCAGGTACAGGGTGACCATCACGCGCAGGTAGTAGAACACGCCGATGGCGCTGCCCAGTACCAGGGATGCCACCAGCCACCATTCGTGGGCTTCGACACCGGTCGCGACGATGTAGAACTTGCCGATAAAGCCTGCGGTCAGCGGGATACCAGCCAGGGACAGCATCATCACGGTCAGTACGGCGGTCAGGTACGGACGGCGCCAGAACAGGCCGCGGTATTCGTACAGGGCGTCGGCGTCACGGCCTTTGTAAGGCGAGGACATCAGGGTGATCACGCCGAACGCGCCGAGGCTGGTGATCACGTAGGTGACCAGGTACACGCCGATGGCTTCCACCGCCAGGCCCTTGCTCGCCACCAGAGCGATCAGCAGGTAGCCGAAGTGCGCGATGGACGAGTAACCCAGCAGACGCTTGAGGTTGTTCTGGGTCAGGGCCAGCAGGTTACCGAACAGGATCGAAGCAATGGCGATCACGGTCAGTACGTCGCTCAGCACACCGGTGTTGGCGGCGGGGGAGATCTGGAACAGACGCACCATCACCGCAAACACTGCAACCTTCGACGCGGTAGCCAGGAACGCGGCTACCGGCGCCGGGGCGCCTTCGTACACGTCCGGGGTCCACAGGTGGAAGGGTACCAGCGACAGCTTGAACGCCAGGCCGATCAGCATCATGGCCAGGCCCAGTTGGGCGATTGGCGCAGGCATGCTGGTGGTGGCCAGGGCGTGACCGATACCGCTGAAGCTCAGGCTGCCGGCTTCGGCGTAGAGCAAGGCCATACCGAACAACAGGAACGCGGAACCTGCGGCCGACAGCACCATGTACTTGATGCCGGCTTCCAGGGAGCGCTTGTTGAAGAAGGCGTAGGCCACCAGGCCGTAGGTCGGGATCGACAGCAGTTCCAGGCCGATGAACAAGCCGGCCAGGTGCTGCGCGCTGACCAGCACGATACCGCCGGCCGCAGCCAGCAGGATCAGCAGGTACAGCTCTTCGCGGTTGCCCGGGTAGCCGGTGCCGCCTTCGCCGAGGTAGGCGTGGGCGAGGGTGACGCAGGCCAGTGTCGCAACCAGGATCAACGCGGTGTACAGCAGCGCGAAGTCATCGATCATGACCAGCGGGGTCACCGCCAGCGGGGCTACCTTGAGTGCCGGGATAATCGACAGCAAGGCCAGGTTCAGGCCTGCGGTGGACAGCAGGAACGTCTGTGAGTGATTGCGGCGCCAGGCGATTGCCAGCATCACCACCACAATGGTGAGGCTGGTAATCAGCAGCGGCGCAAGCGCGATAAAGTGTTGGATCGTGAATTCCATAGCGCTCTTACCGGGCCGAAGCGAGTTGAGTGAAGGCGGTGCTCAACCACTGCTGCACGCCATGCATCGTGGCGGCAGAGGTGTCGAGGAACGGTTGCGGATACACGCCGATATACACCAGCAATACCGCAAGGCCGAGCACCATGATCAGTTCGCGAGCATCCATCCCTTTGAGGACAGCGTCCGACTTGGTCGGGCCGAAGTAGGCACGGTGGATCATGATCAGCGAGTACACCGAACCGAACACCAGGCCGGAGGTGGCGATCGCGGTGATCCATGGCGCACTGACGAAGCTGCCCATCAGGATCAGGAACTCACCGACGAAGTTACCGGTGCCCGGCAAGCCCAGGGAGGCGGCTGCAAAGAACAGGCTGATCGCCGGCAAGTAGGCGATACGCGACCAGATGCCGCCCATTTCACGCATGTCACGGGTGTGCAGGCGCTCGTACAGTTGGCCACTGAGGATAAACAGTGCGGCTGCCGAAACACCGTGAGCCAGCATCTGGATCACCGCGCCTTGCAACGCCAGTTGGCTGCCGGAGTAGATGCCGATCAGTACGAAACCCATGTGGGAAACGGACGAGAAGGCAATCAGGCGCTTGATGTCGGTTTGGGCGAAGGCGAGGAACGCACCGTAGAAGATCCCGATCAGGCCCAGGGTCATGGCAATCGGCGCGAACTCGGCCGAAGCATTCGGGAACAGCGGCAGGGCGAAACGCAGCAGGCCATAGGCCGCCGTCTTCAACAGGATACCGGCCAGGTCCACGGAACCTGCGGTGGGCGCCTGGGCGTGAGCGTCAGGCAACCAGGAGTGGAACGGCACCACCGGCAGTTTCACCGCGAAGGCGATGAAGAAACCGAGCATGAGGATGTACTCGGTGGTCATCGACATCTTGGTTTTCAACAGGTCGGCGTAGTTGAAGGTAATCACGCCGGTGTTGTTGAAGTTGACCAGGACCAGGCCCAGGATCGCCACCAACATGATCAGGCCGGAAGCCTGGGTGAAGATGAAGAACTTGGTCGCCGCGTAGATCCGGGTTTTCTTGCCGTCCGAAGAACTGTGACCCCAGAGCGCGATGAGGAAGTACATCGGCACCAGCATCATTTCCCAGAAGAAGAAGAACATGAACAGGTCCAGCGCAAGGAACACGCCGACAACGCCGCCCAGGATCCACATCAGGTTCAGGTGGAAGAAGCCCACGTGACGCTCGATTTCTTTCCAGGAGCAGAGTACCGAGAGGATACCCAGCAGGCCGGTCAGCAGGATCATCAACAGCGACAGGCCATCGAGGGCCAGGTGCACGTTGATGCCGAAGCGTTCGATCCAGACGTGCTTGAATTCAAGCGCGAAGGTTGGATCGACACCCGGTGCCGGAGCAAATGAATAGTCGCCATGGGCCCACAGCCAGAGGCCGAGTGCGAGTTCCAGGGACATGGTCAGCAACGCAATCCAGCGGGGCAGGGTAGCGCCGAAGCGCTCGCCCATCCAGCAGAGCAGGCCGCCGATAAAGGGGATCAGGATTAGCCAGGGCAGAATCATGACGGGCTCGTTTCCTTTCGCAAGTTCGCAAAGTTCATATCAGACCGCTACCACTACGATGGCGCCGATCACCAACACGGCACCGGCCGCCATGGAAGCTGCATACCAACGCAATTGGCCGGTCTCGGTGCGGCTCAGGGCGGTGTGACCGGCCTTGGCGGCACGCGGGATCAAACCGATGGTCTGGTCGAGCGGGTCTTTGCGCAGTACATGGCTGATCGCAAGGTAAGGCTTGACGAACAGTTTGTCGTAGATCCAGTCGAAGCCCCAGGCGGCGAACCACCAGGCCGAAAGGAAGCGGCCAATGCCACTGTTGGCCACGGCGGTCACGAAGCGACGCTTGCCGAGGAACAACATGGCCGCCAGCAGGATACCGGCGATGGCGATGGCGCCCGAGGCGATTTCCAGGCTGTGCTTGGCGTCGCCGCCGGCATGCCCGACGCTTTGTGGCAGTACGCCAGCCAGTGGCGGAGTGATCATGGCGCCGACGAAGGTCGACAGGATGATCAGCACCGACAGCGGCAGCCAGTGGGAAATGCCGTGGCCTGCGTGGGCTTCGGTCTTGGCTTCACCATGGAATGTGATGAAGATCAGGCGGAAGGTGTACAGCGAGGTCATGAATGCGCCAACCAGGCCGGCGTACAGCAGGCCCTGGTTACCGCTGGCAAAGGCTTCCCAGAGGATTTCGTCTTTGGAGTAGAAACCTGCGGTCACCAGTGGCAGGGCTGCCAGCGCGGCACCACCGACGATGAAGCTGGCGTAGGCCAACGGCAGTTTCTTCCACAGGCCGCCCATCTTGAAGATGTTCTGCTCGTGGTGGCAGGCAACGATCACCGCACCGGACGCAAGGAACAGCAGGGCCTTGAAGAAGGCGTGGGTCATCAGGTGGAAGATCGCGCCGTCCCAGGCGCCGACGCCCAGGGCCAGGAACATGTAGCCGATCTGGCTCATGGTCGAGTAGGCGAGGATCCGCTTGATGTCGGTCTGCACCAGCGCGGCGAAGCCGGCCAGCACCAGGGTCACGCCGCCCACCAGGCCCACCAGGTGCAGGATTTCCGGCGCCAGGGTGAACAGGCCGTGGGTACGGGCGATCAGGTAGACACCGGCGGTCACCATGGTGGCGGCGTGGATCAGTGCCGACACCGGGGTAGGACCGGCCATGGCGTCTGCCAGCCAGGTTTGCAGTGGCAGTTGCGCCGATTTACCGACAGCGCCGCCCAGCAGCATCAGGGTCGCCAGGGTGATCCAGAAGTCGCCGACCTGGAATTTCTGCGGTGCCAGCACCAGCAGTTCCTGGATGTTCAGCGTGCCCACCTGTTGGAACAGGATGAACAGGCCGATGGCCATGAACACGTCGCCGATCCGGGTCACGACAAAGGCCTTGAGGGCCGCGTTCCCGTTGTTGCGGTTGCTGTAGTAGAAACCGATCAACAGGTACGAGCACAGGCCCACGCCTTCCCAGCCGAAGTACAGGAACAACAGGTTATCGCCCAGCACCAGGAACAGCATGCTGGCGATAAACAGGTTGGTGTAGGCGAAGAAGCGCGAATAACCGGCCTCACCGCGCATGTACCAAGACGCGAACAGGTGGATCAGGAAACCCACGCCCACCACCACGCCGAGCATGGTGATCGACAGGCCGTCGACGTAGAGGGCGAAGTTAGGCTTGAAGCCCTCGACCGCCATCCATTGCCACAGCACCAGGGTGTAGTGACCGGCTTCGGGCGGCGCCACGTTGAACTGCCAGATGACGTAGGCGGCGACAATCGCCGACAGGCCAATGGAACCCACGCCGACCAGGGCCGAGAGGTTTTCCGACCAGCGTCCACGGGAGAACGACAGCAGCAGGAAACCGATCAGGGGAAATACGAAAGTCAGAAAGATCATGTTCATCCGCGCATCTCACTGGCAGCGTCGATATCAAGCGTGTGGAAGCGACGATACAGTTGCAACAGGATCGCCAGGCCAATACTGGCCTCGGCAGCTGCCAGGCTGATCACCAGGATGAACATTACTTGCCCATCCGGCTGGCCCCAACGGCTGCCCGCCACGATGAAGGCCAGTGCGGCAGCGTTCATCATGATTTCCAGGCTCATCAACACGAACAGAATGTTGCGGCGAACCATCAGGCCGACCAGGCCAAGGCAGAACAGGATGCCGGCGACCGCCAGACCATGCTCCAAAGGGATAGCAGGCATCGTCATTGCTCCTTGGCTTCGTTGCGGCCCAAGTGGAAGGCGGTGATGGCTGCCGCGAGCAGCAGCATCGAAGCCAGTTCGACCACCAGCAGGTACGGGCCAAACAGGCTGATGCCCACGGCCTTGGCGTCTACGGTGGTGTGGCCGATGGCCTGGCCGCTCTGGTGAGCGAACAGCACATACAGCAGTTCAGCCAGCAGCAGCGCTGCCAGGATCACCGGGCCGAGCCAGATGCCGGGCTTGAGCCAGACGCGCTCCTGGGCGACCGAAGCCGGCCCCAGGTTGAGCATCATCACCACAAACACGAACAGCACCATGATGGCGCCAGCGTAGGCGATCACTTCCAGCACACCGGCGAACGGTGCGCCGAGGCTGAAAAAGGTCATGGCCACGGCGATCAGCGAAATGATCAGGTAGAGCAGGGCGTGCACGGGGTTGGTGTTGGTGATCACGCGAAGCGTGGACACCACTGCAATACCCGATGCGAAATAGAAAGCGAATTCCATCTTTCTTCCTTAAGGCAGCAAGCTCTTCACGTTGATCGGCTCGGCTTCGTTTTGTGCGGCGCCTTTCGGCTTACCGGCAACGGCCATACCTGCAACACGATAGAAGTTGTAATCAGGGTTTTTACCGGGACCAGAGATCAGCAGATCTTCTTTCTCGTACACCAGGTCCTGACGTTTGAACTCGGCCATCTCGAAATCCGGTGTCAGCTGGATCGCGGTGGTCGGGCAAGCTTCCTCGCAGAGGCCGCAGAAAATGCAGCGCGAGAAGTTGATGCGGAAGAAGTCCGGGTACCAGCGACCGTCTTCGGTTTCAGCTTTCTGCAGGGAGATACAGCCCACCGGGCACGCCACGGCGCACAGGTTGCAGGCTACGCAACGCTCTTCGCCATCGGGGTCGCGGGTCAGTACGATCCGGCCGCGATAGCGCGGCGGCAGGTACACCGCTTCTTCCGGGTATTGCAGGGTGTCGCGTTTGCGAAAGCCGTGACCGAACACCATCACCAGGCTTCGCAACTGGGTACCGGTACCCTTAACGATGTCGCCAATATATTTGAACATGGGTCAAATCCTCACTGAACCGCGCCCGCTGGCGTGTTCAACAACACAACGGCAGCAGTCACCAGCAAATTGATCAGGGTCAGCGGCAGGCAGAAGCGCCAGCTGAAATCCATCACCTGGTCGTATCGTGGACGCGGAATGGAAGCGCGCAGCAGGATAAACAACATGATGAAGAACGCGGTCTTCAGGAAGAACCAGAAGAACGCCAACTGCGGCAGGATGCCGAACGGACCGTGCCAGCCGCCGAAGAACAGCGTGACCAGCAGGGCCGAGATCAAGATGATGCCGATGTACTCACCGACGAAGAACATGCCCCATTTCATGCCGGCGTATTCGATGTGGTAGCCGTCGGCCAGTTCCTGTTCCGCTTCCGGCTGGTCGAAGGGGTGACGGTGAGTCACGGCCACGCCAGCGATGAAGAAGGTACAGAAGCCGAAGAACTGCGGAATGATGAACCACAGGTTCTGAGCCTGGTACTCGACGATGTCGCGCATGTTGAACGAGCCCACCTGCACCACGATGCCCATCAGCGCCAGGCCCATGAACACTTCGTAGGACACAGTCTGGGCCGAGGCCCGCAAGCTGCCCAGCAGGGCGAACTTGTTGTTACTGGCCCAGCCGGCGAACAGCACCGCATAGACCGACAAACCGGCCATGGCGAAGAAGAACAGCAAGCCGATGTTCAGGTCCGCCACGCCCCAGGTCGGGGTGATCGGGATGATCGCGAAGGCGATCAGCAAGGCGCTCATGGCCACGACCGGTGCCAGGGTGAAGATCACCTTGTCGGCAAACGGCGGGGTCCAGTCTTCCTTGAAGAACATTTTCAGCATGTCGGCAGCGATCTGGAACATACCAAATGGGCCAACGCGGTTCGGACCGTAACGGTCCTGCCACCAGCCCAGCAGGCGACGTTCGACGAAGCTGAGCAGGGCGCCCGCGACGACCACGGCCAACAGGATCACGATGGCCTTGACGACCGAGATGATCACGTCGATCACTTCAGGGGTGAACCAGGTCATTGCGCTGCCTCCTGCAGACCGTCAACGGTTTGGCCAAAGATCGCAGGAGGAATCCCGGCGAGGCCTTTTGGCAGTGCAACCAGGCCAGCACCCAGCTCGTCGTTGATGCGCAGCGGCAGACGCAGGGTCTGGCCGGCTACGTTCAAGCTGAGCAGGGCACCGTCGTTGACGCCCAGGCGATCGGCTTCGGACTTGGCCACGGATACGTAGGCGGCGGGAATGCGCTCTTGCACCGGCGCGGCCTTGGAAGAGGTCTCTTCGCTGCCGAACAGGTGGAAGAACGGCACAACCTGCCAGGTGCCCTGGGCCGGGTTGAACGGACGCGGTACTGCAGCGAACCAGTTCAGCGAATCACCAGTGCTTTCGATCAGGCGGGTGCCCGGGTCGCCAGCGCGGATATGACCACCGACTTCGTCCTGGAACTTGTTCCAGGCCTGCGGCGAGTTCCAGCCCGGCGACCAGGCAAACGGCACCTGCTGACGGGGCTCGACCGAACCCGAGTAACCTTCCATGGAGAAGGCGAACGCGGTGTCGTTGTCTTGTGGGGTACGCGGTTCGTGCACGCTGATATCAGCACGCATGGCGGTACGCCCGGAATAACGCAGCGGTTCACGGGCCAGCTTCATGCCCTTGATACGGAACGCGGCGGACGGTGCGGCGTCGACGATACGCGCCAGTTGCGGTGCGCTCGCGGCGACGGCTGCGGTGACGTGGTCGAGCTGGGTCCAGTCGATCGGCTGGTTCAGCAGCGTTGCGCGCAGGGCGTGCAGCCAGCGCCAGCCTTCGTGAACCAGGATGCTGGCGTCCATGTACTTCGGATCGAACACCTGGAAGAAGCGCTGGGCGCGGCCTTCCTGGCTGACCAGGGTCCCGTCGCCTTCGGCGAAGCTTGCGGCTGGCAAGACCAGATGGGCACGGTCGCTGGTCGCGGTCTTTTGGTGATCGGCGACGATCAGCACTTTGGCAGCACTCAGCGCGGCATCGACCTTGCCCGCATCGGTGCGGGTGTACAGGTCGTTTTCCAGCACCACGATGGCGTCGGCACTGCCGTCGATCACGGCTTGCAGGGCGCTGTCCAGGGACTCGCCACCGAGCATGGCCAGGCCAAGGCTGTTGGCTTCCGGCACGACCAGGCTGATGGAGCCGTTCTTCTCGCGCAGCTTGAGGGCCTTGGCGATGTTGGCGGCGGCTTCGATCAGCGCCTTGGAACCCAACGAGGTACCGGCAATGATCAAAGGACGCTTGGCCGCGAGCAGCGCGTCGGCAATACGCTGGGCCAGGGCCACGGCTTCTGCGTCCAGGCCTTCGACGGCAGGGGCGCTGGCGTCGAGGGCGTGGGCCACGGCGAAACCGATACGGGCCAGGTCGTCAGGTGCTGCGTGCACGCATTCTTCAGCGATATCGTCGAGCTTGGTTTCGGCAAGGCTTGCGATAAACAGCGGGTTCAGCGCGTGCTGGCCGATGTTTTTCACCGCAGCGTCGAGCCAAGGCTGTACGCGCATGGCGTCGGCCATTTCTTCGGCCTTGCCTTTGACCGACTGGCGCAGGGACAGCGCGATACGCGCGGCGGTCTGGGTCAGGTCTTCACCGAGCACGAAGATTGCGTCGTGGTCTTCGATGTCGCGCATGTTCGGCACTGGCAGCGGGCTGTCATTGAGCACCTGCAGGACCAGGCGGATACGCTCCAGCTCGCCGGCTTCGATACCGCTGTAGAAGTGCTCGGCACCCACCAGTTCACGCAGCGCGTAGTTGCTTTCGAGGCTGGCGCGTGGCGAACCGATACCGACGATGTTGCGCCCGCGCAGCAGGTCGGCGGCTTTGTCCAGCGCCTCGTCCAGGCTTAGCTTGGCGCCATCGGCCAGCAATGGCTGGCGAGGACGGTCTTCGCGGTTGACGTAGCCATAGCCGAAGCGGCCACGGTCGCACAGGAAGTACTGGTTGACCGAACCGTTGAAGCGGTTTTCGATGCGACGCAGTTCGCCGTAGCGCTCGCCCGGGGAGATGTTGCAACCGCTGGAGCAGCCATGGCAGATGCTCGGCGAGAACTGCATGTCCCACTTGCGGTTGTAGCGCTCGGAGTGAGTCTTGTCGGTGAACACACCGGTCGGGCAGACCTCGGTGAGGTTGCCGGAGAACTCGCTTTCCAGGACGCCATCTTCAACGCGCCCGAAGTACACGTTGTCATGGGCGCCGAATACGCCCAGGTCGGTGCCGCCGGCGTAGTCTTTATAGAAGCGTACGCAGCGATAGCAGGCGATGCAGCGGTTCATTTCGTGGGAAATGAACGGGCCGAGGTCCTGGTTCTGGTGGGTACGCTTGGTGAAGCGATAACGGCGCTCGTTGTGGCCGGTCATCACCGTCATGTCTTGCAGGTGGCAGTGACCGCCTTCCTCACAGACCGGGCAGTCGTGGGGGTGGTTGGTCATCAGCCATTCGACAACGCTGGCGCGAAACGCCTTGGACTCATCATCGTCGATGGAAATCCAGGTGTTGTCGGTGGCCGGCGTCATGCAGGACATGACGATACGACCACGGGTGTCGTTTTCGTCGGTGTACTGCTT
Source organism: Pseudomonas sp. MF09156 (assembly GCF_059862305.1). Lineage (NCBI taxonomy): Bacteria > Pseudomonadati > Pseudomonadota > Gammaproteobacteria > Pseudomonadales > Pseudomonadaceae > Pseudomonas > Pseudomonas sp. MF09156. The sequence continues at coordinate 111,342 of NZ_JCBCUR010000011.1, forward strand.
GACCGCACACTGGCGACAGGCACCGACGCTACCAAGCGCGGGGTGCCAGCAGAAATAAGGGATGTCGAGGCCTAGTGACAGACACGCCTGTAACAGGTTGTCCGCCCCATCGACTTCGAGCGCTTTGCCGTCTACGTGGATAGTGGCCATGGTTCAAAGTTCTTCGTTGGCCCGTTGTCAGCGGGCGTGGCTAATGGAATCTTGTTATTCATGTGCATCAACACAGCCTTCACGGCGTCAGCACATGACAAGGCGAAGGGCACGGACCCTTCGCCTATTGAAGCGTTACGCGCCGACTACGATCGGCTTTGCCAGAGGCGGGACGGCGGCGCTTTTGGGCGCGATGCCGGCTTCGAACTCCGAGCGGAAGTACTTGATTGCGCTGCCCAGTGGCTCCACGGCGCCCGGTGCGTGAGCACAGAAGGTCTTGCCAGGGCCGAGGAAACCGACCAGGCCCAGCAGGGTTTCGATATCCCCCGGCTGGCCTTCGCCTTTCTCGATCGCCATCAGAAGCTTGACGCTCCATGGCAAGCCATCGCGGCACGGGGTGCAGAAACCACAGGATTCGCGAGCGAAGAACTGCTCCATGTTGCGCAGCAGCGAGACCATGTTCACGGTGTTGTCCACCGCCATCGCCAGGCCGGTACCCATCCGGGTGCCCACCTTGCCGATGCCGCCGGCATACATCTGTGCGTCGAGGTGCTCGGGCAACAGGAAACCGGTGCCGGCGCCGCCTGGCTGCCAGGCCTTGAGGGTGTAGCCGTCGCGCATGCCGCCGGCGTAGTCCTCGAACAGCTCGCGGGCGGTCACGCCGAATGGCAGTTCCCACAGGCCAGGGTTCTTGACCTTGCCGGAGAAGCCCATGAGCTTGGTGCCCATGTCTTCGCTGCCTTCGCGGGCCAGGGATTTGTACCAGTCCACGCCGTCGGCGATGATCGCCGGCACGTTGCACAGGGTCTCGACGTTGTTCACGCACGTAGGCTTGCCCCACACGCCAACGGCGGCGGGGAAGGGCGGCTTGGAGCGCGGGTTGGCGCGGCGGCCTTCGAGGGAGTTGATCAGTGCGGTTTCTTCACCGCAGATGTAACGCCCGGCGCCGGTGTGCACGAACAACTCGAAGTCAAAACCCGAACCGAGGATGTTCTTGCCCAACAGGCCTGCGGCCTTGGCTTCGGCCACGGCACGGTTCAGGTGTTTGGCGGCGGTGGTGTATTCGCCCCGCAGGAAGATGTAGCCCCGGTAGGTTTTCAGCGCGCGGGCGCTGATCAGCATGCCTTCGATCAGCAGATGGGGCAGTTGCTCCATCAACATGCGGTCTTTCCAGGTGTTGGGCTCCATTTCATCGGCGTTACACAACAGGTAACGGATGTTGATGGATTCATCTTTTGGCATCAGTCCCCACTTCACACCCGTGGGGAAGCCTGCGCCGCCGCGACCTTTGAGGCCAGCGTCCTTCACGGTCTGGACGATATCGTCCTGAGCCATGTCGGCAAAGGCTTTGCGCGCAGCGGCGTAACCGTTCTTGGCTTGGTACTCGTCAAGCCATACAGGCTCGCCGTCGTCACGCAGGCGCCAGGTCAGCGGGTGGGTTTCGGCCGAACGCTTGATCAGGTTGGCCGGGCCAAAGGAAGTCAGGGTCATGGGTAGCCCTCGAGCAATTGGGTGACGCCAGAGGCCTGCACGTCGCCGAATGTGTCGTCGTCGATCATCAACGCCGGCGCTTTGTCGCAGTTGCCCAGGCAGCATACCGGCAGCAGCGTGAAGCGCCCGTCTGCAGTGGTCTGGCCCAGGCCGATGCCCAGCTTGCTCTGGATCGCGTCGACCACTGACTCGTGGCCACCGATGTAGCAGACCATGCTGTCGCACACGCGAATGATGTGGCGGCCGACCGGCTGGCGGAAGATCTGGCTGTAGAACGTCGCCACGCCTTCCACATCGCTGGCCGGGATGCCGAGGATCTCGCCGATGGCGTAGAGGGCGCCGTCGGGCACCCAGCCACGTTCCTTCTGGACGATCTTCAAGGCTTCGATCGACGCCGCGCGCGGGTCTTCGTAGTGATGCAGCTCGTGCTCGATGGCCGAGCGCTCGGTTTCACTCAAGGTGAAACGGTCTGTCTGGATAAGCGTGCTGTTCATGCTTAGCGGTCCACGTCGGCCATAACGAAATCGATACTACCCAGGTACGCAATCAAGTCCGCGACCATCTCGCCTTTGATCACCGAAGGGATCTGCTGCAAGTGGGCGAAGCTTGGGGTACGAATCCGGGTGCGGTAGCTCATGGTGCCGCCATCGCTCGTCAGGTAATAACTGTTGATACCCTTGGTCGCCTCGATCATCTGGAAGGACTCGTTGGCCGGCATCACCGGGCCCCACGAGACTTGCAGGAAGTGCGTGATCAGGGTTTCGATGTGCTGCAGGGTGCGCTCTTTTGGCGGCGGCGTGGTCAGCGGGTGATCCGCTTTGTACGGGCCTGCCGGCATGTTGCGCATGCACTGCTCAATGATCTTCAGGCTCTGGCGCATTTCTTCGACGCGCACGATGCAACGGTCGTAGGCATCGCCATTGGCTGCCAGCGGAACTTCGAACTCGAAGTTCTCATAGCCGGAGTACGGGCGCGCCTTGCGCAGGTCGAAATCGCAGCCAGTCGAGCGCAGACCAGCACCGGTGACGCCCCATTCCAGGGCCTCTTTGGTGTTGTAGGCAGCGACGCCGATGGTCCGGCCCTTGAGGATGCTGTTGTCCAGCGCAGCCTTTTGGTACTCGTCCAGACGCTTGGGCATCCAGTCGATGAATTCCTTGACCAGGCGCTCCCAACCGTTCGGCAGGTCGTGGGCTACGCCGCCGATGCGGTACCAGGCCGGGTGCAGGCGAAAGCCCGTGATGGCCTCGATGACCTTGTACGCCCGCTGACGGTCGGTGAAGGTGAAGAACACCGGGGTCATGGCGCCGACGTCCTGGATATAGGTACCCAGGAACAGCAGGTGGCTGGTGATCCGGAAGAACTCGGCCATCATGATGCGGATGGTGTCGACGCGGTCTGGCACCTTGATGCCCGCCAGCTTCTCGACCGAGAGCACGTACGGCAGGTTGTTCATCACGCCGCCGAGGTAGTCGATACGGTCGGTGTACGGGATGAAGCTGTGCCAGGACTGGCGCTCGGCCATCTTCTCGGCACCACGGTGGTGGTAGCCGATGTCCGGCACGCAGTCGACGATTTCTTCGCCGTCCAGTTGCAGGATGATACGGAAGGCACCGTGGGCCGAAGGGTGGTTCGGGCCCAGGTTGAGGAACATGTAGTCCTCGTTGGTGCCGGAACGCTTCATGCCCCAGTCTTCCGGACGGAAGCGCGCGGCTTCTTCTTCAAGCTGCTGCTTGGCCAGGTTGAGGCTGAACGGATCGAATTCGGTGGCGCGGGCAGGGAAGTCCTTGCGCAGCGGGTGACCTTCCCAGGTCGGCGGCATCATGATGCGCGTCAGGTGCGGGTGGCCCGGGAAGTCGATCCCGAACATGTCCCAGACTTCACGCTCGTACCAGCTGGCGTTCGGCCAGATACCGGTCACGGTCGGGATGCTCAGGTCGCTTTCCGAGAGGGCGACCTTGATCATCACGTCGCTGTTACGTTCCAGTGACATCAGGTGATAGAACACGGTGAAGTCGGCGCCGCTCGGCAGCCCCTGGCGCTTGGTGCGCAGACGCTCGTCCACGCCATGCAGGTCATAGAGCATGACGTACGGCTTGGGCAGGTTGCGCAGGAAGGTCAGGACTTCGACGAGCTTGGCGCGCGCCACCCACAGCACCGGCATACCGGTGCGTGTGGCCTGGGCGGTGAAGGCGTCAGGGCCAAAACGGTTATTGAGTTCGACGACCACATCCTGGTCGTCTGCCTTATAAGGCGGGATATACAGAGCGCTGCCTGTAGTCATGGTTTTTTATCGCTTTCGGTCAACGTAAAGAATGAGGCCAGGTTTTCGTTCTATAAAAGAAGCGGGCTGGATCAGACTTCGTCGGGGCTGCGCAGGTTGGTGACTGCGATTCGCTGTTCGCGGCGCTGTTCCTTTTGCGAAGGCATCTCGGCGCGGTACACGCCTTGATCGCCGACGACCCAGGACAGTGGGCGACGCTCCTTGCCAATCGATTCCTGCAACAGCATCAGGCCTTGCAGGAAAGCTTCAGGGCGGGGCGGGCAGCCAGGCACGTAAACGTCCACAGGCAGGAACTTGTCCACCCCCTGAACTACGGAATAGATGTCGTACATGCCACCGGAGTTGGCGCACGAACCCATGGAGATAACCCACTTCGGCTCGAGCATTTGCTCGTAGAGACGCTGGATGATCGGCGCCATCTTGATAAAGCAGGTGCCGGCGATAACCATGAAATCCGCCTGGCGCGGTGATGCCCGGATAACTTCGGCGCCAAAGCGCGCGATGTCGTGGGGCGCCGTGAAGGCGGTGGTCATTTCCACGTAGCAGCACGAAAGGCCGAAGTTGTACGGCCACAGGGAATTCTTGCGCCCCCAGTTGACCGCGCCACTCAGCACGTCTTCCAGCTTGCCCATGTAGATGTTTTTGTGGACTTGGTCTTCTAACGGATCGGAGACGGTTTCCCGTTCGCCGATGGGGTACTGATCGTTAGGAGCATCCGGGTCGATCCTGGTGAGATTGTATTGCATCGCCAAAGCCTCATTGTTTCAGCTTCGCTTGCCGCTTGCGACGAGCTTCCGGAGCCCAGTCAAGGGCGCCCACTCGAAATAGGTAGACAAGGCCTGCCAACAGAATTGCTATGAAAACGAGGGCTTCGACGAATCCGGTCCAGCCGCTTTCGCGGACGGACACAGACCAGGCAAAGAGAAAGAGGGCTTCGATATCGAAGATCACGAACAACATCGCGACCAGATAGAATTTGGCTGAGAGCCGCAAGCGGGCGCCACCTGTAGGTAGCATGCCGGACTCGAACGGTTCGTTTTTGCTGCGGCCCCAGGCTTTTGACCCGAGAAGGCTGGAGACACCGAGCATGAAGGCACAGAGGCCGACAACACCGAGGAGGAAAATGGCAAAGCCCCAGTTGTGGGCCATGAGTCCTGTCGCTTCGGTCATGCTGGAAATCCTTAACAGAGAGCAAAGGTCTCTGAGCTCGAAAAAGTAACGACGCAGTGACGATATGTCGCAGCGCAATCAATCGCGGTGATTTTATGGCTAAACACCTAGCAAGTAAAATTCCTGTAGCTAAATTATTCGCTGAAATAAGGACATAGTGCACCTTTATGGGGCTGTAGCCCAGACGCTGCGGGCATTAGCTTGATTTTAATCAATTGTGTTTTGTTTAGGGTGTAACGAAGTTTTATTGCTCTAAATGATAATGAATATTGTTTGCAAGAGTTTTAAGCGGATAATGAGCGGGGCGCAGGGAAAGTTGTTGTTACTTGCCCGTTTGGCGCAAGTTGCCAGCGCGCAACTTTTAACTGATTTTTTCTGGGCGAATACCGCTCTGGATCAAGGTTTTGCGCAAAAAACACCAGGCTGAGCGCATTTTCATTGTGGGAGCGGGCTTGCTCGCGATAGCGGTGTGTCAGCCAGCACTTTCTTGACTGACATATCGCTATCGCGAGCAAGCCCGCTCCCACATTTTGATCTTCACTGGGCCCGGAGCGATTTTTCAGGCAAAAAAAACGCCCCGAACCAGTCGGGGCGTCAGATCGTGCGGCACTGCGGTTAGCTTTCTATCGGGCCCGCAATGGCCGTGTACTCAGTTTACTCAGTGGAACTGTTCTTCTTCAGTCGAGCCGGTCAGCGCGGTCACGGACGAGGTGCCGCCCTGGATCACGGTGGTCATGTCGTCGAAGTAGCCAGTGCCCACTTCCTGCTGGTGCGCCACGAAGGTGTAGCCTTTGGCGGCGTCAGCGAATTCCTGCTCCTGCAGCTTCACGTAGGCAGTCATGTCGTTGCGGGCGTAGTCGTGCGCCAGGTTGAACATGCTGTGCCACATGTTGTGAATGCCGGCCAGGGTGATGAACTGGTGCTTGTAGCCCATGGCGGACAGTTCGCGCTGGAACTTGGCGATGGTCGCGTCGTCCAGGTTCTTCTTCCAGTTGAAGGAAGGCGAGCAGTTGTAGGACAGCAGTTGGTCCGGGTATTCCTTCTTGATCGCCTCGGCGAAGCGACGGGCTTCGTCCAGGTCTGGCTTGGCGGTTTCGCACCAGATCAGGTCGGCGTACGGCGCGTAGGCCAGGCCACGGGCAATGGCTTGATCCAGGCCTGCACGCACCTTGTAGAAACCTTCCTGGGTGCGCTCGCCAGTTACGAACGGCTGGTCGTACGGGTCGCAGTCCGAAGTCAGCAGGTCAGCGGCGTTGGCGTCGGTACGGGCCAGGATGATGGTCGGCGTGCCGGCTACGTCAGCTGCCAGGCGGGCAGCGGTCAGCTTCTGTACGGCTTCCTGGGTTGGAACCAGGACCTTGCCGCCCATGTGGCCGCATTTTTTCACGGAAGCCAGTTGGTCTTCGAAGTGCACGCCGGCGGCGCCTGCCTCGATCATGCTTTTCATCAGCTCGTAGGCGTTCAGTACGCCACCGAAACCGGCTTCGGCGTCCGCCACGATTGGCGCGAAGTAGTCGATGTAGCCTTCGTCGCCCGGACCTTTACCGGCTTTCCACTGGATCTGGTCGGCGCGGCGGAACGAGTTGTTGATGCGCTTGACCACGGTTGGCACGGAGTCCACCGGGTACAGCGATTGGTCAGGGTACATGGACTCGGCGGAGTTGTTGTCCGCAGCCACTTGCCAGCCGGACAGGTAGATCGCCTGGATGCCGGCCTTGACTTGTTGCACAGCCTGGCCGCCGGTCAGGGCGCCCATGCAGTTGACGAAATCTTTCTCGGGGCGAAAGGACGGCTTGGCGCCCTGGGTAACCAGCTTCCACAGCTTCTCGGCGCCCAGTTTTGCAAAGGTGTGCTCAGGTTGAACCGAGCCGCGCAGGCGGACGACGTCAGCAGCGGAGTAAGCGCGAGTCACGCCTTTCCAGCGTGGGTTTTCAGCCCAGTCTTTTTCAAGGGCTGCAATTTGCTGTTCGCGTGTCAGTGCCATGGGGAAAAACCTCGTCGCGTCTTTGTGGAAAAACTACTGGGTTGAAAATTCCGTTTGCCAGCCACGTATTCAGTGCGTGGTTATGGCTGCTCGCTGACCAGAAGCTTAGGCGGTCAAGTTGGGCTTGGCGGGGAAGGCGACGGGATGAACGATAGGCTCAAGGGAGAAAGTGAGCAGGTAGAGGCGAACCGAGAACAGTCTTCGGGCGTCGTGGGCCTTGGTACGATCCATCAGTGTGTTGCCGGGTTACCTGGTTAGCTTCCGTCCCTCGGGACAACTTCGTTCCAGTCGCAACCTCGTCAAACACGCCTTGTGGGCGGTACAGACACGAATCGGCTCAGGTGGGTAACTTGGAGCGACGATCCGAAGGCCCTTGCCAGGGCCCCTGATTAGCGGGAGCGAGGCCATCATGCCCATGCTTTTTTGGATCGTCAAATGTTTTGTAGTGCTTTTTTTATGGCACTACATCTTTGGTCTAATACGACTAATCAGTCAGTTTTTGGTGCTTCAGTTCAAGGCCTCGACTTTGACCCGCACTGTCAGGTCATCCCGGCCCTGGGTCGAGTAGGTGCGGGTTGTGCCCTGTTTGTCGGCCTGGGTCTGGCGATTGATGCCGGCCAGGGTGATCCACTCGCCCAGGCGCCCGCTGACGGTTGTGTCGGTACTTTGCACGTTCACTACATCAGGACGTTCCTGGCTCATGCGGTCACGATTGGTGTTGATGCTCAGGTGCACGGTCTCGCCGGTGACGCTGGCGGTTACGTAGAAGCCCTGGGTGACGTTGCGGTACTGGGTCTGGTTTTGCGGGCGGCCGTAGGCGTCGGGCTGGGTGGTGGTCAGGGGGACGCTCTGGCCGACCTGGATCAGCGCGGGCACACCTTCGCTGGCCTGGATCTGCTGGATCCCGCCCTCTCGGCTTTCGGTGCTGTAGGTAATGACCTGGCGGTTGGCATGCTGATTGTTCTCATTAGTGTCGACGGTGATCAACAGGCGCTTGGACGGGGTGTCCAGCTGTGTGAGCAGGGCGCGCAGGCCCTGGATCTTGTCGGGTTCGGCATTCACGATCAGTTGATTGCCGTAGGCGCTGACCGTGCCGTCCTTGCCAATGAAATTCTGCGCCACGGGTAACAGGTCGGCGCTGGTGCGGTTGTTCAGGGGTACGACTTCAGTGGCTGCCATTGCCGAAAAGCTGGCGGCCATGAGCAGGCTGGCGACTAGGGTGCGTAGGGACATGTCCGTTATCTCTGCAAGTCATTTGGGCTTGATGGTGCCAGTTTATCGGCCCGGAGGGGCGCGAGTTGAATCGTAGACGGCAAAAGGCCCTGGCATCGGGGATGGCAGGGCCTTTTTGGGTGTTGCTGATATCGTCATCGCAGGCAAGCCAGCTCCCACACCGACCGCGTCGCTCGAGGCATGCGCGGTCGAATGTGGGAGCTTGCTTGCCTGCGATGGCCGCGCCATGGTCTTAAATCAACCCTCGCGCTCCATATCAACATGGGGAATCCCGACTTCCAGGAATTCCCCGCTGACGATCTTGAACCCCAGCCGCTCATAGAACGGCGCGGCATACACCTGCGCGCTGAGGAACTGCCGGGTCTGGCCGCGTTTTTCGGCCTGGCCGATCACCGCTTCCATCAGCTTGTCGCCGACTTTCAGCCCGCGCCAGTCCTTGAGGACCGACACGCGACCGATCTCGCCGCTGGGTAGCAGGCGCGCAGTGCCAATCGGAAAGTCGCCTTCGAATGCGAGGAAATGCATGGCCCCGGCGTCGTCTGCGTCCCATTCCAGCTCAGGTGGAACCGATTGCTCAGCGATAAATACCGCTTCACGAATGCGCCGGATCTCGGCGATATCCTTTTGCCAGTCTGCGACACTTACGTGAATTTTATTCATCGGCAAACCCCAGGCTTCCTTGCTTGACCAGTTCGCACAGCAGGTCGCGGCCATCTTCATCGGCCAGCCACGGACCCAGGTTGTCGACGTGCAGGGCGTCGGCCGCGCAGATCAGCTTCAGCAGCTCGCGCAGTTTGCCCGGCAGGTAACGGCTCTGGCCACTGGCGAACAGCAGTACATCGTCGTCCACTTCCGACCAGGCCAGGCGTGCGCTCGGATTGCGGATCAGGACTGCACCGTCTTCCAGGCTGCTGATGACTTCATCCTGCGCCAGCTCTTCAGGGCCGGCGACCAGTTCCGGGTAGCGTGGCTCGGTCATGAATTGGCCGAACCAGGTCAGCAGCATGCGTTCGTCGCTCATGTGCTCGGCCAGCAGGCTTTTCAGGCGGTCGAGGGCGTCGCTCTGGATCTGGTGCGGGTCGCTGACAGGCTGGGCGTCGGCGTCGGTGTAGCGCTCCTCATCTGTCAGGTACTGGCTGAGGAAGTCGGTGAAATGGGTCAGCACTTCAGCGGCGCTGGGTGCGCGGAAGCCTACCGAGTAGGTCATGCAGTCATCTTCAGCGATGCCGAAGTGCGCCAGGCGCGGCGGCAGGTAGAGCATGTCGCCCGGCTCCAGCACCCATTCGGCGCTCTCTTCGAATTCGGCGAGGATGCGCAGGTCGGCGTGTTGCAGCAGCGGGCTTTCCGAGCTGCACATCTGGCCGATCTTCCAGTTGCGCTTGCCCTGGGCTTGCAGCAGGAACACATCGTAGTTATCGAAGTGTGGGCCTACGCTGCCACCGGGGGCGGCAAAGCTGATCATCACGTCGTCGATGCGCCAGCTTGGCAGGAAGCGGAACTGCTCCAGCAACTCGGCCACTTCCGGTACGAACTGGTCGACCGCCTGCACCAGCAGGGTCCACTCGCGCTCTGGCAGGGTGCTGAAGGCGTCTTCGGCAAACGGGCCGCGGCGCAGTTCCCATGGGCGCTCGCCGTGCTCGATCACCAGGCGTGACTCGACTTCTTCTTCCAGCGCCAGGCCGGCCAGTTCGTCGGCGTCGATCGGGCTTTCGAAATCAGGGATGGCCTGGCGGATCAGCAGCGGTTTTTTCTGCCAGTAGTCGCGCAGGAATTCCCGTGCCGTGATGCCGCCCAGAAGTTGAAGAGGAATATCAGGATTCATGTGTAACCTATTGAAAAAAAGCACTTTTCAGACGGGAATAAAAACGCCCGGCGCTGCCGGGCGTCTCAAGGGATCAAGCCGCAATCAGATGCGTTTGGCTTGGTCTACAGCGTTGCCGATGTAGTTGGCCGGGGTCAGCAGTTTCAGCTCGGCCTTGGCCGCGGCTGGCATGTCCAGGCCGTCGATGAAAGTTTGCAGCGCCTCGGGGCTGATGCCCTTGCCGCGTGTCAACTCTTTCAGCTTTTCGTAGGGGTTTTCGATGTTGTAGCGGCGCATTACGGTCTGGATCGGCTCGGCCAGGACTTCCCAGCAAGCGTCCAGGTCAGCGGCGATTTTCTGCGCGTTGAGTTCCAGTTTGCTGATGCCTTTGAGGCTGGCTTCGTAGGCGATCACGCTATGGGCAAAGCCCACGCCGAGGTTGCGCAGTACGGTGGAGTCGGTCAGGTCGCGCTGCCAGCGGGAGATCGGCAACTTGCTGGCCAGGTGCTGGAACAAGGCGTTGGCGATGCCCAGGTTGCCTTCGGAGTTTTCGAAGTCGATCGGGTTGACCTTGTGCGGCATGGTCGAGGAGCCGATTTCGCCAGCGATGGTGCGCTGCTTGAAGTAGCCCAGGGAGATGTAGCCCCAGATATCGCGATCGAAGTCGATCAGGATGGTGTTGAAGCGCGCAATGGCGTCGAACAGCTCGGCGATGTAGTCGTGGGGTTCGATCTGCGTGGTGTACGGGTTGAAGCCCAGGCCCAGCTCGTCTTCGATGAAGGCGCGGGCGTTGGCTTCCCAGTCGATCTCAGGGTAGGCCGACAGGTGCGCGTTGTAGTTGCCCACGGCGCCGTTGATCTTGCCCAGCAGTGGCACGGCAGCCACTTGCGCGATCTGGCGCTCCAGGCGGTACACCACGTTGGCCAGTTCTTTGCCCAGGGTGGTCGGCGAGGCCGGCTGGCCGTGGGTGCGCGACAGCATCGGCACGTCGGCGAAGCGGATAGCCAGTTCACGGATGGCGTTGGCGGTCTGGCGCATCAGTGGCAGCATCACGTCATCACGGCCTTCGCGCAGCATCAGGGCGTGGGACAGGTTGTTGATGTCCTCGCTGGTGCAGGCAAAGTGGATGAACTCGCTGACCTGGGCCAGTTCCGGCAGCTTGGCCGCTTGCTCTTTGAGCAGGTACTCGATGGCTTTGACATCGTGGTTGGTGGTGCGCTCGATCTCTTTCACACGCTCGGCGTGCTCCAGGGAGAAGTTTTCCGCCAGGGTGTTCAGTACAGCGTTAGCCTCGGCGGAGAACGCCGGCACTTCGCTGATGGCAGGGTGAGCGGCCAGGCGCTGGAGCCAGCGCACTTCAACCAGTACGCGAGCACGGATCAGGCCGTATTCGCTGAAAATAGGGCGCAGGGCCTGGGTCTTGCCGGCGTAGCGGCCGTCAACAGGGGAAACCGCAGTGAGCGAAGAGAGCTGCATGGGGTGTTCTCGGACAGTCGGGCAACGAAATGGGGCGCGTATCATACATGAAAAAATCCGCCGGTCCGTTGCCAACTGACCGGCGTATTACGCGTAACGGCTTGAAAATAGCCCGCGGCTGCGACTTATTCGTTGCGCATCAACGGGTAAAGCTCTTTGAGCAATTTGCGTCGGCTGATGACCAACTGCCAACGATGACCGCCCAACTGCCGCCACAACCGCGCAGAACGGATACCGGCCAAGAGCAGGGCGCGGATTTTCGAGGCGTTGTTGGGTTGTTGCAGGTTGCGCATGTCGCCGTGGACCTGGATCCGCTGGCGCAAGGTGCTCAAGGTGTCCTGGTACAAGGCGCCACAGGCCGCGATCACGTTCTCGTGGGCCGGGCCGAAGTGCTCTACCTGGGACTGGATCTGCGGCAGGCGCTTGCCGATGGTTTCCAGCAGGTCGTCGCGCTTGGCCAGTTGCCGCTCAAGGCCGAGCATCGACAACGCATAGCGCAGCGGCTCGCGCTGCAGGGTGCTGGGGTCGCGCTCGAGGGCGCCGATCAGCGCGCGATAACCTTCGCGCAGGCTCAGGTCATCGCCACCGTACACATCCAGGGTGTCCTTCGGGTCGACCACCAGCAGGCTGCCGAGCATGCAGGTCAGGCCTGCCTCGGTCACCTGGCCGGTCTTTGCGATCTTGTCCACCAGCACGGCGGCGAGAAACACACCGCCCAGTGCTGTCAATTGCTCCTGGGTCGGGCTCATGCCGGGGTGCTCCAGGGTTCGGCGACTTCAATCACGCCGCCCCCCAGGCAGATCTCACCGTCGTAGAACACCACGGACTGGCCGGGCGTGACCGCGCGTTGCGGGTCATCGAACGTGGCACGGTAGCCATTGGCGGTTTTTTCCAGGGTGCAGGGCTGGTCGCTCTGGCGATAGCGCACCTTGGCGGTCAAGCGGCGTGGGCTGCTCAGGTCGATCGGGTTGACCCAATAAATCTCTGAAGCCAGCAGCGCGCCGGAGAACAGCAGGGGATGCTCGTTGCCCTGGCCGACGATCAGCACGTTGTGCTCCAGATCCTTGACCAGCACGTACCACGGCTCTTCACCGGCGTCCTTCAAGCCGCCGATACCCAGGCCCTGGCGCTGGCCGATGGTGTGGTACATCAGGCCGTGGTGACGGCCGATGACTTCGCCTTCAGTGGTCTTGATCTCGCCCGGCTGGGCTGGCAGGTATTGCTTGAGGAAGTCGCTGAAGCGGCGCTCGCCGATAAAGCAGATCCCGGTGGAATCCTTTTTCTTGGCGGTGGCCAGGCCATGTTTCTCGGCGATCTTGCGCACTTCGGGCTTTTCCAGTTCGCCCACCGGGAACAGGGTCTTGGCGATCTGTTCACCGCCCACGGCGTGCAGGAAGTAACTCTGGTCCTTGTTCGGGTCCAGGCCCTTGAGCAATTCGGTGCGGCCATCGATATCGCGACGGCGCACGTAGTGGCCAGTGGCAATCAGGTCGGCGCCGAGGATCATGGCGTAATCGAGGAACGCCTTGAACTTGATTTCGCGGTTGCACAGGATGTCCGGGTTCGGCGTACGACCGGCCTTGTATTCGGCCAGGAAATGTTCGAACACGTTGTCCCAGTACTCGGCGGCAAAGTTGGCGGTGTGCAGCTTGATGCCAATCTTGTCGCACACGGCCTGGGCGTCCGCCAGGTCGTCCATGGCGGTGCAGTATTCCGTTCCATCGTCTTCTTCCCAGTTCTTCATGAACAGGCCTTCCACCTCATAACCCTGCTCCATGAGCAGAACGGCGGAAACGGAAGAATCCACGCCGCCGGACATGCCGACGATGACGCGCTTCTTTTGTGTGTCAGAAGGGGCTGGATCACGCATAGGATTTCAACGGGTGTCTTGAAAAAGGACGCGATTCTAGCAGGCCCGAGCCCGCAAGGCTAAAGAGAAGGGCGGATCAGCTCGAGACTATGGCGCTGACCGGCCAAATAGTCGTCGATACAGCGAATGATCAACTCGCTGCGCCAGTCGTCGCGCAAGGCTATCAGCTCGTCACGGCTCAGCCAGCGGGCGCGCACGATACCTTCGTCCAGTTGATAGTCCGGGTGGTGTCGCAGGGCCTTGGCGATGAAGCAGACCCGTTGGTAGGTCACGCCATTGCTGGGGGCGGTGTACAGGTAGATGCCGACGATGCCGGTGGCTTCGACGTCCCAGCCGGTTTCTTCGAGGGTTTCGCGCACGGCGGCTTCGGTCAGGGTTTCGTGCGGGTCGAGATGGCCGGCAGGCTGGTTGAGCACGGCGCGGCCGCCCTTGAGCTCTTCGACCATGAGGAAGCGGCCATTGTCTTCGACGATGGTGGCGACGGTGATGTGGGGTTGCCAGGTCATGGAGGGCTCTCAAGCGATCAGTGGGGCAGGCGCCCATCATACAGGCGCGCCCGCCGGGTGTTGCGCTTGGTTACCGGGCGGCCTTGGTGATGGCGTCGAAGGCGACCATGTCGTCAATGACTTCGCCGCCGGTGGCTTTGGTCTGCGCTTGCCACACGACGATCACCACGTTTTGCGTAGGGTTTATGTAGATGAACTGGCCGAAAATGCCGGCAGCCGTGAAGGCTTTGTCTGCTTTTGACGCGGCAGTCCAGGCTGGCCACCACATGGAGGCAAAGTCACCGTAGGCGGCATCGGTGCCGGTAGTGGCGCTGGCAAAGCTCATCCAGCCTTTGGGCAGTACTTGCTTGTCGCCGGCTTTTCCGCCACTGAGTACGAACTGTCCGAAGCGCCCGTAATCTTCCAGTGTTGCGCTGATGCCGCTGCCGCCCACTTCGTTGCCGTTCGGACCGTCGAGCCACCAGTTCGCATCGGTCTGCATGCCATAGGGCGCCCAGATTTTCTCGCTGAGGTAGTTCGCCAGGGGCTTGCCCACGGCGGCGCTGACCAGTTGGCCGAGCACTTGTGTCTCGCCAGTGCTGTAGTTGGTGCGGGTGCCAGGCGGCGCGGCGCTGGGCAGGCTCGCCATGAACTTGAGGGCGGAGCCGGGCACTTGTTCGGTCTGCAGCTTGAGCATCATGCGTCGATCCGACGTCGGGTCGGCGTATTTCTCACTCCATTTGACCCCCGAACGCATCGCCAGCACCTGGCGTACGGTGGCCTGGTCGTAGCCGCTGCCGGCCAGTGCAGGCAAATACTGGGTCACTTTGTCATCCAGGCTCTTGATCGAACCGTCCTGCAAGGCCGCGCCGACGAGGGTGGATGTAATCGACTTGGCCACCGACATCGACATCCAGCGGGTTTCGGCGGTATTACCTTTTTCGTAGCGTTCAGTAACGACTTGGCCGTCCTTGATCACCAGCAGGCCTGTTACCCGGTTGAGGGTGACGTAGTCATCAAGGCTATAGCGTTTGCCTTCGTAATCGAACGCAACCGGTCCCAGCGCCCGGCTGCTGTGCGGCAATGGGAAAGGGTGGCTGCCGGCCTTGATGGTGCGCACCGGAAACAAGCGGTCGATATTGCGAAAGATGCTGACGGCGGCGTCGGGGCTGAGTTTGCCATCGTACATGGTCTGCACGTCGCCAATCGGCTCCTGTGCATGCGGGTAGGGTGGCGAGTGGCTCGCGCAGGCGGTCAGCAGGGCGATTGCCGAGGCCCAGGCCAGCGCCTGGAAGTGAGCTCTTTGCATAAAGACTTCCTTATTTGTTGTTTTCTGAAATGGCTTGAGCAAAAACACAAAGCAAGTCCTGCGCCCACTTGCGGAAAAAAGCGCAAAAAAAATCCGGAACCCCTTCGGGTTCCGGATTTTCCTGTGGTGTGACGATCAATCAAGCATCGTCACATCAGCGCATCACACCAGTGCAGCAATAGCCGCATTGAGGGTGTTGCTTGGACGCATGGCCTTGCTGGTCAGCTCAGGATTCGGCGCGTAGTAGCCGCCGATGTCCACTGGCTTGCCCTGTACGGCGTTGAGTTCGGCAACGATGGTTGCCTCGTTCTCGGCCAGGGTTTTTGCCAGTTGAGCGAACTGCGCCTGCAGCGCGGTATCTTCAGTCTGGGCGGCCAGGGCTTGTGCCCAGTACAGCGCCAGGTAGTAGTGGCTGCCGCGGTTGTCGATGTTGCCGACTTTGCGCGATGGCGACTTGTTGTTGTCGAGGAACTGGCCGGTAGCCTGGTCCAGGGTCTTGGACAGTACCAGGGCTTTCGGGTTGTTGTAGTTCACACCCAAATGCTCAAGGGAGGCTGCCAGGGCCAGGAATTCGCCCAGGGAGTCCCAACGCAGGAAGTTTTCTTCCAGCAGTTGCTGCACGTGTTTTGGCGCCGAACCGCCAGCGCCGGTTTCGAACAGGCCGCCACCGTTCATCAGCGGCACGATCGACAGCATCTTGGCGCTGGTGCCCAGTTCCATGATCGGGAACAGGTCAGTCAGGTAGTCGCGCAGTACGTTGCCGGTCACCGAGATGGTGTCCAGGCCCTTGCGGGTGCGTTCCAGGGTGAACTTCATCGCGTCGACCGGCGACATGATGCGGATGTCCAGGCCTTCAGTGTTGTGGTCTTTCAGGTAGGCCTGGACTTTCTCGACCACTACGCCGTCGTGGGCGCGCAGCGGGTCCAGCCAGAAAATGGCCGGGGTGTTGCTGGCGCGGGCGCGGTTGACGGCCAGTTTGACCCAGTCCTGGATCGGCGCGTCTTTGGTCTGGCACATGCGGAAGATGTCGCCGGCTTCAACCGACTGTTCCATCAGCAGCTTGCCCTGGCTGTCGGTGACGCGGACTACGCCGTCGGCCTTGATCTGGAAAGTCTTGTCGTGGGAGCCGTACTCTTCGGCTTTCTTCGCCATCAGGCCAACGTTTGGCACGCTGCCCATGGTGGTTGGATCGAAGGCGCCATTGGCCTTGCAGTCTTCGATGACCGCCTGGTAGATGGTAGCGTAGCAGCGATCCGGGATCACGGCCTTGGTGTCGTGCAACTGACCGTCAGTGCCCCACATCTTGCCGGAGTCACGGATCATGGCCGGCATCGAGGCGTCGACGATTACGTCGCTCGGCACGTGCAGGTTGGTGATGCCTTTGTCGGAGTTGACCATCGCCAGGGAAGGGCGAGCGGCGTAGACCGCCTGGATGTCAGCTTCGATCTGCGCTTGCTGGTCGGCCGGCAGGGCCTTGATGCGGGCGTACAGGTCGCCGATGCCGTTGTTCAGGTTGAAGCCGATCTGCTCCAGCACAGTGGCGTGCTTGGCCAGGGCGTCTTTATAGAACTCGGCAACGATCTGGCCGAACATGATCGGGTCGGAGACCTTCATCATGGTGGCTTTGAGGTGGACCGACAGCAGCACGCCTTGTTTCTTGGCGTCTTCGATTTCGGCGGCAATGAACGCGCGCAGGGCGTTCTTGCTCAGCACGGCGCTGTCGAGGATCTCGCCGGCCAGTGCGGAGGTTTTTTCTTTCAGGACGGTGGTGCTGCCATCCTTGCCGACCAGCTCGATTTTGACAGCATCGGCGGCTTCGATCTGTACGGCTTTTTCGCTGCCGTAGAAGTCGCCGTTGCTCATGTGAGCCACATGGGACTTGGAGTCAGCAGCCCAAGCGCCCATTTTGTGCGGGTGCTTGCGTGCGTAGTTCTTGACCGACAGTGGCGCGCGGCGGTCAGAGTTGCCTTCGCGCAGGACCGGGTTCACGGCGCTGCCCTTGACCTTGTCGTAACGTGCACGGGTTTCTTTTTCCGCGTCGGTGGTTACGGTTTCCGGGTAGTCCGGCAGGGCGTAGCCCTGGGCTTGCAGTTCCTTGATCGCGGCTTGCAGCTGCGGGGTCGAGGCGCTGATGTTAGGCAGCTTGATGATATTGGCTTCAGGGGTAACGGCCAGGGCGCCCAATTCGGCGAGGTGGTCCGCAACGGCCTTGGTGCCCAGTTGCTCGGGGAAGCTTGCGAGGATGCGCCCTGCGAGGGAGATGTCGCGGGTTTCCACTTCAATATCAGCGGAAGCGGTGAAGGCCTCTACGATAGGCAGCAGTGAATAGGTGGCGAGGGCTGGGGCTTCGTCGGTGAAGGTATAGATGATCTTCGAGCGGGTGGGCATATTCGGATTAACTCTCTTCTTTGCTAAAAGCGTGCGCGGAAACTCGAGATGCGCCGGGTAAAGCGCGTTCGTTCAAAGTCATCCATGAGCCGAATGTCGATGTTTCTTCGCGGTGATGTTGGGTTGCATCAGTCGAGCGTCAAGCGGGTGGGCTACGGTGGCAGCCCGGCTTTTTCAGGCGCAGGTGCTCGATATAGAGCGGTCGGCCGTCGTGACTCTTTGGTCAGCGGCGGCATTATACATAGGTCGCTATGCTTACGCCGAGCCTTCATACAAAAGGTGGGTCGTCCATTGGTCTAAAGGTCGCAGGGACCGGATTGCGCCTAAAGTCGCACACAGTGCTCAAGTTTGGCGTTTTTCCCTTTTGTTTCAAGGTTGTAGGCGACTAAATCTACGGTTTTCGCAGCAAATGTGCCGGGTGCAAGGTTCCAGTCCACATACAACTGGAGTAGGCTCGGGCACAGCCAGATGTTCAATCCACAAACGGAGTTCAGCATGGGATACAAGAAGATTCAGGTTCCGGCAGTCGGCGACAAAATCACCGTCAACGCAGACCATTCTCTCAATGTTCCTGACAACCCGATCATTCCCTTCATCGAAGGTGACGGTATTGGCGTCGACATCAGCCCGGTGATGATCAAGGTGGTCGATGCAGCTGTTAACAAGGCTTACGGCGGCAAGCGCAAAATCTCCTGGATGGAGGTGTATGCCGGCGAGAAGGCGACTCAAGTTTACGACCAGGACACCTGGCTGCCCCAGGAAACCCTGGACGCGGTCAAGGACTACGTAGTTTCCATCAAGGGCCCGCTGACCACGCCGGTCGGTGGTGGTATTCGCTCGCTGAACGTGGCCCTGCGCCAGCAACTGGACCTGTATGTATGCCTGCGTCCGGTGCGTTGGTTCGAAGGTGTGCCAAGCCCGGTCAAGAAGCCTGGCGATGTGGACATGACCATCTTCCGTGAGAACTCCGAGGATATTTACGCCGGCATCGAGTGGAAGGCCGGTTCGCCTGAGGCCATCAAGGTCATCAAGTTCCTCAAGGAGGAGATGGGTGTTACCAAGATTCGTTTCGACCAGGATTGCGGGATTGGCATCAAGCCGGTTTCCAAAGAGGGCACCAAGCGCCTCGCGCGCAAGGCCCTGCAATATGTAGTGGATAACGACCGTGAGTCGCTGACCATCGTGCACAAAGGCAACATCATGAAGTTCACCGAAGGTGCCTTCAAGGAATGGGCCTACGAAGTGGCGGCCGAAGAGTTCGGCGCAACCCTGCTTGATGGCGGGCCGTGGATGCAGTTCAAGAACCCGCGCACTGGCCGCAATGTAGTGGTCAAGGATGCGATTGCCGACGCCATGCTCCAGCAGATCCTGCTGCGCCCGGCCGAATACGACGTGATCGCCACCCTCAACCTCAACGGTGACTATCTCTCCGACGCCCTGGCGGCAGAAGTGGGCGGCATCGGTATTGCGCCGGGCGCCAACCTGTCCGACACCGTGGCAATGTTCGAAGCCACCCACGGTACTGCGCCAAAATACGCCGGCAAGGACCAGGTCAACCCGGGTTCGCTGATTCTGTCGGCGGAAATGATGCTGCGCCATATGGGCTGGACCGAGGCGGCCGACCTGATCATCAAGGGCACCAACGGGGCGATTTCGGCCAAGACCGTGACCTATGATTTCGAGCGTCTGATGGACGGCGCCAAGTTGGTGTCGTCGTCGGGTTTCGGTGATGCGCTGATTTCACATATGTAAGTCGAAGGCTATAAAAAACGGCCATCCTGATAACTCAGGGTGGCCGTTTTTTTATGCGCAGTGGCTGATCAGGCCGTTTGCTGCTCTTTGGAATGAGCGGGTTTACCTTTATTGTTGTGCTTGTCTTCGTGCTGTTTCCCGGGTGCGGTCGCGCCTGCTGCACTGATTTCTACAGCATGCAGGCCCTTGGGCCCCTGGATGATTTCAAAGGACACCAATTGACCTGCTTTCAGCGTTTTATAGCCTTCCATGTCAATTGCCGAATAATGCGCAAAAAGGTCTTCTTCCTTGCCGTCTTCATTAATGAAGCCGTACCCCTTGGCATTGTTGAACCATTTGACCTTGCCACTGATCTTGACGCCAGACATACCCATATCCCTCTGCACCAGACTCCATCACTGGAGTATCATCCAGTTTATCCGTCCTAACCCGAATAAATAAGGTTGACTGCGCGGACCTTTTTTACCCACTGTGGGTTCTATTGGTTGTAACACCGTTTTGCCGATAGTCAAGGTGACCAGTCGGTCGGAGTTGAATTTCTGACAGGTCGCCCCCATCACTGTAAATGCACAACAGACGAACCTTTCTTTCCATGCATGCATTCAGCCAGATTCGACTAACATTCAATCAGGATCGCCCGGATCATCTAGAAGACGATGACGGTTCTGCAGGCATCGCTGTTCAGGAGGCCAAGCCTGCTTTACAGGCGCCGCCGATGTACAAGGTGGTTTTGTTCAATGATGACTACACGCCGATGGATTTCGTCGTCGAAGTGCTCGAGGTGTTTTTTAATCTGAACCGCGAGTTGGCGACCAAGGTAATGCTGGCCGTTCACACAGAAGGACGGGCAGTATGTGGAGTGTTTACCCGCGACATCGCCGAGACCAAGGCCATGCAGGTCAACCAGTACGCCAGGGAAAGCCAGCATCCGCTACTCTGTGAAATCGAGAAGGACGGTTAACTCCGACCACTTGGGTATGAGGTGAAGCTATGTTAAACCGCGAGCTCGAAGTCACCCTCAATCTTGCCTTCAAGGAGGCCCGTTCGAAGCGTCATGAATTCATGACCGTCGAACACCTGCTGCTGGCACTTTTGGATAACGAAGCTGCCGCCACGGTCCTGCGTGCGTGCGGCGCCAACCTCGACAAGCTCAAGCATGATTTGCAGGAGTTTATCGACTCCACCACGCCACTGATCCCCGTGCATGACGAGGACCGCGAGACCCAGCCAACTCTGGGCTTCCAGCGGGTGTTGCAGCGTGCTGTCTTCCACGTGCAGAGCTCCGGCAAGCGCGAAGTGACGGGCGCCAATGTATTGGTTGCCATCTTCAGCGAGCAGGAAAGCCAGGCGGTATTCCTGCTCAAGCAGCAGAGCGTGGCGCGTATCGATGTCGTCAACTACATCGCCCATGGCATCTCGAAAGTGCCAGGGCATGGCGATCACTCCGAGGGTGAGCAGGATATGCAAGATGACGAGGGCGGTGAGTCTTCTTCTTCAAGCAACCCGCTGGATGCCTACGCCAGCAACCTCAACGAACTGGCGCGCCAGGGGCGGATCGATCCGCTGGTGGGGCGCGAGATGGAAGTTGAGCGTGTTGCGCAGATCCTCGCGCGTCGTCGCAAGAACAACCCTTTGCTGGTGGGCGAGGCGGGCGTGGGCAAGACCGCGATTGCCGAAGGCCTGGCCAAGCGCATTGTTGATAACCAGGTGCCTGACCTGCTGGCCAACAGTGTCGTCTACTCCCTGGACCTGGGGGCGCTGCTCGCCGGGACCAAGTACCGTGGCGACTTTGAAAAGCGTTTCAAGGCCTTGCTTGGCGAGCTGAAAAAGCGTCCGCAGGCGATCCTGTTCATTGATGAGATCCACACCATCATTGGCGCCGGTGCGGCTTCCGGTGGGGTGATGGATGCGTCCAACCTGCTCAAGCCGCTGCTGTCTTCGGGTGATATCCGCTGCATCGGCTCGACCACGTTCCAGGAATTTCGCGGGATCTTCGAAAAAGACCGTGCCCTGGCACGGCGCTTCCAGAAAGTCGACGTGTCCGAGCCTTCGGTTGAAGACACTATTGGCATCCTGCGCGGCCTGAAAGGACGCTTCGAAGCACACCACGGCATCGAATACAGTGATGAGGCGCTGCGTGCAGCCGCCGAGCTGGCTTCGCGCTACATCAATGACCGGCACATGCCGGACAAAGCCATCGATGTGATTGACGAAGCGGGTGCCTACCAGCGCCTGCAGCCGGTAGAGAAGCGCGTGAAGCGCATCGAGGTGGCCCAGGTCGAGGATATCGTGGCGAAAATCGCGCGTATTCCGCCAAAGCACGTCACCAGTTCCGACAAGGAGCTGCTGCGTAACCTGGAGCGCGATCTCAAGCTGACGGTATTTGGCCAGGATGCGGCGATTGATTCGCTGTCGACGGCGATCAAGCTGTCCCGGGCCGGCCTCAAGTCGCCGGACAAACCGGTGGGTTCGTTCCTGTTCGCCGGCCCTACCGGCGTCGGCAAGACCGAAGCCGCGCGGCAGTTGGCCAAGGCCATGGGCATTGAGCTGGTGCGGTTCGACATGTCCGAATACATGGAGCGCCACACTGTGTCGCGCCTGATCGGTGCGCCTCCGGGCTATGTCGGCTTCGACCAGGGCGGCCTGTTGACCGAGGCGATCACCAAGCAGCCGCATTGCGTACTGCTGCTCGATGAAATCGAAAAGGCTCACCCGGAAGTCTTCAACCTGCTGTTGCAGGTGATGGACCACGGGACCCTGACCGACAACAACGGGCGCAAGGCGGATTTCCGCAACGTGATCGTGATCATGACCACTAACGCCGGTGCCGAGACGGCCGCGCGGGCTTCCATTGGCTTTACTCATCAGGATCACTCTTCCGACGCCATGGAAGTGATCAAGAAGAGCTTCACGCCGGAGTTCCGCAACCGCCTGGACACCATTATCCAGTTTGGTCGCCTCAGTCATGAGGTTATCAAGAGCGTGGTGGACAAGTTCCTTACCGAGCTTCAGGCGCAGTTGGAAGACAAGCGCGTACAGCTGGAGGTGACGGAAGCGGCACGCAGTTGGATCGCCGAGGGTGGTTACGACGCGGCAATGGGCGCTCGTCCAATGGCGCGTCTGATCCAGGACAAGATCAAGCGGCCGTTGGCCGAAGAGATCCTGTTTGGCGAGCTCTCCGACCACGGCGGCGTGGTGCATATCGATTTGAAGGACGGCGAGCTGACCTTCGAGTTCGAGACCACTGCTGAAATGGCCTGATGCTTCGCAGCAGTAGAAAAGGCGCCGAAAGGCGCCTTTTTGCTGTCCGCCAAATCCCAGGCAAGCCAGCTCCCACACTCATTCTGCGGTGCTGGTTAAATCCCACACACACAAAAACGCCCGGCATAACCGGGCGTCTTGTATTGACTTGTTTAGCGGGCGCGGTAAGTGATGCGCCCTTTGCTCAAGTCATAGGGCGTCAGCTCGACGCGCACTTTGTCACCGGTAAGAATACGAATGTAGTTCTTGCGCATCTTGCCGGAGATATGCGCGGTTACGACGTGCCCATTTTCCAACTCCACACGAAACATGGTGTTGGGCAGGGTGTCGACGACAGTGCCTTCCATTTCGAAGCTGTCTTCTTTCGACATGCAGTAAAGCCCTCGGTATCCAGTGAATGGCCCGGTGCAACTGCGCCAGGCAAAAGCGGCGTGCATTGTGCCCGAAAAAGGGTGTTTAAGCCAAGGGGTTCTAGTTAAGCGTGACCCATCTTTGATTAATTAGTAGCTCAATGGGCCGATATTGGGTCTTGTAGTTCATCTTTTTGCAGTTTTTGATCCAGTACCCCAGGTACACCGCTTCCAGATTTTGCCTGGATGCTTCACCGATCTGCCACAAAATGGCAAAGCGCCCCAGGCTGCGACGCTCTTCGGCGGGTTCATAAAAGGTATAGACCGCCGACAATCCATTGGGCAGCAGGTCGGTGACCGCGACCGCCAGCAGCCTTCCCTCAAGGCGGAACTCGTAGAAGCGCGAGAACGGCAGGTCGCGCACCAGGAACGTGGAAAACTGGTCACGACTGGGTGGGAACATATCGCCGTCGGCGTGGCGTTGTTCGATATAGCGCTGGTAAAGATCGAAGTACTCTTCGCTGAAGGCGGGCTTGGCGGGGGTCACGATCAGGTCGGCATTGCGCTTGAGGATGCGTTTTTGATTACGGTCCGGCAAAAATTGCGCTACGGGGATGCGCGCCGGCACACAAGCGTTGCAGTTCTGGCAGTGCGGCCGGTACAGGTGGTCGCCGCTGCGCCGAAACCCCATCTCTGACAGATCGGCATACACATGCACGTCCATCGGCTGGCTGGGGTCGAGGAACAGCGTGGTGGCCTGTTCTTCGGGCAGGTAGCTGCAAGAGTGGGGTTGAGTGGCATAAAACTTCAAGCGCGCCAACTCGGTCATGATCAACCCTCGGATAAGCTTTGAAATAAGTGTAAGCCAGGTGCGCGCAAGTCGCCTAAGAAACCCATGGCCCACTGCTGGCCTGATCAAGATGGTCGCGCAGGTAACCGGCAAAGTCGCTGCGGGGAATGGCGCGGGCACCGAGGCTGTGCAGGTGATCGGTGGGCATCTGGCAGTCGATCAGCACAAAGCCCCAGGCCTGCAATTGCCTGACGAGCGTGGCAAAGCCGTATTTCGAGGCGTTGTCTGCTCGACTGAACATCGATTCGCCAAAAAACAGCTGGCCCATGGCCAGGCCATACAGGCCGCCGACCAGTTCGCCCTGGTCCCATACCTCGACGGAATGGGCATAGCCCCGTTGGTGAAGTTGCAGGTAGGCATTCTGCATGGCCTCGGTGATCCAGGTGCCGTCTGCATAGCTGCGAGGCGCAGCACAGGCCTGGATGACGGCGGCGAAGTCCTGGTCAAAGGTCACCTCGTAGCGTTGCTGGCGCAGCAGCTTGGCGAGGCTGCGGGACACGTGCAGCTCTGTGGGGAACAGCACCGTGCGCGGGTCTGGCGACCACCACAGGATGGGCTGGCCTTCGGAGAACCAGGGGAAGCAGCCATGGCGATAGGCCTGGACCAGGCGGTCGGCAGACAGGTCGCCACCGGCAGCCAGCAGGCCGTTGGGTTCACGCATGGCTTTGGCCAGCGGTGGAAACGTCAGGGTGTTGCGTTGCAGCCAGGTGAGCATGGGTAGTCGGGCTTACGGAAGGGGAGGGCGGTGACAGGCCAGGGCCCGTCGTGTAAGCAGTGATTATTGTCGACCCGGCGCCACTCGGCCAGCCCGATCATGTAATCAATGCCTTGATGCATGAGCGCGTGTTTCTGCAACTCTATAGCGGTGGTGCGGTCGTAATCGCGTCATGTCGCCATCCGTTGGGCGGGAATGCTGGGTAAAGCTTGTCCAGTCTGATAAAAACAGCTCATAAGCCTTTGTCAGTAAAGACAATGCATGCTCAAATTGAAGCGTATGAGCAATGCGCTTGTCTATGCTCCATGAGCGAGGCCGGCAGCGTGGCAACGGGCACACAAACCCGTACAATGGCGGCACTATGTCCTTGTGGGCCGGCATTAACGCCCGTTCATGAATGAGTCACGGAGTGTTAAAGGACGTTTGACGACGCTCGTTCACTTTTCATCTGCCCGGATTGGGCAGTATTTTTATAGTCATTCAACTGTTGGACGCGCTTAAGGCGCAGGAAAAGACCCGTTTTGAAGAAATCCGCCGCAGCACCCAAAACAGCAGTGGTACCGGCCTGGCGCCAGCACCTGCACTATCGGCTTAAGGAAGGCGCGCTGATTGCCATCGGTGCTTTGTGCCTGTTCCTGATGATGGCCTTGCTGACCTATGGCAAGGATGATCCAGGCTGGAGCCATAACAGCAAGATCGACGATGTGCAGAACTTCGGCGGGCCCGTGGGCTCCTACAGCGCCGATATCCTGTTCATGATCCTCGGCTATTTCGCTTATATCTTCCCGCTGCTGCTGGCGATCAAGACCTGGCAGATCTTCCGCCAGCGCCATGAACCGTGGCAGTGGAGCGGCTGGCTGTTCTCCTGGCGCCTGATCGGCCTGGTGTTCCTGGTGTTGTCGGGCGCGGCGCTGGCACATATTCATTTCCATGCGCCGACTGGCCTGCCGGCGGGTGCGGGTGGTGCCCTGGGCGAAAGCCTGGGTGACCTGGCGCGCAAGACCTTGAATATCCAGGGCAGCACGCTGATGTTCATCGCCCTGTTCCTGTTCGGCCTGACGGTATTTACCGACTTGTCGTGGTTCAAGGTCATGGATGTGACCGGCAAGATCACCCTCGACCTGTTCGAGCTGTTCCAGGGCGCCGCCAACCGCTGGTGGGCCGCCCGTGTGGATCGCAAGCGCATGGTTGCGCAATTGCGTGAAGTCGATACCCGGGTCAACGAAGTAGTGGCCCCGAGCACGCCGGACCGCCGTGAGCAGGCCAAGGTCAAGGAGCGTCTGATCGAACGCGAGCAGGCCCTGACCAAGCACATGTCCGACCGCGAGAAGCAAGTGCCGCCGGTTATCGCCCCGGCGCCCGTCAAGGCGCCCGAGCCAAGCCATCGGGTGCAGAAAGAAAAGCAGGCGCCGCTATTTATCGACAGCGCCGTCGAAGGCACCTTGCCGCCGATCTCGATCCTCGATCCGGCAGAAAAGAAACAGCTCAACTATTCCCCAGAATCCCTGGCGGCGGTCGGCCATCTGCTGGAAATCAAACTCAAGGAGTTTGGCGTCGAGGTGTCGGTGGACTCGATCCACCCGGGCCCTGTGATCACCCGTTACGAAATCCAGCCGGCCGCTGGGGTCAAGGTCAGCCGTATTGCAAACCTGGCCAAAGACCTGGCGCGCTCCCTGGCCGTGACCAGCGTGCGCGTGGTGGAAGTAATTCCCGGCAAAACCACCGTGGGTATCGAGATTCCCAACGAAGACCGGCAGATAGTGCGCTTCTCCGAAGTGCTGTCGACCCCGGAATACGACAACTTCAAATCGCCGGTCACCCTGGCTCTCGGGCATGACATCGGCGGTAAGCCGGTGATCACGGACCTGGCGAAAATGCCTCACCTGCTGGTTGCCGGTACCACCGGCTCCGGTAAATCGGTGGGTGTGAACGCAATGATCCTGTCGATCCTGTTCAAGTCCGGCCCGGAAGACGCCAAGCTGATCATGATCGACCCGAAGATGCTTGAACTGTCGATCTACGAAGGCATCCCGCACCTGCTGTGCCCGGTGGTGACCGACATGAAGGACGCCGCCAACGCCCTGCGCTGGAGCGTGGCCGAGATGGAGCGGCGCTACAAGCTGATGGCGAAGATGGGCGTGCGTAACCTGTCTGGCTTCAACGCCAAGGTCAAGGAAGCCCAGGACGCCGGTACGCCACTGACCGACCCGCTGTACAAGCGCGAAAGCATTCACGATGAAGCGCCGCTACTGACCAAGCTGCCGACCATTGTCGTGGTGGTCGACGAATTCGCCGACATGATGATGATCGTCGGCAAGAAGGTCGAAGAATTGATCGCGCGTATCGCGCAGAAGGCCCGTGCGGCCGGGATCCACTTGATCCTCGCGACCCAGCGGCCGTCGGTGGATGTGATTACCGGCCTGATCAAGGCCAACATCCCGACCCGTATGGCGTTCCAGGTATCGAGCAAAATCGACTCACGGACCATCATCGATCAGGGCGGCGCCGAGCAACTGCTGGGCCATGGTGACATGCTCTACATGCCGCCCGGCACCAGCCTCCCGATCCGTGTTCACGGCGCCTTCGTTTCCGATGACGAAGTGCACCGTGTGGTCGAGGCTTGGAAACTGCGCGGCGCGCCGGAATACAACGACGATATCCTGGCGGGTGTCGAGGAGGCCGGCAGCGGCTTCGACGGTGGCAGCGGCGGCGACGATGATGCCGAGACCGACGCGCTGTACGACGAAGCGGTGGCGTTCGTGCTGGAAAGCCGTCGCGCCTCGATCTCGGCGGTGCAACGTAAACTGAAGATCGGCTACAACCGCGCCGCGCGTATGATCGAATCCATGGAAATGGCCGGCGTCGTCACGGCCATGAACACCAACGGCTCGCGCGAAGTGATCGCGCCAGGGCCGATGCGCGACTGACCTCGTGCCGCGTGGCAGCATGCGGCGCGCCTTTCACATTATTCTATGAGGACTCCCATGCGTCTTATCCGCATGCTGTTGTTGCCGGCATTGGCCCTGACCGCGTTTTCGGCCCACGCAGACCAGGCATCCGTCGCGAGCCTGACCAACCTGCTGGACAAATCCAAGACCCTGACTGCGCGCTTCTCCCAGTTGACCCTGGACGGTGGTGGCACTCAGTTGCAGGAAACAGCCGGTGAAATGGCCGTGCAACGCCCAGGCCTGTTCTTCTGGAAGACCGACGCGCCCAACGAGCAGACCATCGTCTCCGATGGCAAGAAAGTCACGCTGTGGGACCCGGACCTGGAGCAGGCGACCATCAAGACCCTCGACCCACGCCTGAGCCAGACCCCGGCCTTGCTGCTGTCGGGTGATGTGTCGCAGATCAGCGAGAGTTTCGAGATTACCTCCAAGCAACAAAGCAACGTGATCGACTTCACCCTCAAGCCCAAGTCCAAGGACACGTTGTTCGACAGCCTGCGCCTGTCGTTTCGCAATGGCGTGATCAACGATATGCAACTGGTCGACAGCGTCGGCCAACGCACCAATATCTTGTTCACCGGGGTCAAGGCCAATGAGCCGGTCCCGGCCTCCACGTTCAAGTTCGACATCCCCAAGGGTGCCGATGTGATCCAGGAGTAAATCGCTGCCCATGGACCTGTTTCGCAGTGACCCGATTGCCCAGCCCCTGGCCGCGCGCTTGCGCTCGACCAACCTGGATGAGTATGTCGGGCAAGAGCACTTGCTGGCCCGGGGCAAGCCCCTGCGTGAGGCCCTGGAGCAGGGTGCCCTGCACTCGATGATCTTCTGGGGGCCGCCGGGCGTGGGCAAGACCACCCTGGCGCGGCTGCTGGCGAAAGTCTCGGATGCGCACTTTGAAACGGTCTCGGCGGTATTGGCCGGGGTCAAGGAGATCCGCCAGGCGGTGGAAGTCGCCAAGCAGCAGGCGGGGCAGTATGGCCGGCGCACTATCCTGTTCGTCGACGAAGTGCATCGCTTCAACAAGTCGCAGCAGGATGCATTCCTGCCTTACGTGGAAGATGGCACGCTGATTTTTATCGGCGCCACCACGGAAAACCCCTCGTTTGAACTGAACAACGCCTTGCTCTCGCGGGCACGGGTGTATGTGCTCAAGAGCCTCGACGAAGCCGCGATGCAGAGGTTGCTGCAGCGGGCGCTGGGCGAGGACAAGGGGTTGGGTAAGCGCCACCTGAGCCTAGGTGACGAGGGTTTCAAGATCCTGCTGGCGGCGGCTGACGGCGATGGCCGACGTTTCCTCAACCTGCTGGAAAACGCCTCTGACCTGGCTGAAGACAATAGCGAGATTGGCGTCGACCTGCTGCAAAGCCTGCTGGGCGATACCCGGCGGCGTTTCGACAAGGGTGGTGAGGCCTTCTACGACCAGATTTCCGCGCTGCACAAATCCGTGCGCGGTTCCAACCCGGACGGCGCGCTGTACTGGTTTGCGCGCATGATCGACGGTGGCTGCGATCCGTTGTACCTGGCCCGGCGTGTGGTGCGCATGGCCAGCGAAGACATTGGCAACGCCGACCCGCGGGCCCTGAGCCTGTGCCTGGCGGCGTGGGAGGTCCAGGAGCGCCTGGGCAGCCCGGAAGGCGAGTTGGCGGTGGCGCAGGCCATCACCTACCTGGCCTGCGCGCCGAAAAGTAATGCAGTTTACATGGGCTTCAAGTCGGCGCTGCGTGCGGCGGCCGAGCATGGCTCGCTGGAAGTGCCGCTGCACCTGCGCAACGCGCCGACCAAGCTGATGAAACAACTGGGTTACGGCGACGAATACCGTTACGCCCACGATGAACCAGATGCCTATGCCGCCGGTGAAGACTACTTTCCCGACGACCTTGAGCCACAACCGTTCTACCAGCCGGTGCCTCGTGGCCTGGAGTTGAAGATCGGGGAAAAGCTCAACCACCTGGCGCAACTTGACCGCTTGAGTCCCAAACAGCGGAGAAAACCATGATTCCCTTGGTGATTGCTGTTTCCGTAGGCGGTGTGGCCGGCACCCTATTGCGCTTTGCCACCGGCAATTGGATCAACGCCAATTGGCCGAAACACTTCTATACCGCGACGCTGGCCGTTAATATCGTGGGCTGCCTGCTGATCGGGGTGTTATACGGCCTGTTCCTGTTACGCCCGGAGGTGCCTGTTGAAGTGCGCGCCGGGTTGATGGTGGGCTTCCTTGGCGGCCTGACGACTTTTTCATCCTTTTCACTGGATACCGTGCGCCTGCTGGAAAGCGGGCAAGTGCCGCTGGCTTTAAGCTATGTGGCCATCAGTGTATTCGGCGGGCTGCTTGCCACCTGGGCTGGCCTGTCCTTGACCAAACTTTGATAAACGAGAGACCGACATGCTCGATTCCAAACTGTTACGTAGCAACCTTCAGGACGTAGCGGACCGCCTTGCATCCCGTGGCTTTGCCTTGGATGTTGCGCGCATCGAAGCGCTGGAAGAACAGCGCAAGACCGTCCAGACCCGCACCGAAGCACTGCAGGCTGAGCGCAATGCACGTTCCAAATCCATCGGTCAGGCCAAGCAGCGTGGTGAAGACATCGCGCCGTTGATGGCGGACGTCGAGCGCATGGGCAGCGAGCTGTCCGACGGTAAAGTCGAGCTGGACAAGATTCAGTCCGAGTTGGATTCGATCCTGCTGGGTATTCCCAACCTGCCGCACGAGTCGGTACCGGTTGGCGAAGATGAAGACGGCAACGTCGAAGTACGCCGCTGGGGCACGCCAAAAACCTTTGATTTCGAGATCAAGGACCACGTCGCCCTGGGCGAATTGACCGGCGGCCTGGATTTTGAAACCGCGGCCAAAATGTCCGGCGCGCGCTTTGCCTTGCTGCGCGGCCCGATCGCGCGCATGCACCGTGCCCTGGCGCAGTTCATGCTTAACCTGCACACCGGCGAGCATGGTTACGAAGAGGCCTACACCCCGTACCTGGTGCAGGCGCCGGCGCTGATGGGCACCAGTCAACTGCCGAAATTCGAAGAAGACCTGTTCAAGATCAGCCGCGACGGCGAAGCCGATCTGTACCTGATCCCGACCGCCGAAGTGTCGCTGACCAACATCGTGGCCGGCGAGATCCTCGACGCCAAGCAATTGCCGATCAAGTTCGTCGCCCACAGCCCGTGCTTTCGCAGCGAAGCCGGTGCCTCGGGGCGTGACACTCGCGGCATGATCCGCCAGCACCAGTTCGACAAGGTCGAGATGGTGCAGGTCGTCGAGCCATCGACCTCCATGGAAGCCCTGGAAGGCCTGACCGCCAACGCCGAGCGCGTCCTGCAACTGCTGGAGCTGCCGTACCGCGTATTGGCGCTGTGCACCGGCGACATGGGTTTCAGCGCGGTGAAGACCTACGACCTCGAAGTCTGGGTGCCGAGCCAGGACAAATACCGCGAGATTTCCTCGTGCTCCAACTGCGGTGATTTCCAGGCCCGACGTATGCAGGCGCGTTTCCGCAACCCGGAAACCGGCAAGCCGGAGCTGGTCCACACCCTCAACGGCTCGGGCCTGGCGGTAGGGCGGACCCTGGTCGCGGTGCTGGAAAACTACCAGCAGGCCGACGGTTCGATCCGCGTACCTGAAGTGCTCAAGCCGTACATGGCGGGCGTTGAGGTCATTGGCTAAATGGAATTTCTGCCACTGTTTCATAACCTGCGCGGCAGTCGTGTGTTGGTCGTCGGTGGCGGGGAGATTGCCTTGCGCAAATCCCGGCTGCTGGCCGATGCCGGCGCGTTGTTGCGGGTGGTTGCTCCCCTGATCGAAGACCAGTTGCGTGAACTGGTGCAGGGCAGTGGCGGTGAGCTGATTGTGCGTGGTTACCAGGAGGCGGATCTTGATGGCTGCACCCTGATCATCGCTGCAACCGACGACGAGCCGCTGAACGCGCAAGTGTCCAGCGATGCCCGGCGCCGGTGCGTACCGGTCAATGTCGTCGATGCGCCGGCACTGTGCAGCGTGATCTTCCCGGCGATTGTCGACCGTTCGCCCTTGGTGATTGCAGTGTCCAGCGGCGGCGATGCGCCGGTGCTGGCGCGCTTGATTCGCGCCAAGCTGGAAACATGGATTCCGTCCACCTACGGCCAATTGGCCGGGCTGGCCGCGCGCTTTCGCGCCCAGGTCAAGGGTTTGTATCCTGATGTGCAGCAACGCCGGGCTTTCTGGGAAGAGGTTTTCCAGGGCCCGATTGCTGATCGGCAACTGGCTGGGCAAGGCGATGAAGCCGAGCGTTTGCTGGTGGAAAAAGTCAACGGCAAGCCGCCCCATGCACCAGGTGAGGTGTATCTGGTGGGCGCAGGCCCTGGTGACCCGGACCTCCTGACCTTTCGCGCGCTGCGTTTGATGCAGCAAGCCGATGTGGTGCTGTATGACCGCCTGGTGGCGCCAGCGATTCTTGAACTGTGCCGGCGCGACGCCGAGCGCGTGTATGTCGGCAAGCGCCGCGCCGATCACGCGGTGCCGCAGGACCAGATCAACCAGCAACTGGTGAAACTGGCCAAGCAGGGCAAGCGTGTACTGCGCCTCAAGGGCGGCGATCCGTTTATTTTTGGGCGTGGCGGTGAAGAGATCGAGGAGCTGGCGGCCAATGGCATCCCGTTCCAGGTGGTGCCGGGGATTACCGCGGCCAGTGGTTGTGCGGCCTACGCGGGCATTCCCCTGACCCATCGCGATTATGCGCAATCGGTACGCTTCATCACCGGCCACCTGAAAGATGGGACCTCGGATTTGCCGTGGAATGATCTGGTGGGACCGTCGCAGACCCTGGTGTTCTACATGGGCCTGATCGGTTTGCCGGTCATCTGCGAGCAATTGATTCGCCATGGTCGTTCGGCGGACACCCCGGCTGCGCTGATCCAGCAAGGCACCACGTCCAACCAGCGTGTGTTTACCGGCACCCTGGCCGACTTGCCGCGCCTGGTGGCGGAGCATGAAGTGCATGCGCCGACGCTGGTGATCGTAGGCGAAGTGGTGGTGTTGCGTGAGAAGCTGAAGTGGTTTGAAGGCGCCCAGTCCCAGGTATAACCTGTTCGCCCGGCTGCACACAGACCCACTGTGGGAGCCGGGCTTGCCCGCGATGAGGCTGGCGCATCAGCGCCAGATCTCTTTACCGCTCAATCCTTCTCGATCATGTTTGCTATCAAACACCTGCAACGGCCCCTTCGGCACAATCCCTGTCGGATTGATCGTCCGGTGGCTGGCATAGTAATGCCCCTTGATATGCGCAAAATCCACGGTCTCGGCCACCCCCGGCCATTGATACAGCTCCCGCAGCCAATTCGACAGATTCGGATAATCCGCAATCCGCCGTAGGTTGCATTTGAAGTGGCTGTAATACACCGCATCAAAACGAATCAGCGTGGTAAACAGTCGTACATCGGCCTCGGTCAGGTATTCACCGGCCAGGTAACGATGCTTGCCCAGGTGTTGTTCCAGGTGATCCAGTTCGGCAAACACCTCATCAAATGCGCTTTCATACGCCTGCTGCGACGTGGCAAAGCCTGCGCGATACACGCCATTGTTCACGGCGGGATAGATCCGCTCGTTCAGCGCATCGATGGTGGGGTGCAGTGGTTCGGGGTAGAAGTCCAGGTTATTGCCAGTTAGCCCGTTGAACGCGCTATTGAGCATGCGGATGATCTCCGCCGATTCATTGCTGACGATGCGCTTGAGCTTCTTGTCCCACAGCACCGGCACCGTGACACGCCCGGTGTAGTCGGCGGTATCGGCAGTATAGCGCTGGTGCATGTAGGCAAAGTCGTCGAGTCTGTCACCGGTTGAGCCATGGGCCTTGTCGAAGGTCCAGCCATTTTCCAGCATCAACCAACTGACCACCGACACGTCGATCAGGCTTTCCAGGCCCTTGAGCTTGCGCAGGATCAGGGTGCGGTGCGCCCACGGGCAGGCTAGTGAAACATAGAGATGGTAGCGGCCGGCTTCGGCCTTGAAGCCACCATCACCGCTCGGGCCAGGTTGGCCGTCGACGGTGACCCAGTTGCGGCGTTGCGCCTGTTCCCGTTGGAAGGCGCCATCTGCGCTACTTTCGTACCACTGGTCGTGCCAGCGTCCTTCTATTAGCAAACCCATGACTGACTCCTTGGCTATTAAGCGTTGGAGTGCAGTCTAATCGTCTGGGTTCGAACAAATAGCGCAAAGGATCGGGGTTAATGATCGATTAAATCGATCTGTCCCGAGCGTCCCAATACTGTTGTGCCAGTGCGAAGGCCTGTTCCCGTGGTTGCCCAAGACCGCGCAAGGCCAGGGCCATAGTGGCAATCAGCGCCAATTGCGGGTAGCTGTCCTGCACCTCGCCGCGCCACATCGCCTTCAAATGCTCGGGGTCGAGGCTGGCCGGCTTGACGTGGCGCTGGGCGGAGAGGGCTGGCCACTCCTCATCCCAGCTTGCGCCGCCGGTGGTGCCGTACAAGTGGCTGGTGGTGTCGGGATTGATCTCGATCTCGCCGCCATCGCCCTTGATCACAATGGTGTTGTCACCCAGCAAACCACTGGCATCGCGGTGTACGCCCTGGTAACCGGGATGGAAGATGCTTTGCAGGCCGCAGCGTGCGCCCAGCGGGTTGAGGATGCGGGCCAGGGAGTGGATGGGCGAGCGCAGGCCGAGGATATTGCGCAGGTCAATCATGCGTTGCAGCTGTGGGGCCCAGTCGCCCAGCGGCATAAACGCCAGGCTGCCTTGCTCCAGGGCGGTCTCGACCTGTTGCCAATTGCGGCACAGTGGAATCTGCAGTTCACCCAGCAACTGTTCGGTGTACAGCCGGCCGGCCGTGTGTGCGCCGCCGCCGTGCATGAAAATCCGCACGCCGCTCTGCGCCAGGCACTTGGCGGCCAGCAGGTACCACGGCAGGTGGCGCTTTTTCCCGGCGTAGGTGGGCCAATCGACATCCACTCTCAGAGATGGCGGGTTGAGGCGCTCGCGCAGGGCCTCGGTGAAGCCTGCGAGTTCCTCCGGGCTTTCCTCCTTGTGGCGCAGCAGCATCAGGAACGCACCGAGCTGGGAGTCCTCGACTTTCTCGTCGAGCAGCATGCCCATGGCTTCCCGGGCTTCTTCGCGCGTCAGGCTGCGGGCGCCGCGCTTGCCTTTGCCGAGGATCCGCACAAACGGCGCAAAGGGGTGTTCGGCGGGAGTTTCGGTGATCAACGGAGCAAAGTCGGTCATAAGCAATTCGTCGGCCTGGGCAGGCCCGCCAGCTTGGCGGCAAGTTTGGCGGGAGTGCCTTTGAACAGTCGGTTGAGGTGCAGGCTGTTGCCCTTTTCCGGGCCCAGCTTCAGGGCGGTGTACTTGATCAGTGGGCGGGTGGCCGGGGACAACTGGAACTCCTGGTAAAAACCCCTGAGCAGCTCAAGGATTTCCCAGTGTTCGTCAGTCAGCTCCAGCGCTTCGGCGCTCGCCAGGGCGTTGGCCACCTCGGTCGACCAGGCATCCAGGTCAACCAGGTAACCATCCTTGTCCAGCTCAAGGGTGTGTGTGCCTACGGTCAGGGTGTTCATAGCCAGGTGTTGACCTTGTCATGCTCGATCGACAACTGCACAAAACCCGGGTAGTCGACACTCTTGGCCCACTGCGGCAACACCAGGCCGCGGGCCTGGGCATCTTCGGCCAGTACAAAGATGCCCAGGGCCTTGGCTTGCAGGGCCTGGAAGGGCGCGCTGCCGGCTTGCAGGGCATAGGTTGCATCGCCGCACAGCAAGATCACATCTTGCGCGCCACACAGGCGTAGGCAACTGTCCAGGCGGGTGTCGGAAAAAGGGGAGTGGGACAACACATGCAAGGTCGACATCAGAGGGTCATCACCTGGTCGTAACGGTCAATCATCTGGGAAATCTGTGCGCTGCTTAGTGGCTGCGCGCTATCAGGGGCGGTCAATCCACGCTCCGCCAGGCTGTGGCTGCAGGCGAACACGTCGTCGATGCCAAACAGCGAGAGTGCCTGCAGGTTGGCCGTCACGTCCTTTTGCTGCACGGCCTTGGCATCTTGGGCGGTTGCCAGTTGAAACACCCCGTCATCAAGAAACAGCAGGCCAATCGGCAAGTCGAATGCGCCGCCGGCCAGCACCACATCCAGCGCTTCTCGCGCACTGGGTCCGGACCACGGCGCCTGACGGCTGATTACCAACAAGGATCTGGACATTTCATGGCCCTCCAAAGCAGATCAGGCGGTCGGCATCCTGGATGGCATCATGCAACTGCCCAAGGCCTGACAGCGCCCACGGCGCATCCAGATTCACCGCATTGCGCTGGTAGCGCGCAGCTTCTTCAGTATTCAACACCCCACGGCGCAGCGCCGCAGCGATACAGACCACGCCATCAAGCTGATGCTTGCTGACGAAGGCGCTCCATTGTTGGGCGATATCCTGCTCATCCTGGGGCGCGACCACCGAATTGGCGGCGCTGTAGACGCCATCCTGATAGAAAAACAGCCGCACAATCTCATGCCCACCGGCCAGCACAGCCTGGGCAAACTGCAGGGCGCGGCGCGAGGAGGGCGCATGGGCGGCGGAAAAAAGCGCAATCGCGAACTTCATGGAACACTCTGTTGGTAAACCTTTGCCAATGATAAAGCCGCAGGCAACAAAAAGCCCGCCGAAGCGGGCTTTTTGGTAAGGCAGGGATCAGTCGTCGCGGCTCATGATGCCGAAGATCTGCAACAGGCTGACAAACAGGTTGTAGATCGATACATACAGGCTGATGGTCGCCATGATGTAGTTACGCTCGCCGCCATGAATGATAGCGCTGGTCTGGAACAGAATGCAGACCGAGGAAAACAGCACGAAACCTGCGCTGATTGCCAATTGCAGGCCGCTGATCTGGAAGAACATGCTCGCCAGCACAGCCGCCAGCAACACGAAGAAACCTGCAGTGATGAAGCCGCCGAGGAAGCTCATGTCCTTACGGGTAATCAGCACATACGCCGACAGGCCACCAAATACCAAGGCCGTCATGGCAAATGCCGAGCTGACCACTTCCGCGCCGCCCTGCATGCCCAGGTAACGGTTAAGGATCGGGCCGAGCAGAAACCCCATGAAACCGGTCAGGGCAAACGCCGACACCAGGCCCCAGGCCGAGTCGCGCAGCTTGTTGGTGAGGAAAAACAGGCCGTAGAAACCGATCAGTACCACGAAAATATTCGGGTAGCCGACACGCATCTGTTGCGCCACATACGCCATCACGCCGCTAAATGCGAGGGTGAGGGCGAGCAGGCCGTATGTATTGCGCAGGACGCGGCTAACCTCTAGCTGCTCAGCCTGCACGTTGCTATTAACTGCGTAATCCTGTTCGCGCATGGCGACACTCCTTCAGTTTTGAAACGTTCAGTCGCAAAGATCATAACAGACGCTCTGTAACAAGCTATGCAGAGAGTTTGACAGTGTGTTTCATTCGGGTATTATGGCGCCCGCTGAGACAGGATGGGCTACTATAATCCTGTGTTGCACAAGGGAAATTGGCAGAGTGGTTGAATGCACCGGTCTTGAAAACCGGCGAACGTTAATAGCGTTCCCAGGGTTCGAATCCCTGGTTTCCCGCCAAGATTCATACGAAAGCCCCGCTTATGTGGGGCTTTCGTGTTTCTGGGGTTCGGCTGTGGCTG
The DNA here is from genome assembly GCF_059862305.1 of Pseudomonas sp. MF09156. Taxonomy (NCBI): domain Bacteria; kingdom Pseudomonadati; phylum Pseudomonadota; class Gammaproteobacteria; order Pseudomonadales; family Pseudomonadaceae; genus Pseudomonas; species Pseudomonas sp. MF09156. The sequence goes on from NZ_JCBCUR010000011.1 coordinate 148,497, forward strand.
GCTTGTATTTGCTCGGTGTTCCATAACTATTATGGGACCGTTCCATAACTTTTCTATTTTGACGGCTTCGTAGTGGCGCCGAGCCTACTGTCAACGCGCTTTGTGATTTCCTGATTGCTCTGCCCCAGCAGCAGGCTTGCGTTGCCGATATCCACGATTTCCGACGCCGCCTTGGGTCGAATATCTTGCAACTGAAACCCGCCGATCTTCGCGGCGAGCGTCGGATCTCCTTGTTCGATAGTTTTCTCGCAAGCCATCTCTCGTGCCTTGTCCCAGCGCAAGCGCAACATCCCCTTCGTCATCCTTTTTCCATACTTGTTAATCAGCAGATCCTTGGAAGGGTGGGCGGCATTCCTCTCTGAAATTTCCCGAACTAGCCTGCCTCTTCTATTCCGCTGGCCGGCAGTGCCAGCCAGGACTGTCGGTGATTACGGCGCTGGCAGTAAGATCCACCTCTGCCAGCGCGCAATGGATCGTTAGGCAGTAGGTCTGACCCGGAAGGCCAGCAACCCTCCTGATGATAATGAGCTTCTCGCAGCGCTGCGCTCGAAAGAGTCCCACCTTTCTGACCGGGGAGTGGGGGCGTTAAGAGCTAACGGTCTCTGTTGATTAGTCAGGCGTCATAAGGACCGCCAGGGTCAGCTTGTTGAACTCTTCGTTGCGGTCGATGGTATCCAGTGCACCACGCACGTTGTCGGCCATTTCGGTGCTGCCTTGCTGCTCAAACCAGTTCGTAAGCTCCATGATGGCTGCTTCAAGGGCGAGTTAGTTTTCGTTGATTTTGGACAGCAGGGAAGGGAGTAAGTCAGCGTTCGGCATCGGTGTTCCTCCTTTGAGTGAACAGCGTAGGCTGATGATGGCGCAGATGTGCTTTTCGTGGAAGTCGATGGATTTCAGCGAGGGTTGGTTAACATAGAAAAACTCTAATTCACGCATACGGATTTTGGTGTTTACGCGATCAGTAGTGGAAGCAGGATAGCCTCCTGCTTCCACGAGTGGATTGCTAGTTAATTGGTTTGCTGATCAATCCCGGCCTGTAACGCCTGGCGATCACTGTGCCCGCCGACTCTCAGCGGTCCAAGGTTGAAGGCTTGATCCTTACGTATGGCGTCGTCCTGTTTCTGGGTCAATTCGTCCTTGGCGCCCAGCACCAGGTTGACCGGTGACTTCGACAGGTTCAGCCCGACATCCGCTCGGTAATCGCTGCCGGCCAACGTCGTTGCCGTCACCTTGGAACCACCCAGGTCGACCTTGCCCTGGTCCGAGCTGATCCGGGCGCCAGTCAGGTGGGTTTCGCCACTCACCTGCAGGTTGACGCCTTGCGTGCGGATGCCCGACGCTTGAGTGACGCTGTCTTTCACCACATGGCTGACGTCCAGGTTCAACGTCGGGGTGTAGGACGTGTTGCCGCTCTTGTCGCCGAACAGCACGTTTGCGGTGGTATTGGCCACCGAACTGCCGGTGGTGTTTTTGCCGCTGACGGCGTAGCTGTCAGTGGTTTTTGGCCAGGCCTTTTCCTTGAGGTCGGACAGGCGAGTACCCACGGCATCCTTCTTGTCCGCCAGGTAAGCCTTGGCTTTGTCCACGCTCGTACCGAAGGCGCCGCGGGGCTCGGGGTTCACGTCGTAGCTACCGCTGCGGGTGAGTTTTTCGCCCAGGCGTTCCTTGGCGTTACCAACGCTGTTGACCACGCTGTCCTTGGCCGAGGCCAGGTGCTCGGTGCCCTTGTCCACGGCGTTCTCGAGCTTTTCGCGATGCTTGTCAAACGCGCCCTCGGCCTTGGCTTGCACCTTGTCCTTGAGCGGGCCGCTGGCCTTGGCCAGTTTGTTGACCACGCCGGGCTGGTTTTTCTCGACATCAAGCTTGGCGTCGACGTTGACTTGGGTGCTGCTGACTTGATCCTTGCGGCTCTCAATGACGAGGTCGCCGCCGACATTGCCACTGACCTGCTCGGCCTCAATCCGCGCGCCGGCCAGATGGGTGTCACCGGCACTGTTGATCACCACCTTATTCGCCTTGATCAGGCTGTCGTGCTGGGTGGAGCCTTGCAGGTGATCCACGTCGACCTTGGCCCGCGCATTGATGCCGTGCTGGGTCTTGGGGGTGTCATGTTCACCGGCGTCGGCCAGGGTGGTTTTGCCGCCGCTGCCGCCTGCGCCCAGGGTCACGCCCCAGCTGTTATGCGCCTGGGTCGATTGCGCCGACTCTTGCAGGATGCCGCCGTTTTGCGCATCCAGATTGACGCTGTCAGCCACCACCTGAGTCCCCTGCAGGTGGATCGCATCCGCCGCGTTGGCGCCGCTGGTGAGGCTCACCTTGCCGTTGCTGTGCAACTGCCCGACGCTAACGCCTTGGTCGTTTTCGGCGACTTTGCCGATGTTGAAGTTGGCGCTCAGGCTGCCGGTGGTGCCGCTGCTTTCAGCGCTGCTGGTCTTGCCGGCACCGACCGTCAGGCCGCCGCCCAGGTTGCTGCCGCTGCTCACATGAGTATCGGTGGCTGCTTGCAGGTTCAGCTTGCCGCCAGCGTTGAGGCTGATGTCACCGGTCTTCGCGGTGCTGCTGCCGACCTTGGTGCCTTGCAGGGTCATGTCGCCACCGCTGCTGAGCTGGATCGGGCCGTTGCCCTGCAGCGTCGCGACACGCGCCTGGCTGTCCTGGGTGTTAAGGCGCTTGTCGTCCAGTTGCACACCGGCACCGAGGTTGACGTTCGTACCGTTGCTGCCCGGCGCCGTGCCCACGGTCAATGAACCGCTGCCACGCAGGCTGTTATTGGTGCTGCTCTGGGTATCGCTGGCCTGGTTCAGCGCCAATTCGCCACCGGCTTTGAGGTTGACGCCCGCCTGGCCGCCGTTGAACTGGCTGCCTTCATAACGCGCGTCGCCTTGGGTCTCGATGTTCACACCCTGGGTCCCGGCGTAGCTGCCGACCACCGCCGTGCTGCTGGATTCGCGCACATCGCTGCTGCCGCCTGCGCCATTGCCGCGCACGTTCAAGTCTTCACCGGTGGTGGTGTAGACGCGCACGCCCACTTTGGCGTCAACGCTTTGCTCGCTGCTGGTGTGGGTGTTGGCGGCCGCCGTGGCGAGGTGCTCGCCGGCATTGATCTTCAGCCCGCCCTCACTGGCGCGGTACTGGGTGCCTTCATCTTTCACGGTGTTGGCGACATTGACCTGCACCGTGCCACCGCTGAACTGGCTGACCACGGCGGTACTGTCCTGCTGTGTGCGGGTCTTGTTGGTATGGCCGACTTCCACATCGAGCCCGACATTCGGTTGCTCGAAGGCATCCAGCAGGCCGGGCTGATGGAATTTGGCCTGGGCCACGCCGTTGACGGCTTTTTCGATCGGCCGGGTGATGCCTTTGTATTCAACATTGGCGCCGACGTCGGCGGTCCAACCGTTCTCTTTGTGGGTGCCGGTCTCGGTGTTATGCGCCGCCTGGTTATCGACCTGCGCCGCGTTGACCTGCAACTCAGAACCGGCCTTCACCTGCGCGCCCTGGCTGGTCAGGGTGTTGCCGGCGTTGATCGTCAGCGTGCCGGCCGACGCCACGCTGCTGGTTTGCGCGGTGGTTTTGTGGCTGGTGTCATTGCTGCTCTGGTGGCTGAACTGCGCACCATTGCCGGCTCGGTCCAGGCCGCCGGTGTAATACACGCCGCCAGCGGTGGTGGTGGTGTCGGTTTGGCTCCGGGTGCTGTCATCGGTCGCCAATAGCTCGACGTTTTTGCCGCTCACGGTCGCATCGCCCTGGGTCGCCTTCAGCTCGGAACCCTTGATGCTAACGTCGCCACCGGCCGTGACGGCCAGGCTGCCGCCGCTGAGGCTGGAAGCTTGCTGCTGGGTGGTGTCGGTCTTGCTGGCGTGCTGCTGGTCTGCATAGTTCACACCCGCGCGGTACTGACGCGTGCCGTCGGCGGTCTCCTTGGCGTAGCCATCGAAACCCCGCGTGTGAGTGCTGGTAGTGGTGTGAGAGGTGTTTTCAGCCGACGCGACTTTGATGTCACCCTTGGCATTCGCTTGCAGTTCGCCTGCCGCAGAGACCTTGGAGCCGCTGACGCTGATGTCTTTGGCGCTTTGCAGTTTGAGGTTGCTGTCCGAGCGCAGGTTGCTGGCGACGACGGTGCTGTCCTTGAGGTTCTTGCGGCTTTCATCCTTGGTGATACCGAAGAACTTGCTGTCGTTGCTGTAGCTATTGTCGTGGGAGGTGTTTTGCACGCCGTCGATCACCAGCGAGCCTTTGTCGCTGATGACGCTGGCCTGTCGGCCACCACGCGCCTGGCTGCCATTGATGCGCACGTCGTCCGCCTTGACGATCAGCTTGCCATCGGCGTTGACCTTGCTGCCGGTGTTCAGGGTCTTGCCCTTATCGCCATCGCCGTTCTTGCCGAAGAAACTGCCGCCAGTCAGGTCGCCGGAGTAAGCGTTGTCGCTGCTGCGCTGGGTACGGCTGGCGCTGGTGATGTCGACTTGCCGAGCGGCCAATTGAATGTCGCCCGCAGATTTCAGTTCGGCGCCTTGCAGTTGCAGTTTTTGCTGGCTGGTCAGCTCCAGGGCTTTGCCGGCCTTGAGGCTGCTGGTGACGCTGCGCTGTTCGCTGCTGGAATTGTCCCAGTTGGCTTTCCACAGGTGCTTGCGGTGGTTGCCCTGGTCGCGGGTTTCGTGGGTTTCGGTGGCGGCGCTCAGTTGCAGGTCGGCGCCGCTGTTGATGCGCAGTGCGTCGCCTACTTCGACCTTGCTGGCCTTGATCTGGGTGTTGGCGCCGGACAACAGCGTGGCCTGTTGTTGTGCGACGACGTTGTTGCCGTGCTGACGCGAGTCCTTGTCGGTGGTGGTGCGGTCATAGGTTTCGTAGGTGAACAGGAAGTTGCTGTTGTTCCACTGCTCACGTTTTTCCTGAAGTTTTTTGCTTTCCAGGCTGCTGAGGGTGAGGTTGCGGCCGGCGTCGAGCTTGACGTTGCGCCCGCCGACGTCGGTGGCGGCGAGGCTCAAGTCTTTGGCACTGTGCAAGTCGACATCGCCCTGGCGGCTCTGCACACCGGCGCGGGTGGCGTCGAGGCTGTTGGCGTAGACCTGGCCGCTGATATCGAGGTTGCCGGCCGAGCTGACCTTCACCCCATCACGGCCCGCGACTTGCACCGCACCCACGCGCACCCCGGCACCTTCGGCGGTGCTGATGATGTTGATACGGCCGGCCTGCATTGCCCCGAACAGGCGGGCGTCGATACGCTGGTCCTGGGCTTTGCTCGCCGGGTCGACCTGGCGCACCTGGCCGCTGGCGTAGGCGACCTGATTGCGGCCGACCGTGAGGTTCAATTGGTCACGCGCACTGAGGCGCCCATCGCTGTCGATACGCGGCGCGATCAGGTTGATCGAACCCGCACCGTTTTGCAGGCCCTGGCCTTGCACCGTCAGTTGGCCGCTTGCATCGCGAGTGTTCAAGCCTTGCAGCTTGCCGTCGTTGAGTTCAGGGCGGCCCACTACCAGGTTGGCATTTGGGGTGTTGATGAAACTGCCGCCGTTGACGGAAATGCCATTGGGGTTGGCCAGCACATAATCGGCAGCCCGGCCAAAAATCTCCTGAGCGCCGTTGATGGCCGAGGCGTTGCGGCTCACCACTTCGTTGAGGATCACGCTCGCCGCCTGGCCCTGGAACTGCGGGTTGGCCGCCAGCTGCCCGGCGAGTTGCGATTGACCAGCCTGCAAGGCGTTGTTCAACACCACGCCCTGGCGGTCGACGTTGTAGTCCAGGAACTGGTTATGGGACAGGCCGCCGGCATTCGGCGCGACGATGTTGACGATGGGCACGCCGCCCTGGTTTTGCAGCTGCGGCGTACCGCCAGGCCCTTCGACGACGGTTAAGCCACCGGCCAGTACCAGCTGCGGTAGCAGGAACAGGCTGGCGATGGCCCAGCGCAGTTTGCCCTGGGGTGAAAGGTGAAACGTATGGGTGTCAGTCGGCATAAATAAATTCGCTCTGTGTTGGCTGATCCGCGACGTGCGTTGTTCGTTGCAACGCTGCTGTGGTGGTCAGGTACGGCGGTAAACTCAGGCTAAACAGGTGTTGCTCAAATCTGCACGCTAAGGCGCGTCAGCCAGACCTCCCGCTCCTGGCCAAACCCTGTGGGCGTGTTGAGGTTGCGTTGGTAATCGAGGTCCAGTTGCACGTTTTTCCAGCTCAGGTTGAGCCCTGCACTGGCACCGCTCAGGCGCTGGCTTTGAGCGCCGTGTTCGCGCTTAATCCAGCCGTTGTCCAGGCCCAGGCGCGGCGTGATTTTTACCGGCAGGTCGCTGGTGAGCGGCAGGCGCAAGGTGTTGCGCCATACCGCGCCGATGGCCCCGGACGCGATGTTTTCGCGGTAGCCACGCACCGCCGAATCGTCGGTGCCCAGCAGTTGTTCGATGGCAGGCAACGCATCCGGGCTGTATTGCGCCGACAGCTGGCTCTGCCACTGCCACGGTTGCCCCAGCCATTGGCCGTTGCGCCATTGGGTGAGGTTGGCGCGGTACTTATGGAATTGCGCCTGGGGCAGGTTTTTTTGCGTGTGGTCAGCATCACGGTCGGCGCCGAACCATGTCAGGCCTTGGGCGTAATTGACGTCGAGGTTCCACACTGCGCTGTTGAGCCAGAACAGATTCAGGCCAGCCTCGGCCACTGTCAGCGTCGGGCTCTGGATGCCTAAGCGAACCTTTTGCAGGTAGCTGTCGACGTCCTTGTAGGCCAGCTGCAGGTTGGCGCTGAGTTGATGGCCCTGGTCGCGCCACAGCACGCGGTCGGTGCGCAAACTGACCTGGTCGGTACGGCCGCTGTTGTAAAACGTTGCGCGGCTGAGCTTGTACGGCGAGCGGTATTCGTTGTGGCTGGCGAACAGGCTGTAAGTCCAGTACCCGTAAGGGATGGAATAAAACAGGCTGTTGCTGCGGCTGTAGCGCGGCCCGTGGTTGAGCGTGTCGCTGAAGCTCAGGTTGAGCGAATCGTTGAGCGTGAGCGGGCTGTCCAGGCTCAGGTTGATGGCATTGCGATCACGCCCCGTGCCGGCGCTGCCGAGGTTATCCACTCCAAGCCCCAGCCCCCAGCGTGACGCCGTGCTGCGCGAGCGCAGGATGATGCGCGAGGCGCCAGCTTCACTGCCAGGGGCGATGTCGGCGGTGAGGTCCACCGAACGCAGGCGGTTGAGCTGGTCCAGGCCTTGTTCCAAATCGCGCAGGTTCAGCGGCTTGCCGAGCATCCCGGGGAACGCGCCGCCTAACGACACCGGCAGGCTCTGGTCGGCCAGTTCGATGGCTTCGAGGTAGCCCTCTTCGACGTGAATATCCAGCGACTGCCCGGCCGCTGGCGGGCTGATCAGGTACGGGCGGCTGGCGATATAGCCGGCTTGCACATACAGCTGGGTGATCTCGGCCAGCAGGCGGTTGATCTGGGTGACGCCCATGCACGGCGCCACGTAGGGTTCGATGCGTTGGTTCAGCTCAGCCTTGCTGAACAGCGTGACCCCGGCCAGGCGCGTGCCACTTAGCGGCCAGCAGCGTTCATCCTTGGCTATGTCTGTTGGCAAGGCCGGCGTGGCCGCTTGCGTACCGAAACTACCGCGTTGCAGCTGCCGTTGGCGCTGCTCCAGGTGTAATTGCTGCAAGTCGCGCTGCTGTTGCTGCTGCAAGCGCAGCGCTTCCTGGCCCGCTTGCCGCCCATCGGCGGCGGCCGGCAGCGCGCACAGGCAGAGCAGGGCGACGCCCAGGCTCTGGATACAACACAGGCGTTGGGTTGAGGGCTGATTCGGCACTCGACATCCTTAACGTAGAAATACACACAATCCATACCCCTAGCCAAACGGTGAACTCAGGGATTTTGCATAGTTGAGCCATCATTAAACTGTCTGCTACATCAGTTGTAGGATTTTTTACGTAAAACGTGGGGAATGCAGCGTTATTCACAAAATAAATGCATAGAGGTGGTGCGGGAGGGCCAGGCGATAACTCCTTGGGCGTTTCATGAGGCGATTTTTACCCTCATTCTGCTGACTGACCGATCAATCCTACCTTTCAGACGTATTTACCCCTTTGCCTTTTACAAATGCCGCTGGGGGGCCATAGGACAAATGCCACGAATCGTGGGCAATTTGGTAGTTTGTGTGCTGGTCGGCAGGACGTCGGGGCGGGGAGTAAATCATTTCCGCAACCTGATGTGCACCCCTTGAGTTATGGAGCTTTTAGCGTATCGAAATATGGAGGGATACGAAAGCGCTAAAAAGGTTAACTTGCTGAATTTAAAGAAAAAATCGCCAGCCTTGAAAGTCGGCGAACGTTAATAGCGTTCCCAGGGTTCGAGTCCCTGGTTTCCCGCCAAGATGCAGATAAAAGCCCCGCTTATGCGGGGCTTTTGTGTTTCTGGGGGGCGGCTGTGGCTGGCTTGTATTTTTATGGAACCGTTCCATAACTTTTCTATTTTGACGGCTTCGTAGTGGCGCCGAGCCTTCTGTCAACGCGCTTTGTGACTTCCTGATTGCTGTGCCCAGCAGCAGGCTTGCGTCGCCGATATCCACGATTTCCGACGCCGCCTTGGGTCGAATATCTCGCAACTGAAACCCGCCGATCTTCGCGGCGAGCGTCGGATCTCCTTGTTCGATAGCTTTCTCGCAAGCCATCTCTCGCGCCTTGTCCCAGCGCAAGCGCAGCATCCCCTTCGTCATCCTTTTTCCCTGCTTGTTGATCAGCAGATACTTGGAAGGGTGGGCGGCATTCCTCTCTGAAATTTCCCGAACTAGCCTGCCTCTTCTATTCCGCTGGCCGGCAGTGTGAGCCAGGACTGTCGGTGATTACGGCGCTGGTAGTAAGACCCACCTCTGCCAGCGCGCAATGGATCGTTAGGCAGTAGGTCTGACCCGGAAGGCCAGGAACACCGGGCCGAATGGGAAGGTACTGACTTCCAGCTCATCCAGTGGGTTGAGCGTGTGTGTGCGACTCCCAGCATTGCTGTAGATCACATGGCTGCTCGATACGGCGATGTTGACCTTGCCGGCGGCCGCCTGGATCAGATTCACCCTGAACCCTTCAGTCACGTCATCACCAATGGTGAGCGTGACGTCAGTATCACTAATGACCAGGATCGACTTACCTGAATCAGCCATGGTCAGGGCCCTGCTGCTGATGATAGAGACGTTGGTGTGTACGTGGCCCCCAGCGTGGTAGCTGACCATTCGTGGGTCTGCGAAGACGCGGGCGAAGGCGCCGACATAATTGACACTGGCGCGCATGTCATCGAATTGCTCGACCACGTAGGTGCCGATGCTGCCTGATACTTCGGCGTTGGGATCCAGAACCCATTTGCGTCCTACCATCAGCCCGATCTGGGTGTTGGCACGTACGCCGGCACGCATCTCTTCAAGGAACAGCTGACTGATCTGGCCACCGCCCTTACCTTGGACATAGGTAAACCGCGCAATGGAGTGGCTGTCTCCAGTAGGGCTGCCCTGGGAGGTATCGACCTTGTAGTCGACAAAGTCCGCCGAGACGGTGGTGGTCGTTGTGTTGGCGTTTGGCGCCCAGGTGAAATCCAAGACCCTGCCGGTTTTAACCTGCTCTAACGAGGTGGTGGTTTGCGAGGTGGTAGTAGAGCCTGACTGCTTCAAATCATCGTTCATGTTACTCATCCTTAAGTGAAGTGCGTATGAGTGCAGGCCGAGCTGGCCCGAAGCGTATGATCACCGTCATAACGCCACTTTTGCTACAAAACCCTGTTGTCTTACTTGATCCGTATGGAGCTGTCACCGCGCGCGAGGTGTGCCCAGATGGGCTCTTCGAGTAGTTCGTGTTCTGCATCTTCACCGGCGGCCATGCGTTTTCGTACGGCTACGTTGTGCTCTCGGATTTCCTTGAACTTGGCCGTGACGGTGCGCTTGTCGGGAGAGAACACGGTATTGGTGTCGATGACGTCGCCCGGGATATCGTCCTCTTTATCGACGATGACCTTTTCGGGCGCTAGAGCCAAAGTGATCGTGAACAAGGGCCGCCTGATCGTTTTTGTATCGGTGGCCTCTATGTTTTTGCGCAGGTACTCGACGAGCTTGCCGACGGTGTTCTTCCTGGTGTCGGCCATCGCTTGGAGTTCGGCGAGTTTGCCGGTGGCCTGATGATTTTGGACCCTTCAATCGGGCGCTATGATAGCGCCCAAATCTGAGGTGTCTGGATATGCGTCAATCGTCTTCGAATGAGTTCGAGCTCAAGGCTGCCAGCATGGTGCTTGATGAGGGTCAGCCGGTTACCGAGGTCTGTGCCAGCCTGGATATCGGCCCCTCTGCTCAACCCAGTTCGTAAGCTCCATGATGGCTGCTTCAAGGGCGAGTTGGTTTTCGTTGATTTTGGACAGCGGGGAAGGAAGCAGGTCTGAGCTCGGCATCGGTGCTCCTCCTTGGAGTGAACAGCGTAGCAGTTGGTGTTTGGTACGCCTGCTTTAGGGGTTTCTCCTTTCGATCAATGGCAGCCTCTCACCGACACTCCGTTTTAGGCGGTTCGACGCCCTTTCCAGTAATCGCTTACCATGGCTCACGGACTTTAATTTTCAATCATTAAATGTTTCTGAGTAATGAAAGGGTTTATATCCAATGCCCTCGTATTGACATTGCTCTATGCACTTTCAAATGGAGTGTCCGCTGAAACACCGAGCACAGCGAGGCGGAGGGTATCAGATAAGGCCAAGGTGATTTCCTTTTCGAGTGATGGCATTTAGCCAAGATCCTAGCTCAGTAATTTGAGATATCAAATCTCGGCCCTGCATTTCAGCTGCCAGAATCGCTCCTGTTTTTGGAGACTCTCGATGACCGCTTTTGGCCGATTTCTGCCGGTGACAACCGACTGAAAACGGCCAATAGCTGACACTCCGTTTGTCTACAAATCCAGGAGCGCTTCACTGCGTAGCCGATGAAACGACTACTTTTTAAAAACTGCTAATCTTTCACTTCCGTTGATTAAAAGATCGCTTAAAACTCTGATTGATTGACATACTAAATATGGCTCGGTCAACTGTGAAATCTAATGTGTCGGATACGGCGATTAGTGACCTTAATTCTTCAGGGAAGTCTTCGATGCTAGCGCATACCGTTGGAATCAAATATCGAAAGTAGTCTCCAATTTCCGCGTCTCCCTCATAACCAATCGGATTGTCTTCGCTGGACACGTAATCTTCTAGCGCGTGATAAACATAGAAGCCTTTTATTGATGGAAGTGAATACTCCGTGAGCTCTTGATAAAAGTTCGAACTCTCTAAGACTATGCGTTCCATTTCGTCGCGCGACGAGGGTTTGAGGTGCCTGCGAAACCTATATATATCTAAAAGAGTTCGACCTTCCTTGTTTTTTGGATAACTTTGAAACTCACGCGACTCTTCCCACATAAACTCATTTATACTGTCGAGTTTTTCCTCTAGCTCTGGAATAGCCAACAAGCTCGAAGGGATAGGACCGAAACAGTTATTCACCATTACAGCTATACGCCCATGTCGATCCATGGCGAACCACGTGAAGATAGTCCCAAAACTTGGCTGCCAATCTTTATCTAACGGCATTACTTCACCTCTGGTAAAACGTGTATATCGCCTGAGATTATTATCGCCAGTGCTGGATTGGCCCTGTTACAGAAACTTTACTGATCCAGGATCCTACCCTGTGAACTATTACCAGCGCTAGATATTTACTGACGGGATGGGGCAGTGGCATAGGCCTCTGGGTCAATTCGACGTCAGTTTCAACAGGCTCGTGCCTAACGTCCACTTTTTCCTGCTTTTGCACGGTATGATCAACGTCAGCTTGCGGCCAATAGGAGCCGCTGGACAGCTTGGGCAGGTGTTGTCGTTCAGCGTTTGCCTTCAACGTTCGCGGGTTCGCACTGGGTTGGGGCAAAGAGAGCATAGCGGCGGCCTTTTCTCTCTCCCGAAGTGCGCGTGTACAGTCTGTCCTGTTATGCTGATTCAGCCGTCCGGCGTGTAGATAAGATGCTATACGGCAGTAAGTGACAGGTATGTTGGCTAATTGATAATTAGGGAAAACTGAGTATGCGTCGTTTAATAGCCAACGGGTTTGCGTTTGTCAGCATTGCTATACTCTGTTGCAGCTGCACATCTTATTCGTCCCAGCCGACAATCAACGAACCCGTTGAACCCGAAACACAAGAAATTATCTCCAGCTTCAGTTACGCAATAAATTCTCCATGGAAAGACAGTCGCTTCGGCAAGGACGCATACGCAGCGACACTCAACGTTATTCCCGGTGCGCAGGATAAGAACTCCAGCCTTGCCGCCCCGAGCCTGCCAGCATTAGAAATAAAGATCTCGGAGTTCTCATCTGGCGGCGCTTGCGGACAAGATTACTTGACGGGTCTGAGTCTGGGTTTGATCCCCAGTTGGTGTACGCGGACAAACCTTTTCAAGTTTGATTTTATATTGAATAAGGACCAGCGCTTTTGCAGGCAGAAAACCTACTCGATAAACTCCACGTCGTTTTCACATCTGACGATGATTCCGTTTGCACTTCTCAATACGGGCAATCAGCCATTGACGCTCTATCAGGCGACGCTTAAAGATTTTCTTCGCAGAGGTCAATGTGCGACGCGTTGAGAGGCTGCTTTTGGCCGTTTGCTGCCTATCATGAGGTCCGCAATCGGCCAAACGCTTACGTTTATATCAGTAGGGGTCATGTAGCAACGTAGACAAGAACCGGCTGGAGGCAAGTGAGCGGCGGTGCCGAATCAAGTATTTCGGTAGGTTCACACCATGGATAGCTGCGACCTTGAAGCCAGTCCATTATTTTTCGCATATGCTGGGAAGGACACTCCAACATGTGTTCGATGGTAATGGACAGCTGAGTGGCCAAGCCGCTTTGCGGTGAAAAGATCCAATGATATTCCCCGCAGCCTACACGTAACTCCCCAGTCGCTTTTGTTGACATGCCAACCAGCCATTTGCACTTATGAACATTGGCGTCGGGCTTTGGCGCGTCACCGAGGCAGAATGTATAAACGTTCTCATATTGCAGGCTAAAGCTGCGTACTAGTACGTCAGCAATATCTTCGCGCCCCTGGACGTTGGGAGGAAAAAGGACGTTGCCTCTCTGCACTAGCACGTTAAGAGCTGCGTCTAGACTGAAAGCATGTTGCAATAAGTCAGGCCGATTTCCGTCCTTACCGAAGATGTAGCTCTCAATCGCTCTGGTGGCATTTTTCATGGACAAATCCTGATGCTGCTACAGATTGGCGAATCTGGATTCCGCGTGAATTATGGGTTAACCGAAACTTCCCCCTTCGCGGAATTTGGTACATCGAACATCCTATCGAAGACCCACTGAAACGCCAGCGCGTAAAAGAAGAAGAAAACGAACAGCCCCAGATCGGTGACCAGTGCAGCCCACCAAGAAATCTCCAGCCACCATGCCACCAGTGGTACCAACATTAGAACTAGCCCACCCTCAAAGCCCAGTGAGTGCAGCAAGCGTCTGCCCAACGTGCGAGCACGCTGTGGCTGACGCGCTTCCCAGAGTTCAAAAGCGTAGTTAAACAGCACGTTCCATAGCAGCGCGCATACAGATAACATCACCGACAGCGCACACGCATGGGCCAAACCTTCGTCGTATATCAACGAGATGCTGGGCGATAGCACCGCAACAGCGATTGATTCATAGAGGATGGCTTGAAGAATTTTTCGCGAAGGTCCTTGCATGGTTTTTTCCCAAGGGTGGGGAGATCGAATACCTGCAACGGTATCGCTGCGTACACACCAAGAAAAATGAGATAAATTAAATATTCATCAATTCAATTCATCTAGGGAACGATGCGTGTTTTCGACTCTTCCGCTTAACGCGCTGCGCACCTTCGAGGCGGCTGCGCGACTGGGTAGCTTTAAAGCGGCAGCTGAGGAACTCTCAGTCACCCCCGCGGCCATTTCCCATCAGGTCAGGATGTTGGAAGCCCGCCTCGGAGCGATGCTGTTCAAGCGAGCTGGTCAAGGCGTCGCATTGACCGAAGAGGGCGAGTTGCTATATCGCCAGACTCACCGCGCCTTGTTAGACATTCGCCGCAGCCTGGAGGCTTTTTATCCGGACACCGTTCCCCAAACCCTAACCATTTCCACTACGCCGGGCTTGGCCGCTGCCTGGCTAATTCCACGACTGGGTGGTTTCTATCGAAGCTTTCCACAAGTCAAGGTGCGGGTCGATACAGGTAACGAACTAGTCGATCTACTGCGTGATTCCAGTATCGATGTCGCTATTCGTTCAGTCAGCCGCGACGACCCGAAGTTGTTCTGTCAGGAGCTAATGAAAGAGCAATTCTCTGTTTACGGCGCCCCAGGCCTGGTGGCCTCGTTGAATGTAAATCAGATCGAACTGATCAACTTACACTGGAAAATTCCGGGAGCATTCTCAATCAACTGGGAAAGCTGGTGCGCGGCCGCAGAATGCCAGACCTGGCTTGAAACGGCGCAGATGCGTGAGTTCGACGATGAGTATTTTGCCTTGAGCGCTGCGATTGCTGGTCATGGGCTGGTGCTGGCAAGCAATGTACTGGTCGCCGACAGCCTCAGGCATGGAGAATTAGTGGCCTATAGACCAGAAGTAAGCCTGCTTGGTCCGCGTTACGTTGCGGTGTGCGTGCCAGGACGGGAGCGGCAGGTGCCTGTGAGTGCGTTCCTTATGTGGCTGGCAGGAGCCGCTCTGCAGGACGGCTGACGATACTCGGCCTACACTTTTTTGAGCGCGGGCATACGATAAGTCTCAGGACTCGTGTGCTATTCGGGAGCTTGTGTTCTGTCGGCAGGACGCCGGGAAGGGGGTCAAAACAGTTGAGTAGGTAGCACGTTGAACCGCAAGGGTATCAGCTAAACAATCGGCGCAATCACTACTTGTTTTACAACGGGGCAATGAGCCATTAGCACATCTGTGCTAATTCCCCAGCAAGGGCATCAATGCTAACTTTTTTACTTTGTTTTTATTGTGAAAGAGGTTTTATGTTTAATCGCATCTCGAAGGTGTTGCTGGTTGCCACAATAATTCCGGTTATCTTGCTTGTTAATGGTTGCCGGGTGATTGCTCAGGAGCGATGGGTGGGAAGGTCAGATCAGGAAGCCTTGAACCTATTTGGTAAACCAGCAGCAGTCAAGAAGGTAAAGGGCGCGAATGGAGAGGAACTTATTGTCCTGACATGGGAGAAGTCTTCAAGCTGGACCAATACCGAAGCTGCAGGAACCTCGATGAATCATACCGGTAACGGCATGGTGTACACGGAGTATTATGAAACTGTAGGGCACAGTTCTGATTGTACGATTGAGGCCACCGTCAACCCGTTTGGCAAGATTGTGGATTTCAAGATTGATAATGGCCGTATAGTCAGTAATAAGTGTAAAAATATTCCTTACGTCCCTGGTTACATTCCGCCGGGGTTCTAGAGTATCTGCTACATCTTTACGGGGTCGAGCATCCCGCGCCCTGTTACAGAGCAACAACTAAGGATGGTGATCATGAATTACAAATGCCTGTTGCCCATGCTCCTGCTGGCTGGTTGTGTTTCCCAACCTAATCACCAAGGTATCAACTGGGGGGAGGGAGCCTGCCCAAAACCCGCTCCAGAAAGCATCTCCGCCACCCATCATCTGGTGATTGAAGACGGTAAGACGCTGAAGTGCCAAATCCGTCCTTATGTCTGGAACATGGCTTGCCAAGGGATTGTTGACGGGGAAACTGAAGGTGTGGTTTGCCAGGATAATGGGGGGAACCAGATGATTTTCCTGTTTGACGACAAAGGCGTGCTTACTACGCATCGCAGCTTGAAGGCAGGTTAGGGGGGGGCCAGCTGTTCCAGCCAGTCATCTCAAACCTGGAAAAACCGTCAATAAAATGCGGCGCCTGTTATGACGATGCCTTTCGTATTGCTGGTTTTATAAATCTTGACTAAACCCTTATTGCTGTCGCCACTGAAGTGACATATTTTTATTTCCTTGTTTAGCTCTGGCTCAAAAATCTCAATGCCGCGGCAGCTATTTCTACCGCCAGGGGATTGTGTATATGCCGTTGTGTAAGTGCTTTGAGTTCCGTCGGATAAATAAATTAAAAGTGAGAGCGGAATTTGTAGGGTTAGCAGGCACACTAAAAATAATGCCAGTGGAAGTGCTGTAATCTTTTTTAGGGTGTTTATGAGGTTTCCAGACAATATGTCTTTTTTAAAGATGATAAAGCCTAACGAGCTTATAGCTGCCAAGATTAATGAGCTGGTGATATAGATTTTTTGAAAGTTTGGCTTGAAAAAAATCACTGAGTAAATATGGCTACGCCATGCGAAAAGCAATGAAATAGTCAGCATCGTTCCAAAAATCATAGGCACCAAATAGAGGTACGAGTTCTTTTTCAATTTTTGCTGCTCTCTATCCTCGGTGCCAGAATTATAGGCATCTTGTGCATTCAGTTTCCTCCCGCAGATCGCTCGCCACGAGTCCTGAACCAGTATCCCGCGATCTTAACAGCGTTGATTTCCTGAAACAGAATGCCGCCCATCATACGGGGGAGACGTTTTATCAAAGTAGTTCAGGCAGCTATGGTTGCGGCGCGCACCTGCGGGTTCCGGAATCCAAGCCTGAGTAACCTCTACCGAAAGCGGCCGGATTTCGGGCTCACATGCCCAGCGTAGGAATGGTCACCTCGCCACACTCTATGAGTTGGCCAGCGGTCAGTTGAAGCACATCATTGGGTTTTGCGGCGTACCCGGCAATAAAGCCGATGGACACCAAGGCGATACAGAGCAGGGATCTTCTGAAAATCATTAGGAATTCGCTGAGTTGTTGGTGTGAAAACATGCAGCACTGATTCCCGATTGTGCAAAAGGTTCCTGGCGCGCTGGCTCTGCAAGGCGCCTCTTACGACAGCAGCACCACACGAGCACTCTCGAAAAGCACGGGCCGTACAAGGATTTTGTAGCTGTCAGCATCGAACGACTGCGATGGCAAGGCCGGCGCCAATCGGGCCTCGGCCTCGCAGGCGTAAGTCCCGATGTACCGCCAGTTATCCACGACGTGGTATTGCTCCAACTGGCCATGGCGTTCGTGCAGTGCAATGGCGGCGGGGTATGGCCAGCGATGGACGGCCCAGTGGGCCAACGCCTGCAGCAAACGCTCGGTGTGGGCTGCATGGGTTTCATCGCCCCGGCATGCCCCGGCGCATTTACGGATCTGCGCACGGAAACAGCCCTTCGCGCTGGGTGGTTCTATACCCAGCAGGCTATGGCAGAGGCGGTGCTCGTCGGCGAGCAGGATCAACGCTTCGATTGCCATGCGTCGGCTGCGAAACAGCCCGTACAACTGCGGCCCCTCGGCCAGCGCGGTGGTGTCGATGATCTGCAGTTTGCCCCCGTGCAGGCGTAGCGAGCACAGGCGGCGCTGCCGGCGCAGGCGCTTGTTCTTCAAAGGCTGCATCTCTTTGATCAGGCGCGACTCCAGCAACAGCGCACCGATTTCTCCCGCGGTTTGCTGATATTCGATCCGCTGTGCCTGGCGCAACATGCGCGCTTCTTCGGGGGTACGCAGGTGCGCCAGCAGGCGGCTGCGGATATCGACACTTTTACCGATGTACAGCGGCATCGATTCACCTTGCGCGTAGAAAAAATACACGCCGGGCGCACGCGGTGCCGCCTCGGCCTGGGCGCGAAGGTGGGCAGGGTATTCAAAGGGTGGGGCGGGGAGAGTCGGGCGTAGAGGCATGCCGGATATAGTGCGGCATCAACTGGCTGAAAGGGTTGCCGCCGGTCGGTCCAGTCTCGCGGCAGTCGATAGTGATCAGGCTTGCGGGGCCGATTTTAATGCGCTGATCGCCGTGGGAGAGGGGGCATGATACCTTTGCGCGCAATGTGGCTAATTGGCATCAGGGAGTGATGGAATGGAATACAACACGGCACTGCTGGTCGCTGCCGGGCTTAACCTGCTGGTGGCGCTGATGCATATCGGGGTCATCATCAAAGGGCCGTCCTGGTATCACCTGTTTGGTGCGGGCGAGCGCTTTGTACGTGCAGCCAAGGCCGGTCGCCGCTTCCCGGCGGTGGTGACGGCGGGGATTGCCCTGGTGCTCGCCGCGTGGTCGGCCTATGCGCTGTCCGGCGCCGGAGTGATCGACCCCTTGCCCCTGCTGCGCCCTGCGTTGTGCGTAATCACCCTGGTGTATCTGTTGCGTGGTCTGCTGGGCCCGTTCGTGTTGGCCGGCACGGGCCGTAGTACGCGCTTTATCATGATCAGCTCGGGGATTTGCGTGGTGTACGGGCTGGTGCACCTGGTGGGGTTGGCGCAGGTGTGGAATACCCTGGCCTAGGGCTGGCAACGCGTGCGCTATCGCAGCCTCGGCCAGTTTTGCTGTACGGGCAACCAGGGCATCTCGGTGGTTGATTCTCGTCAACTCCATGCAGCACTGTTCTTGCGCTTTTCAGGACCGACGGGCGCAAGTGTGTAGATGCCGTCACCATTTCCAGGGGAAAACCAATGAAGTACCTGCGCACCTTGAATGTCGCAATGGAACGCTTTGTGAGGCGGTTTACCCGCACGCAGTTCCTGTGCGCTGCCATTGCGTTCACCGCGCTCAACTTCTTATTGGACTACACCGTTGCTTCATATACCTCCCTCTACCTGTCCATGCTCAGCGGTTGGCTGTTTGCCATGGGCTTTGTGAAGTTCCCGCCTCAGCCATGATGTGTCTATTTGATCAATACCTGGAGCGATGGGACCTGACCGTCGATGGCGATGCATTCGCCTCGCGCAATGGCAATCTATTGCCTGTTCGCCAGGACGGTGTGCCGGCCATGCTCAAGGTCTCCCAAGTGGCCGAGGAGCAAGCCGGCAGCGTGCTGATGGCCTGGTGGGACGGTGACGGTGCAGCGCCGGTGCTGGCCTATGACGGGGAGGCCCTGCTGATGGCGCGTGCGCTGGGCTCGGCTTCGCTTGTACAGATGGCCAACGGCGGTCGCGATGACGAGGCCACGCGCATCCTTTGTGGCGTGGCCGCGCGCCTGCATGCGCTACGGGCCAAGCCGATTCCCGCGCTGGTTCCCCTGGCGCGGTGGTTCGAAGCGCTATGGCCGGGGGCGGCGAGGCACGGCGGGGTCCTTGCGCAGTGCGCCAGCACCGCCCGCGATCTGCTGGCGGCGCCCCAGGATGTCGCGGTACTGCATGGCGATATCCACCATGGCAATGTCCTGGATTTTGCCGCGGCCGGCTGGCTGGCTATCGACCCCAAGGGCCTCTACGGCGAGCGCGGCTTTGATTACGCCAACCTCTTCTGCAACCCCGATCAAAGCGCCCTGGCTCCCGAGTGCTTTGCGCGGCGGATCGAAGTGGTCGCCAAAGCCTCTGGAATCGAGCGGCGTAGGCTCCTGCAATGGGTGCTCGCCTGGGCAGGTTTGTCGTCGGCCTGGATGCTCGAAGACGGTGAAGAGCCGGGAATCACCCTCGGGGTGGCGCACCTGGCGGCGGCGGCACTGGGCGGTGATTATCGTCAGGCTTAGTTGCACATAACAGAAAGGTAATCTTTAAGCTACCTTGGTGAAAGGGTCGGTTAGTTAATCTCAAGTCTGGAAAAATGACTTGAGAGATAAATCTGATGAACCTGTTGAAACTAAGTATTGCTGCATTGGCGTTGTCATTATCCACGGTCGCGTTCGCCACAAACGGCGGTGATCGTGGGTATGAGAAGTTGATGAGCGATAACCAGCAAGCCATGGCTGCTTATGCTCTAAAACAAGGTAAGGAACAACCCCAGGTCCAGGACTATCGCTATGGCATGAAACTGGACATCGCCAAGGTGGTCAACGTGACCCCTAAGATCAGCTCCTGCGACATCGTCCCGTCGCGCATGACTTATGAGGACTCGAGCGGCAAGCTCAACACAATCGAATATCAAGTCATGGGGCAGTGCCGTAATAATGGCCGCTGAAAGGTTGCCCTATGACTGCGCAGGCACCGTTGATTGACCGCGAGCTGGCGCAGCGTTTTCTGACATGCGCACGCTGTGCCAGCTTTCGCCAGGCGGCCCGTAGCCTGAATATCCGTACTGCAGAACTGCGCAAGCAACTGGCCCAGTTGGAGGGGCGGCTGGGTAGCCCGCTGTTTGTATTACGAGAAAATGCCCTACGCCTGACCCTCAAGGGGCAGCGCCTGCAAGCGCTGCTGATAGCGCGGTTTGGCGATGTTCAACCACAAGTGGGCGCCGTGCCTCAACCGCTGTTGCGTCTGGCCGTGGAAGACTCCCTCATGCACGACCTGCTGGCGCGTGAGGTGCTGGATTTTATGCGCAAACACCCGGCAATGCAGTTGGAAGTCATCCCGCTGACGGGCGAGCCAACACGCCAGGCGGATGTCATGGTGTGGTTGGCGGATGCTGACCGTCCTCGTCCCGCGCCGGGGTTTGCCATGACCACGCCGCAACGTCTGGCGCGCATTGACTTCAGCCCGCATATGGCCAAGCGTTACTGTCGCGGCAACCGTTTGCCGACGCAAATTGCGCACTTGTCCGACTTTATGCTGGTGCAAGGCCGTATGAATGCGCCGGTTGCGGCGTTTGCACCCTGGAACCGCCTGGTCAAACAGCGCCAGCGCGCAGTGGCCCAGGTGCATTCCCAGGCGTGGGTGCAGGAGTGGGTCAGGCACAGTGCCTGTGTCGGTTTGTTACCGGACTACATCGGCCATTTGGATAAAAACCTGCTGGCCCTGACCCCCTTGTTTGGTGAGCCTATGGAACGGCTGGCATGGCTGTCCACGGCGCCCTTGACCGCTGAGCAACCCCATGTGCAAGCGCTGGTGGCGTTGATTCACAAAGTGTTCGAAGAACGGCGTGACTGGTTTGAAAGAGTCATCTAAGTTGGTATTGGTTTTAACCATTCTGAAATATTCGATGTGAATGCCTGTGTAACTTGTAATTCCCTTGTTTATAAGGTCCTTGTCGCGGTTAAAGGGCAAGAAATATCCATGGTCACAAAACTGTCTTGTGAATAAATCCAAAATGTCATTTGGTCTTTGGAAACTCCCCGTCGCCAAGTAATACTTAACGATAGTGAGGGGAAGTTGATGTCGATTAGTTATTCAAAGTGCGTTCGGTTAACTCAATTCAGCCTGGCGGTGGCGGGGAGCGTATTGGCCATTTCGGCGCAGGCAGGCACGGTAACCACCGATGGCGCCGATATTGTGCTCAAAACCAAGGGCGGCCTGGAAGTGGCCACTGCCGACAAAGAGTTCAGCTTCAAGCTGGGCGGGCGTATCCAGGCCGATTACGCCCGGTTTGATGATTACTACACCCGTAACGGCAACACGGCGGACGCCGCGTATTTTCGGCG
Organism: Pseudomonas sp. MF09156; assembly: GCF_059862305.1. Classification (NCBI taxonomy): domain Bacteria; kingdom Pseudomonadati; phylum Pseudomonadota; class Gammaproteobacteria; order Pseudomonadales; family Pseudomonadaceae; genus Pseudomonas; species Pseudomonas sp. MF09156. The sequence continues at coordinate 169,829 of NZ_JCBCUR010000011.1, forward strand.
TGCCTATCTGGAGTTTGGCGGCACGGTCTACAAGGACTGGAAATACCAGATCAACTACGACCTGTCCCGTAACGTGGGCAATGACAGCGCAGGTTACTTCGACGAAGGCAGCGTGACCTACACCGGGTTCAATCCGTTGAATGTAAAAGTAGGGCGTTTCTACACCGATTTTGGCTTGGAGAAAGCCACCAGTTCCAAATGGGTCACGGCCCTGGAGCGTAACCTTTCCTACGATGTGGCCGAGTGGGTCAACGACAACGTCGGCATGGGCGTACAGGCCAACGGCGTGGTGGGACAGATGGCCTATTTGTCCGGCAGTGTGTTCAGCGAAAACAACAACGACACTGACGGCGACAGCGTCAAGCGCTACAACCTGCGCGGCGTGTTTGCGCCACTGCACGAATCCGGCAATGTGTTGCACGTAGGGCTGCAATACGCCTACCGAGACCTCAAGGACGCCGCCATCGACACGCGCATCCGCTCACGCATGGGCATGCGTGGCGTCGAGACCAACGGCGGCAACAGTGCCGGCACCAATGGCACCCGCTCGGTATTTGGCGGGAGTGCGTCCCAGCAAGGCTTGTGGCAGGACGACTCGGTGTGGGGCCTGGAAGGTGCTTGGGCGCTGGATGCGTTCTCGGTGCAGGGTGAGTACCTGCGACGGACCCTCAAGGCCGATGCAGCACAGAGTGACATCAAGGCCAGCGGCTACTACGCACAACTGGCCTATACCCTGACCGGCGAGCCTCGCATCTACAAACTCGATGGCGCCAAGTTCGACTCCATCAAACCGCAAAACAAACAAATCGGCGCCTGGGAGGTGTTCTACCGCTACGACGCGTTTACCGTCGAAGACGATAATGTCGTGGTCAGCACCAATGTGCGCCAGGTAGGTGACAGCCAGGGCAAGGCGCATACCCTGGGCGTCAACTGGTACGCCAATGAGGCGGTCAAGGTCAGCGCCAACTACGTCAAGGCCCGCACGGATAACGTCAGCAACACCCTGGGTGATGACACCGGTGATGGGGTGGTGATGCGCCTGCAATACGCTTTCTAAGCCACAGGTTCCGAAATCAGATGAGCCCCGGCGAGTCGGCGATACTGTCGACTGGTCCGCCGTCATCCCCTGTAGGAGCGGGCTTGCCCGAGAGGGCGGTGGTTCAGTCACCATTGTAGGTGGCTGATCCACCGCTATCGCCGGCAAGCCAGCTCCTACATTTGTTGTGTAGCGCAATCAGTCAATCCGCGGATGCTGTTGCGCCAGGTTCTGGCGCTTGGCTTCCAGCTCGGCGATCTGTTCGTCGAGGTCTTCGATCTTCTGTTCGATATTGTCGTGATGCTCCTGCAACAGCTCCCGTGCCTCTTCCATGTCCGACGCTGCCGGGGCCGCGCCGCGCAGGGGTTTGTTGGCGGTTTCCTTCATGGTCAGGCCGGTGACCAGGCCCACCACGGCAATGACCATCAGGTAGTACGCAGGCATGTACAGGTCGTTGGTACTTTCCACCAGCCAGGCCACGGCGGTCGGGGTCAGGCCGGCGATCAGTACCGAGATGTTGAACGCACTGGCCAGGGCGCTGTAGCGGATGTGGGTGGGGAACATCGCGGGCAGGGTGGACGCCATCACGCCGATAAAAAAGTTCAGCACCACCGCCAGCATCAGCAAGCCTGCAAAGATCAACCCGAGCTTGCCGCTGTTGATCAGCATAAAGGCCGGAATAGCCAGGGCCAGCAGGCCGATACTGCCGGCGATGATAAAGGGCCGGCGCCCGACCTTGTCGCTGATAAAGCCGATCATGGGTTGCACGAACAGCATGCCGACCATGATCGCGATGATGATCAGCACCCCGTGGTTTTCGCTGTAGTGCAAGTTGTGCGTCAGGTAGCTGGGCATGTAGGTGAGCAGCATGTAATAGGTGACGTTGGTCACGGCCACCACGCCGACACAGGTCAGCAGGCTGCGCCAATGCTGAGTGGCGACCTCCTTGAACGATACGCGCGGGCCACGTGCCAGGCCTTCGCGGTCGCCCTGTTCAAGCTTTTCAACATGCTGTTGGAAGGCTGGGGTTTCTTCCAGGGCGTGGCGCAGGTACAAGCCGATCATGCCCAGGGGCAGGGCTAGGAAGAACGGCAGGCGCCAGCCCCACTCCTGGAACTGTTCTTCACCTAGCACGCTGGAGATCGCCACCACTACGCCCGCACCGAGCACAAAGCCTGCGATGGAGCCGAAGTCCAGCCAACTGCCGAGGAAGCCGCGCTTGCGGTCGGGGGCGTATTCGGCGACGAAGATCGAGGCCCCGGTGTATTCACCACCCACCGAGAAGCCCTGGGCCATCTTGGCCAACAGCAACAGGATCGGGGCCCAGATGCCAATCGAGGCATAGGACGGAATCAGGCCGATGGCAAAGGTGCTGATGGACATGATCACGATGGTGGCCGCGAGGACTTTCTGCCGCCCGTACTTATCCCCCAGCGCACCAAAGAACAGGCCACCCAGTGGGCGGATCAGGAACGGCACGGAAAAGGTCGCCAGCGCCGCGATCATCTGCACGCCAGGGTCGGCGCCGGGGAAGAACACCTTGCCCAGCACATAGGCCACGAAGCCATACACCCCGAAGTCGAACCACTCCATGGCATTGCCCAGTGCTGCGGCGGTGATCGCCTTGCGCATCTTGGCGTCGTCGACAATGGTGATGTCTTTCAACCCGATTGGGCTGACACTTTTCTTGCGTGATTTCATACAGGTCACTCTGTCACTGAACGGTGTCGATGCCATTGTTTTAATGGCATGGTCTATTCGGTCAGATACATGAGGACACGAAATAATTCACCGCTTAATGTTTTTTTTCCTGTAGGAGCCGGCTTGCCGGCGATATTCGTCAACGCTGACGCAGCACAACTGCCCTGATACCCACCGCACAGCGCTCCGTTATGGTCGCCCACCCCGCAGACAAGGGTGCTTTTAGTCCCAATCCTATTTGCTTCTTTTTTGCCACTGATAAGCTTTTTTCCTGGAAAAGTATCGGGAAATTCTTGTCATGATCGTAAATGCCGCCGTACCCAACGAGTTCAACGCCCTACGCGTTATCACGTTGGCAACCGACGCCACCTGTGCCAATTGGCTGTCCGGCGCGTTGAGCAGTATGGGCGTTACAGCGCTGGCCAACGCTAAATCCTTGAGCGACGTAGAGGCCTGGCTGGTCGACCAGCCGGTGGACGTCATCTGCTGCGAAATTCGTCCGGGGTCTGATGATGGGCTGATGCTGCCAAGCCTGCTCAAGGGGCTGCACGAAGCCGGCGCCGTGGCGCAGTTGCCGAGCATCTTCTGGACCGGTGAAGCCACCTTGAATGCGCAGGTGCGTGCTGTGGAAGAGGGCGGCGTGGCTTCCCTGCATGGCGGCACCCCGCAGCGCTGGATCAAGCACATGGGCGGGGTCGCCATCAGTGCGTTGGAGTCCCATGCCCGATTGGCCCGCGCCGCCGGGATTCTGGTGGAGATCCTGCGCGAAGGCGCAACCCTGGAACTGGGCGATGCCTTGCGAGCCGTGATGCTGACCCGCGCGAAACCGGACCCGCAGTTGCACATGACCACATTCGACGCCTTGGCCGAGGATGAAGTGATCAATGCGCTGACCACGGGGGAGGGCTTACGCTTTGTGTTCCAGCCACAATTCGAGCTGTTGAGCCGGCGTGTAGTGGGAGCCGAGGCATTGGTGCGCTGGAAGCACCCGCGCTTTGGTGAAATCCCGCCGTCGGTGCTGATGCCGTTGGTTAACCGACTGGGCCTGGACCTGTTGCTGTTCAGCCTGGTGGAAATGTGGAGCATCCGGGCGATGCTGGCCCTCAAGCGTGAAAACATTCTGATCCCCATCGCGGTGAATGCCTCGGCAAAAACCATTTGCACCCCATATTTTGCCGACCGCCTCGCCACACGGATGCAGCAGGCCGAATTGCCAAACCACTTGCTGAAAATCGAGCTTACCGAGGACGTACCCGAACCGGACGAACTGCATCTTTCCGCATCGCTGACGGCAATCCGCGCCAAGGGTTTCCAGGTGTCCCTGGATGATTTTGGTACCGGCGCGGCCACGTTGAACCTGTTGGCGAACCTGTCGTTCGATGAGATGAAAATCGACGGCTCATTCGTGCGTGCCGTAGAGCAGCACTCGTCATCACGCAAGGTGATTGCGGGTATCGTCAGTTGGGCCGGCCTGCTGAATCTGAACCTGGTGGCCGAGGGCATTGAGGATGAGTCCACGATCCCTCTGCTGCATCGCCTGGGCTGCCGCGTCGGGCAGGGTTATGCGCTGGCGCGGCCGATGGAAATCGAGGCCTTTTTGAGCTTCCTGATTGAGCGGGGGAAACACCCGTAAACATACTTCTGTCTGTGTGGCTCTGGGAGGAGGCGGTTTTTAGGAGTGCTCTTATTTCAATTGTTTCGCCATGGCTTTAAATTTCCATCATCGATTTTTTTAAATTGTATGCCGCTGGAGTTAACTGCTCTGCCCATTCGATAACCACTGCTGGATGTCTTGAATCTCAAAAAGTCGACTACTTGCCTGGCAACTTAAAGTTTGCCGGTGGGTGTTGTATTGCCTGATCGAAAGTTCGCCTGTTTGTTTTTAATGTGCGATGGCTCAGTTGCACGGATGGAATTGATGTTGTAGGTCCGTCTTCCCTGGCGGCAACTTACCAATGATGAGATAGCGTTATTTTTCATCTTTTTGCTCGTTATACAGAGGGCGGTTGCAGGAGCTGAGTGCAACACGGTCATTGAATTGAAGCTGGAGCATCATGCCGCATAGCCATGGCCTTCTGCATCACCTCGCCCATAACTTCGATTGGGCATTTGAAGTCGAA
>NZ_JCBCUR010000012.1:0-167301 GCF_059862305.1 Pseudomonas sp. MF09156
AAAGGTGCTATTCCGCAAAAAACAGTGAACTGACAGGAGGAAAGGTCTGATTTTCGATTAAGTCGGTGTTTTTTGAACCTCAGACAGCGAGGCCGTTAAAAACGGCTGCTTACTTCAGACCTTCCTTAAAGCTCGTTTGAATTCTTCGAAGTCCAATGACGGCTTGCAAAAAAACTTGAGTTCGAAACAAAGCTGAAAAATCTGATGGGCGAGTACAGCAAGAGCCTGCGTGATGTGATCGCACTCCTCGACCCTAAACGCGCTGGTCGGCCAGTCAGCGCTCAAACGAAAAAAGCACTGAACATGCCGCTCGCAAAGTCAAACAATACAACAACCCGCACAAAGGCGAAGTCATCGAAACAAAAGGTGGAAACTACAAGACTTTGAAAGAGTGGAAAGCCAAGTGGGGCGGTGACGTAGTCGAAGGTTGGGCTACTGTTCAATAAGTTTTACCATAACACCAAAAGCTAGGGAGGTATCCCAGGTTTTTTATGAATGGCCCGTCTAATCCACGATAGCTGACGCGTCCACACGAGCATGCAGAACCTCCTCACGTATTCACATACCCGGCCGATAACTACTATACCCTTCTGGGTACTGGATAACGGAATTAGGGATGAACCGGATGATGTTTCGCAACGCTCTCGCATTTACGCTGGCATTAGTGGCCTGTAACTCAATGGCAGCGAGCTTTGATTGTTCAAAGGCTGCAAATTTCGCGGAGTCCAGCATCTGTAAAGACGGCTATCTGAGTGGCGTCGACAGTATTCTCGGTCGAGCCTATCAAAAAGCCCTCGCTGAAACAGAGCACCCGGATGATCTGCGCCAGTCACAACGCGAATGGCTGTCCGTACGAGATCAGTGCACCACCCAGAAGTGTCTCGATCAAACCATGGGAGCTCGTGTCACCTTTCTGGATAGTTTCTCCCGCGTTGAAAAAAGTAAGGCATACGCAGCAGAAGAGAAGCTGCGCAAGGATGAGTATGAAGCTCAGCGCCAGGCAGAGGAAATTGCCAGATCCCAAAGAGATGAGCAGTACCGGATCGCTCAGGAACAATCCCGTCAACAAAGACAACAATCTCCTCAGCAGCATCAGGTGGCTCAGACACCGCCTCAAAGTGTGCAACCGGCGCCCTCCTCTCAGAGCCCAGCCTATGTGGTCTCGGCACAGCAAGTGCGCCCTGCTCAGCCTGTAGCTGAGAAACCAGCAGTGCTACGCATGTGGCAGGCCTTCTGGGCAGGCCCGGCATGGAAATACACGCTCTTGATAGGTTCTTTGATCACCTGTCTGGCGATCTGGAGACACCACACAGAGGCTGCCACGATCTACACCGACTACACCGATGCTGCGATCACGAATGCGCTGCCCGCGATCGGTGCCGTTTCGGCTCTGATCCTTCGCTGGCTTGAAATGCCTGGCTTGGTCTCAGGGATAGCGTTGGGTACCGGGATTATCTTGGCCATTGCATACGCCGTATTCGCGACCTTCCGGACTAACCAGGGAGTTCTGAGTATCACCCTAGTTATTGTTGCCAAGCTCACTCTCATCACAGTGTTCTATGCGGTGATTGGAATGCTGATCGCGTCGCTCTTTTCGAACAGTGCTCGACGCAAAGGTGAATCTCAAGCGCGTGCTGCTGCGAGAAACAGTCGAGAGAAGAAGCAAACCATGGCTCTGATCACAGGCTTGTCGGTGGCTTACACCGCTTTTACTGCCTGGGTCTGCCGGCGACCTGAGTTCACCTCACTTTCCGTATGCCTGGAATTTGATACAGCACCTGCATAAGCCAGGGCGATCGAGTGCTTCAGCAGATAAGTAGCCCGGGAGAATTCCTGGGCTTTTTTGAGCCGTCGTTACTATCACTGCAGCACCTACACATTTGCTAACCAAGTTTAGTAGCACCCCAGCGGTCAAAGGTGAAAACCCAAGATCGAATTGGGGCAGAATTCGACGATCAAAATGGAGCACATAAATGAAGTGGATTAAAGGGGTGGTTATCTGCGCAATCTTGCTCGTAATCACTGGTGCGGGACTGGGTCTGTTTTATGTTTTACCGCAGTACGACGTGGTGGCCATCACCGGCGTTGAGGTAAAACGTGTGGACGATGACGGCGTCATCAATGCTGAAAACCCAGCAGACGGCCCTACCCGGGATGTGTATTTCATTAACACTGAACACCCAACATCGAAAAAGGTAATGGTCTATCGCAATGAAGATACCGGGTGGAGTTTTCCGTGGTACTTCAAGTTTGACTCGGCCGACGTTCAGGCAAAGGCCCAGGGTTACTCACGAGATGCCCAGCAGCTGGCTCTCATTCGTTATTACGGCTGGCGCATTCAAATCTTGTCCGTGTTCCCAAACATCACAGACATCGAAGCCACGAACAGTCGCGAAGAGCCGTTTCCTTGGTTCAACACGATTTTCCTCACCGTAGGCACGCTGCTGATTTTGTTTGTGGTGTTTTTCCTGCGCCGGCGATTCAAGCGCAAGACCAGGGGCGAAGTACTGGGTTGAGCGGTTGAACCACTCGCCTTTTCAGCTTGGAAGATTCGTTAGCCGCAGAATGAAAAATGCTAGTCAGTTACCTGACTGGCATTTTTTGTAGGTGAGATTCCTTCATCCGGCCGGGCTAAAGCAAGCCAGTCAGCGCTTTACCATTTCACACTGACGTCGCAAGTCATCGTTTTTGATGCTCCCGCAACTGCCATTGCCAGTCTTGGCGTAGCACAAGTATCGCTGATCGTCGTCACGGATACTCGCGCAACTCCCGTTGCCTGTTTCGACGTAGCAGGCGTTACGCAAGTCGTCATTGTTGATGCTTGCACAGCTCCCGTTGCCCTCTTTCACGTAGCAGTATTTGCGTTTGTCATCATCACGGATACTCGCACAACTGCCATTGCCGGCCTCCACATAGCAGGTAGCGCGCAGATCGTCGTCCTTAATGCTCGCGCAACTCCCATTCCCCTCTTTGACGTAGCAGTAGGCGCGTTGATCGTCGTTGTTGATGCTGCCGCAACCGGCGTGAGCGAAGCCGCTGAGCACCAGCAGCATTACCAAAATAAGCCTCATCCCACCCTCCATGAATTGCCGAACGCTACCTGGAACTGTTCATAGTAGCCGCGTCGATTACCGTGGTTCGGAGCAAATGACGGATCAGCCGCGGGCTTCCTTTCGGAGGTCGTCCAGTTCGTCGACAATGTCCTCATCGCGATCCTCGAACGCCTTGGCCATATCACGCTGCAGATCCACCTGGACGTCCATGGATTTTTTTGCCAACTTCATGCCGTCCTTAGAGCCCATAATAATTTTCATCGCCTGATCAGGATGCTTGTTGGCCTCGATCATCAGTTCGAGCTCGTCGGCATCAAAGTGATCTGCGTATACCTGGACCAAGGTATCTTTCAGTAGGTCCTGGGAAATGTTGTCCTCGATCACGGCCTTGATTTTTTCCGGCGCGACTTCGCGATATTTGGATGCATAACCCGACGTGGCGACTTGCACTACCATCTTGTATTGGACGTCCATGCCCATCAACTTGACCAGTTCTTCAGCTTTGTCCTGGCTTGAACCGCAACCGGCCAGCAGCACCGAGCAGAACGCCGTGATTGCCCATTTGGAAACGTTCGTCATGAAATGCCTGCCTTTGTCTTGAAATTTTTTTTGGTGACCGTGGAGTACGGCGGACCGCACTCCAGGTTCTAGGAAATGTGGTGATCAGTTCGTCTCAAGCGTGAAGCTTTTGCTCACGAACAGGCCGGAAAATAACGACTTGTCTTCCTTGAAAATGTAGGACTCTTCAAACTTGGCATCGGTGGCCAGCTTTTGAGCGATCGCGCACTCCGAATCGCTGTGATCCTTGCCCTTGACTCCAAAGTCACTCTGATAAACTGATAGGCCTGTTTCATTGCAAAAGCCGGTGAACTCCTCACGCCTGGTAGTGGCCTTGAATTCGTCGAACGACTCCTTCAACTGGTCGAAGCCCTTGTAGGTCAGCGAGTAGCTGGCCACCTTGGTCTTACGAGCAAAGTCACCTGCGGCTTCCGCAATTACGGCCTGGCCCATGGACGTACTGTAAGCCCCCATGATGAAGCCACTTAGCGCGCTCTTGAGTTGCGCCTGGACATCGTCAAGCTCTGGGATGGACGCAAATTTAGCCTCGCGCACAATCCGGCCAACTTCACTGCCGTCATTACGATGCACCACTACAAACTCGACCGAGCCTTCGCCGTCGCTAGAGCGCGTGAGCTTGAAGTCCAAGTCAACTTTGGTGCCGAACTCCCCTGTAGCGCCGGTGATAAATGCACCAGTGAACGGCAGACGTTGGACGATATTGCTACCCCACGAGTAGGGCGACTTGACCACGCCTCCGTACTGATCCATCTCCGCGCGCGGCTGGATCTCATCCGCTACTTCCGAGGGCAGGACCACATCTGTGCCTTTGTGCGACAGGTAAGGAGTACTCATGTCCATGCCCAACAATTGGACATGAATCTCGCCCTTCTTGTTATCACCTTCGCGGCTAACCTTGAGGGCGTCGGCCTTCAAGTAAACGCCACCGGCACGACCGCCACCAGTACTGGACGAAAGCAGATACCGTGACCATTCGACCAGGGCAGACTCTTTTGCCCCGGAGTCCATTCCACCGAGCAGCCCCATAATCCCTTTCAGGAATTTATCTGCGCCGTTGGTCTCTGCTGCAACCAGGCGGATTTCTGGTGTTTCAACGGTGACGTTTCCCGACCAGAAGGAATAGGAAATATCTCCCTCGCTCAGGACGTTCTCGAGGAAGTACTGTTCCTTCATCTCATCGTACTGACGCAGCGCTTGCTTCTTGCCGGAGCTCGATAACCCCACACCAGCTGCAAGAATCGCAATACCGGCGACCGCAGCGGCGATGAGGATGTGCTTCTTGTTCATCGTTTTCATAGTCGGTTGCCTTACTGAATTTGAGCAGATGCTTGCTGCCAATCAATCACGTGCTGCTGAGAGACTGCAGGCGTCCAGTTGAAGTCGATCCCGGCGCTAGGAAATTCCTTGGCCAGTACGGCACCAAATGACACTCTGTCAGCACAGTGGTCTTGCTTGCAGGCCTCAGCCGCGCCAGCGGTATACACGCGATACGTAGGAACGGCGCGACCGTCTTCGAGCGGCAGGAAGGGTGTCATGTTTGCCGCCGGCAGCACGTACCACTGGCTCTCCAGTTCAGCATCAGCCTGTACACGCCCCTTACGTGGGAAGTCGACCTCGTAGAAGTCGCCGCTCTTTCCAGTGACGTGAATCATCATCGGCACAGCGGACTTTGAAGAGTTCGGGTCCTGCATTGCGATCGGCGATGGGAAGGTGACTTTGATACCGGCCATCTGCGCCAGCGCCTCAGCCTCCCGACCTTCGAATTCCTTCATCCCGGATTTGAGCTGTTCGTAACGCGCCAAGACGCGTGTGTGCAGCTCAGCCATTTGCTGCTGCAGGCGACGTACTTCTCTCAGGCGGATCTCCTCGCGACGCAGGGCGAAGTTATTGCCTTGGCGAGCATCGAAGTAAAACTCACCACGGTTCTCGCCCATACGCGTTTTGAGAATGCTGTCTTTGGTTTCCGACGCGTATCCCTCGGGGTAAAGCGCTTCGAAGTTCTTGGCGAAGAAGAGGTTCGACAGGCCGACGGTCGTTGGCGACGTTGCCTTCACCAATTGGTAGACCTCAACCACAGCGCGCTTCAACTCAACCGCATCAAGAGCAAATGCCTCATCTGCAGTGATCACTACATAATACGGATCACTGGAGAACGGCGACAGGACACGGTAGTTGGGGCGCTCAAAGGCCAAATACACCTTCATGTTACGCGCAGGCAGTTCACCCACCTGAAAGAGTGCTTGGTCTGCCCGGCTATTCAGGAAAGAAAGCGCCTTGCCTTTCACCGCTGGGACCAGTGCCTGGTTGAACATCAGACCGCTCGGGTGCACGGTTGTTTTTGACCAGGTATCACCGCGATAGGTGTTCGGTACCGCCCAACGCAATTTGTCATAGGACCCCTCGGCATAGCCTGATGCAGAGCAAGGCATGGCGGGTGTCGACGCAAAGGACAGACTTGGATCGGACTCATCAGTTACCGACTTACTGATAACCCATTTGCATCCGCTTCCGTCGGTAATCCCCATCAGGTTCTGGTTGGCCAGCACCAATGAGCGGCCGAAGTCACCGGTAGGAACGGCGGCAACAGCGGCCGGCGCTTCAGCTGGAGCGGCAGGCTTAGGGGTGGCGGCTGTAGCTGCCTCCACATGTACTGTGGCCACGGCAGCTACAGGAGCAACAGGGGCAACCGTCACAGGTATTTGAGCCACCGGCACCGGTTGCACTGGCGCGGGTGAAGCCTCTGGTGCTGGTTGTGGTATCACAGGTGCCGTTACAGGCGCTGGGGCCGGTGCAGCAGCCACAGGCGCTGCGACGGCAGGCTCAGTAGGCGCAGCGGCGGCTGGTAGTACAGACGCAGCCGCCACAGCTGCTGGTGGTGTAGGAGGAGAAGCCACGGGGGCTACCGAAACAGCGGGCGCGACAGCGGCCGGAGCGGCAGGCGGTGAAGTCAGCGTGGCCAGGCCCAGATTGGTCGCATAGCCCGCGCCGGTGGCGTAAACCGCCCCCTTTGCGTCGACTGCTTTCCAGGTGACCTTGGCCGTCGGGCATTCCTGGCCGAGAATATACGGGAGCTTCGATAGAAGCGTGTTCAGCGGCTTCTGGTCATCCCAAGTTGGGCGCTGCATGGTGATGGCCACTTCTGGTTTGCACCAGGTTGTCGCCTCACCATCAACGTTCACCTGGATCTGTTCTGTCTTCGAGTAGGCGAGCTGGTGAGCCCAGGCTTGCGGCGCGATGCCGCAAGCACCCACTACAACGAGAGCGAGTGCGCGGTTTTTCATGAAGATCCCTTAGATGAGTTCCCAGGTGCCGTTGGCTTGTTTGCAGAAGGTGTTCTTCTCCTGCACAGTGTTTCCGTCGGCCGCTTTGAGGCTCACGGTCACCGGCCGGCAAGACGTTTCAGCAGCGACCTGCTGAGTTGGCAACGTCGGGATCGAATCGAGATCGAAGGCCCTTGTTTCCTTGTCGGCAGCGACGTTCATCTCGTCCAGGTTGGCCGCGGACTTCACACGCTTCGCAACGGCTACTGATTTTGGTTCAACCAAATCTTTGTGGACGTAGCCGACAGTTACACCCTTGCGGCCGACAAGAATCCAGTCGCCTGTCGAACCAACGGCAGTGAACTCGGTGCCAGGTTTCAAACCACCCACTTTGTCTGCGCCTTTTTCAGGCGCGGCGCGCACATTCGAACTACTTTTGGTGACGTACTGTTCGTTGATGAGCTTCATCGAAGGGACGGCGACGATCTTCGGAGCACGTTTCACTTCAACCGTTTTGGTTTGGGTGAACTCTTTGCCCTGAACGATCTCCGCCGACGCGCCAGAATGGGCCGATGTCCAGGACACGGGCAGACTGGACCCGCTCGGCGAGGCGTTCAATGCATCTTGCGTGCGTTGTGCTAGGGCCTGCTGATCCTGCTCATCGAGTTTTGCACCGATTTTGTTACCGATGTAACCGCCCAGTGCACCGCCGACCAGGGTTGCCACGATCCGTCCGTTGCCTTTCCCGATGAACTGCCCGATGACAGCGCCAGCAACGACACCCACTGCGGTACCAGCCTGTTGCTTGTTGATACCCAACTCAGCGCAGCCAGAGGCTGATGCTGCGATGGTCAATGCCAGTACTGAAACGAGAAACTTTTTACGCACGGTGACTCTCCCTTTGTGTAGGTCACTCTGCTTTCAGCAGAGGCCTTGTAATGTTGTAAAGCATTGCTTCTGAGGACATGGCCCAATGGAAAACGGTGGCAAGCACAACTGGCTGTTTGCCCAAGCTCCTGAACGCATCTCTATAACCGGGGCTATCGACAATTGCGTTGCCAACAACGAGAGGCAGCATAACGATCGAAATCACGGCGACCGGTCGAACGAAGCGAATTCGCCCGGGGAGGCTTCGAAGCGCCTCAACACCCGAGATGATCAAGACCACAAGACTGATGCCGCCGAAGAACAACCCGCTAAGAAGGGAGAAGGGGATAAACCACATATTCTTGAGGACGTTCAAACCTTCAGCCCCGTGAATGTCGGTGTGAGCGACGTCATAGGCCATGTTGTCGGCAATGCCAGGCAGATAAGCCTGGTACTGCTCTCGCGTAGCCAGAAGGTTCATGCCCTTCACATAGAGAGGACCGAGTTTGGTCTTCGCCATGTGGCGAACCTCGGTGGTGTTGGCCAGAGCATCTCGTGTCCGCACACCGGGATTGATTGACCGGGCGTACTCGTCAATGGTCGGCTGGTATCCCAGATCTTCCCCTGCATTCGGCCATTTGATCGGTCGCCACTCACTCCCCGAGATGCCTCCCGCACGAAAACCTTCAAGCTGTGCATACGCCCTGCTGATGTCACTGATTGAGGGCACGACAGTTTCTTGCAAGCGCTCGTATAACGCGTCTCCATTACGGACGGTGTAGCCACGAAAAACAGCAGCTGAAAAGCCTTGGAAGTTCCTGTCGATGCGCTCGACGTAAGAGCCTTGAACACTCATCAGAACGCCGAGGTTTGCTATAAAAGCCTTCCCCTCTCCCTGATCCTTGTAAGCCTTATAGGGGATCTGCGGAATAGTCAGGGAGTCATAGAGCAATCCCTTTTTGGTGACGTATGCGTAGAGGCTACTGACCCGTAGCGAGCCGGGGAACTGCTCTGCGATCCAATCCGGTGCCGCACCCTGAAACCACCACGTCAACGGCGTAACGACAAGTGTCGATGCTCCGAGCCAAACCCACAGCACCCTCCCCTTGCCTTGGTATCGTCGATAACAGATTCGCCATACCAGCAAGCACATACTCGTCGCCGCCAGGATCTGGCTATAGGTCTCAAGGACTTCGAGTTTTCGGAGGGGGATATCAGCGCCAGCCATGTTGAGCAGCTCGGCGTTGAACAGCAGACTGCAGATCAAATAAAGGGCGTTCAAAACCACAAGTGCGATTAGCATCCAACGGGTCCTTGTCAGAAATTAAACGCCAGACCCTGGATGATGAGGGGGAGCGCAAATAGATGTAGCATATTGCCACCTAGCAGGAGACCGCACCACTCAAAATGCCTTGTCGAATTCCGGTGCAGAACACCGGGCAGATGTTTTTGTTTCCTACGATCAGAACTTAACGGGACTGAGAGGACTTTCAATGTCGCGCACAACATTCCCTCTCGTACGTTCCAATTTTGGGTTTCAGACGGTGTGTAAATGGAGAATGGTTGTCTCGGCGGTCGCCGGCGGCCAAGCCGTTAAACTGCTTCAATGCGATCAGTCCCAATGAGGGGATGTTTCCCATTGGCCGGCCTTCACGCTCAAACAACGAAAGCGCAGCGCATGAACAATGCGTTGCGAAAACCCATGGAATAGGCGGCATGAATTGAATCAGTCACTCAAACCCGGCGAGAACACAACGATCTCTTCCTCCCAAGGGCGGGTGGAAGTTACCCATGCGGCAGGTAACAACCTGGACGTAAACCTTACTGCGTTTTTGGTCACCGATACTGGCAAGGTAGTGGATGACAGCGGCATGGTTTTCTTCAATGCACCCGAGCATTCTTCAGGCGCGGCGACATTCGCGCCCCCGGTCGCTCGTGGCGACACGGTCAGTCACAGGATCAGCTTCGACTCGTCTCGACTCCCGTCCAACATAACTAAGATCGCAATTACTTTGACGCAAGACGGCAGCGCCGGCGGCTTCGAAGCAGTCAAAGACCTTCGCGCTATCGTCATTGCCGGGGACCAAACCCTGGAACTGGCACCTGAGCCCTTCTCACAAGAGACGGGCATCATCGTGCTTGAGTTGTACGTCCGGAACGGCCAGCTCAAAGCGCGATCTGTATGGCAAGGTTTCGCCTCAGGTCTTGCCGGACTTTGCGGGTTTTATGGCATCGAAGTTGAAGACGATGCATCCTCCGGGCAGGCGGTAACACCTGCACCGCCTCCGAAGCCCGTCAACATCGCCAAGACCGTGGTAAAACTGGACAAGCCTGGCAGCAGCCACAAGGTGTCACTCGAAAAAGGGCCGTCAGCTCCAAAGGTAATTCGCGTCAGCGCTACGTGGGTTGATAACGGCGACGGATCTGACAACGACGACCTCGATCTGCGAATCGGCATCCTTCGTCCTGATGGGCGAATGTCCATCATCCAGGCACCTGACAAGCGTGGGGCTTTTGACGTCGATCCCTTCGTTTTCCATACCGGTGACGTGGTCAGCGCCAGCGCCTCCGCTCCTGGTATTGAAACCGTTGAAATTAACCCAGCAATCTCGCAGCTCATGGGCGGCAAGGTAGCGCTGGTCTGCAGCGTTTATTCAGCAGTAGATAACGGTGCGGTTTCGGTGGCATCGCTGAAACCTAAGATGCGGATGGAGTATGGCGACCAGGTCGTGGAATGCGCGTTCGAGTTCAAGTCCGGGTTTTTTAGCTCAATGGTGTATACCTATGTGATCGGGCAGATCGAAATTTCCCAGGACTTTGTCCTGCTTAGCCCGTCCGGAGTTACCTCCAAAGCCGGCAGCGAAGCCACCCCGTGGCTGACTCGAAAGGGAGACAAAATTGAGCTGACCATGGACGGCCCACACGTATTTAAAGGCCACCCAATCGAAAGGAGCGGCAAAAAACAGTATGTCTAAGCTTTCGTGCTAGCAGGCGCTTTCAGCAGATTCATGCTTGACAAGTACTCCCGCGACGGCACATGGCCGCCGCGGGATTTCTATTTTGGTTGTATGCAAGCATCATCGGCCTCGTCAACCCATGATGAATTGCCCCGTGTCCTCGAGAGAATGAGCAGTTCTTCCCATAGGAATTTCCCGCTGCGACCTCATTGGCCGTATAAGACTTGCAGAAACATAGAGCGCCGTTAAGTTTAAGCCTACGGATATACCAGCCACTCCTGTGAAAACGGCTGTATCACCTTGGCCGTTTCATAATCAGGCGCTCTAATCGTCACAAGGAACCATGCATGCAGATCACCCAAGGCCAGCGTATGCCTCTGGCAAATATTCTTCCCGGTCTCTCACTCACTCTCTCGGTCAACATCGAAAGCCCCAGCGCAATCGACTTCGTCTGTTTCGGTGTCGACGAACATGGCAAGCTTTCTGATGATCGCTACATGGTCTTCTTCAATCAGCCTTTCACGCCTTGCCGCAGTTTGGTTCTCGCCCCCGGTGGCCAGTTTGAAATTAATCTAGCCACCCTGCCCGCCTCTATCGATCGCTTGGTCTTTACAGCCTCCATCGACGGTGCCGGGGCGATGAATGACATCCAGAATGGCAACTTCAAAGTAATCAGCCCATCTGGTGATATAGGAGCGACCTGCGCATTCTCAGGGCTCACATTCACAACCGAGAAAGCGGTAATGATCGTTGAGCTTTACCGTAAGAATGGGGAGTGGCGGTTGGCCTCAAACCTTCAGGGGTTTGCCGAGGGCTTGGACGCTCTCGTGAGGCATTTTGGCGGCGAAGTTACTGAAGAGGCTGCACCGGCCCCATCTCCCTCCACAATCTCTCTGGAGAAGCGTGTAGCTGCTGTCGCGCCGGAACTGGTCAGTCTGGCCAAGAGGGCACAGGTTAGCCTCGAGAAAGCCTGCCTGGTTGGAATGAAAGCTCGCGTTTTGCTCGTGCTCGACGTCACCGACTCGATGAGAAATCAATACAAAACCGGCCGGGTGCAGGAAGTACTCAATCGACTTGTGCCAATCGCCGTCGCCCTAGATACAGACGCCGAACTTGAGTGCTGGACATTTGCCGAACGGCCATTGCGACTCTCACCTGTGACACTGAACAACTACCAGAACTTTGTCGAATCCGACAACAGCGGCTGGAAAAAGTGGGACGTCGGTCGGCGCTACAATGATGAGCCGAGAGCGATCCAAAAAGTGATCGAGTCCTTCGAAGCGTCTAATGACAAAACCCCAATGTTTGTCGTTTTCATTAGCGACGGTGGCGTGTCTGAAAACCGCAAGATCACGCAACTAATGGTGGATGCAGCGAAGCTGGGAATCTTCTGGCAATACGTAGGTTTAGCAGGCCGGAATTACGGCATTCTGGAGAAACTGGACACCATGCCCGGGAGAGTCGTGGACAACTGCGGATTCTTTGCCCTGGATGACCTGCACGACATGACGGAAGAGCAGTTGTACGACCGGCTGATGCAGGAATTCCCGATGTGGATCTTGGAGGCAAAGCGCGAAGGAATCATTCGCTAACCCTGCCCTGCCCCACACCGCGGCGGCTCAAGCCGCCGCGGTTGTCTTCAGTTCATCACCGACATATCCATCGGTGTCACCTCAACAAAACGCGCAGAGCGGTCCAGCTTTACCACTGCGCCACACGCGTTCAGGGTCGCTGCAGGATCGATCGCATCCAGACGATTAAAATCAATCGCATCCCACTGATCTCGCGCTACCAAGACCGAGAGCACGTATTGATCATCCACTGTCCCGGTAGCGGGGTTGTCACGCTGGATATAACCCGACACCAGAATCTTCTGGATCGCCGGCAGTAGAGCGAACACCTCCCCTACAACTCGAAACAGAGATCCATAGCACAGCGCGACAAAGTCTCTACGTACCTGGGCATCCGAACGATTTTTGAAGGTTAGTTTGCCGTTGCCACGGGCTTCAGCGCTGCGCTGCGGGATATCGCCCTCATCAGGTAAATCAACATCGAGCGCGACGCCGGTAACGTCTTGTGAGAACTCATAGTCCACCTGGGTTTCTTTTGGCCAGGCAATGCCGCTCAACACATAGTCCAGGGCACGTTCCATCTGAGCACTGAAGCCCTTTGCCGCCAGCCGGAATGCTTTCTCGATTTCGGTGCGTTCAAATTCATGGGCGTCCCGGGTTGCCTGCCAGTTCGCGAGGTCTTGTCGATACAGCTCTTCCGCCGACTCGGCCTCACGCTCAATCTTCGCGCTGCGCAGTAGCATTCGATCCATTAAGCCTAGCGTTTGCTGGGTAGGCCTCGTGGGCTCTTCAATGGCGAAAGGAGCTGGGATTACCGGCATGGCCCCCGGCCGAGGTGTCAGTAGGTGCACACCTAGGCATGATTCGAGATCCTGATTGACCTTATCAGCTGCTTTCGTCAGCAAGTCCTGAATGGAATCGGCCATCTCGGATTTGACGCGTTTGATAACAGCAGCCGGCAACTCGATGTCATCCATATCCGTAATCAACAACGTGCCATCATCGTTTACTTTCACCTTTACCTGGCCAGAGTATTCGCTTCCGGCAGGTCCTGGTTGGGAGCTACTCGATCTACTGGGCCGGTCGATCCTTTCACGATATGAAAGACCAGTACCGGGTAAGCCCGCATTGAGATAGGTGCCATTGCGACCCATCGTCATACTCAGACCACGAGGCCCTATCGAAGTACTTACCCCTTTGCCGCTAATGTTAAGGCGTACGCCAGGCACAATCGTGATTCGCTTGCTGAAACGAAATCCCATGACTACTCCTTGATCCTTCTTCCTGGATTCTTTGTTGTTTGAAATGCCGGCTTCGGTCGGGCCCCTTAGACTGGCCCGACGTCCATTTACATCGGTGGCCGCGCATGTGGCAATAGCGCGACCTCCGATATGTCACTTATGCCCGTCCGGCTATGTAATCGTCGATCGAACTGAATTGCCGATGCCGGCACATCCAGCCTGAGAGGAATACGAATACAGTCGTGGCAAGGACTGCCCAGCCGCGCCGCCGCCGGGCCTCACTTTTGGTTCGCGCACCGCCGCACAGCAGGAGGGCCATCATCAGGAGGTAGAAAGTCAGCAGAATGACCTTTGCGAAGAGGGATAAAAGGAAAAACCAGATGCTGTTGCTTCTGTACGTTTGGATAAGCACCTGCAATGACATAAGACCACCAAGGACACAGCCAGCAATGATGGAGTAGTTGCGTGGCACCTCGAGCCAGGAGCTCGCGACGAAATACGCACCAATCCCCAAGATCGGAGTCAAGGTTGTCCAAAGCGCGTCGGTGTAGTCCTGATAGATCGTAATGGTCCCCCGACGATGCAGGTAGATGCAGACCAGCAGCAACATTGCCATCACGAACAAGCCAATCTTCAAGTTCAGGATCGCTTGATGATCATCCGTTGCATTTCGCGGGGCTGCCGGCTTCACCACGGGGGGGTCCATTGGAGAAGTAGCGGCCTTTGAAATCACATTCGTTTCAGATTGATCAACCCGGGTTGCGGCAACGGAGGTTGGCGCTTTGGATGGCTGATCCACCCTGGTGCTTAATAGAACACTGAGCCGATCAGTCATAGAAGCGGTTAAGCAACTGGAAGTCTTGCAATTGTCGCGCAGACGCAACCAGTCTCTTTGATCTTGACGGACCTGAGCCTTGTTCGGCGCTGCGTCTAAAGCGCGGACATATTCGGAGTTCATCTGCTCATCCAGACGACTGAGTGCAGAATCTGTGCAAATCGATTTTTCAGCAAAGATTGCAGCTTTGGTGCAATCAAAGCTGGTGGCATTGGAGTGGACTGATACCAATGTGAGCAACATGGCGAAAAGGCCGGGGCCGATGTTGAAGCGCGACATATCCGATTTTCCTTCATTTTTTTTGCTCCAGCGTTTCGCCAGAGTCCTGCCTAACCGTGCTCGTATACATACGGTTAGGTGCCTGAAGCCTGGCTCTTACTTACGGCGTTGGGGCTTGAAGAAATGTTGTACCGTCCCACTTGTAGTTTTCGATGCTCTGAACACTCGGGCAACAATCCGCATCTTCAGCACCGACGGAGAGAACAGTCAGTCTGACGGTTTGGGGATCAACTACCTGAATGTCCTGGACACCATTGCCGACTACAGCTTTTCCACGGAAGTCCCATCCTGCCGAGTCGCCAATGAACGCGGCAAGGGTTTGGAAGTAGCCATTGCCGCCACCTTGACCTTCGATCGTGTAAAGAACCACGGCATCCTTGATGCCGTCGTTATTTAGGTCAGCAAACTTAACCTGACGGCCCTCTTTGTATTCATCCCCGCCATCCCGGGCGATTTCACTCGTGATCATCCGATCTGCAGATGCAGCAAGGTCGGATGGCACTAATGCCTGAACAGTCGATTCGACGGCCTGTGCTGCTGGTTCCGCCGGCCGGGCAGTCGGGGTGACCTGAGCCTGAATCGGTGCCTGAGGTACCTTGCCTAACAAGATTGCCTCAGTCTCAGTCATTGGTTCATTAGGCTTAGCAGATGCTTTGCTCGCGTGAACACCGGAGCTGATCTTTTGAAGCACTGCAGCACGTAATTCTTGCATGTCTGCAATGTCAAAAAGTTGGTTGCGTGTGTTGCCGAACGGTTGACCTTCACCCAGGAACCATCGTGCAAAAAAACCTGGACGCTTGTTTTCCTGTTGATCGACCAAGTGGTCAATTAGCTCATTGGCAGTTTTTGAGAAACGATCAAATCCATCTTTGCCGACGACTTGCACAATCGAGTCCTTTTCCCGCTCGATGTTGCTTCGCGCGAGCTCGAGCATGACAATGTTCGTGTCGACCAGTTTGCTTTCGCACTCGTTCGTATAATTTCCAAGGCATGCCTGCCTGTATTCTTGAACTGCATTGTTTGCCTGGAAATCGTTGTAGGCTCCGCAGCCTGACATAGACACCAAAACACCTGCAGCTACAACCCCACGAAACATGCCCATCCAAATATCCTTTTAAACCCGAGAACCGGTAGACTGCCGTGGCGATCGCCAGCAGTCGCTCCTGGTGATGAAGTAGTCGAAACCGCCTACAGGACCAACTCCGTGGTCTTTCTGTAGGCAAGAAAAAGCCCCCGTTTCGCGGGGGCTTTCTCAACCCTTGCGGGTTAGCCGATGTTCACGCCCATCGATTTAGCCAGAGGCGCCAGGCCACCAGCAAACCCTTGGCCGATCGCCTTGAACTTGAATTCGTCGCCATTGCGGTACAGCTCGCCGAAGATCATGGCGGTTTCGGTCGAAGCGTCTTCGCTCAGGTCGTAGCGCGCCAGTTCTTTGCCGTCAGCCTTGTTCACTACACGGATGTAAGCATTGGCAACCTGGCCGAAGCTCTGCTTGCGCGCTTCAGCGTCGTGAATGGTCACTGCGAAAACCAGCTTCTTCACAGCGGCAGCCAGACCGTTCAACTTGACGGTGGCTTGCTCGTCATCACCTTCGCCTTCGCCGGACTGGTTGTCGCCCATGTGTTCAACAGAACCATCAACCGATTTCTTGTTGTTGTAGAAAATGAAGCTGGCGTCGTCGAGGACTTGGCCGCTTTCACCCAGGATGAAGATCGACGCGTCGAGGTCGAATTTCGAACCGTCGGTAACTCGTGCGTCCCAACCCAGACCTACAGTGACTTCGGTCAGGCCTGGGGCCTCTTTAGACAAACTAACGTTCCCGCCTTTCTGCAGAGATACGGCCATTTTCGATTCCTTTTAGTAAGGTAGACAAGGCCTTTAGATCAAGGCCAAGTAAAAAAGATAATTAGATTGACGACTTAGGCGTTAAAAATTCATGCCATAGTTATTGGCCAGAGCTTTCAGGCCCCCGGCATAACCCTGGCCAACAGCGCGGAATTTCCACTCGCCGCCGTTGCGGTACAACTCAGCAAACACCATCGCAGTTTCAGTCGACGCGTCTTCTGCCAGGTCGTAACGAACAACTTCAGCATTGCTCGTATCGTTAACGATGCGAATGAAGGAGCCGCCGACCTGACCGAAGCTTTGCTTGCGTACTTCTGCATCGTGGATGGTAACGATGAACACCACTTTGTCCACGTCAGCCGGGATGCGGCTCAGGTCTACCTTGATTACTTCGTCGTCGCCGTCGCCCGCACCAGTGCGGTTGTCGCCAGTGTGCTCAACCGAACCGTCAACGCTTTTCAGCTGGTTGTAGAAAATGAAGTCGGCCTCGCCGCGTACTTTGCCATTTGCGCCCAGCAGTAGCGCACTTGCGTCCAGGTCGAACTCAGCACCATCAGTAGCACGCGGGTCCCAGCCCAGGCCTACCAATATTTTGGTCAGGCTCGGGTCGGTTTTGGTCAACGAGAGATTGCCACCTTTCTGTAGGGTCAACGCCATGGGTATTACTCCTTGTGGTATGGGCTATTTTTCAGCGGTTTCAGGTTGAGCTTCTTCCTTGCCTGGGAAGACAAGGCTTGCAACCACACCGATCGCCAGTACAACCATAACGATCAGCAGGCTGGTGTTTGCATCGATTGTGTAGCCATGGTGGAACATGTGGTCGGTTGCGTTCAGGCCGAGTTTAATGGCGATGAAGAACAGCAGCGCGACTACAGATTTTTCCAGGTGGACCAGGTAGCGTTTCAGCGCTTCGAGCACGAAGTACATGGTACGCAGACCCAGGATCGCAAACAGCATGGCTGAGTAGACGATCAGAGGTTCACGGCTAACCGCGATTACCGCCGGCACAGAGTCGAATGCGAACAGGACGTCAGACACTTCAGCCACAACAAGGCAAAGGAATAGCGGGGTAGCAAAAATTGTTCCTTTTGCTGCCAGGGTCATGCCTTTGTTTTCAGGCTTCTTCAACTCAACCTGAAGCTGTTTACGGCTGACGAAGAAGTTATGGCCATAGAGTTTCGGCCACACAGGGAACAGCTTCTGTGCGAAGCGGTAAGCCATGTGCTTGGAGTAGTCCTCTTCCTCGTCATCATCACCGCCGGCGCGCAGCATCATAACTGCGGTCCAAGCCACGATTACTGCGAAGACGATTTCGACCCACGGACCGAAAGCCAACAGTCCGGTACCAATGGCTACGAAGATGCCGCGGAACACGATGGCGCCGATGATGCCCCAATACAGAACTCGGTGACGCATGCCATCCGGCACTTTGAACCAGGCGAAAATCGCCATGAACACGAACAGGTTGTCGACGCTCAGAACCTTTTCCAATGCGTAGCCAGTTACAAACAGGCTGGCGACTTCCGGGCCGTGCTGTACGTATAGGAAGCCGGCGAACGCTAACGAGATAGCGATCCAGAAGATCGACCAAATCGAAGCCTTAGCCAGGGAAATTGGCTTGTCACCGCGGTGAGTGACCATGTCGAGGAGAAGCGCGCTGAGCGCGATCCCGACGAATACCGCCATGGTAAGCGGAGGGAAACCGATGTGAGTGTCCAAAGTACCGCTCCTTAAAGTTCAAAATCAGCTGGGTTAAGGCCCAGCTCAAGGCAGACCAAGCGGCACGCTGCTTTTTCTTTGTCATCGAAGTCGCCGTCAGACGCACCAATGGCGCAGCCGACGCGAACCAAGAGGCGGGAAGCGCCAGCATCGTTCTTGATCTTGCCGATAACCTTCAGTGCTTCGGCCTGGCCAAGCTGAAAGTCGAATTCGAACTTTTCGCAGTGTGCGTTGAACGCCTTGATCACATCGCCCATGTCGAACACTTTCAACTCAGGCGAGTTTTGAATGAAGCCGGTCATCTTCTGTTTTTCTTCAGAAGATATACCACCTGACGCCGCCGAGATGAGCGCGCAATTCGCAGTCATCGCATCAAGAAATTTCTGGTTCTTGAACTTTGAAACTTCAGTAGTCAGTGCTTCACGCGCTGCAACTACGTTTTGTTTAAGCCATGCAAACATGTTGTTTTCCTCCAAGGGCGGGGTCGACAGACCCCGCCAGATTTTCTATTTCGAGCCTGCGCGCCAGTTCATGCCCCAGCGGTAAGCTTTGTCCATAACTGCGTGACCTCGATGGAAGTCCACGCGCCGAGAGACCTTAACGGCGCCGTTCACATTTTCAAGCATCGCAATGGCACACATTGGTTCACGGCCGCCTTCTTCATTGAGACGCACCTCAATTTCAGGTTGGCCTGGGATGAAAATGGTCACAACACCATCGGTTTCTCTCCAGTTCGGAGCACCCTCGTAGATGAAGGCGAAGACCAAGATCCGGCGGATTTCACTCCACTTGGTCCCGTTGATGTGCATCCACTCACCACCAGCGACAGAGCCAGTACGGTCGTCACCCATCAACTGAATGAAAGGCTCACGTGTAAGACTACCGAACGATTTTCCGAGGGCTTGAACAACTCCCTTCTCGCCGTCCTGCAGTTCGTACAGGCAACCAACGTCCAGGTCGACGGATTGGCTTCGCTTGAAGAACCCGCCCGAGCTGCCTTTGTTCCAGTTCAAGTTCACCTTGATTTCGCCGAAACCGGCTGCAGTCTTTTCAAGACTGATAGACGATCGTGTTTTATCGAGGGTGACCTTGCTCAGACTGATCGTAGATTTAGATGCAGCGGCCGGAGCAGGCGGCGGCGTTTGTACCACTGGAGCGGGGGCAGGTGCTGGGGCCGGCGCTGGTGCGGCGACCTCTACACCAAAGTGCTTGGCCAACGGCTCAAGGCCGCCATTGAAGCCCTGGGCCACACAGCGGAATTTCCATTCACCATTTCGGCGATAAAATTCACCGAGGATGAGTGCTGTTTCCTTCATGCCGCCAGTAGGGATTTGAGCTTCAATGCCACCCGTCACCACAACCGAAAGTTGTGACACGCGCTCAAAGCTCGCCTTGTTCTCGTAGATAGTGGCGGTAAGGGCCACTTTCTCAACTGCAGACTCAAGACGACTCGTATCGAGGGAGAACACTGCGCGCCCGGCCGAGGACTCGGTCAGCTGAACGGCGCCACCCAGAATTTGAGGCTGGCCATAGAAACACATGTCGCCATCGCCTCGGACTTTGGCCGAGGCGCCCAGTGCGAATGCCGAGACGTCAATGTCGGCCCCCGGGATTGGCGAGTAATTGATATCAACGCGAAGCTGGCCGCTGGCAACCGGCGCATTACCACCAGGTACGAGATTCGCCATTAGCGCAGCGCCTGAACGGCCAGAGTGATCAGGTCGTCGGCAGTTCGGCCATTCGTGGTCGTACCGATTGCCTTGAATTCCCAGTCGCCATTCTCGCGAGTCAGGCTCGCCATGACGATTCCGGTGTGCCCACCTTTTTCCGAAAGGTTGAAGCGTGCGAGCTCAGTGTTGTTGCTGCCATTCACGATACGGCAGTAGGCCTTTTCGACTTTCTCAAATGACTGGCCGGTGAAGGAATTTACAGTAAAAATAAGGTATTTAACGGTTGAAGGCAGACGCTGCAGGTCAACATGGATCGTCTCGTCATCCCCATCGCCATCGCCTGTACGGTTGTCACCGGAGTGTTGGATCGATCCGTCCTGGGACTTCAATTGACGGAACCAGACCAGGTCGATTTTCTGAAAGTCGCTATTGAGCAGAATGCAGGAAGCGTCGAGGTCGATCTCGGTACTGCCACCAAACATCTTGCCAAGGAAGCCAGCCGCCTTGACCGGGTCCCAACCCAAACCTAGGCTAATGCTGGTAAGCGAACTGCCGGCCGTTTTAGCCAGGGAGATGGATTGCTTTTTTTGCAGGGTGAGTGCCATGGTTACGCTCCTTGTTGGTCGTCTGTGTTCGTGTGCCGGTCAGCGTTGACCGTCACTTGCAGGTTGGCGTGCGCGACATTGCTCACGCCCCATTCCCGCTTCTATCTGCCCGCAGGCGAAGTCGACACCATGCGGGATGAAAGTTTCGCCAGTATGCTTCTTGCGCCGCAGCCAACAACTCGAAATCGCCGCGGGTGTCGCCCCATGCTTTAAACCGGTAATGGCCAAGTGACCCATACACAGCGTCAAGTCTGAGCACTTTGTTCTCGCATCTACAGTTGTAGCCAGTCATACGCCCGGTCAACAGACCGTCTTCCACTTCAAGCTCGGTACCGATCACCTTGATGCCAAGGCGATTTGCAAAAGGCTGGAGAATCATCGCTGGGGATGCAGAGAGTAACGACAGCACCAGCCTTTAGCTCAACTGCGACAGATTCTAAACCTGAAGGGCGTATGAGCTGTACCCAATACAACCCTCAGAATTTCACGGTTCGCTTTTGAAAGTACTTCACATCCTCGCCAGTAAGAAACGTACTGATCAGCTGTGCCTTCAACTCTTCACGTTTCAAATCCCGAGTCAGGAATCGGACGCTTGGCAACGCAAGCCGCTAAATGCGTCGTTTAAATTCGATGCTTCCGAAAGCGAACTTCAGGAAGGAACGAAGCTATCGCTCCGAGTCAGTGTGCCGTCGAAGTCTAAGACCGGCACCACCTGAGTTCCTTGCGTGGCTTCTTTGTCAGCTTTCAATGTCATCGCAGGGCCTCAGCCAAGCGGATAGGCGCCTCGACAGGACCTACATCCGGCTGACGAACTCCGTGCCATTCCGCTCGTTCAAGGATGTTGACCGCCCACTTGTAATGGGTCGCTGGCTCGCACATGGCATCGTTGTGCTTGAACACTGCAGGAGCAACGTCACTGACAATCATCTTCGCGCAGTTGAGGTCTTCGAGGCTTACGCGCAACGTGTCCTGGATCGTGCTGATCTGCGATGGATGAATCGCCGTCTTCCCTACCAAGCCATGGGCGATGTCGAGTTTCAGCTCCTCCATCAGCAAATGCGGTGTCGCGAGTTGCTCGAACACCGGTGCCGTCAGTGCGAAACCTTGGGATCCCATGACGCCTGCCAACATTGGGATCACGTAGCCCATAGGGGTGCTATAGAGCGTTGTTGCAGGATTCCTTCGAAGTCCAAGACTTCCCATCAGGTCGTTCCCACCGATACGTAGAGCGATAATCCGCTGATTCAGGTTCGCCTTCAGCGCCTGGCCCAACTCGACCATTGCCACAGGGTTGAACACGTCTGTAGTTTCCAGCGTCGGCATGAGGTACAACGCCGGGTTCGTAACGGCCTGTTCCCATTCCCCTAGGTTTCGCAGGGTCAATTTCGGCACAACGAACCCATCAATGTGGGCCATCAACGGCCAATCATTAAGCACAGCAGCCATCACCGAGTCTCGGGGACGAACAAACAGCAGCGGACCATCGGACGGACGCCCACCGCGCTCGTTGATCGCGGTTAGCAGGCCATTCAGGTTCCTCAACGCCGTGTCGACGTCAATTTCCGCGACCGCATCCTCCAGACACACGACCAAAGAACGTAGTTCTGGAAATTTTGTGCGGAAAACCACATCAAGCAGATCCGCACGTGTAGCCGGCATGTAGAGCGTTGCCCCCAGGGCGTAAGGAGAACGGACTTTCATCAGCTCACACTCCGAATGATGGTTACCGCCCGGTACGGGCCTAATGCAGCACCCACTTCTTCCACCGCGACCCCAGCGCCCTCAGTCAGGTGCATGAGCAACTGAACATCACTGTCGCTACGGCTGCGGACCAAGACGTGATCCGGTACTCGACGCAGTACCGCGCGGGTTGCTTCGGCAATACCAGGCTTTACTCGATTGAGATTGGTAATGCCGAACTGGGAGGCCAGCGACTTGACTACGTGCGAAGCTGCTCCCTGCAGTTCAAAACGCTGGGTATCGGTCCATGGAGAGGCTTGAGGAACCATACCCAGCGCCTTTCGCTTCTCCTCGATCTGCTCGATGAACTCGCGGGTGATATCGTGCTCTCGCAGATGGTCATAAACCACACAACCATGCAGGCCTCCATCTGCGGGCCATATGGACCGCGAAACCAGACCAGACACCGTCGCACCAAGGATGCCGGAGGGGATAACCCAGTCTTCAGCCGACGCGGACAACCACGCACGGCCGCAGGGATCTGCCAGCACTACAAGCCGGGGTTCCTCAGGGAAGCGCGAGTCGCCATTGAGGCTGCGCTGAATCTCGCCAGAGATTGCGCCCTTCCCTGTCCAGCCGTCGACGAAGACGATGTTCTCGGAACCATGCGCCTGAATGATGGCCTCGAGGGCGACTTTGTCGATCCCCCGATCTCGGACTATGCTGATTCCGTAGTGGTGCGCATCTCGACCCATGTCGAGCAGGGCCCGACGCAACAACACGCCGAGCGGCAAGCCAGCACGAACGAACGACACAAGCACAATAGACGAGGCCGTACATGCCTCGCTCAGCGCCAGCGCCAGGGACTGAACGTCCATGGCCATGCGGGTACCGTTTTGTTCGAGTGCGCGCTCGTAAAGGGCTTTGTGCACGTCAGTCGGGGCACTCTCAAGGCTGATCATTTCGGAGTAGTGCTTCTGCTTCGACTGAATCAGACGCTCCTTCTCCAAGACATCAGTGGTCTCCATCTGAACGGCCTGCAGCAGGAACTGAACATCCTCTGCTTCATAGCTGCCGCTCCCCACGGTAACCAGACCTGCAATAGCCTTAGTCATGGACTTTCCCTCCAACCAGCTTGGCCAATTGGCTACGCGCTGGGGTCGCCCACATATGGCACTCCCGCATGAAACCGAGGTCAGTGATGCTGTCCCCAAAGCCCAGCACCGGACGCTCACCATTGGCCTTACGATCACGGCGCAACAATTCTTGAACAGCTACTTCCTTCGACAGGCCCTGCGGCAAGAACGCGAGGTTGTTGGAATTGCCGTGGATGTGCATGCCTTCCAACAAACCGCGGGCCTGTACTTTAGCGAGAACCGTTTGCAGGACTTCATCATTGGATTCGTTGTGCTTGGTCACCACGTAGTGGCGGAGGCCTTCTTCCTCGACAACCCATCCGCGCAAGGAAATGCCAAGCTCCTTGCCAATGGCAAGGGTTGCTTCACTGAGGCCTGGCAAGCGAGTCTGATAGTCAGCAAGAACATCGCTCATGCGAGCTTGCCATTCCTCGTCAAGCTTTCCATCAGCACCAAGGATCACGCCGCCATGGGAGCAGACGGCACCGTGCATAAAAGGCAGTTTCACACGACTGAATGCTTCAACGCTGCGCGCTGTAACTGGGACCACGTCGGTCGTGGACAGGAGCCACTGGGCGAGGGAGTGTTGGACCGTACTCATGTAGCCATTGGGCTGACCCTCGATATCGAGAGTCGCAGTAATCCGCTGAGAACCTTCTGGCATTTTGCGAGCAGTCTGGAACAGGGTGTCGTCGAGATCAAGCAGGGCGAGGGGGCGCTTATTGACCATCGACAATCACCTCCGCGCTCAGGGATTCAATCAGGGCGGCGGACACAGCCTGCTCAGGTGTTTCCGAGCAAATAAGGACACGATCAAATTGCCCTGGGCTGACATTGTAGAGGAAGTTGGGGATACCGAGACCGTAGTTGTCCGCGAACGACAACGCGTGACCGATGGCATGGCCCAGTGCGATTGGTGAGCGACTGGTCGAACTGAAATGCACATCAGCACCAGCACGCTCCAAGCGCTCGGCGAGCAAAAACGGACGCCAGACAAATTCGCTGGTACCAACCACGAGTACGCGCTCACCCGCTTTGACTTTCAGATCGAGAGCCAAAGTGTCTTCTACACAGCGAATACCATGGCGCCCCCAATCGCTTTCCGTCGACAACGGCCACTCTCCGGGCTCGATGCTGCCCACGGCCGGCATTTCCGGCAGCGGCGCATCAGCGTCCTCGTGGAAGGTATACGACCCCTGCAACAGCGAAACCTGATGAGCAGAGTCACCGATGGTTTTGCGCACCGCATCGCCAGACCAATCCGTCAGTACGCACGTCACCACGCGCTCTACCTGAGTCAGGCCGGCATCGACCAGCGCACGGTGAAGATTGATGAAGGTTTTGCCCGTCGAGGCTTCGTCGTCGACCAGCACTAGCGAACGGGCATTTAACATCATTTCCCGAACGTCGGCATCGATCGGCAAATGAATGAGGTGCGCACTGGCGTGACTATGTTCTTCTTCAAAACGGGCGAACAGATCATTGCCAGTAGGGTGGCGTGTGCTGACCATGTAAACCGTGTCCGGGCGCGTCGCGCTGTATGCGCGATGCACACCAGCACCCAGGCCAACTGCTGTTTCAGCCATGCCGATAACGAGTACGGGCCCAGGCAGGTCGTCAGGAATTTGTGAAGCGAGGCTATTGAAGCTTGAATTCATGATCGAAGGCCGCACAGGTATGTGGCGACCAAGTACTTTGGACACGAAAAGAAACGCACGCTTTGGATTACGGCGCTCGGCAAAACCGAACAAGGAGTCCGGGTCGATATGTGTGGCATCGACAGTGACATCGAGACGCCCGCGCATCAGTTGTGCGCTTAGAGCTTGTTTAACTGCGTTACATTCCATGAAACAAATTCCTAGGGTAGCGTGAGGTCGATAACCTAACGTCTCTTCCGCAGCTTTCAAGTCAAAATAGGGGCTAAAAATTCTTGGCTTCGACGCGCCACATAGATGCTTGGGCCGACCGTGCTAATTCAGCAGTTGTGAACGTCCTGCTGCTGGATGTTTGAACTGCATCAACGCGGCACGCTTCCAGAAAGGAGAGGAGCAAAGACGCTTTAACGGCAAAGTTCATATTTTGAGCATCAGGCATTGTAGAAGTTACCAAACCGATAACAGCGCCTGTCGAATCAAATAAGGGAGATCCGCTAGAGCCAGGTTGAATAGCCGCAGTAAATTGTAGAAGGCTAGAATCGTTATGCAGGCCAAACAACGCCGACACGCCGCCCTGGGTCACGTGGACACCACCGCCGGCGAAACCCGACATAGGGAAACCCAGCGCGACTACAGATTCGCCCAAGTCGCAGCCGGAGCCGTCCTTAAAAGAGACAGATCTGAGGACAGGGGACTCCATCACCCTGAGGAGAGCGATGTCATTACGCTGATCAACGACGACCGGCTCTGCACGATAACGACCTTCAAAGGAGGAAATGAATATGTCACTCATGCCCTCGATTACATGAGCACAGGTGAGCACATGGTGCTGGGAAACAGCGAAACCAGTGCCGGTTGCGCCCGTTCGTGCGCGGTCAGCCTCCGCAGAGCTACTGCGCCCTTTTGGATGAGCGTCATTAATATCGATCCCGATGCGGCGGCCTAGAGCGGCTAAACCATAAGCCGAACCCTCAGCCAGTGCGCGAAACTTCCATTGCTGATTGCGGATGTAGAATTCGCCGATAATGATCGCCGCTTCACCGTTATCGCGAAGGTCCAACCTATATTCAATCTGTTCGTCAACAAGTAGGTGCAACGAACGAAGATCGCTTACCGGTCCTGCTGCAGAAAAAGTGTATGCGATGAGGAGTAGCCGATCGCTACCGGACGGGAGGGCTGACAAGTTCAACTTACAACCAACCTTTGCTTGGTCGCCGCTCCACTCCATCCAAGACTGTGACGTCTGAAATAGGGCAGCCTCACCAGTGGGTTGGCGTTTGTCATTTACCGGCAGTATGGCAATCGCAGCGTAGTCCCCGAAAGCCGAGGAGTTCCCGCATTCCAGAGTCCATTCACTCCGTGCACTTGATACCGCAGTGTTTGCGCCTGGCGCGAGCACCATCATTCCTTGATTACTCCTTAAGTGCTAAAACCACCGCGCTGCAATGGTACCAAACTTCAGGTTTCTCAATGCCTCAGGATGTCATTTTGGCACTACAGCTGCAACGGTGACCCCTTTCACACGTACGTCTGGCCGCCAAACGGTAGCTGGCTCAGGGAGATTCAGGCGGCGCGTAGCAAATATACCCGCCAAATTGACGCCAGCCTCCCGGGTATAACCAACGCCACCAGAGTAGCGCGGGTTGATTTCCAACAAGTGGGGATGACCGTGCACATCATCCTTCGTCTGAACATTCACGATGCCGTCACATTGGAAATGCTCGGCCGCTTTGAGTGCGAGCTCGACCGCCCGACCTTCCTTCTCAAAGATCTGATGAACACCAGTCTTTCTTCTGGCTACGAACGACACCGCTCGTCCAGCCTCGCAGACCATGTCGACCGAACACTCGCTCCCAGCCATGTAAGGCATGACAAGCATCGCCGGCGGCGACCCTCCATCACAGTACGCATGCATGTAGGTTTCGAAATTCGCAACTCGCGCATCGGGATCTGCAAAACAACGGAAGGGATCGGCGCCTTCCTTGAAACGCCAAAAGCCTTGGCCATAAATGCCGACTGCGGGTTTCACGCATACCTCACCCGACGCGGCGAGGGTTTTGTATGCAGCAAACATTTCATCAGCATTCGTAGCAGTAATCGCTGGCACGCAGGCCAAACCCGCGCGCTCAGCTTCAACGGTGAATTTGCTCTTGTCGTCGACAAGATCGAAAGTTCGCATCGACATCCCGCCGGTTACCAGAACCAACCCAGCTTGCTCGAAGCGTGTTCGGGCCTGCTCAAAGACGCCACCCAGTCGACCTGCCAGGATTACTTTGATGCCATAGGTGCGTGCAGTTGAAATCACCCACGATATCCGCTCTTCATCACCACGAGGCTCGGTAAAGCTGATATCGGCACCGGCCGTGATTTCAGGGCGATCGTCTCGATGCGAGGCAAATATCTTCACGTCAGGCGGCAACGCATCACGAGCGCCTTGAATAATGTCGCGCTGGCTAGACTGCCCTTCGAGAAACCAAATCATGTTTTAATCTCACTTGTAGATGTGCACTGACAGTCAAACCCTATGACGGAGACTGACAGCATCCGATGGTCAACCAAAACATAACGAGTGCTGCGGTAGCGTCAAGGCAATTCAGCGCGCTCCTTCAGGAGAGCGTCATCACAAGACAAGCTCCCATCCACAATTTGGTTTTCAGGTTTTAAACTGGACCGCTTGCATGCGGTTCCTGCGCTCGTAAAGTAATTAGGGACGGTAGTGGTGAGGCAAAACTAAGCGGGGTCCGCCGGAGAAAAACAAACAGCATTGTCATTTTTGAGTCGAGTCCAGTTCAGAATGGGCACCGACCACAACATTTCCTTGGCAATTTTGCACCGATATCAAGTAAGTCGTCCACAGACATTCTATTTCAGCGTATGAAGCTGCAGGGTAACTGAAGCTCACCCCGTACCGTTCTCAAGTTTTGAACCAGTAGAAGCGCAAGTGGCCCAAGCTATTGAGGCCCTCATGGTGATTAGCCAAAACGCGGATACACGATATGTCTCCGCGCCCCCAAGCCGATTGCAGCTCGCGCGTACTTATTATGTACCACATGGCAGGAACGGCTGTACAACTGCACTGTTGGCGCTGATTAAAAACTGACCCGGTGGATGCGGAAGAAATCTTGGACTACCTGGAGGCAGTTCGTGTAATCACCACCGCTCAGATTAAATAGGCGGTGCGCCGAGACCGGACGTCAGTCTGGGTGCTGGGCACATTTGTTACGCCATCCGATGCACTGGTCTTGCGGTGGTGATTTGTGGAGCAATGGGGTCACTGGGCATAGAAATTTTTTCATTCGGTTGCTGACATGATTTCTCAGATTTTCCTACTAGCTAAGTCCGCCTCTTGACTGACGCCCAATACGCTCAGTCAGAATACCCAGGATGATGAATGTTGTGGCAATCATGGCGCGAATATATTTTTATCAATACGGAAGCGAATTATATCTTTGAATAAACCCACAAGTTTTCGACACTCAATTGCATGCGAATACTATTGGTGGCAACATAGGGCTCAGAAGAATCAGTACTTCGGATCACAATACGCCAGTGTCGTGAAGTTTCGGATACGGTCCTAACCGAGCGGCAATTCATCACAGACAACGGAGTTACATAGAACGCATTCGTTATACGCGCGCTCCACCTTCAGCGTATCAGGAGACCGGACGACTAAAGCACGAATATCTATAGAGTGCATTAACAACGCTTCTAAAATACCGATATACTGAGTTCGCATCGCCACATACATTTTATCAACCTTATTTAACTCACATTGAAGTATTGAAATCTTCTCCTGCAAATTCCTACACTTGGCATCTTTATCAAATACCCATTTAGAGATAAGTGAAGATTGCAATACGACATCAATCTCAAATTGATATTTCCTGATTGTCTCCCTTGATACTCCTGCGTAAATGGAGAATTCTTTTTGGCTGTATGTATACTGCACAGAGCGATCGCGATAAAAAATAATCAACTCCAACAGCTTACTTCTTAGATACTCCTTGAGTCTTTCCCCCCTGTAATTCATACAACCTCCTCAATGATTACTCTTTTTAAAAATCTCTGTCAGCAGAAAGTTAGCTGACTGCTCCACGCTTTCAAAATGCTTATATTGGGGACTTGACTCACCGCCGGCGTTGACTATATGAACTCTGATAAAACTCGCATCATGAGCTATTCGCTGAATTTCAGACCTTTGCTTTTCATTTTGCGAGTCTACAATAAGCACCTCGCAGGGCTTGCCATCACCTCCCTTTGACAAACAGGAAAGATGATTTTGACAAGGCTTGAGTGCAAGATTATGAGCGCACCCGCCATGAGGCATTGGGTTGATAACACGAATAGCAGCCGTAAGATAATCTTCGGCCGCCTTACGATCTGCTATCTTAAAATTATTGAACGTAGTCTGTATCAATCCCACCGCCTTGTCCTCCCTAACGCGCTGCATCATATCTTGAAGTATAAGTGATCTACTTAATGCTGAGGTGTGGTCGTATATTTGAGCTTGAGTATAATCCGCTCGTCCTAATATAATATTCACCTGAGCGTCCGAAAGCCCGCCCTGCTTATATACAGTATTGAGCCAATGACGGATATCATGCCAAGTAAACTCTGCAACAGTGCCTGTTCGCGGATCAAGGATATCAAATTTTCTAAATAGTGATCCACCCTGTGCTGACGTACCGCCCAACCAACTTATGAACATCCCGCCACTAACTTTTCTAAACTCGTTCAACCTTACGGATTTTGAATAGGTCAAAAGATTACGTGAAATAACGAACAACGAGTCCTCAGGCTCTAATAACGTTTTCGAGTTTGCACGAATTGTCGGCGAGATCGAGCAATAGAACTCCTCCTCATATTTAAAGTCGCGTTCGAACGGGTATACTTTATCTTGGAGCTGACATAATAACGCATCATCAAATACCCCTCTCACTACTTCCCGCATCCAACTTCTCGCAGAGACAGTCACCCCGCAATTTTTTTCCATACACTTCGCGGTTATCGAATGAGGGTGCCTCCGCAGTTTCCTCTGCCAGTTTTCAACTTCACAGGTCACTGGAGCAAGTTCATCCCAACTTTTCTCATACAGATAAACCTTTTGTGACATCGCGATCTGGTTATTTAACAAACGGTTAAAAACGCGAGTTGTAGTGCAGAGGTACGCCGCTGCCTTCGATGGCTTCTTGAATCGCTCTAGTAATCCTATAGCGTCAACGAACTGTCCGGTTGAAAAATAATAGCTTCCTTTTGGCGTGAACAGCGTATGTTCTTTTGTCCATTCGGATGCAAATTTTTTCGAAAAGTACCTTAGCGATTGGTCCGAACTCAGTATTTTCTTCCAATCTAGGCGCGGAGCCGATCGTAGCTGTTTAACTATATGTCGCCCTTCCATTGTAGTCTTAGCGATGAAAGTCACTGCTGCTTTGACCGCAGGATACATTTCCTGAGGGAAAGGTCTATACAAAAGCGTACCACCTTTCTCAGGAAAAACTTTAAAAGCCCACCTCCCTTGAAGTTTTATCAAGCATTCCAACGGAAGGCACGCTAATTCATTAATTCTGCATCCCAATGCAATATTTATCAATAATGCATTAATGAAAAACT
The DNA here is from genome assembly GCF_059862305.1 of Pseudomonas sp. MF09156. Lineage (NCBI taxonomy): Bacteria > Pseudomonadati > Pseudomonadota > Gammaproteobacteria > Pseudomonadales > Pseudomonadaceae > Pseudomonas > Pseudomonas sp. MF09156. The sequence goes on from NZ_JCBCUR010000012.1 coordinate 30,563, forward strand.
TGTCACGAAGCTCCAATTCCGGGTGATTAACCAATGCGACAATATCTCGAAGAACCTCCGTCGGCAGCAATTTTTTCTGCCTTCCACTTTCAGAACCATGCCTTCCATACTCAAGACGGCTCTTTGGTGCTGTATATAAAATCCTTAATCCAAGCCTCATTTGTAGCCATTTAGAGAAGGCTTGGAGATTGGATAGGCTTGATACTTTTCCTACTATCCCGCGCTCAATATAAGCATTCTCAACTGCGATAAAATCGAGAAGGTTAATCTGGGCAATCGTTTTATCACCAATCACCGAATCAAGCCTTACCAATGCCTCGATAATCGCGAAAGCTCCACCATCAGCAATTCCCACTTGAACTCGCTTAGCTGCAATGTAAATTTTCGCCACCATCCTCAAAGCATTGTTTTTAAGGCGGCCAAAACGCAGAGTTAAGACAGTTAAATTTCCGGGTCTTTTAACCCAATCCAAAATATCCCAATCATCGCTAAAAACATTAATTTCGGGGCTCAATACTTTCGAGACGGAAGTCGTAAGCTCGTGTAGTGCGATAGGTACTTCCAACATTAATAAACTCTCGCTCATAGGAAGTTACTCACCATTTTTTATTCTCGTTACAACATCTTTAACGGATTGGTAGACCCTTTCTAGATCCTTAAGAACCTTACTACGTTCTTTGCCACCTTCAGACTTACCCCACCTCGAAAGTTCGGCCTCCAAGTACTGCAAAGACTTTTGATGGTCTGCATCGCGCCAAGCAATAAAATACCTACACCCATTATAACAACTAAAGAAAGGGTGCTGCCCGCACACTCCTTCTTTGCCGCACTCTCCCACAAGAGCGGGCTTTTGTACGACGGGAATCAGTATCGGCGAACCAGCACCCCGAGGACCAACACGCCCGTTAAAAAAGAGACCATTAAGATCTGAAAACAAACCTCCAAGCCTCTTGTTGGCTCGTTCTAGCAACGGGCAGAACTCCGATGCCAAACAATCTATGTACCAATCTGCTGCGGTGATGGAACTATGTTCTAATACATATTGAATTTCATCTCTTGACGCCCCTTGAACAGCCATTTGTGTAGCCCCACTATGGCGTATTCGATACGGAGTTAACACCAATAGCTCTTTCGTCCTCGGGCTGACGAGGCCTATTTTTTGGCTCCAAAGTGTTAATCCACGACCAAAGTCTGGTCTTTCCCCCCCCGACATATTAACTAATAAGGTTTTTCGCGATTTCTGCAAATCTCTCACATGGGGTAATGCGGAATAATCTCGTATAGCAACCGCCAGCTCTCCGGTTATGGGCCATAGCTCTGCCTCCTGACCTCTTTGTTTCTTCGCCTTAGGAATTCTCAAAAAAAACTGCTGGTCAGATGCTGTGGGGTCGGGCATCCATAGTGCGCTGTCTAACATTTCATGTAGCTGAATGGGGCGTTTTAGCGTTTCAAACGCAATCCATGCGAATAACCGGACAGACGTGTCCCAGGTTGATTCATCGGGTGCCTTGGCCACCATAGCTCTTCTTACAACTTCTATTTCCGAACTGGTCAATGCCCCTCTGGTTTCATGCCATTGGAGTATTATATTCTTTGACTCACCTGGTTTAAACTTTATTGCATCCAGCTCTAACGCATAAACTTCATCGGCGCCGGCCAAACAGTTCTGCGCTGAATATCTATAAAACATTCGAAATTGCCCGCCTGCCCGTGACTCAGCCAATGTGATATCAAACAGATCCCCCAACGAAAGATCGGAAAAATCAGTCCACGAAGTATTCCATTTTGACTCAAGACACGATAATGCTGAACGAAAGCTAGGCAGAATACGAGGACAAACCGTTTTAAGCTTAAATTTTAAGTACTCATGCGCAGCATTAATGACTATTTTAGGAAGCTTGTATTCATCCAAACATATTGAATACCGCCGCCTCTGCCACTCAGCTTCAACCCTGCAAGTTGTAATATCGATAAAGAAAGGATTCAATGCATCAGCCCGACATTCAACATAAAGCCTGCCATGTTCATCACGAAACTCTTCGAGATGATTTAATTCAATATTCATCTATGATTCCTTCCGTATTCATCTGAATTAACCTATTCCTAGTCAAATCCCTGATTGCTCGTTTGGCATAACACCGCAGTGAGTTAGGGCTGCGCCATCCACCCATATAAACTATGTGATCAATTTCTGTCGCATTATTCTCCAGCGAACTTGCTGCCTCATAGAGTCGATTAAAGACCGCATGCCTAACCACGTGCCAATGAAACTTATCAACACATTCCAAACGTATATCTTTTGAAATTTTGTTAGCTGAAGAGCAAGATAGGGGACGGCCCATATTAGACGATCCGTGCGACACAAACAGGAAGTCATGATCCAAGAAAACTGTGAAGCCGTGCCTCTTTCCATTTGCCTTTACTCTATACGTCGATACATACTCTTCAATGTACTCGATAACATCTTCGTCCCCCGACCCAAAGTAAAGCAATCGTCCATACGTTTTAACAAGAGGATTATTTGGCGTCCGTGGATCTACGTAGTTTGCCCCTCTCTCTTCTATACGGACGATTTCAAGCGAAGGATAATCACCTGTAAGATCTATATCTTCCAATCGAAGGGCGAGCGCTTCACCAATTCTAAGACCAAACCTCAGCATCAACCGCCATAAAATATAATTGCGCAACTGCAGTCCACGCTTTCGCGTGGCGTTGTCCAATCTAGCTTTTAATAATTTCTCGATTAATTGCAACTCGTCATCAGTTAGATCCTGCGCGATAGCGTCAGCTTTACTGCCAGCCATGACTTCGGACCAAACCTGTTTATGACTCTCAATAAGCTTAATGTAATTAACATTGCTGTCCACTTGATAACTTACTAACGGAGTGAAGTTCTCCACAAACCACAACGCGAAAGCACTACAACTGTGGAGCACCTTGGTAACATAGCGGCTTATTTGATCACCACCTCGGGATGGCAATATTACGGTTTCGAGCCAGCGCGCGAAGCTCCTGACATTCTTGAAATCAACACCAAGCCCTTCTAACAGCATCACCTCAATATCAACACCATTCTTTCCCGCCCATGTGAACAGAAATGCCAAATGATAAAAAATTGTTCTTATGCTGGATTTAAATCTACGATTTCCTAATGAGTACGAAACTTCGTACACGCTTGCACTCACGACAGGCATGAATGTTTTGTCAGAGACCAATACATACCTTGCTAGTTGGCCATGAGAAAACTTTATGACTTTATACTCTAGACATACCCGTTTTGTAGAGGCACTACGATTCGCCAAGTCAATCATGAGCGCTTACCTCGCCCACGCCAGCTAAGTTTGCAAGTTCAACAGCCTGACAAACTTCTACTTTCCGTAAATCAAATTTACCGAACGAGTAATTATTCGCAGTCTTGGACTTTTCTTGACAGAGGAAATCTTCACGCCATCGAAGGGGTGGCCGTGAGGCGCTAAATGTTGATGCCTCACAAAGAGAAGGAATAGGCATGGAAATAGTTAGACGCATAGCTCATACCCCGACGAAAGCTCTGTCATGGGGGTACAGATGCCGAGCCGCGGATAATTCCGACGCCTACCTGCTATCTAAAAACCCGAGGTGCTTCACTGGCACTGTTTCTCAAAGTAGACCTGTCTATCGTAATAATCAACCCCTAGTGACGACCGCGCTAGACGTTCCTCAGACTCACGTATCTAGGCACCCGGCATTAAGGTAAATCATGGATAAAGCCGAAGCTGACCGTCATGACAAGATGCTTGAACTCGCTGAGTTGCTCGCAGAAGTGTTGCAAAAAGCCGTGCCGTCCCTGAGCGAGCAGCAGGTGGAGGAAGCCGGGATCTACATGGCGAAGAATCGCGATGTGTTTGCCAAGGCGTTCAAGAGCCAGCCGGATGCGTTGTCCGAGTTGCTGAACCCGGCGGCGGAATAAAGCCCGAATTGAACAGGCCCTGGATCGTTGATTCAGGGCCTTTTTAATAAGGGCTAGGCGTACAGCAGGCGCTCGGCCAGTTCATCGGCCACTCGGGCGGGTGAGCGTTTTTCGGCTTGAGCGTGGCCGAAGATTTCGGTCAGGCGTGTGCCGATGTTGGACAGGTGCGCGGTGATGGTCGCCAGGTCCGCGCCACCGTGCTTGAGGGCGACGTAGATCAGGCCGCCGGAGTTGATCACATAGTCCGGTGCATAGAGGATGCCGCGCGCTTCCAATTGGTCGGCCACTTGCAGGTGGGTCAGCTGCGCGCTGGCGGAACCGGCCACGGCGGCGCAGCGCAGTTGGGCGACGCTCTGGCGGTTGAGGACAGCGCCCAGGCCGCACGGCGCGAGAATGTCGCATGGGGTACTGAGTAGGGCGTCGTTGGCAATCGGGTGGGCGCCCAGTTGCTCCATGGCTAGTTGCACTTTGCCAGGGTCGATATCGCTCACCAGCAATTCAGCGCCAGCGGCGTGCAGTTGTTCGGCCAGGGCGTAGCCGACGTTGCCCAGGCCCTGGATTGCCACACGCAGGCCTTCCAGGTTGTCGCTGCCCAGGCGGGCCATGGCGGCGGTGCGGATGCCGGCGAATACGCCCATGGCCGCATGGGGAGACGGATCGCCGGCGGCGGTGGTGCTGGTGACAAAGCGCGTGTGCTGGGCGATGCAGTCCATGTCGGCCACAGAGGTGCCGCTGTCGATGGCGGTGATGTAGCGGCCATCGAGTTGCTCGATGCACCGGCCGAAGGCTTCGAACAACGCGGCGCGGCTTTCCACATGGGCCGGGCGGATGATTACAGCGTTGCCGCCGCCCACCGGCAAGCCGGCCAGCGCGGCTTTGTAGCTCATGCCTCGGGCCAGGCGCGCGGCGTCGGCCACGGCGCTTTCGTCGTCGGGGTAGGCCAGGTAGCGACAGCCGCCCAGGGCCGGCCCCAGGCGACTGCTGTGAATGGCAATGACCGCCTTCAACCCGCTCACCGGGTCAACGCTCAGGTGCAGGGATTCAAGGCGGGTGCTGTGCATGAGAGCAAACATCGTCAAGCTCCCGAATCACTTCTTGTAGTCGCCAAGTATAGGCCGCCGGTAAAAGATTGCCGGAACACGCGGGAATAAGCCGACCGCAATTTCAGGCTTTGTGACATAAACAAGTAGGCTGGTTCTCAAGAAGCTGGACGAAAGTTCTCGGCAAGGCTAAAACGAGACATCCGACGGAGAATGCAATGAATCCCCGCCAAGCCTTTTTCGACTGCCTGCACCGCTCGCCTGCGGCGCTGTTTGAAGCCGCCTTATGGATCGCTGCCGAGCACGACCCCGCCGTGGAGCCACGGGCGATCCTGGCTGACTTCGCGGTGCTGCAACAGCAGGTAAGCCTCGGCATGCCGCTGCTGCCGGCCGATGAGCTGGGCCAACCGTTGCTGCGGATACTGAACGACCTGGGGTTCGCCCAGGATGACTTCACCCCCTTGCGCCCCGCTGCCGCGCTGTTGGACAAGGTGTTGCAGCGCCGCCGCGGACAGCCTCTGGCCCTGGGGCTGATTGCCCTGGAGTTGGCGCGGCGCCTGGAGATCCCGATGGTCGGGGTCAACTTCCCCGGGCACTTCCTGCTAAGGGTAAGCGGTGCCGATCATTTGCTCGACCCCTGTGGCGGGCGGCGGCTGTACCCCAACGACTGCCGCGAATTGCTGCAACGCCAGTACGGCCCCAATCTCAAGCTGCAAGCCGAGCACCTGCGCAGCGTCGAGCCACGGCTGATCCTGCAACGGCTGTCGCGCAACCTGCGGCAACTGCACCTGGCCAATGACAATCACCTCGCGGCGCTGATCGACGCCGAGCGCGTGCTGGAACTGGGCGATGCCAGCGCCGCCGACTATCTGGCGCGGGCCAGTCTGTACAAGCACCTGGATTGCCCGAATGCCGAGCGCTTCGATCTTGAGCACGCGCTGTTGCTCAGTGAAGACCCGGTGCAGCGGCTGCGCCTGACGGAACGGCTGGGGCATTTGCCGCCTGGGGCGGTGGTGCATTAAAGGGGGCGACCGGTGAACCGCGTCGCCCTCATCGCCGCCTCGCCGGGGCTCGACAGCTCCTACAAATAAGGGGGTTGCCCTTCAGGATTCAAGCGGGTGCTGGAGGATCTCAACCGGCGGCGTGGGCTCGGGGGAGCGCACCTGAATGATCAGCAGCGCGGCGATCACCGCTGGAATCGCGCAGAAGAAGAAAATCTGCTGCACCGGTACCTGCATCGCCAGCAACATGCTGCCAAACAGCGGCCCGAGGATCGAACCAAACCGCCCGACACCCAGCGCCCAGCCCGTGCCCGTCGCACGTACATGGGCCGGGTAAAAGTTGCTGGCAAACGCATTGAGGGTCAACTGGCCACCGATGATGCAAAAGCCCGCCGCAAACACAAACGCCACCAGGTAACGCGGGTTGTCGTGATTGAGCCCCAGCAGAATCGTGCACACCGCCGCGGCCGCCAACACACCGGAGAGCAGGCGGACCTTGCTTTTCAGGCGGTCGGCAAACCACGCCATGCCAATCGCGCCCAACGTGCCGGCGAACAGGAACATCGAGGTCACCAGGTTGGCTTTGTTCAAGGCCATGCCACTTTCCAGCAACAGTGATGGCAACCAACTGATCATGAAATACAGCAGGATCAGGCTGACGAAAAAGGTCGACCAGATCAGCAGCGTTGGCCGGGCATAGCCATTGCGAAACAACTCCACCACCGTCAGTTTGCTGCCCTGCTCCTGGCGATTCTGTTCTTCGCTGGCCGCCGGCGCCTGCCAACCAGGCAGCATGCGCGCCGTGACTTTCTGCAGGCGCGCATAGGGCGGCGCATCGCGCAACAAACGTGGCAAGGATTCAGGCAGCAGCCATACCAGGAAGGGAAACAGCAGCAACGGCGTCACACCACCGGCGAGGAACACCGCCTGCCAGCCGAAACTGTCGATAAAACCCGCCGCGACAAAACCACCCGCCGCGCCACCGAACGAGAAACCACAGGCCGCTAGCGTCACCATCAACGTGCGCATACGCGGTGGCGAATATTCCGACATCAAGGCCATGGCACTGGGCATCGCGCCACCCATGCCAATGCCGCAGATAAAGCGTGCGGCCATCAGCGTGTTCAGGGAATTGGCGAATACCATCAGCACCGTGAGGCTGGCGTAGATCAGTACGCAGGCGAGCAGGATGCGGCGCACGCCGAAGCGGTCCGCCAGGGGCGTCACGGCCAGGGAACCTAAGGTCAGCCCCAGCAGGTTGGCACTGAACACCGGGCCGAAGGCGGATTTTTCCAGGCCCCAGTCCTGGGCCAGGGCCGGGACCACGTAGCCCAACACTTGGGCATCGTAACCATCGGTGACCAGCAACAACGCCAACAACAGGAGAATCAACCACTGGTAGCGCGACACCGGACGGGCGTCGAGTGCCGCGCGAAAGCTGGCAATCTGATTGTGCATCGCAAGGTACCTGTTTTTTTTATTGGATATCCGCCTGTAGGAGCTGGCTTGCCAGCGATGGCGGTGTATCAGGTGAAGCGCCATCGACGGCAAGCCGGCTCCTGCAGGGGTTAGGGGGTGTCAGGTTGGTTGGAGGGATGGGCCTGGATAAATGCAGGATGTTTGGCAGCCAAGGCTGCGACGCGCAGGATTCGTGGGTAGCCATCCAGTGCCACCTTGAAGCGCTCTGCCGCGTACAACTGCGGAATCAGAAACGTATCCGCCAGCCCAGGCTGGTCGCCAAGGCAGTAACCCTGCTCGCCGATCAATTGCTCCACCGCGCCCAGGCCCTGGCTGATCCAGTGCCCGATCCACTCCAGCAATTGCGCCTCGTCATGCCCCCACTGGCGCAACAGGCTCTGGGTGCTGGAGTTGTGCAACGGGTGAATGTCACAGCCGATGATCGAGGCCACCGCGCGCTCATGGGCGCGGGCTGCCAGGTCCTTGGCGAGCAGCGGCACCTGTGGATAACGTTCATCCAGGTACTCGATGATCGCCGGCGACTGGATCAACAGTTCGCCCTCGTCGGTACGCAAGGCCGGGACACGGCCCTGGGGGTTGATCGCCAGGTATTCGGGCTGGCGGTTGGCGCCGCCCTTGGGCACCAGCAGGTTGACCGGCAGCGCGGTGAAGTCCAGGCCCTTGAGCGCCAGGGCGATGCGCACCCGGTAGGACGATGTGGAACGGTAGTAGGTATAGAGTTCCATCCCCTCGCCCCCTTAGCGCGCGGCGACCACAGTGCCACGGCATTCGCCGAAGCCGATGGAGGCAAATCCATCACGCGTGCAGCGGGCGCGCAGGATGATTTCGTCGCCGTCTTCAAGGAACTTGCGCACTTCGCCGGAGGCCAGCTCGATCGGCTTTTTGCCGCCTTCGGTGATTTCCAGCAGGCTGCCGAACTGCCCCGCTTCCGGGCCCGACAAAGTGCCCGAACCAAACAGGTCGCCGGCCTGCAACTGGCAGCCGTTGACGCTGTGGTGCGCGACCATTTGCGCCACGGTCCAGTACATGTGTTGGGTGTTGCTCAGGGTCAGGCGATGGGCCGCCAGGTTCTGCTCGCGCATCGCGGCGGTGGTCAGCAGCACTTCCAGTTCGATATCAAAGCCGCCAGCGGCCTGGTCGCGGGTGTCCAGCAGGTACGGCAGCGGTTGTGGATCGCCAGCCGGGCGTGCGGGCTGGGCCTTGCGGAACGGCTCCAGGGCTTCAGCCGTGACCACCCAGGGCGAGATGCTGGTGATAAAGCTTTTCGACAGGAACGGCCCCAGCGGCTGGTACTCCCAGGCCTGGATATCGCGGGCCGACCAGTCGTTGAGCAGGCAGAAGCCAGCGATATGCTCGGCGGCGTCGCCAATGGCAATCGAGTCGCCCATGGCATTGCCCTGGCCGATCCAGATGCCCAGTTCCAGTTCGTAGTCCAAGCGTGCGCACGGGCCGAAAGTCGGTTCGGTCTGGCCGGCTGGCAGGGTCTGGCCCTTGGGCCGGCGCACCTCGGTGCCGGACGGGCGGATCGTCGAGGCACGGCCGTGATAGCCAATTGGCACGTACTTGTAGTTGGGCAACAAGGGGTTGTCCGGGCGGAACAGTTTGCCGACGTTCTGCGCGTGCTCGATGCCGACGTAGAAGTCGGTGTAATCGTTGATTTTCGCTGGCAGGTGCATCTGGCAATCGGCGGCCAGTGGCAACACTTGGGTACCCAGGGCTTGCAGCTTGGCTTGCTGGCTGCTGCCCTCGGCGAGCAGTTCCAGCAGGCGTTCGCGCAGTGCCACCCGTGGGCCACGGCCCAGTTCGAAGAAGGCGTTCAGTTGGCCGTCCGCCATGGCATCGATGGCGCGGCGCGCTTCACCGTCAAACAGGTCACGGGCCGCTTGCAGATCAAAAATATGCTCGCCAATCGCCACGCCACTGCGCGGTGCCGAACCGGTGAGGCTGAAGATGCCCAGGGGCAGGTTCTGCAGGGGGAAATCCGGGTGACCGTTGGCCGAGGCCACCCAACTACGGGTGAGAGTGGACTGAGTCATGGTTTATCTCCGATTCGGGTTGAAGGTTGCCGGCAGCGTGGCCCAGCAAGCGTCGTAAGTGTTTTGCAGTTGCGGGCAGTCCAGGGCGAAGCGGGTCGGGCGCAGCACCTGGCTGGTCTCGAACATGAAGGCCATGGTGTTATCGATTTTGTGCGGCGCCAGGTCCACGGCGATGGCCTTGGTGCAGGTCTCGCCATCCGGGCCGTGGGCGCTCATGCAACTGTGCAGCGACGCGCCGCCGGGCAGGAAACCTTCGGCCTTGGCGTCGTAGGCGCCCTGGATCAGGCCCATGTATTCGTTCATCAGGTTGCGGTGGAACCACGGTGGCCGGAAGGTGTTTTCGGCCACCATCCAGCGCGGCGGGAAGATCACGAAGTCGAGATTGGCCAGGCCGTGGACGCTGGTAGGCGAGGTCAACACAGTAAAGATCGACGGGTCGGGGTGATCGAAACTCACTGTGCCGATAGTGTTGAAGCGGCGCAGGTCATATTTGTACGGCACGTTATTGCCGTGCCAGGCCACCACGTTCAGCGGCGAGTGATCGAGGGTGCAGCCCCACAGCTCGCCGAGGAACTTCTGCACCAGCGGCGTGGGCTGTGAAAGATGTTCGTAGTGGGCGACCGGGGTCAGGAAGTCCCGGGGATTGGCCAGGCCATTGCTGCCAATCGGCCCCAGGTCCGGCAGGCGCAGCGGCGCGCCATGGTTTTCGGCAACGTAGCCGCGAGCCTGGGCATCCAGCAATTCGATGCGAAATTTCAGGCCCCGTGGCAGCAGGACGATTTCCAGCGGCTCGACCTCCAGCACCCCAAGTTCAGTGGCGATGCGCAGGCGGCCTTGCTCGGGAACGATCAACAGTTCGCCGTCGGCGTTGAAGAACACCCGCTCCATGGAGCAGTTAGCGCGGTAGTGATAGATGCTGATGCCGGAGGGTTTCTCGGCGCCGGCGTTGGCCACCATGCCGACCAGGCCGTCGATAAAGTCGGTGGGTTGTGCAGGTACATCCAACGGGTTCCAGCGCAGGCGGTTGGGCGTCACCTCGCCCAGCGGGCCACCGGCCAGTTGTCGTTCCAGCTTGATGAATGCCGGGTGATTGGCCGACGGTTGGATGCGATACATCCAGGTACGCCGCGCTTCGCTGCGCACCATGGTGAAGGCGGTGCCGGAGAACAGTTCGGTGTACAGCCCGTAGGGCGCTTTTTGCGGGGAGTTCTGGCCGACCGGCAGTGCACCTGGCAAGGCTTCGCTGGCGAATTCATTGCCAAAGCCCGATTGGTAATCGAGGGTCATGGATCGTCCTCAGTAAGGAAGTTGTTTTTATCGTAATCCAGTTACGCATAACGTAATTTGCTCCGTATCGACCGTCAAGCTATAAAGACCGCCATTCGTCTTTCGGACACACGCTCTCCATGGAAAAGCCCCCCGCCCCCCGCGACACCGGTAAACAGAAAGTCCGCTCGGCCGAAGTCGGCACCGACATCCTCAAGGCCCTGGCCGAACTGTCGCCGGCCACGTCCCTGTCGCGCCTGGCCGAACATGTGCAGATGCCCGCGAGCAAGGTCCACCGCTATTTGCAGGCGTTGATTGCCTCGGGGTTTGCCGAACAGAACACGGCCACCAACCATTACGGCCTGGGCCGCGAAGCCTTGCGCGTGGGGTTGGCGGCGCTGGGCAGCATGGACGTGCTGAAAGTCGCCACCCTGCCCCTGGCGCAGCTGCGCGACGAGTTGAATGAAACCTGCTTTCTCGCGGTGTGGGGCAACCACGGCGCAACGGTGGTGCATATCGAACCGGCGGTACGCGCGGTCACGGTGGTGACGCAACTGGGGTCGGTGCTGCCGCTGCTCAGCTCATCCACGGGCCTGGTGTTCAGCGCCTTTTTGCCAGAGCGCGAAACCGTCGACCTGCGCACGCAGGAGATCCAGGCCGGCACCGCCCATGCGCTGGCGGACGACCAGGCGTATGGGCAGGCCTGTGCGCAGATTCGCCAGCGGGGCCTGCACTTTGTGCATGGCTTGCTGATGCCCGGGGTCGATGCGCTGTCGGCGCCGGTCTTTAATGCCATGGGCCAGGTGGTGGCGGTGATGACGGTGGTGGGGCCGACATCGTTGTTCCATGCCGATGAAGATGGACCGGCGGCCCGGCAGTTGCTGGCGGCGAGCCAGGCTGTGAGTTGGCGGATGGGTTATCAACCCTGATCCACCCATACTGAATGCACACAGGCCAATGTGGGAGCTGGCTTGCCTGCGATGGCGGTGGGTCAGTTGATACATTCTGCGACTGATACACCGTCATCGCAGGCAAGCCAGCTCCCACAGTTGGTGTGTGGTGTGTGCAAAGTCCTGTGCCCAGCCGAGATCCCCTGTGGGAGCGGGCTTGCCCGCGATGGCGGTGGGTCATGTAAGGATGTGTTGACTGGCCTACCGCTATCGCAGCGATGCGGCGACCCGACAAGCCAGCTCCCACCTGTTGATCGGCATTGCTGGGAGTAATCAGGCCATCAGGCCCAGGGTCTTGGCCTTGGCCACGGCCTGGGTGCGCCGCTCCACCCCCAACTTGCTGTGAATCCGCCGCGCGTGGGTCTTCACCGTGTGCAGCGAGATAAACAACAAGTCGGCAATTTCCAGGTTGGAGTTGCCCAGCGCGATCAGTTGCAGCACCTCCAGTTCCCGTTGGCTCAACGGGTTTTCCCCTGGCGCCGCCACTGCATCCTGAGGTTCGAGCCCCAGTTCACTGAGCAACCCCGGCTGGCGCAGACGCAGTTCGCGCACCGCCTGTTGCACCTGGCAGCGCGCCGCCAGGGCCAGCCCGGTTTGCAGCGAACGCACCGCGTTCGCGCGCTCGCCCAGTTGCCAGGCCACCTCGCCCAACACCAGGTGCAACTCCACTTCCAGGCACTGCATGCCACGCTCGCGGGCCGTATCGAGCAAGGCCGTGAGCCGCTGGATGGGTTGCTCGGCCCGGCGCAGCTTGACCTGGGCCAGCACCAGCAAGTATTCCAGCCGGGGGATCAGCTCCAGGGTCGCCGGCGGTGCCTGTTTCGCCTGCGGGCCATGATAGTGGCGCAGCACCCGGCTGACGGCCTCCAGGGTCAGTTCGGCGCGCCCCTGCTGCAACCAAAAGTGCCCACTGAGCAACAACAACACCGCCCGGTACACCGTGTCGGGCACCTGCCGGCGCTGCATCAGGCGCTCGGCGTCGCGCAACTGGATAAACGCCTGGGCGTAGTCGCCACGGTTGGCCGCCAGCATCGCCAACCCGAGGAAGCCGTACAGCACGCGCTTATCCTGGCTATGCAGGCACATGCCCAGGCCGGCTTCGAGGCAGTCGGTAGCCATCGCGTCATGCCCCTGGCGCAGTGCCAGGTGCCCACGGCGCAAGGCAATCCGGCCCATCAGCGGCCCGGCCTTGAGGCGCTGCTGCACCAGCATGGCCTGCACGCCTTCCAACAGGCTCTGGGCCCGGTACGGTGCGCCCCGCTGTTCCAGCAGTTGCGCATGATCAAGCTCCAGCACCGCTTCCAGCAGCAACGAACCATGGGCCCGCGCCAGGCACAGCGCCTCGCGATTGAGCGCCTGGGCCACGTCCAGTTCGCCGCGCAACAGCGCTTGCTGGGTCAGCCCGGACAGGCACATCAGGCGCGACGTCCAGGCGCTGTCCGGCAAGTCATTCAATGCCTCCAGAAAATGCCCACGCGCAGGCACCGCTTCCCCACCCAGGTGCAATAACCAACCCCACTGCGCCTGCCAGCGCGCCAGCAGGTGGCGTTGCAGCGCGGCGGTGGGTTGCGGGGTGAAGCGCGCCAGTTGATCGATGCATTGCGCGGCCTGGTCGAAACGCCCGGCAAACAGCAAGGCCGCCGTGACCAGCCCCACCAGTTGCGCCGAGCCGAGCATCAACTCGTCGCCATGTTGCTCATGCAGGCGCAACAACAGCACGGCGTTTTGCTGGCGGAACAAGTCTTCAAAGCTGAAGTGCTCCAACAGGCTGACCGCCACTTCGTACTCTTCAGCCAGCAGCGCCTGCTCAAACGCCGCCTGCCAGTCCTGGGCTGCGGTAAACCATTGGCAGGCGCGCCGGTGCCAGGAACGCCGGGCCGGCCAGGGTTCGTCGCGCAGTAACTGGGCCAGGGGCGCGAAGACCTGCAGCCACTCCGGCGAATCTTCCCAGGGCTCGATAAACGCGCCGAGGGCCTGGAGCTCGCGCAGGTAGTCGGCGCCATCGCCAAACCCGAACAGGTGTTCGCACAGCCCCGGGTTGAAACGCGGCAGGTGCGCCAACACGCGCCAGGCCTCCTCCAACTCTTCGGGCAAAGTGCTGAACAGCTCGTGTTGCAGGTAATCGAGCAAGGTCTGGGAGCGCCCATGCCAGGCACCGCTGTCGGGATGGCTGTCGCCTTCGAGCAGGGCGATACGCACGCCGGCGCACCAGCCGGCGCTGAACTGCAGGACTTTATCAGCGGCCTGCCCGCCCGCAGCGTGATGCTCGAGCAGTTGCTGGACCTCGCGCTGATCGAACGCCAACTCGGTGCCGCCGCACTCCCACAACTCATCATCGAGCAACAGCCGTGGCCAATTGCAGGCCGGCCGGCGCCGCGCGCCCAGCCACCAGACCAAGGCCGGGCTGCTGGCCGCCAGCACCCGATCGAGCAAGGCATCCAATGCGGGCGCCGCCACCCGGCAATAGTCATCGAGAAACAGCCAGGCCGGCGCTTGCCAGCGGCTCAGGTCGAGCAACAAGCTGGCTTGATCGACAAACACCAGGCCCAGGCTTTGGGCCAGGCGCTGACAGAAATCCAGCGGGTCCAGGGCCGCACCGTTGAGGGGCAGCCAATACACTTGGCAACTCGCCGGGGCCTGCAGGGCGCATTCGGCCAACAAGGCACTCTTGCCACTACCGGCCGGCGCGCACAGCAACCGGACCCGCGCCTCGGCCCCCAGCAACGGCTCGGCCAGGCGTGGGCGCAGCAAATGGTGGGAAGACAGACGTGGCATGAATCCAGGGCGATCCAGGCGACGGGTCATGGCGGTCATTACAACGTCCCTTTTTTATTGTTATGCGGCGTGCGGTCTACCGTAGTCCTGTCAATGGGCGTTGTTGAAGAAGTATTCAGCGGGCTGATTGCCGGGCATAAAAAAGCCGGGCTTCATTTGAGCCCGGCACAGGATTGGCAGGTTAAAACCCGAGCCTATGTGGGAGCTGGCTTGCCTGCGATGGCGGTGGGTCAGGTTGATGGGTTTTGCCTGGTCCACCGCCATCGCAGGCAAGCCAGCTCCCACAGTGATTGGCTTTACAACCTCAGGTCAGCGTACGCCCGAGGCGCGCAGGGCCGATGGGGTGTAGTCCGCCGCCTTGGCGTTGAAGCCGAATACAAAGCTGCTCTTCTCTTCGTTCTTCATGCCCAGGGCGATGTAGCGGCCGGCGATGATGTCGTACAGGGTCTCGACGGTGTAGGCCGGGGTCTGGTGGTTGTAGTAGAACTGCGCATGACCTTCGGCAACGCGCCACAGTTGGCCGCGGCCGTCATAGTGATCCACCAGCGCCACTTGCCAGCTGTCTTCGTCGATGTACATGTGGCGCTTGGCGTAGATGTGCCGCTCGCTTGGTTTCACCGTGCCCACCACTTCCCAGACCCGGTGCAGCTCGTAGCGGGTCAGGTCCTGGTTGATGTGGCCGGCCTTGATGATGTCGTCATATTTAAGGGACGGCGAATCGAGCTTGTAGGCGTTGTAGGGAATGTACATTTCCTTCTTGCCCACCAGTTTCCAGTCGTAGCGGTCTGGCGCGCCGGAGAACATGTCGAAGTTATCCGAGGTACGCAGGCCGTCGGACGCAGTGCCCGGACCGTCGTAGGCCACTTGCGGTGCACGGCGCACGCGGCGTTGGCCGGCGTTGTAGATCCATGCCAGGCGCGGTTCTTTCACCTGGTCGAGGGTTTCGTGCACCAGCAGCACGTTACCCGCCAGGCGGGCGGGCGCGGTGACCGACTGCTTGAAGAAGGTCAGCACGTTGGCGCCCTTGGCCGGGTCCATGTCCGGGATCAGTTGCGGCACTGCCACTTCTTCTTCAAAGCGGATCGGCGTGTAGCTGCCGTTGGTCTGCGGTGTGGCCTGGGTGATGATGCGTCGCAGGTTGCCGCCGTGATAGCGAGTGATGTGGTTCCACAACACCTCGACGCCATTTTTCGGGATCGGGAAGGCGTAGTAGCGGTTGCCGGTGAAATTCTCCAGGCCGTTGCCGTCGTTGATCGACTTGACGTTGAGCGCGCTGCGCTTGATCGACTCGTAGATATCGTCGGGCAGGTTGACCGTGCGGTGGGTGGTGTAGACCGGGATTTTGTAGGTCTCTGGGTAGCGCTTGAACATCGCCACCTGGCCGTCCGACAGTTTGTCCTTGTACTTGTCGACCGTGGCCGCGGTAATCACGAACAGCGGTTTTTCATTGGCAAACGGGTCGGCCAAAAAGCCCTTGCTGTCCACCGCGCCGGCGTTTTTCGGGATGCCACCGGTCCAGGCCGGGATCGAGCCATCGGCGTTACCGGCTTTCTCGGCGCCCACTGGGGTCAAGGTCGTACCGAGCTTGGCTGCTTCTTGCGGTGACACGGCGGCCATCACGTTGGCGGCCACCAGGCTGAGGGCCAGTACACCGCACTGCAAAATCATCTTACGCATGGTTGTTGTCCTTGTTCTTTTTTAGCCGAATCAGAAGTTCACGCCAAAGCTGAGGGCGAGGAAGTCACGGTCGGTCAGGGTGTTGTAGTCACCGCCAAAAAAGTCGGTGTAGCTCAGGCTCGCGGTGTAGGTGTTGCGGTAGTCCGCATCGACCCCGACGCTGAGCGCCTTGGCCCCTTCGTTGAACAGGCCATTGGGGCCGTAACCCTTGACGTCATGGGACCAGGACAGGTTGGGCTTGAAGTTGATCCCGGCGATCACGTTGTTGTAGTCCAGGATCGCCCGGGCCCGATAACCCCAGGAAGTCGCCGTGACGAAACCGTCGGTGTCACCGCCAAAACCGTATTGGCCGTAGACCGAATCACGGCCATAGCGCAGCTTGGTTTTGTTCTCCAGCCCGCCCACCCGCACGATGGCTGCCTCGCCTACTACGGTCAGGCGTTCGGCGCCCAGCACCTGGTCGAAAAACTGGGTCATGGTGGTTTGGAACTGGGTGATTTCCTTGCGCCGGTAGCCGGTGTTGTCAGCGCCGAATGAGCTCTTGATCGGCGACACGGTGTTACCGGCAATCGGGTTGACCAGGGCCAGGGTCAGGTCGGTGGTGTTGAGTTGCACCGGGGCGTTGGGGCGGTAGCTGATTTCTCCGGTCCAGGCGGTGCCGGTGGGCAGGGTCGTGGAAAAGCTGGCGCCGTACAGGCGGATGTCTTCCGGGTAATCCAGGTAGTACTGGCCGCGTCCGAGCATCACGCTCTGCGCCAGGCCGGCGCCGCTGCCGGGGGCAATGCCGTTGGCGGTATTGATGATATTGCCGATGGTCGCAAGGTTGGTGTTGGCCGTGAGGGTGCCCACGGTCGGCGTGCGGCTGTGGTAGTTCATGAAGTACAGGCCGTACTCGGTGTCATCGCCGAGCCAGCGCAAGGCCATGCCGAACTGCCCGGAATCCCGTGCATCACGGTCGGCGGCGCGACGCACGATCACCCCTTCGTTGGTCACGCCAAAGCCTTGGCCGAACGCCGCGGCCACAGGTTGCAGCGGGCGGATCGCCGGGCTACCGACCGTGTAGTTATTGGTGCAGCCATCGGCCGCCACGTCGCCACCAAAGAAGGTGCCGCAGTTATCCAGTACGGTCTGGTCCCATTCCAACTGGTAGAAGCCTTCCACGGTCAGTTGGTTGGTCAGGCCCTGGGAGGCAAACAGCATGTTCACCGGGATCAGGCCTTCCTTGATCTCGGCGCCAGGCCGGCGGAAGGCCGAGACGTCGACGGGGTTGATGCTGTTGATGGAGTTGCCGATGAAGGTACTTTCGCCCCAACTGACCACCTGCTTGCCGGCACGCACGGTGCCCGGCAGGTCGCCCAGGGAATAGTTGTGATAGACGAAGGCATCGAGGATCTGTGCACCGCTGGATTTGGAGCCTTCCTTGCGGTTGTGGTCGCTGATCGGCTTGAACTCACGGTCTTCGTCCTTGAGTTCGAAGTCGTACCAGTACTTGCCCCGTACAAACACCCCGGTATCGCCGTACTTGAGCTCCAGGTCGTGCAGGCCCTTGAAGATTTTCGAGTAGGTTTCGCCCTTCTTGAAGTTCAGCCGCCCGTCATCCCCGGTGGAAGCCTGGCCACTGCCGCCGTTGACCGTGCCCACCAGCTTGCGGTCGGCATCGCGCATGCCCCAGCTGGCACCCACCGACAGCGACGAATCGAACTGCCCCTCGATCTCGCCGATATTGAATGAAACAGCCTGCGCCTGAACGCAGCAACCCAAAGCAACCGCAGCGGCCAGCGCCTGTGGCCTGAAGATGGCGCGCATTGTTGTTTTTGTCATGCGTCTTCCCCGGTGGTGTGACAGAAGGCCCCACCCTACTGCCCGCCATCAGGAGCGATAAGCGCACCAAGGAGGTATTCGTTGTGTCGCTCCAAAGGATTAACGCAGGCTCTAGCGTGGGTATTGGCGGGGCTATCGACGCAGTGGATGGAGCGCCATCAAGAGAATGGATACCCCGCCCGTCAGGCGCGCCACTGTTGTTGTTTTGGTAACAGTCCTTGTCCTGAATCAGTGTTTTTCATTCTGTTACAACGGACTATTCTTACCGGGCTTTCAAGGCGAACCGCCTGCTTCACGAAAGCCAATTTTTGACGGATTGAAGCGTATTTTCAGTCTGTTACCGGTGTTCACTGACGTTGATTTGTAGCTCCTTGATCCAACGTCTTACTTCGGCCGCTGCTTATGCAGCGGCCTTTTTTATGCCTGAAACAAAGCGGGGCGCCATAAGCGCCCCGCAGGATTGACTGTTTTTCAGGTAACGATCACAGGCTGTATTTCTGCAGGTTGTCCATCATCTCTTTCAAGGCTTCGATGTTGTCCTTGGGATGGGCCGCCCCTTCAAAGTCGCAGATCTGCTGCCAGTGCGCCGCCACATCCTCTGGCGAGAAGCCCGCCTCGGGGTCAAACCCGACGCCCAGGCTGCGTTCCCAGCGGGTCTTGCCGATCCAGCCGCCGCCCACTTCAAACAGCCCAGAAGTTTCCTGGCACGCCTCGCTGCCCAGGTACACCACCAGCGGGCTGACCAGTTCAGGCTTGAGCCTTTCGAACACCTGCGGCGGGATCAGGCCTTCGGTCATGCGCGTGCCGCCGGTAGGTGCGATGGCATTGACCAGGATGTTGTGCTTGCGCCCCTCCAGCGCCAGGGTGCGGGTCAGGCCATACAGGCCGAGCTTGGCCATGCCGTAGTTGGACTGGCCGAAGTTGCCGTAGATGCCCGACGTGGAGGCGGTGAAAATCACCCGTCCGTAGCCTTGCTCGCGCAGATGCGGCCAGGCGGCGCGGGTGACTTTGTAGGCACCTTCGACATGCACGCGGTAAACCAGGTCCCAGTCGCTGTCCTCCATTTTATGGAAGGTTTTGTCACGCAGGATCCCGGCGTTGTTCACCACCACGTCGATGCGGCCAAACACCTCGAGGGCGTGTTGCACGATCTTTTCGCCGTCGGTCACCGAATCGTGGTTGGCCTCGGCAATCCCGCCGGCCTCGCGGATCTCGGCCACCACACGGTCGGCCGCCGAAGCGTTGGCGCCTTCGCCCTGAGTCGAGCCGCCAAGGTCGTTGACCAGCACCTTGGCCCCGTGCCTGGCGAACAGCAGCGCATGGGCACGCCCCAAGCCACCCCCGGCACCGGTGACGATCACGACTTTATCTTGGAACTGCACAGACTCACTCATAGGGAACTCCAGCGAAGACAGTGGACGATGGGTTGAGTGTCAGGCACGGGGCTTGTGGTCACAATAAATACGGGCGGGGGTGAATGGTGCGCAATAAGGCACGGGGATGATCGGCTCGTATAGGAGCTGGCTTGTGTGGGAGCTGGCTTGTGTGGGAGCTGGCTTGCCTGCGATTGCATCACCTCGGTACAACTGATTTACCGAGGTGTACCCATCGCAGGCAAGCCAGCTCCCACACAAGCCAGTTCCCATAGCGGGTCTTTGCTGGCCTCGATACCCTCGCGAAACGCCAGGTAATGCTTGAGCACCTGCACCGGCGCTTCAATCTGCGGGTAGTGGCCGATGTTGGCCAGTAACACCGTGTCGGCATCCGGTATCAGCTCGCGGTAGCGCGCGACCATATGCGCGCCGGAGATCGGGTCGACTTCGCCATCGATCACCCGCAACGGCACTTCGCCGCGCTGCATCGCCGCCACCCAGCGCTCGCGTTGACGGCGGCGCTGGGGGATGTAGGCGATGAGTTTGTGCAGGATCCGTGGGCCATCGTTGTTTTCGATCAGGCTCCAGAAGTCATCCAGGGCACTTTCGCTGGGGCGGGTGTCGGGGCCGAAGATCTGCTTGAAGCTGTCGGCCAGGGCATTGCGCCCGAATGCGCGGCCGATCATCCAACCCAACGGGCTGAGCAACAGTTTTTGCACCAGCGCCGCGCGGTGGGTCTCGGGGAACAACCCGCCATTGAGAAACACACAACTGGCCAGCTGGAACCGCCCCTCATAGTGCCGGGCGAGCAGTTCCTGGGCCACGCTGTCGCCGTAGTCATGGGCCATGACATGCACCGGCTGTTGAATCCGCAGATGGGCCAGCAGCGCCTGTTGCAGGTCGGCCTGTTCCAACAGGCAATAGGTGTGGTCCAGGGGCTTGGCCGAGTCGCCAAAGCCGAGCATGTCGCAGGCAATCACCAGGTTGCGCTGGGCCAGCGGCTGCCAGAGGTAATGCCAGTCCCAACTGGCGCTGGGGAAACCGTGGATCAGCAGCAAGGGCTCGCCCTGCCCGGCCACCCAGTAACGGATGGTCTGCCCGCGAAAGACAAAACTCTGCCCGCGCTTGCGCCAGGCGCTCAGGGGGATCTCGGCCAGTGGCATCAGAGTCGGTATCCAGGGTCTTGTTGATCAAGCTTGCGCAGCAGCGCCGGCCAGGCCAGCGCGCCGCCCATGCCTTGGGCGCTCTTGGTCACACCGGCAATCATCGCCTTGGCCCCCGCCAGAATCTGCGGCTCGATGGCGATCAATTCGGCCCCGCCGTTTTGCGCCAGCACCTGGATGTCGCAGGCGCGCTGGAAGGTGAACATCATCAGGAAGGTATCGGCAATGGTCGCGCCGCAGGTCAGCAGGCCATGGTTGTGCAGCATCAAAAAATTGCTCGGCCCCAGGTCGGCTTGCAAGCGGGCCTTTTCCTCGTGGTTCAGCGCCACACCTTCGTAGGCGTGATAGGCCAGGCTCGAGAGCACGAACAGCGACTGCTGGCTGATGGGCAGCACGCCCTGCTTCTGCGCCGATACGGCCACGCCCGCCGCCGTGTGGGTGTGCAGCACGCAGACCACGTCGTGGCGTACCTCGTGTACCGCGCTGTGGATGGTATAGCCCGCCGGGTTGATCTCGTAGGGGCTGTCCATCAGCTTGTTGCCGGCCTGGTCGACCTTGACCAGGCTGGAGGCGGTGATTTCGTGGAACATCAGCCCGAACGGGTTGATCAGGAAGTCTTCGGTGCCCGGCACCTTGGCCGAGATATGGGTGAAAATCAGATCATCCCAGCCATGCATGGCCACCAGGCGATAGCAGGCGGCCAGGTCGATCCGTGCCTGCCATTCGGCGGCGCTGACCTGGTCTTTTACACTCTGTGTCGATGGAACGGGGGCTAGGCTCACGGCAAGGACCTCGACGCTGACGCTGTGGTGTTCTTATTATTTTTGGGCTGAAGGGCCAGTCTAGTCAGACCACAGGCCTGCCGTAGTTGCGTTGGCAGCCAGCTTGATGACCGAGCGAGTCAACCGTGAGGATAGTTCGGATTCGTACAATGTGGTGTCAGAGAAGCGACGCCAGTAAAGGTGCGGCAAACAGGTTGAGCAAGCCCGTCAGGACCATCACCAGCCCGGCCACCGAGCCTTCTTCGCCGCCCACTTCGTGGGCACGGCTGACGCCCGCTCCGTGGGCGCCCACCCCAAACAACGCGCCCCGCGCCAAGGCACTGCGCAGCGGCAGCCACTTGAGCAGGACCCCGCCGAGCATGGCGCCGAACACACCGGTGAACATCACAAACACCGCCGTGAGTTCCGGTACGCCGCCCAGATCGTGGGCCAGGGGCATGGCAAAGGGGGTGGTGATCGAGCGTGGCACCAACGACATCGTCACCGCGCTGTCCAGGGCCAGCGCCTTGGCCAAGCCAAAGGAGGTGCCAATGGACGCGGCGCTACCGGCCAGCATCCCCAGGAGCAACGCCGACCAGTGCCGCATCAACAATTGGCGCTGCTGCCAGATCGGGATGGCGAATGCCACCGTGACCGGGCCCAGTACCAGCATCAGCCAATGGGTGTCGGTGGCGTACTCGGCATAGGCGGTGTTCAGCGGTACGGCCACCGCCAGTAGCAGCGCGGGCACCAAAATCAGCGGTGACAGCAGGTAGCGCCCGGTGCGCCGGTAGATCCAGCGGCTGAAACCATAGGCCAGCAGGGTCAGGGCCAGCCAGAACAGCGGCATCAGTTCAAGCTTCATGGCGCAGCTTCCAGCGGCAGACCAGTTCGACGGTAAACGCCGTGACCAGCATCACCATCAGGGTGCTGAGGGCGATCACCAGCATGATCCGCCAGCCGTCATGGCGCAGCAGGCCACCGTAATCGAGCAGGCTCATCAGCGCCGGGATAAAAAACAACAGCATTTCTGCCATCAGCATGCCAGCGCCCAATTGCAGGGCCGCCGGCTTGATCAGGCCGCTGGCGAACACCAGCAACAGCAGCCCCAGGCCAATCACTCCGCCGGGGATCGGCCAGGCCAGCCATACGGCCAGTTGGCAGCCCAGCAGGTAGATCGCCAGCAATACCAGCAGCTCAACCAGCAGCCGGCCCAGGTGTTTGAAGGTGAAACGTTTAGTCGACATGGGTTCCTCGCAGGCCCTCATTTTAAAGAGCCCTCTGGCATCCCCAAAGCGAATTGTTAGACTGCAAGCCATTCCAAACTGGAATTGGTGCAATGGAATTCAAACAGCTGCGCAGTTTTATCGAAGTGGTGCACCGTGGCGGTTTTACCCAGGCCGGGAAAACCCTGCATATCAGCCAGTCCGCCGTGAGCAAGCAAGTGGCGCAACTGGAACAGAGCCTCGGTACCCCCCTGCTCGACCGCATCGGTTCGCACGTGCGCCTGACCGCCGCCGGGCAGGTGGTGCTGCAACGGGCCGAAGCCATGTTGCGCTTGCAGACCGAGCTGGTGAGTGAGCTGGACGACCTGAATCAAATGACCCGTGGCGAGTTGCGCATGGGCCTGCCGCAACTGGGGGGCGATACGCTGTTTGCCGGGCTGTTTGCCGAATATCGCCGGCGCTACCCCAATGTCAGCATCCAATTACTTGAAGGCGGCAGCCGCAATATTGAGCAGGCCATTCTCGCGGGTGAGCTGGACGTCGGCGGCAGCCTGTTGCCCACCGATCCGGCGTTTGCCTGGCAAGCCTTCTGCGATGAGCCGCTGGATGCGCTGCTGCCCGTGGACCACCCGTTGGCACAGCGGGCCCAGATTGGCCTGGAGGAATTGGCCGACACGCCGTTCTTGATGTACCAGCGCAGCTTTGTGCTCAATGACCGGCTGCTCCAGGCCTGCCAGCAACTGGGCTTCACGCCACGGGAAAGTGGGCGCAGCGGCCAGGCGGATTTTCTCGTCGCCCTGGTGGCCGCAGGCCAGGGCGTAGTGCTGCTGCCCAGTGTGGTCGCGCGCGGCCTTGGGCGCCCCGGTGTGGTGCGCCTGACACTCAGGGCGCCCGATTTCCTACGCTGGGACATCGCCTTTATCTGGCGCAAAGGCGCCTATCTGTCGAAAGCCGCCCAGGCCTGGCTCGCGCTTTTGCGCGAGTACCCGATCAGCCGCGCAGTGCCGTGACCAGCTCCGCCAGCCAAGGCTCGGCATCCGCTTCCGGGGTGACGCTTTCGCTGGCATCCAGGCGCAGCATCGGCAGCACTTCACGCACGCCCAACTCGCCAAACAGCTCGCGCATCTGCTCGCCGCCGCCACAGAAGGTGTCGCCGTAGCTGGCGTCGCCCAGGCCGATCACCGCACCTGGCAAACCGCGCCAGGCGGCGGGCAGTTGGTCGCGGATCGTCGAATACAGCGGCATCAGGTTGTCCGGCAGTTCGCCCATGCCGGTGGTGGAAGTGACGGCCAGAAAGGCGTCCGGGGCGAAGGCCTGCACGTCGGCCAGGGTCGCCCGCGGGTTATGCCAGGCCTGGAAACCGGCTGCGTTGAGGATACCCATGGCGTGGCGGGCAACTTCTTCTGCCGTGCCATAGACCGAGCCGGAAAGGATGGCGACTTTCATCAATCTGATCCTGTAGTTGATTGAAAACCTGGGATATTAACAGCTGGCAGCCGGCTCGGTTGCCCTACACTAAGAAATCCACAAACACGCTATGGATCGTTCAATGATCAACGCCAAGCTGATGCAGATGGTGGTCAATGCTTCCAACGACGGGATTGTCGTGGCGGAACGGGAAGGCAAGGACAAGCCGCTGATTTACGTGAACCCGGCCTTCGAACGCATGACCGGCTATAACCTGGACGACATCCTTTATCAGGATTGCCGCTTCCTGCAGTCAGGCGACCGTGACCAGCCAGCGCTGATGGCCATTCGCGAAGCCCTGGACAGTGGCGGAGCCTGCCGGGAAATCCTGCGCAATTACCGCAAGGACGGCACGCACTTTTGGAATGAGCTGTCATTATCGACGGTTTATAACCAGGCGGATGGGCAGACTTACTTCGTCGGCGTGCAGAAAGACGTCACGGTTCAGGTCAAGACCCAGCAGCGTGTTGCCCAGCTGGAAGCCCAGGTGGCGCAGCTTACAGCCGAGTTGGCCGCACTCCGGGCGACGAGCGGATCTAACAAACTTTAGAAAATACGGTCTTTAGGGTGATAATCCGTTTAATCACGCATTTCCTTGAGCCACATCAATGCAACGCGACGCCCTTTTGACCCAGGACGAACTGGACTTCATCCAGAACATGCACCACAACCCACAACTGAATGTGCGGGATGTGTCGTCGAGCCTGACGGTCAATGGCGGCGCGCAGATCCGCGACCTGCTCACGCGCCTCGCGGCCCATGAGCAGGTGACGATCCAGGCGCAGTTCGATAACCAGCAAATGACCTTTCCTCTGCAACTGGTGGAAGACGAGTTCCATGCGCTGCACTTGCGCCTTGGGGTGCCGAGCATTTTCGAAGACGGGCCGATGATCCGGCCGTGGCGCCTGGTGCTCGAAGAGCCGGTGGCCCTGGAAAATGTCAGGGGCCAGCCTGGTTCACTGTGGGTGCATGAAGTGTCGTTCAAGGGCCTGCTGGTGCAGTCCCGGGGCCGTAGCAAACCACCCAGGACGTTCTCGATGTGGTTCAGCCCCTCTGGCTACGAGCGAATTGCGGTGCGTGGCACCCTGGAACGCGAGACCGCGCGCGGGCTGTTTGCCTACCGCTTGAACCAGGGCGATGTGGATGAAACCGAGCGCCTGCGCCAGTTCATCCTGCAACAGCATCGCCTGGCCCACCCTGAAGTGCATGCCTGATCTCAGGTATCCAGGGTTCCACTGAGAAACTGCCGCAAGCGCCGCTGCATCAACCGTCCTTCACTGCCCAGGCAACCGATAACGCTACCTGCCAGTTGCTGCTGGGCCATGTCCGAGGCATCACCGGCCAGCAGCAGCGGACAGTCCAGGGTCAAGGCCAGGCGCCCCAGGCGCTTGGGTAGTTCGTGGGTTGGCGCGCGATTGGAGAACAGCACCAGGGCCTGCGGGCGGATCTTCTCGCAGATCAGCGTCAACTCATCCAGGGGCTGGCCGACGCTCAGCACATGCACCACCCGTTCATCACCACCGAGCATGAGCCCGGCCACCAGCAGTTCCAGTTCGCGGCACTCACCGGCAATCGCCGCCAGCAATACCTGCGGCGTGCGGCCAGCGCGGGCCAGTTGCAGGCGCTGGGAGATCCGCGCACGCAGGAAGCTGTCGAAAAACAGCCATTCGCTGGCTTGGCCGAAACGTCCCTGATGGCGCAATAACTGGTGCCAAAGGGGCATCAGGATGTCCTGGAACACCACCGCAGCGGGGTACGCGGCAAAGACCTGGCCGTACAGGCGCTCCAGTTGCAGCTCATCAAACGCACCGATGGCAGTTTGCATCTGCTGCTGCCACTGGGCCCATTCATGATGGTCGCTGCCTTCCTGCAGGTGGTGCAGTGATGACGATTGCCCATCGTCCCGAGCGAGGATCTTGCCGACTTTGCTGACCGCCACACCACGCTCGATCCAATCCAGAATGCGATGAACGGTCTCGATGTCCTTCTGCGTGTACAGGCGATGCCCACTTTCGGTGCGCACCGGCTGGATCAACCCATAACGGCGCTCCCACGCGCGCAGGGTGACCGGATTGATACCTGTCAATCTTGAGACTTCACGAATCGGGAACAACTCATCGCCAATGCGTAGGGCACCTTGCTCAAGACCGGGGGATGGAGCTGTGATTACAGACATCAAAGGACCGAAGATTGGCACGTAGTTGGATCCCATTTAACGCTTTTATACCTGTCTTTTTCAAGGGATCTGCCCAGCCGTCCAATGCCGCTGGCGTATTTCGTCAAATCAGGAATAATCCTTGCCTGTTTTTTTGCGTCGCCGCCCTACCCTGCGGCTTCGCCTGGGACGCCACCTACCCGGTGCAACGCGCCCACACATTCGGAGATACACAATGTCTACCCAACCCGTCACCTTGATGGTTGCACGCCGTGCTGCCCAAGGCCGTTATCAAGACATGATGAGCTGGCTGCGCGAAGGCGAGCAATTGGCCACGGACTTCCCCGGCTACCTGGGTTCAGGCGTACTTGCGCCGCCTGCCGATGGCGGCGAATTCCAGATCATCTTCCGCTTCGCCGACGAGCAGACCCTGCATGCCTGGGAGTTCTCGGCATCGCGCAGCGCCTGGCTGGGCCGTGGCAGCGAATTGTTCGCCGACCCCATGGAGCATCGCGTCAGCGGCATGGAGGGCTGGTTTGGCGCCGTGGGCCAGCGCCCGCCGCGCTGGAAACAGGCCGTGGCGATCTGGCTGGCGTTTTTCCCGGTTTCACTGCTGTTCAACTTTGGCCTTGAGCCGTTGCTCGCCGAGTTGGGCATGTTCAGCCGCGTGCTGGTCAGCACCCTGGCCCTGACGCCGTTGATGGTCTATCTGTTCATTCCGCTGTCGACCCATTTGCTGGCAGGCTGGCTCAATCCTACCCCGCCGCGGGTAAAACCTGCCGAAGCGGCCGTTTGAGCCGATCCGCAACAGGCCGGTCGCTGGTATAGTTTTAGCTTGCCCGTGACCCGAGCCTCCCATGACCTCTCCCGCACCGATCCTGATTACCGGCGCCGGCCAACGTGTCGGCCTGCATTGCGCCCAGCGCCTGCTGGATGCACAGCAACCGGTGATCTTCAGCTATCGCAGTGAACGTCCAGGCGTGCAGGCCCTGCGCGAGCGCGGGGCGATTGGCGTGTTTGCCGACTTCTCGTCCGAGGCCGGTATCCTGGCGTTCATTAGCGAACTCAAGACCCATACCGACAGCCTGCGGGCGATCATCCACAATGCTTCGACCTGGGCCCCAGAAACACCCGGTGACGAGGCCAACGCCTTTATCGATATGTTCAGCGTGCACATGCTTGCGCCGTACCTGATCAACCTGCATTGTGCTGAGTTGTTGCGGCGCTCGACGCCGGCCGACATTGTGCACATCAGCGACGACGTGACCCGCAAGGGCAGCCGCCAGCATATTGCCTACTGTGCCACCAAGGCCGGGCTCGACAGCCTGACCCTGTCCTTCGCCGCCCAATACGCGCCCCGGATCAAGGTCAATGGCATCGCGCCAGCGATGGTGATGTTCAACGACGGCGACGACGCAGCTTATCGTGCCAAGGTCCTGGCCAAGTCGGCACTGGGTATCGAACCCGGGCCCGAGGTGATTTACCAGAGCGTGCGTTACCTGCTGGACAACCCTTATGTGACCGGCACCACCCTGACCGTCAATGGCGGGCGGCATGTCAAGTAAACCCGAACACCAGCGGCCTGGGGTTCCTGCAACTGATTGGACGGAGCAAGTAGCAATGCCACAACTTCAACCAGGTATGGCGCGCATCCGGGTCAAGGACCTGTGTCTGCGTACATTTATTGGCATCAACGAGGAAGAGATCCTCAACAAGCAGGATGTGTTGATCAACCTGACCATCCTGTATGCCGCACAAGACGCCGTGCGCGACAACGATATCGACCACGCCTTGAACTACCGCACCATCACCAAGGCCATCATCGCCCACGTCGAAGGCAACCGCTTCGCCCTGCTCGAACGCCTGACCCAGGAGCTGCTGGACCTGGTGATGAGCAACGAGTCGGTGCTGTACGCCGAAGTCGAAGTCGACAAGCCCCATGCGCTGCGCTTTGCCGAGTCGGTGTCGATCACCCTGGCAGCCAGCCGTTAACCCCCCTGAATCTGTGTGAATCCCATGACCGACCAACAACGCCTGGAACTCGAAGCCGCCGCCTTCCGCCGGCTGGTAGCGCACCTGGACAGCCGCAAGGATGTGCAGAACATCGACCTGATGAACCTCGCCGGTTTCTGCCGCAACTGCCTGTCCAAGTGGTACAAAGCCGAGGCTGACGAACGCCAGATCGAGGTCAGCCTCGATGACGCCCGCGAAGTGGTGTACGGCATGCCGTACGCCGAGTGGAAAGCCCAATACCAGCAAGAAGCTAGCGCCGAACAACAAGCGGCGTTTGCCAAAGGAAAACCCCATGACTGACCTGAACACCCTGCGCACCCGCCTCGACAGCGGCGAACACCTCTTTGCCGACACCCTGGCCTTTATCGCCGCCGGCTACGACTACCAGCCACAAGCCTTCACCAATGGCAGCGTAGAAAACGCCGCCGGGCAGAACGAAGGCTCGTGCAAGACCCTGGGCCTGGCGCTGCTGGAAGGGTTGAGCGACCAGCAGGCCTTGCTGGCGTTTGGCGAGCATTATCGTTCGGTGCTGGCGACACCTGAGGGCACAGATCACGCCAATATCCGCGCGCTGATCGAGCATGGGTTGGCGGGAGTGAAGTTTGTCCAGCCGCCTTTGACCCGCCGCTGATCCAGCTTGCAAACCCGGTCAATGTGGGAGCCGGGCTTGCCCGCGATGGCGGTGGTGGCTGTCACACCGCCATCGCAGGCAAGCCAGCGCCCACATTGATTGGATTGCCAAATTGAGATTGCGCTGTTCGTCCAGTTACACACAAAAAAACCGGCCTTTTGGCCGGTTTTTTTATGGCAACGGTTTAGAAAGAAGCGTCTTTCAAGCCGTCGAGGTAACGCTCGGCATCCAGGGCCGCCATGCAACCGGCGCCGGCCGAGGTGATGGCCTGGCGGTAGACATGGTCAGCCACGTCGCCAGCGGCAAAGATCCCTTCGATGTTGGTTGCAGTGGCATTGCCTTCACGGCCGCCCTGCACCACCAGGTAACCATCTTTGGCGGTCAGCTTGCCTTCGAACAGGGAGGTGTTCGGGGTGTGGCCGATGGCGATGAACACGCCGTCGACTTTCAGCTCGTCGAAGCTGCCGTCGTTGTTTTTCAAGCGCGCACCGGTCACGCCCATGTTGTCGCCCAGGACTTCATCCAGGGTGGCGTTGAGCTTGAGGATGATCTTGCCTTCGGCAACCCGCGCGTGCAGCTTGTCGATCAGGATCTTCTCGGCGCGGAAAGTTTCGCGGCGGTGAACCAGGGTCACGGTGCTGGCGATGTTGGCCAGGTACAGCGCCTCTTCCACTGCGGTGTTACCACCACCGACCACAGCTACCGGCTTGTTGCGGTAGAAGAAACCGTCGCAGGTCGCGCAGGCGGAAACGCCCTTGCCCATGAACGCTTCTTCCGATGGCAGGCCCAGGTAGCGAGCGCTGGCGCCAGTGGCGATGATCAGCGCGTCACAGGTGTAGACGCCGCTGTCGCCGGTCAGGCTGTAGGGCTTTTTCGAGAAATCCACGGCATTGATATGGTCGAAGACGATTTCGGTCTCGAAACGCTCGGCGTGTTCTTTCATGCGCTCCATCAACACCGGGCCGGTCAGGCCGTGGACGTCGCCCGGCCAGTTGTCGACTTCAGTGGTGGTGGTCAACTGACCACCCGCCTGCATGCCGGTGATCAGCAACGGCTTGAGGTTGGCCCGGGCCGCGTAGACCGCAGCGCTGTAACCGGCAGGGCCGGAACCGAGAATAATCACTCGCGAATGACGGGTATCAGACATGACTCACTCCTATCGACCGCCCGGACTACAGGGCGGCTGGAATAAAAAAGGACCGCGAAGCACTTGGGGAAGGCTTGAACTCGCAGGCCCTGAAAATAATGGGTGCAGCGTATAGAGGGGGGCAAGATTAAGGAAATACGGATTAACAATCCAGCTCATAGGCGGTCTCTATTCCGTGGCACCTATTAATCAACATGTTTGTTACCGTTAATGTCGGCTTGCTGACCGTGCTTTCACCGTATCGGCAAAGCCGGTAAGGTCGGCGCGTTCGCCCTTTTGCCCGGAGTTATCCATGCCCGCCCCCGTTCTGTCAGGCCCACAATACCTGCGTGAAGGCCTGAAACTGGTCTTGAGCCCAGGCCTGCGCCTGTTCGTCCTGCTGCCCCTGGCGATCAACCTGATACTGTTCGTCGGATTGATCTATTTTGCTGGCCATCAGTTCAGCCTGTGGGTCGACACCTTGATGCCGACGCTGCCCAGTTGGCTGAGTTTCCTCAGCTACATCCTGTGGCCGCTGTTCGTGCTGCTGGTGGCGTTTATGGTGTTTTTCAGCTTCACCATGCTCGCCAATATCATCGCCGCACCCTTCAACGGTTTCCTCGCGGAAAAAGTCGAAGTGGTGGTGCGCGGCACCGATGACTTCCCCGCCTTCAGCTGGGCCGAGCTGTTTGCCATGGTCCCGCGCACCCTGGCCCGGGAAATGCGCAAACTGGGCTACTTCCTGCCCCGGGCCATCGGCCTGTTTATCCTGTCGTTCATTCCGGTGGTCAACCTGATTGCCGCACCGCTGTGGCTGCTGTTCGGGGTGTGGATGATGGCGATCCAATACATCGACTACCCGGCCGACAACCACAAGCTGGGCTGGAACGAAATGCTCGCCTGGCTGCGCCAGAAGCGCTGGCAGAGCATGAGCTTTGGCGGGATCGTCTACCTGGTGCTGCTGGTGCCGGTAGTCAACCTGCTGATGATGCCAGCAGCGGTGGCCGGGGCGACGTTGTTCTGGGTGCGTGAGCAAGGCGCCGAAACGATGCTGGCGAAAAACCCCTAGGCTGTTCGATTGACCTGGATCATGGTGATTTGCCCATACAGAGCACATGGTTATTAAAACTATAAGCCTGTGGGGAGCGCACCATGTACAGACCGTTGATGCTGATGTTCGGATTGATGTTGGGCGGTGGGGCCTGGGGGGCCGCCGCCGCCAATGAGCCCATATTGCCGGTACAACCGGCGAAGATCACCGATGCCGACAAGGTCGAACTGGGCAAGCAATTGTTCTTCGACCCACGCTTGTCCAAGTCCGGCTTCATTTCCTGCAACTCGTGCCACAACCTGAGCATGGGCGGCAGCGACAATCTGCCCACCTCCATCGGGCATAACTGGCACCAGGGGCCGATCAACTCACCGACGGTGCTCAACTCGAGCATGAGCGTCGCGCAGTTCTGGGACGGACGCGCGGCGACCCTGCAGGAGCAGGCCGGCGGCCCGATCGCCAACCCGGGCGAAATGGGCTTCACCCATGACCTGGCGGTGGACGTGCTGCGCTCAATCCCCCAGTACCAGGCCTCGTTCAAGAAAGTGTATGGCGATGACGGCATCAAGTTCGACGATGTGACCAACGCCATCGCGGCCTTCGAAGAAACCCTGGTCACCCCCAACGCCCCATTCGACCGCTGGCTGCTGGGCGACAAAAAAGCCATCAGCGCCACGGCTGCCCAGGGCTACCAGCTGTTCAAGAACATCGGCTGCGTGGCCTGCCACAACGGCGAGGCGGTCGGTGGCAGCACCTTCCAGAAAATGGGCATGGTCGAACCCTACGCCACCAAGAACCCGGCCCAGGGCGTGGCCGGCCTGACCGGCAAGGATCAGGACCGGATGATGTTCAAGGTGCCAACCTTGCGTAACGTCGCCCTGACCTACCCCTACTTCCACGACGGTGCCTATTGGAACCTGAGCGAAGCGGTGGACGTCATGGCCCGCCTGCAATTGGGCCGCAAGTTGAGCACCGATGAGGTCAGCCAGATTGTCGCGTTCCTCGACACCCTGACCGGCGACCAGCCGGACTTCAAGCTGCCGATCCTGCCGCCTTCCTCGGCCAAGACCCCGCGTCCTACGCCGTTCAACTAAGCCAATGCCGGGCCCTGTCGTCATAAATCCGTCATTGCGATGACACAATGGCGACATGGCCCGCGCCGACACTGGCTGCATGACGACAGCCTTCCTGAACATCACCCTGATTACCGAAACCTTCCCACCGGAAATCAACGGCGTGGCCAACACCCTTGGCCGCCTGTGTGATGGCCTGCGCGCGCGTGGGCATCAGGTGGAGTTGGTGCGCCCGCGCCAGGGTGGCGACTTGAGTCGCATCAGTGACGACGGCCTGCTGCTGTGTCGCGGCTGGCCTTTGCCGGGCTATCCCGGCCTGCAATGGGGCCAGTCCTCGATGCACAAGCTGCTGCGGCGCTGGAAACGCCAGCGCCCGGACGTGCTGTACATTGCCACCGAGGGCCCGCTGGGCTTGTCCGCCTTGCGTGCGGCACGGCGCCTGGGGATCAGCGTGGTCAGCGGTTTCCATACCAACTTCCAGCAGTATTCCAGCCAATACGGCCTGGGCATGCTCAGCCGCTTCCTGACCCACTACCTGCGCTGGTTCCACAACCGCTCCACCCTGACCCTGGTGCCCAGCGTCAGCCAGCGCCTGGAGCTGGAGCGCCGCCACTTCGAGCGCCTGGACCTGTTGTCACGCGGCGTCGACAGCCAATTGTTCCACCCGGCCAGGCGTGACAATGGCTTGCGTGAGCAATGGGGCCTGGGTAATGAAGATATTGCCGTCCTGCATGTGGGACGCCTGGCACCGGAAAAAAACCTCGGTTTGCTCAAACGTTGCTTCGAGGCGTTGCAGGCGACTTATCCACAGCGTCGCTTGAAGCTGATCGTCGTCGGCGACGGGCCGCAGCGCGAAGCCCTGGCGAAGACCCTCCCGGCAGCAGCGTTCTGCGGCACGCAACGCGGCGAGGAGCTGGCCCGGCACTATGCGTCCGGGGATTTGTTTCTATTCCCCAGCCTCACCGAGACCTTTGGCAACGTGGTCCTGGAAGCCATGGCATCGGGCCTGGGTGTGGTGGCCTACGACCAGGCGGCCGCCACCCAGCATATCCGCCACGGCTACAGCGGTGCCGTGGCGATGCCGGGGGATGAGGATGCGTTCTGCGATGCCGCCAGTTGGTTGCTGGAAGAGCCGAAGAGTTTACGCCGCGTGCGCCTGAATGCGCGCCAGCATGCCAGTCGCCAGGGCTGGCCGGCGATTATTGAGCGGTTTGAACATCAACTGCGCGGGGCGTGTGGCGAGGACTTGCTGGAGACGGGCAGCTCGAAGCTGACCTGACGAGCCCTATCGCGGGCAAGCCCGCTCCCACAGGTTGCTTGCATTCCAATGTGGGAGCGGGCTTGCCCGCGATAGAGCCCGTCAATTCCCCCCTTAAACCAGGGTAGTCAACGCCTCACGGCTGAACGGCAAGATATCGCCCTCACGCCCTTCACGCACTTTCAGCGCCCAATCCGGATCGACCAGCAGCGCACGCCCCACGGCCACCAGGTCGAACTCGTCGTTATTCAAGCGCTCCAGCAGTTTTTCCAGGCTTGCCGGCTGTGCGATTTTGTCGGTGTTGACCATGAACTGCAGGAACTCGCCATCCAGGCCGACACTGCCCACGGTGATGGTCGGCTTGCCGGTGAGCTTACGGGTCCAACCCGCCAGGTTCAGCTCGGCCCCCTCAAACTCAGGCTCCCAGAAACGCCGCGTGGAGCAGTGGAAAATATCCACGCCCGCGTCAGACAACGGCTTGAGAAACTCACCCAACGCCTCGGGGGTTTGCACCAGGCGCGCGGTGTAATCCTGCTGCTTCCATTGGGAGAAACGGAAAATGATCGGAAATCCAGGACCTGTGGCGGCCCGCACGGCCTGGATCAACTCAATGGCAAAGCGCGAACGGTTGGCCAGGCTGCCACCGTATTCGTCCGTACGCTGGTTGCTGCCTTCCCAGAAGAACTGATCGACCAGGTAACCGTGTGCGCCGTGGATTTCCACGCCGTCCATGCCGATGGCCTGGGCATCCTTGGCGGCCTGGGCGAAGGCGGCAATCACCTCCTTGATATCCTCGACCGTCATGCCATGGACCAGCACGTTGCCATCCTTGAGTTTTTCCATCGGGCCATAGGCCGGGACGCTGGCATCCGGCTCGGTGCCAATGCGCCGCACGCTACCGACATGCCACAACTGCGGGACGATCTTGCCGCCTTCGGCATGCACCGCATCGACCACTTTCTTCCAGCCGGCCAATGCCGCTTCACCGTAGAAATGCGGCACGTTCGGATAACCGTTGGAAGCCTGGTGGCCCACCACTGTGCCCTCCGTGATGATCAAACCTACGCCGGCCGCCGCGCGACGGCGGTAGTACTCGATCACTTTGGAATTGGGTACGCCACCCGGGGAAAACGAACGGGTCATCGGCGCCATGACCACACGGGACGGCAATTGCAGCGCACCGAGCTGGAAAGGTTTGAACAAGGCTTGGACAGGCATGGGAGCACTCCGCACGAGAGGGATTTTATGATGCGGATAATATGGAACGCGGGCAGTGCCGGATAGCACTATTGATTGCGGTGATTAAGGGGTAAAAGCCGTGAGCCACATAAAACACCGTAGGAGCCGGCTTGCCGGCGATGGCCGTTACTGCGGGTCGCCGGCAAGCCGGCGCCTACAGCAGGTCA
The DNA here is from genome assembly GCF_059862305.1 of Pseudomonas sp. MF09156. Lineage (NCBI taxonomy): Bacteria > Pseudomonadati > Pseudomonadota > Gammaproteobacteria > Pseudomonadales > Pseudomonadaceae > Pseudomonas > Pseudomonas sp. MF09156. Next base: position 65,260 of record NZ_JCBCUR010000012.1, read on the forward strand.
GGCCAGGGCTTTTTCGATGGCCTGGACCACGCTCGGATCATCAGGCGCGGTACGCGGAGAAAACCGCGCCAATACTCGCCCATCCTTGCCCAGCAAAAATTTCTCGAAGTTCCAGGTGATATCCCCCGGGAACTCTGCCCCCTCACCCGCCAGCAGGCGGTACAACTGATGGCGATCAGGGCCGTTCACCGAAAGCTTGCTGCCCAGGGGAAAGCTCACGCCATAGTTGAGGCTGCAGAACTCCTGGATCTCTTCTTCGGTCCCAGGCTCCTGGCCTGCGAACTGATTGCACGGCAGGCCCAGCACGGTGAAACCCTGGCCCTTGTATTGCTGGTAGAGGTTTTCCAGCGCGGCATATTGTGGAGTCAGCCCACATTTGGAGGCGACATTGACCACCAGCACGACTTGCCCCTTGTAGGGCGCCAGAGGCAGCTCCTGACCATCCAGGGCTTTGAGTTTAAGGTCGTGGAAAGCACTCATGAAGAACTCCAGGTTTCCCATATTCTGTGTAACGGCCATTCGAGATTACAGCCGCCAAGTCGGCAAGAATAGCCGCCAATCAAAAAAGGCGCCCGAAGGCGCCTCTCTTTTCAACTGACTGGACGTGGCCCGTCAATCAATGGTGGTGACCACCTTCGCCGTGTACGTGGCCGTGAGCCACTTCTTCCTGGGAAGCGTCGCGGATGGCAACGATCTTGACCTGGAAGTTCAGGCGCTGGCCTGCCAGCGGGTGGTTGCCGTCGACGGTCACGTCATCGCCGTCCAGGTCGCGGATGGTCACGATCTGCATCTGGCCGTCCGGAGCGGAGGCGTGGAACTGCATGCCCACTTCCAGTTCGTCGACGCCTTCGAACATGCTGCGGCTCAGGGTGCTGACCAGTTCGGCCGAGTACTCGCCGTAGGCATCTTCAGGTTCTACGGCAACGGTCAGTTCATCACCAACCTCTTTGCCTTCCAGGGCCTTTTCCAGGCCAGGGATGATGTTACCTGCGCCTTGCAGGTAGACCAGCGGCGCGCCGCCGGCGGAGCTGTCGATGACCTCACCAGCGTCGTTGGTCAGGGTATAGTCAATGGAGACAGCCTTGTTGGCGGCGATCGGCATGGGGCGAGACCTTTTGCATAAGAATGAAGAACGGACAAGTCTAAACAAGGATTTGCCCGAAAGCGAACACAACCCGGACAGACGGAGTCGATCCGGTGACCCGACGGTCGTCGGATTTCACCAGGATGCAGATGGCCACTGGGTCGCCGCGCTGTCCTGCGGCCATACGCAGCACCTGCGCCACCAGCCGCCCTGGCAATCCCGGGGCTGGGTGATGGATCCGGCGCAACGCCTGGCAAAAATAGGCCAGCCCTTTGCCTGTGGCTGGTGTGCGCAGCGCCCGGATAACGATACCCTTGGCAGCTGATTCCCGGTCGGCGCGCAGCCATAGCGCACCACCGAAGCCATGCACCTTCAGAGAATTCGCATGCAGACTTTTTTTATCGCGCCCACCGATTTTGGTGTGGGTCTGACCTCCATCAGCCTTGGGCTGGTGCGTACCCTTGAACGGGCCGGGCTGAAAGTCGGCTTTTTCAAGCCCATTGCCCAGCCCCATCCCGGCGACACGGGGCCTGAGCGCTCCACCGAGCTGGTGGCCCGTACCCATGGCCTCAAACCACCGCAACCATTGGGCCTGGCCCATGTCGAGCGGATGCTCGGCGATGGCCAGCTCGATGAGTTGCTCGAAGAAATCATCACCCTTTATCAACAGGCGGCCGTGGGCAAGGACGTGCTGATTGTCGAGGGCATGGTGCCGACCCGCAGCGCCAGCTATGCGGCACGGGTCAACCTGCACCTGGCAAAAAGCCTGGATGCCGAAGTCATCCTCGTCTCGGCCCCGGAAAACGAGGTGCTGACCGAACTGTCCGGCCGTGTGGAATTGCAGGCGCAGCTGTTCGGCGGCCCGAAAGACCCGAAAGTACTGGGGGTGATCCTCAACAAGGTGCAGACCGACGAGAGCATGGAGGCCTTCGCCGCCCGCCTCAAGGAGCATTCGCCGTTGCTGCGCAGTGGCGATTTCCGCCTGCTCGGCTGCATCCCGTTCCAGCCCGAGCTCAACGCCCCGCGCACTCGCGATGTGGCCGACCTGATGGGCGCGCAAGTGCTCAACGCCGGCGACTATGAAACCCGGCGCATGAACAAAATCATCATCTGCGCGCGCACCATGCGCAACACCGTGGAGCTGCTCAAGCCCGGCGTGCTGGTGGTGACGCCGGGGGATCGCGACGACATCATCCTCGCCGTCAGCCTGGCCGCGATCAATGGCGTGCCCCTGGCCGGCCTGCTGCTGACCAGCGACACCCTGCCCGACCCACGGATCATGGACCTGTGCCGTGGTGCATTCCAGGCCGGGTTGCCGGTGCTGTCGGTGAGTACCGGCTCCTATGACACCGCCAACCAGCTCAACAGCCTGAACAAGGAAATCCCGATTGATGACCGCGAACGTGCGGAGATCATCACCGATTTCGTCGCCAGCCACCTGGATGCGCGCTGGCTGCACCAGCGTTGCGGTACGCCACGGGAGATGCGCCTGTCGCCGGCGGTGTTCCGCTACCAGTTGATCCAGCGCGCCCAGGCCGCCAACAAGCGCATTGTGTTGCCCGAAGGCAGCGAGCCGCTGACCGTGCAAGCCGCCGCCATCTGCCAGGCCCGCGGCATTGCCCGTTGCGTGCTGCTGGCCAAGCCGGCCGATGTCCAAGCCGTAGCCCGCGCCCATGGCATCGAGCTGCCTGAAGGCCTGGAAATTCTGGACCCGGACCTGATCCGCGAGCGCTATGTCGAGCCCATGGTGGCGCTGCGCAAGAGCAAAAGCCTCAACGCACCGATGGCCGAGCAGCAACTGGAAGACACCGTGGTGATCGCCACCATGATGCTGGCGCTGGATGAAGTAGACGGCCTAGTCTCCGGGGTCATCCACTCCACCGCCAATACCATCCGCCCGGCCTTGCAGCTGATTAAAACGGCGCCGGGCTGCACCCTGGTGTCATCGGTGTTTTTCATGCTGTTTCCCGAGCAGGTGCTGGTCTACGGCGACTGCGTGATGAACCCACACCCAAGCGCTGCGGAACTGGCGGAAATCGCCCTGCAAAGCGCCGACTCGGCCGCCGCCTTCGGCATCACCCCACGCGTGGCGATGATCAGCTATTCCAGCGGTGACTCGGCCAGTGGCGAGGAAGTGGAGAAAGTTCGCGAAGCCACCCTGCTGGCCCACGAGCAACAAAGCTCGCTGCTGATCGACGGCCCGTTGCAGTACGACGCCGCCGCCAACGAAAACGTCGCCCGGCAACTGGCGCCCAACAGCCTGGTGGCGGGCAAGGCCACGGTCTTTGTATTCCCCGACCTCAACACCGGCAACACCACCCACAAGGCGGTGCAACGCAGTGCCGATTGCGTCAGCCTCGGCCCCATGCTGCAAGGCCTGCGCAAACCCGTGAACGACCTGCCCCGTGGGGCCCAGGTGGACGATATCGTCTACACCATCGCCCTGACCGCGATTCAAGCCGCCAACCGACCTATGGATGCCTAAATGCTGGAATTCCTGCCTGCCCCCCTGCGTGGGGTGATCGCCTCGCTGTTGCTGGCGTTGAACACAATTCTGCTGTGTTCATTCCTGTTTATCGTCGCGCTGTTCAAGGCACTGCCCTTCGCCAAGCGCTTCAGCGAATGGCTGATGAACCAGACCCACGAGGCCTGGATCAGCAATAACAACACCTGGATGAACCTGGTACGCCGCACACGCTGGCACCTCAAGGGCCTGGAAAGCCTGGACTACCAGCACTCGTACCTGGTGACCAGCAACCACCAGAGCTGGGTCGATATCATGGTGCTGCAGTACGTGCTCAATCGGCGGATCCGCCCGCTGAAGTTTTTCCTCAAGCAGGAACTGATCTGGGTGCCGGTGATTGGCCTGGCCTGGTGGGCGCTGGGTTTCCCCTTCATGAAGCGCTACACCAAGGCCTACCTGGAAAAACACCCGGAGAAGAAAGGCAAGGACCTGGAAACCACCCGCAAGACCTGTGCGAAGTTTCGCGACAACCCGGTGGGTATTTTCAACTTTGCCGAAGGCACGCGCTTCACCCCAGGCAAACATGCGCAGCAGCAGTCGCCGTTTCGTTACCTGCTCAAGCCCAAGGCTGGTGGCATTGCGTTTGTGCTGGATGCCATGGGTGAGCAGTTGAAGTCATTGGTCAACGTGACTATCCACTATCCGGGCGGCCGCCCGGGTTTCTGGGACTTGCTGTGCGGCAATGTGCAGGAGGTGGTGGTGCAGTTTGAAGAGGTGCAGATCCCGGCCGAGTTCATTGGCAAGAATTATGAGCAGGATGGGGAATATCGGCTGGCGTTCCAGGGCTGGATCAACCAGTTATGGGAAGACAAGGATGCTCTGCTGAGCCGACTTCACATCGAGTACCCAGGCAATAGGTGATCACTATGTGGGAGCTGGCTTGCCTGCGACAGCGGTCTGTCAGAGGTAAGTGCATTGCCTGGCCTCCTGCAATCGCAGGCAAGCCAGCTCCCACATTGACGGTGTTGACCTTTAGAGTGTGAAAAAAGCCCGCCACCGAGTGCTCGGTGGCGGGCTTTTTTGTGGCGGCGAGGTTTAGATCGCGCCGCGCTGGCGCAACAGCTCCAGCACTTGCTTGACGCTGTCGTCCAGCGACAGTGCCTGGGTATCGATCACCAGGTCAGCATTCAACGGCACGTCGTACGGGAACGACTCGCCAGGGATGTTATCCCCACCGGCGGCGTACAGGCCTTGCGGGTCACGCTCGGCACACACCAGCGGCGAGGCCTGCACGTACACGGTCAGCAAACGGTCACTGCCGATCAACGCCTTGGCCTGTTCCCGGCCTTCGGCATCCGGTGCGACGAAGGCCGCCAGGGTCAGCAAGCCGGCTTCGTTGAACTGACGCGCCACGTGGGCCGCACGCCGCCAGTTCTCGGTACGCCCGGCACGATCCTGGGGCAGACCTTTGTTCAGGTCATGGCGCAGGTTCTGCCCATCCAGCACAAACACCGCACGGCCCATATCGAACAGTTTGCGCTCGACCGCATAGGCCAGGGTGCTCTTGCCAGCGCCCGACAAGCCGCTGAACAACACGGTGGCCGGCTGCTGGCCGAAGCGCTGGGCGCGTTCTTCGGTGGCCACATGGGCCAACTTGCCGTGCTGCGCGGCGCTGCCATGGCTGACCGGCGGGGCGATGATCATGCCCGCAGCCACGGTGCCGTTGGTCAAACGGTCGATCACGATAAAGGCGCCGGTGGTGCGGTTACTGGCGTAACCGTCCAGGGCAATGGCCGCATCGAGGCTGACCTTGACCCGGCCGATCTCGTTCAACTGCAAGGCACTGGCCGGGCCTTCCTCGAGGGTGTTCACATCCACACGATGCACGATGCTGGTGATCGAACCCGGCACATAGCTGGTGGCGCGCTTGATGTCGTATTTCTTGCCCGGCAGCATCGGCTCCTCGGCCATCCACACCAGCATGGCGTCGAAGGCATCGGTGACTTGCGGCACGTTGTCGGCATGCACCAGCAGGTCGCCACGGGAGATGTCGATCTCGTCTTCCATGGTCAGGGTCACGGCCTGGCCTGGGCCTGCGTGCTCCAGTTCACCTTCGAAGGTGACGATGGATTTGACGCGGCTGCTCTTGCCCGACGGCAGCACTACGACTTCGTCGCCCTTGTGCACGATGCCGCTGGCCAGGGTGCCGGCAAAACCACGGAAGTTCAGGTTCGGACGGTTGACGTACTGCACCGGGAAACGCAGGTCGGTGTAGTTGCGGTCGTTGGCGATCTCGACGGTTTCGAGAATCTCCATCAGCGACTGGCCGGTGTACCACGGCGAACGCTCGCTTTTGTTCACCACGTTGTCGCCCTTGAGCGCCGACATCGGCACAAAGGCCATGGTGCTCGGCTTGAACGCAATGCCATCGGCGAACTTCAGGTAATCGGCCTTGATCGACTCGAAAATGCTCTCGTCGAAACCGTTGAGGTCCATCTTGTTGATCGCGATGACGATGTGCTTGATGCCCAACAGCGAGGCGATAAAGCTGTGGCGACGGGTCTGGGTCTGCACGCCGTAGCGCGCGTCCACCAGGATGATCGCCAGGTCACAGGTGGACGCACCGGTGGCCATGTTGCGGGTGTACTGCTCATGGCCGGGGGTGTCGGCGATGATGAATTTGCGCTTGGCGGTGGAGAAATAGCGGTAGGCCACATCAATGGTGATGCCCTGCTCACGCTCGGCCTGCAGGCCGTCGACCAGCAATGCCAGGTCGATATCGTCACCGGTGGTGCCGACTTTCTTCGAATCGCGGGTGATGGCTTCCAGATGGTCTTCGTAGATCATCTTCGAGTCGTGCAGCAGGCGCCCGATCAGGGTGCTCTTGCCGTCGTCGACGTTGCCACAGGTCAGAAAGCGCAGCATTTCCTTGCGTTCGTGCTGGCCCAGGTAGGCGAGGATGTCCTCGCTGATCAAATCAGATACGTGCGACATGACAACCCCTTAGAAATAACCCTGACGTTTTTTGTCTTCCATCGAGCCGGCGCCATCGTGGTCGATGACACGGCCCTGGCGCTCGGAAGTTCGCGTCAGGAGCATTTCCTGGATGATGTCCGTCAGCGTCTCGGCTTCGGACTCCACCGCGCCCGTCAACGGGTAGCAGCCAAGGGTACGGAAACGTACTTTCTTCTTGACGATACGGGCTTTGTCTTCGTCGGACAGGTGCTCGAGGATGCGCTCGTCGTCGATCATGATCAGCGTGCCGTTCTTCTCGATCACTTCGCGTTCGGCGGCGAAGTACAGCGGCACGATCGGGATACCTTCCAGATAGATGTACTGCCAGATATCCAGCTCGGTCCAGTTGGACAGCGGGAACACGCGGATCGACTCGCCCTTGTTGACGTTGCCGTTGTAGACGTTCCACAGCTCCGGACGCTGGTTTTTCGGGTCCCAGCGGTGCTTGCTGTCGCGGAACGAGTACACGCGCTCTTTGGCGCGGGATTTCTCTTCATCGCGACGGGCGCCGCCGAACGCTGCGTCGAAACCATACTTGTCCAAGGCTTGTTTCAGGCCTTCGGTCTTCATGATGTCGGTGTGCTTGGCGCTGCCGTGGGTAAACGGGTTGATGCCCTGCGCCACGCCGTCCGGGTTGACGTGGGTGATCAGCTCCAGGCCCAGTTCCTCGACCATGCGGTCGCGGAATTTGTACATTTCCTGGAATTTCCACTGAGTGTCCACATGCATCACCGGAAACGGCAGCTTGCCCGGGAAGAATGCCTTGCGCGCCAGATGCAGCATCACGGCGGAGTCTTTGCCGATGGAGTAGAGCATCACCGGGTTGTCGAACTCGGCGGCAACCTCACGGATGATGTGGATGCTCTCCGCCTCCAGCTGTTTCAGATGCGTCAGTTTATCGACCATGGCTACTCACGGAAAAACGATTCTTTTTGGACGGCCTGCGGGCCGTGTTCGAGCGGGGCATGCTAGCACAGCACCTTCTTCTATTCAGGGAGCCAGCTAGATCGAAACGGTATATGGATATACCGCCTCGTTTGGCCGTACATCGCCCCGTAGGAGCCGGCTTGCCGGCGATGGTGTCCTTGAAATCAATGCATGACTCAAGGGCCTCATCGCCGGCAAGCCGGCTCCTACAGTGGATGCAATGGGGGCTTAGATCGGGTTGGGGCAATCGATAAACAGGTGTTCCAGGGCAAAGCGCCGGGCCAGGTAGTCGCCCAGGGCCTGCACGCCATAACGCTCGGTGGCGTGATGGCCGGCGGCGATAAAGCTGATGTCGTTTTCCCGGGCGCTGTGGAAGGTCTGCTCCGAGGCTTCGCCGCTGAGGTACAAATCCACCCCGGCCAGCACGGCCTGGTCGATGTAGCCCTGGCCGCCGCCGGTGCACCAGCCCACGCGGCGGATCATCGCGCTGCCTTCGATCAGCAACGGCTCGCGGTCCATGGCTTCCTGCACGCGCCGGGCGAAATCCCGCGCCGACAGCGGCTCGGCCAGGGAGCCCACCAGCCCCACGACCTTGAGGTTGTCCGGGTCCAGCGGGCCTTCGACGGTAATGTCCAACTGGCGGGCCAATTGCACGTTGTTGCCCACTTCCGGGTGCAGGTCCAGCGGCAGGTGGTAGGCCAAGAGGCTGATGTCGTGCTTGAGCAGGGTCTTGAGGCGGCGCTGCTTCATGCCGGTGATGCACGGGCTTTCGCCTTTCCAGAAATAGCCGTGATGCACCAGCACCAGGTCGGCCTTGGCCTCCACCGCCGCGTCGAGCAGCGCTTGGCTGGCGGTCACGCCACTGACAATGCGCAACACCTGCGGCCGGCCTTCGACCTGCAGGCCATTGGGGCAGTAATCGGCAATTTTCGCGCTGTTCAAGTAGCGATCCGCTTCTTCAACCAAGGTGCTCAGGGCGACGGCCATAAAAGACTCCTAAATATCCCGTTCAGAGGCGCTCGCGGCCTCGTATAATGCGCGACATTATGGGCGCTCCCGCGCCCCCTGCAACCTGTCAGGACTTACTTGATGCTCAAGGCACTGCGTTATTTTGGATGGCCATTGTTGGCCGGCGTGCTGATCGCGATGCTGATCATTCAGCGTTATCCGCAATGGGTCGGCCTGCCAAGCCTGGACGTCAACCTGCAACAGGCGCCGCAAACCAGCGCGGTGCAACAGGGCCCGGTGACCTACGCCGATGCGGTGGTGGTGGCCGCGCCTGCGGTGGTCAACCTGTACACCACCAAAGTCATCAATAAACCGGCGCACCCACTGTTCGAAGACCCACAGTTCCGGCGCTTTTTCGGCGACAACTCGCCCAAGCAGCGCCGCATGGAGTCGAGCCTCGGTTCCGGGGTGATCATGAGCCCGCAAGGCTACATCCTGACCAACAACCATGTGAGCACCGGCGCCGACCAGATTGTCGTGGCCCTGCGTGATGGCCGCGAAACCCTGGCGCGGGTGGTGGGCAGCGACCCGGAAACCGACCTTGCCGTCCTGAAGATCGACCTGAAGAACCTGCCGTCCATCACCATCGGCCGCTCCGAGGGCCTGCGCGTGGGTGACGTGGCGCTGGCGATCGGCAACCCGTTCGGCGTCGGCCAGACGGTGACCATGGGCATCATCAGCGCCACCGGGCGCAATCAACTGGGCCTCAACAGCTACGAAGACTTCATCCAGACCGACGCGGCGATCAACCCGGGCAACTCCGGCGGCGCGCTGGTGGATGCCAGTGGCAACCTGACCGGCATCAACACCGCGATCTTCTCCAAATCCGGTGGCTCCCAAGGCATCGGCTTCGCGATCCCGGTCAAGCTGGCGATGGAAGTGATGAAGTCGATCATCGAGCACGGCCAGGTGATTCGCGGCTGGCTGGGGATTGAAGTGCAGCCGCTGACCAAGGAGCTGTCGGAGTCCTTTGGCCTGACCGGGCGCCCAGGCATTGTGATTGCCGGCATCCTGCGCGGCGGCCCGGCGGAAAAGGCCGGGATGCAGGTGGGCGATGTGATCCTCAGTATCGACGGCGAACCGGCGGGCGACGGCCGGCGTTCGATGAACCAGGTGGCGCGAATCAAACCGACGGAAAAGGTCGCGATCCAGGTGATGCGCAACGGCAAGGAAATCAAGCTGCTGGCCGAAGTGGGCCTGCGCCCGCCGCCGGCACCGGCAACGGTGAAAGAGCAGGAATAAACGAAGATCCTTAAAGAGATACACTCTCAATAGTCATGTTATATTATTTCAATATTGATATTGGAATGTTAGACCATGACGTCTCGAAAGTTTGCGCCCCTGGCCGGTCTCGCCTTGGGATTGCTGGTAGACCCGGTATTTGCAGAAGACACCAACCCCCTGGAACTGGGCACCACCAGCATCACCGGCGAGGCCTATGAGTCCGCCACCGGCCCGGTCAAGGGCTACCGCGCGACCCGCTCGGCCAGCGCGACCAAGACCGACACGGCCCTGCGCGATATCCCACAATCGATCAGTGTGATTCCCGCCACGGTGCTCAAGGACCTGGGCAGCAACAACGTCGAGCGCGCCCTGGAATTTGCCGGTGGCGTGTCCAAGCAGAACAACTTTGGTGGCCTGACCCTTTACGAATACAGCATTCGTGGCTTCACCACCTCGCAGTTCTATCAGGACGGTTTCAGCGCCAACCGCGGCTACCCCAGCACACCGGACGTGGCCAATATCGAACGCATCGAAGTGCTCAAGGGCCCCGCCGCCAGCCTGTATGGCCGTGGTGATCCCGGCGGCACGGTGAACATCGTCACCAAGAAGCCCCAAGCCGAAGCCTTCACCACCGTGCAGACCAGCGCCGGCAGCTGGGACCGCTACCGTACCGCCATCGACATGAACACCCCGCTGGACAGCGAAGGCAATGTGCTGTCGCGGGTCAACCTGGCAGTGGAGGACAACCACAGCTTCCGCGACCATGTGCAGAGCAAGCGAGTGTTTGTCGCGCCCTCGTTCAGTTGGCAACTGGACCCGGACACCAGCCTGCTGGTGGAAAGTGAGTTCGTGCGCCACAGCTCGACCTTCGACCGCGGCCTCGTCGCCCCCAACAACCGCTGGAGCGGCATGTCCCGCTCGACCTTCCTCGGCGAGCCCAACGACGGCGATATCGACAACCACAACAACCGCCTGCAAGCCACCCTCGAACATCACTTGAACGATGCCTGGAAGCTGCGCCTGGCCAGCCACTACAAACAGGGCAGCCTGTGGGGCGAAGCGTCGGAAAACCGCGCGCTGAATGCCGACGGCCATACCATCAACCGCCGCTACCGCCAACGCTCCATGGGTTGGCACGACAGCATCACCCAACTGGAGTTGCGCGGCCTGTTCGAGGTGGGCAGTTGGCAGCATGAACTGCTGATCGGCACCGAGTACGAGGACTACCGCAAGAAAGAACGGGTGACCGCCATCGCCGGCCGTTACCCGATTGATATCTACCGTCCGGTCTATGGCCAGCCCAAGCCCAATGGCGAGCGCACCGGCAGTGATTTTTTCACCCAGGTGAAAAGCCAGGCGCTGAACCTGCAAGACCAGATCGTCTTTACCGACCGCCTGCGCGGTGTGGTTGGCGTGCGCCTGGAGCATGTCGAGCAAAGCTCGAAGGACTTCACCCGGAACGGTGCCAAGAGCCAGAAAACCCACGATGTCATGACCCAACGGGCGGGCCTGCTGTATCAACTGACCCCGCAAGTGGGCCTGTTTGCCAACGCCTCCACCTCGTTCAAACCGCAAAGTGAGCTGGACGCAGCCGGCAATTTCCTCAAGCCCGAGGAAGGCATCGGCTATGAAGTGGGGATCAAGAGCGAGCTGTTCGACGACCGCCTGAGCACTACCCTGGCCGCCTTCCATATCGAAAAGGAAAACACCCTGGCCACGGACCCGGCCACCGACACCAAGCGCGCCATCGGCAAGGCCCGCAGCCAGGGCTTCGACCTGCAACTGACTGGGCAATTGACGGATGCCGTACGGGTGATTGGCGCGTTTGCCTACATCGATGCCGAAGTGACCAAGGGCGACAAAGAGATCCCCGCCGGCAGCCGCATTCTCGGCGTGGCCAAGCGCAGTGGCAGCCTGTTGGGCGTGTACGAGTTCCAGGATGGCGCCCTGCGTGGCTCGGACCTGGGCGCGGCGTTTACCTACGTCGGCGACCGTTCGGGCGAGGCCGGTAAAAGCTTCGAGTTGCCGGCCTACCATACCGTCGACCTGCTGGCCCATTACAAGGCCAGCGATAACGTCACCGTGGGCCTGAACCTCAACAACCTGTTCGACGAAAAGTATTACGAGCGCTCCTACAGCAACTACTGGGTCAACCCCGGAGAGCCGCGCAACTTCACCGTCAGCCTGACCCTCAACCTGTAAAAGGACCTCACCATGCAAGCGCTCAAATCATTGGCCGTGCTCGGCCTGCTGTTCGCCACCCAGGTCTCGGCCCATGGCCTGTGGACCGAACAACGCCGGGGCCATCTCGAGGTGGTCTACGGCCACGGTGCCGAGGATGAAGCCTTCAAGGCGAGGAAAGTCAGCGGCGCCTGGGCCTACGACGCCAGTGGCCGGATGATCCCGGTGACCGTGCAGCGCCTGGACGATCAGGCGCGCCTGCAACCGCTCAAGCCGCCTGCCGTGCTGGCGGTGGCCTTTGATAACGGCTTGTGGTCGCAAACCCCGGACAAGAAGTGGGTGAACAAGGGCCGCAGCCAGGTACCTGGCGCCGTCGAAACCACCCAGGCCCTGAAGTACAGCCTGGCGATCTATCAGGCCGGGGTCAAGCTGCCCAAGCTGGATCAATTGAGAATGGTGATTGTGCCCGAGGTCGACCCGCTGACCGTCGGCCCCGGCCAATCGCTGCCCGTACGGGTGCTGATCGACGGCAAGCCTGCCGCCGGGATCAAGTTGATTGGTGACTACCGCAGCGCGCCCAATACCCTGAGCACCGAGACCGACAAGGATGGCCGGGCCCAGGTACTGGTGCGCAATGAGGCGTTGAATGTGATTGCGGCGCAGACAGAAGTGCCGGTCAAGGGTGACAGCGAGGTACAGGCCCGCGCGCTGTTCAGCTCACTGACCTTCCTCGGCCAGCCCCATCATGAGTGAACACCACTGAAGCCATGTGGGAGCCTGCTTGTGTAGGACTTGCCTGGGGCTGACTTGTGTGGGAGCTGGCTTGCCTGCGATAGCATCACCTTGGTATGAATGACACACCAAGGTGCCTGCATCGCAGGCAAGCCAGCTCCTACACAAGCCCCCACATTAGAGGCTGACAGGCGCTCTTTCGCACAAGGTATTGAGCGCCGCCGCCCATTGCGGATCATCATTGAGGCACGGCACCAGCACCAACTCCTCACCGCCGGCTTCGCGGAACTGCTCCAGGCCGCGATCACCAATCTCTTCCAGGGTCTCGATGCAATCGGCGACAAACGCCGGGCACATCACCAGCAACTTCTTCACCCCCTGCTGGGCCAAGGCCTCCAGGCGGGCCTCGGTGTAGGGTTCGATCCACTTCGCCCGGCCCAGGCGCGACTGGAACGCCACCGACCATTTATCGTCCGCCAAGCCCATGCGCGCGGCAAAATCGCGGGCGACGCTGAAGCACTGCCCGCGATAACAGGTGGTGCGCACCTGCGGCGACGCATTGGCGCAGCAGTCGCCCGCGCCTTCCAGGGAATGCCCGGGGTTGAGCTTGTTCAGGTGCCGCTCCGGCAGGCCGTGGAAGCTGAACAGCAGGTGATCGTAATCCTGCTGCAAATGCGGCTTGGCACTGGCCACCAGGGCGTCGAGGTATTCCGGCTGGTCGTAGAACGGTTGCAGGATCGAGAACTGCAGGTTGAGCTGCTGATCGCGCACCACACGCCGCGCTTCTTCGATCACCGTGGTCACGGTGCTGTCGGCAAACTGTGGATACAACGGCGCCAGCGTGACTTTGTGGATACCTTGGCCAGCAAGGCGAGTCAGCACGCTCTCAATCGACGGCTCGCCATAGCGCATCGCCAGCTCCACCGGGCCCTGGGTCCACTGCGCAGTCATCTGCTGTTGCAGGCGACGGCTGAGCACCACCAGCGGCGAGCCTTCATCCCACCAGATCGAAGCGTAGGCGTGGGCCGACTGCTCGGGACGCTTGATCAGGATCAGCGACACCAGCAAGCGCCGGACCGGCCACGGCAGGTCAATCACATACGGGTCCATCAAAAACTGATTGAGGTAGCTGCGCACATCGGCCACCGAAGTGGACGCCGGTGAGCCCAGGTTGACCAGTAACAACGCGTGATCCGTCATGCAACATCCTATCTCTAGAGGCGGCTGGACAAGTCGTCCAGGGCCGCGTGCAACTCAGTGAACTGAAAAGTGAAACCGGCGGCCAACAACCGCTCGGGCAACGCCTTCTGCCCGCCCAGCAACAGCCCGGACAACTCGCCCAAACCCACCCGCAAGGCAAACGCCGGCATCGGCATGAACGCCGGGCGGTGCAGCACCTGGCCCAGGGTCTTGGCGAACTCGCGGTTACGCACCGGCTGCGGCGCGCAGGCATTATAAGGACCGCTGGCGTCAGGTTTGTGCAGAAGAAAATCAATCAGGGCGATTTGATCCTTGATATGCACCCACGGCATCCACTGCCGACCGTTGCCGATAGGCCCGCCCAGCGCCAGCTTGAAGGGCAGCAACAGCCGCGACAAAAAGCCGCCCTGCGCCGCTAGCACCAGGCCAGTACGCACCAGCACCACCCGCAGGCCAAAGGCTTCGGCGCGCTGGGCGGTTTCTTCCCAGGCAATGCATAACTGGCTGGGGAAATCGTCCTGCACCGGGCCGCTGGCTTCGGTCAGCTCGCGCTCACCGCCATCGCCGTACCAGCCCACCGCCGAACCACTGATCAATACCGCAGGTTTTACCGCCAGGCCTTCAAGCCAGGCCAGCAGGGTTTCCGTCAGGCTGATGCGACTGCTCCACAGCAGCGCCTTGCGTTTGTGGGTCCAGAGGCGGTCGGCAATCGGCGCGCCGGCCAGGTTGATAACGGCATCCACCGGCTGCGTCACGTCCTGCAAACGGGCCACGCCCTGCACCTGCGCACCGCACAACGTGGCGACCTGCGCGGGGTTGCGGCTCCAGACCGTCAACCGATGCCCCTGGGCGCTCCAGTGCTGGCAGAGCTGGCGGCCGATCAGACCTGTACCGCCGGTCAGCAAAATATGCATGAGATCTTCCTCCTGTAACGTTGGCCGGGCATCGCTGGTCTATTTTATAAGCAGGGATCTTTTTAATCGGCCGCGACCTGGGTTTAACCATAGGTCACGCGACACATTCAGGCATGCCGAAACTTATACCAAAAAACAATATTGTACAGCTATTGGTGTCGGCGTAGTCTGTACCCAACGGTAAAACGAGGCCTCCCATGACTGTTCCCATCGCGATCATCGGTACCGGCATCGCCGGACTTTCGGCCGCCCGAGCGTTAAAAGATGCCGGGCACGTTGTACAACTCTTCGATAAAAGCCGTGGCAGTGGCGGGCGTATGTCCAGCAAGCGCAGCGAGGCCGGTGCACTGGACCTGGGCGCGCAGTACTTCACTGCGCGCGACCGGCGCTTCGTCAATGAAGTGCAACGCTGGCAAGCCAATGGCTGGGCCGCCGAGTGGGAACCGCAACTCTACAACTGCCAATCCGGCCAACTGAGCCCCTCCCCCGACGAACAGACCCGCTGGGTCGGCACCCCGCGCATGAGCGCCATCACCCGTGCATTGCTGGATGACCTGCCGGTGGAGTTTGGCTGCCGGATCACCGAAGTGTTCCAGGGCCAGCAACACTGGAACCTGCTGGACGCCGACGGCGGCAACCATGGCCCCTTCAGCCATGTGATCATCGCCACCCCAGCCCACCAGGCCACGGCATTGCTGGCGGCGGCGCCCAAACTGGCGAGCACGGCGGCCGGGGTGAAAATGGACCCGACCTGGGCTGTCGCCCTGGCATTCGACACGCCGCTGGATACGCCGATGGAAGGCTGTTTCGTACAAGACAGCCCCCTCGACTGGCTGGCCCGCAACCGCAGCAAACCAGGGCGTGACGCCACGCCAGACACCTGGATCCTGCACGCCACCAGTGCCTGGAGCAAAAGGCACCTGGACCTGCCCAAGGAAGCCATCATCGAACTGCTCCACGGCGCCTTTGCCGAACTGCTGCATTGCAGCATGCCGGCGCCCTCCTTCAGCCTCGCCCACCGCTGGCTGTACGCCCGCCCGGCGGGCAGCCATGAATGGGGAGTGCTGGCGGATGCCGACCTGGGCCTCTACGTATGCGGCGACTGGTGCCTGTCAGGCAGGGTCGAAGGCGCATGGCTCAGCGGCCAGGAAGCCGCGCGGCGCCTGCTTGAGCACCTGCAATGAAGCGCATCAACCCGGCGAAATTACTGCTCTCGAAATGGACCGCCACCCAGCCTCGGCACAAGGAAAAGCATTTCCTGGTCACTGAGTTGTTTCGCGATGAACAAGGCCGCGTGCTGGAGATAGAACTGCAAGCGGTCCTGACCCGTCGCGCAGAGCGCCTGGCCTGGCAAAGCCTGCAAGATGCCGGGCAGTGGAAAATCGGCTGGCAGTAAAAACCTGTACAAATAATTTGACTTGTATAGCTTCAGACCTATGATGAGATTAAGTTGTACAGGAATTACATGCTGTACAGGAATCTTGTAGAGGTTTTGCCATGTCCACCCCTGTGTCCGCCACCGGCAAACCCAAGATCGCCATCAGCGCCTGCCTGCTCGGCGAGAACGTGCGCTTCAATGGCGGGCACAAACAATCCCCTCTGTGCAGCCAGACCCTCGCTGACTACTTCGACTTCGTGCCCCTGTGCCCGGAAGTGGCCATCGGCCTGGGCATCCCCCGTGAGCCGATTCGCCTGGTGGGCGACCCGCAGCAACCGCAGGCCGTGGGCACGGTGCACCGCGAACTGAACGTGACCGCCGCGCTGGACACCTACGGCCAGGACATGGCCGCCGAGCACACCGACCTGTGCGGCTACATCTTCATGCAGAAGTCACCGTCGTGCGGCCTGGAACGGGTCAAGGTCTACCGCGACAACGGCACCCCGGTGGATGGCGGCGGGCGCGGCATCTATGCCCAGGCATTCTGTGCCCGCCACCCCAATCTGCCAGTGGAAGAAGATGGCCGCCTGCATGACCCGGTGCTGCGCGAAAATTTCCTCACCCGGGTGTTTGTGTATGCCAGCTGGCAGCAACTACTGGCCGAGGGCTTGACCCGCCACCGCCTGCTGGCCTTTCACTCGCGTTACAAATACCTGCTGATGGCCCACAGCCCAGCCCACTACAAAAGCCTCGGCCATCTGCTGGGCAGCATGGGCAAGGGCTGCGACCTGCATGCCTTGGCCAGGGACTATTTCAGCGAGCTGATGAGTGCCCTGAAAAAGTGCGCCACCCGTGGCACCCATTCCAACGTGCTGCAGCACATCAGCGGCTATCTCAAGCAAGCCCTCAGCGCCGAGGACAAACAGGAGATGCAAACCCTGATCGGCCAATACCGCCACGGCATCGTGCCGCTGGTGGTGCCGCTGACCTTGCTCAAACATCACTTTCGCCAACATCCGGACCGCTACATCGCGCAGCAGGCCTACCTGCAACCGCATCCGGAAAATCTCAGCCTGCGTAATGCGATCTAACCCATGAATGCTTCCCTGCACCACCCCACCCACCCCGTCGAAGACGTCGCCCAGGCCCTGGAACAAGGCTGGCTGCCGATTCGCGAAGTGGCGCGCCAGACCGGGGTCAACGCCGTGACCCTGCGTGCCTGGGAACGGCGCTATGGCCTGATCGTGCCGCAGCGCACGCCCAAGGGCCATCGGCTGTTCAACACCGAGCATGTGCAGCGCATCCAGGCCATCCTGACCTGGCTCAACCGTGGCGTGCCGGTCAGCCAGGTCAAGCAGTTGATCGACAGCGCCCAGCCGGTGGACGACAGCGGCGAAAACGAATGGCAGGGCCTGCGCCAGACCCTGGTGCAAGCCATCAGCCAACTGGCCGAGCGCCGGGTCGATGATGTGTTCAACCAGGCCATGGCCCTCTACCCGCCGCGCACCCTGTGCGAGCAACTGTTGCTGCCTCTGCTCAAGGAACTGGAACAGCGCTGGCAAGGCCAGTTCGGCGCGCAGATGGAGCGGGTGTTTTTCCACTCTTGGCTGCGCAGCAAATTTGGCGCACGGATGTATCACAACAATCGCCAACTCAGTGGCTCCCCGTTATTGCTGATCAACCATTGCGACCTGCCGCTGGAGCCGCACCTGTGGTTGAGCGCCTGGTTGGCCAGCAGCGCCGATTGCCCGGTGGAAGTCTTCGACTGGCCGTTGCCCACCGGCGAACTGGCCCTGGCGGTCGAACACCTGCAACCACGCGCCGTGGTGCTCTACTCCAGCAAGGCCATCAATCTGGCGGCGCTGCCGAAACTCTTGAGCGGCAGTAGTTGCCCAATCCTCCTCGCCGGACCAACGGTGTGCATCCACCAGGCCGAGTTGGCGGTATTAACCCAAGACATCCCTGAACTGTTGCTGGCCGAAGACCCGTTGTCGGCCCATCAGCTCCTGATCCAGCGTGGGCTTCTTTAAATGCACCTGATCTGGCTGCGCAGCGACCTGCGCCTACATGACAACACCGCCCTCGCTGCCGCCTGCCAGCGTGGCCCGACGGCGGCGGTGTACCTGATCACGCCGGACCAATGGCTGGCCCATGACGATGCGCCGTGCAAAGTCGACTTTTGGCTGCGCAACCTCAAGTGCCTGGGCCAGGCCCTGGGTGAATTGAATATCCCACTGCTGATCCGCCACGCCGATACATGGGATCAAGTGCCACAGGTATTGGTCGAGCTGTGCCAGGCCTTGGCGGTCGAGACCGTCCACGCCAACGAAGAGTACGGGATCCACGAAAGCCGGCGTGATGCCGCCGTAGCCCAGGCCCTGGAAGCACAAGGGGTGGATTTTTACAGTTACCTGGACCAACTGCTGTTCCAACCCGGCAGCGTACTGACCAAGACCGGCACCTACTTCCAAGTGTTCAGCCAGTTTCGCAAGGTCTGTTACAACCGCCTGCACAGTGCCCTGCCACGCCGGGTGCCGACGCCCAAGGCCCAGGCGGCCTTGGCATTGGTCAGCGACAAGGTTCCCGAACAGGTCAGAGGATTCGCCGCGCCCAGCGACACCCTGCGCGCCCTGTGGCCGGCCGGTGAAGACGAGGCACAGCGGCGCCTCGGGCAATTTGCCGATGCCCAGATCAGCTACTACAAGGACGAACGCGACTTTCCGGCCAAGCCCGGCACCAGCCAACTCTCTGCGTACCTCGCTGCTGGCGTGGTCTCGCCGCGCCAGTGCCTGCATGCGGCGCTGCAAAGCAACCAGGGTGAATTCGAAAGCGGCGATATCGGTGCAATCACCTGGATCAACGAGCTGCTGTGGCGTGAGTTCTACAAACATATTCTGGTGGGCTACCCACGGGTGTCGCGCCATCGTGCCTTTCGCCCGGAAACCGAAGCCGTGGCCTGGCGCCACGCCCCCGCCGACCTGGCCGCCTGGCAAGAGGCGCGCACCGGCCTGCCGATCATCGACGCCGCGATGCGCCAACTTCTTGAAACCGGCTGGATGCATAATCGCCTGCGCATGGTGGTGGCGATGTTCCTGACCAAGAACCTTTTGATCGACTGGCGCGAGGGCGAGCGCTTCTTTATGCGGCACCTGATCGACGGCGACCTGGCGGCCAATAACGGCGGCTGGCAGTGGAGTTCGTCCACCGGCACCGACTCGGCGCCGTATTTCCGCATTTTCAGCCCGTTGAGCCAGTCCGAGAAATTCGACGGCGAAGGGCGTTTTATCAAGCAGTGGCTGCCGCAACTGGCGGGATTGAACAAAAAGCAAGTGCACAGCCCCGACGCCGTCGGCGGCCTGTTTGGCGTGGCCGACTACCCACGGCCCATCGTCGACCTGAAGTCTTCCCGCGAGCGGGCGCTGGCGGCCTTTCGTGCCCTGCCCCCGCGCCAGGCGGCAGGAGGTGGGTATGAGTGACTTCCTGCGCCAGTTCGCCGAGTCTTTCGCCGGTCTTAACAAACACAACCTGCACCGGCTCGACAGCCTGTACAGCCAGGACATATCGTTTAGCGATCCACTGCACCAGGTCCACGGCATCAGCGCGCTGAATGCGTATTTCGCCGAGCTTTACAGCAACGTCAATCAACTGCATTTTGACTTCCACGGCTTCGACCACGTGGCCGAAGGCGAGGGTTATCTACGCTGGACCATGAGTTTCTGCCACCCGCGCCTGGCGGGCGGCCAACAGATTCAGGTGCAAGGCTGCTCCCACCTGCTATGGCACGACAAGGTCTACCGGCACCGCGATTACTTTGATGCTGGAGCGCTGCTTTACGAACACCTGCCGGTACTTGGCCGGCTGGTCCGTTGGTTGAAAGGGAGAATGGCATGAGCCTGAAATCGCCACGCCGTTATTGGCTGACAGGAGCAAGCAGTGGCATCGGTGCCGCCCTGGCCGAAGAGTTGCTCGGCAGTGGCGCGCAGGTGGCGCTGAGTGCACGTTCCAAGGCGCCGCTGGAACAACTGGCCCAACGTTACCCCGGCCAAGTGCTGGTGGTGGCCGGAGACTTGACCAACAGCCAGGTCGTACGGGAAATCGGCGAGCAGATCGCACAAACCTGGGGCGCCCTGGACACCGTGATCCTGAATGCCGGCACCTGCGAGTATGTGGATGCCCGGCAGTTCGATGCGTCGATTATCGAACACGTGGTGCGCACCAACCTGCTGGCCAGCAGTTATTGCATCGAAGCCGCGCTGCCACTGCTGCGTGCCGGTCACACCCCGCACCTGGTGGGGGTCGCCAGTGCCGTCACCTACCTGCCGATGCCCCGCGCAGAAGCCTATGGCGCGTCCAAGGCCGGCCTGCGCTACTTGTTCGAATCCCTGCGCATCGACCTGTCTCCCGAAGGCATTGATGTCACGGTAGTCAGCCCCGGTTTCGTCGATACGCCACTGACCGAACGCAACGATTTCCCCATGCCCCTGAGCTGGCCGGCCGACAAGGCCGCGCGGCATATTTTCGGCAAACTGGAAAAACGCCCGCTGGAAATCGCCTTCCCAGCGCTGTTCATCGCCACCCTGTGGCCACTGTCGAAACTGCCGAACCGCGCGCAACTGATCATCGGCAAACGCATGCTGCGCAGCCCGCCGCCGCAGAAGGACGACCTGTGAAGATCGCCATAATCGGCAGCGGTATTTCCGGGCTGACCAGTGCCTATCTGCTCAGCCGCCGTCACGACATCACGGTGTTCGAAGCCGCCGACCGGATTGGCGGCCATACCCATACGGTAGACGTGACCGTCGAGGGCACGCGGTATGCGGTGGACACCGGGTTTATTGTGTTCAACGACTGGACCTACCCCAACTTCATCCGCCTGCTGGGGCAGATCGGCGTGCCGTTCAAACCGACCGAAATGAGTTTTTCGGTGTGCGACCCCGAGGAAAATGTCGAGTACAACGGCAACAACCTCAACAGCCTGTTCGCCCAGCGCAGCAATCTCCTGTCCCCGGGTTTCTGGGGCATGTTGCGCGACATCCTGCGTTTCAATCGCCAGGCGCCCCTGGATTTGCAGGAGCAACGCATCAGCGCACAAATGACCCTGGGCGAATACTTGCAGGCGGGCAACTACGGCCCGCGATTTATCCGCCACTACATCGTGCCCATGGGCGCGGCGATCTGGTCGATGCCCCTGGCGGACATGCTCGGGTTCCCGCTGCAGTTTTTCGTGCGGTTCTTCAAGAACCACGGCTTGCTGTCGGTGAACAATCGGCCGCAGTGGTGTGTGATCGAGGGTGGCTCCAGTCGTTACATCGAGCCGCTGACCCGCTCGTTTGGCCAGCAGATCCGCCTCAACTGCCCGGTGCAAAAAGTCGAGCGCACACCAGAAGGCGTGGTTATCCACAGTGCCGATGGCCGTGAAATTTTCGACAAGGTCGTCTTCGCCTGCCACAGCGACCAGGCCCTGGCCCTGCTGGACGATCCCAGCCAGGCTGAACAGCAGATTCTTGGGGCGATAACCTACGCCGACAATGACGTGGCCCTGCACACCGACACCCGCTTGCTGCCCGATCGCCCCCTGGCCTGGGCCAGCTGGAACTATCGGATGGACGCCAGCACACACAAGCCGGCAGCCGTCACCTATGCCATGAACATCCTGCAAGGCATCGACAGCCCCACCACCTTTTGTGTGAGCCTCAATCAGACGGCGATTATCAACCCGCTGAAGATTCTCGCCCGCTATACCTATGCCCATCCGCAATACAGCCTGGCGGCGGTGGCGGCGCAAGCGCGCTGGGAAGAACTGCATGGCACCCGGCACACCTATTATTGCGGGGCCTACTGGGCCAGCGGTTTTCATGAAGACGGCGTGGTCAGCGCCCTGCGCGTGGCCCAAGCCTTTGGGGAAACCCTGTGAACAGCGCGCTCTACAGCGGCTGGATCGCCCACCGGCGCTTCACCCCCAAAGGCCATGCCTTTCGCTATCGCATTGGCCTGCTGTACCTGGATCTGAGCGAACAGGAACAGGTGCTGGGGCTGTCGCCCTTAGCAGGTCATGGCCGCTTCGCGCCCTTTGCGTTTCGCCAGCAGGATTACCTGCGTGAATTGACCCGCGACGGCACCTGCTTGATCGATGCCGTGCGCCAAGTGGTCGGCACGGCGCTGGGGCATACCCCCCAGGGCAACATCTGCCTGCTGACCCAGGCCCGCAGCTGGGGCCTGGCGTTCAACCCGGTGAGTTTCTTCTATTGCTTTGAGGCCGACGGGCAACTGGCGGCGATTGTCTGTGAAGTGACCAACACGCCATGGCGCGAGCGTTATCACTACGTGCTGCCGGCCCAGGCCCTGGCGGTTGGCGAGCATCAGCATTTCGCGGTGGCCAAGGCGTTTCATGTGTCGCCGTTTTTGCCCCGAGACCTGGAATACCGCATGAGCTTCAGCCCGCCGAGCCAGCGCCTGGGCGTGCATATGGCCGACTGGCAAGGCGAGACCAAGGTCTTCGATGCCACCTTGAGCCTGCAACGCGAAGCCCTCGACCGCGCCAGCCTGCATCGCTACTTGCGGCGCTTTCCGTGGATGACCGCCAAGACCTGCCTGGCCATCTACTGGCAAGCGCTGCGCCTGCTCTTTAAACGCACCCCGTTTTTTCCCCATCAGGCCGCCGATGGCGCCTGTGCAATTGGCTATCCCAAGGATCGTCGCCATGAAATCCCCTAGCTTATCGGTCAAATCCAACCGCCTGAACGTCAACGGCCTGACCGGCGCGCTGTTGCGCAAAGCCGTGCTGCGCCAACTCGGCAAGCTGCGCCATGGCCAACTGGTGGTGATCGAGGACGGCGAGCGCCAGGTGTTCGGCGCACGGGAAGCGCACTTGCTGGGGGAGATCCAGATCCTCGACCCGGCGGTGTGGGGCCTGGTGGCCGCCAACGGTTCCATCGGCGCCGGCGAGGCGTTTATCCATGGGTTCTGGAGCAGCCCGGACCTGACCGCCGTGGTGCGCGTGATGGTCAGCAACCTCGATGTACTGGACGCCCTCGAAGGCGGCCTGGCCAAGCTGGCCCGCCCACTCACCCAAGGCCTGCACTGGCTCAATCGCAACACCCGCAAGGGCTCGCAAAAAAACATCGCCGCCCATTACGACCTGGGTAACGACCTGTTCCAGGAGTTTCTTGACCCGACCATGATGTATTCGGCGGCGCAGTTCCTTACCGCCGACGACACGCTGGAGCAGGCACAACTTAACAAGCTGGAGCGCATTTGCCAGAAACTGGCACTCAAGCCATCGGACCACCTGCTGGAAATCGGCACCGGCTGGGGCAGCATGGCCCTGTATGCAGCGCAGCAGTACGGCTGCCGGGTCACCACGACCACCTTGTCCAAGGAGCAATTTGCCTACACCGAACAGCGCATCCAGGCCTTGGGACTACAGGACCAGGTGACGCTGCTATTGCAGGACTACCGCGACCTGAGCGGGCAGTACGACAAGCTGGTGTCCATCGAAATGATCGAGGCCGTGGGCCATCGTTTCCTGCCCACCTACTTCAAGCAATGCGCGCACTTGCTCAAGAGCGACGGGTTGATGCTGTTGCAGGCCATCACCATTCGCGAACAACGTTATGAACAGGCCAAGGGCAGCGTCGACTTCATCCAGCGCTACATCTTCCCCGGCGGTGCCTTGCCCTGTGTGCAGAAGATGTTGCAGATCGTCAGCCGCGACACCGATATGAACCTGTTGCACATGGAGGATTTCGGCCTGCATTACGCGCGAACCTTGCGCTTGTGGCATGAGAACTTTCGCCGCGCCCACGGTCGACTGACGGAACTGGGCTACGACGAATACTTCCTGCGGTTGTGGGAGTTCTACCTGTGCTACTGCGAAGGCGGCTTTATGGAACGCACCATCGGCACCGCGCAGTTGCTGCTGGCCAAGCCCTGCGCGGTGACACAACCGTTGCTCGGGCGCTTCAATGCTTAAAAACCTGGCCAATGCCGCGTTGTTCCAGTGCGGTTGGTTTGCCTGTGTGATCGGTGGTGACAGCCTGTGGTTTTTGGTCGGGCTGGGCGTGCTGGCGGTCCACCTGCTGTGGATAACTTCGTGGGCCGTTGAGTGGCGGTTGATCTTGAGCGTGACCGTGCTGGGCACCCTGCTGGACACGCTGCTGCGCACGCTCGGGGTGTTTGAATTCAGTGATCCAGGTCCGTTGATTCCTGTGTGGCTGATCCTGCTGTGGGCGCTACTGGCGACCACCCTACGCCACTGCCTGGCCTGGAGCGCCCGGCCCTGGTGGCGCGCAAGCCTGCTCGGAGCTGCGGGCGGGCCGCTGTCGTACTACGCCGGCAGCCAGTTGGCCGGTGTGAGCTTCGGGTTTGCCACCGTGCCAACCCTGGTGGCAATCGCGCTGCTGTGGGCTGTGGTATTTCCTGGCCTGCACCGGCTCGCGCGCTGACGTTTGTCAGAGCTTTCACACGCGCTAGACCGGCTTGCCTTACACTGCGCGCCTATGACCACCATCCCTCACACCCAAATCACCGAACCTGCCGTCACCTGCTCCACGTGCGCAGCCTGCTGCTGCCAGCTGGAAGTCATGCTGATCACCGACACTGGCGTGCCTGATCGCTTTATCGATACGGACGATTGGGGCGGCGAAGTCATGCTGCGCCTGGACGACGGCTGGTGCGCGGCGTTGGATCGCGACACGATGATGTGCACGATCTATGAGAAACGACCGCTGATCTGCCGGGAATTCGAGATGGGCGAGCCGGAGTGCCTTGAAGAGCGCCTGGGGATTGCGACGGTCTACCGCTGATCCCAGGGCAAATGTGGGAGCTGGCTTGCCTGCGATAGCATCACCTCGGTTTGTCTGAAGCACCGAGTCGTCTGCATCGCGGGCAAGCCCGCTCCTACATGGGTTCTGCTGTGCTGGGAAAATCAGAGCGGCATGGTGTAGTTCAACGAATAGCTCTCGATACCATCGTTGTGGCTGCTGATGCCAGCGTTGGAATAGTGCGTGGCACGGATCCCCACCTGGTGCCCACCGGCAAAGCGCAAGCCAAAGCCCAGGCGGTCTTCGAACTGGAAAGCGCCGCCAATGTTGTTGTCTTCGACCCGGCTGCGTGAGAACAGCGCCACGCCGATCCCCGCTTCGATGTAGGGTTTGACCGACTCACCGGCAAATTCATACACAAACACCGGCGAAAACGACAGGCTGCTGACACTCGCCCGTTCGTCACCGTCCCAGAAGGTATAAGCGCCGCTCCAGTAGCCAGTCAGGCGCCCCACATCGCTCTGCCACCAGCTCTTGTCCCAGTCCGATTGCAGGCCCAGACGATAAGTCATGGTCGAATCGCTGGTATGCCCCACCGCAAACTCCAGGCCGGCAGCCTGGGCCGAAACCGAGTGTCCCACCACGACGGCCGCAATCGCAGCCAAACAGAACAAGCGCCTCATAAGAAACATCCTTTCCAAACGAAGTTGTATGGTTTTGTACTGCTCATCAAGAGCTATAGAAATCACGGACAACGCAGAAGTTCAGCCGGAAAACCCGCTATTTCACGAATTTTTCACAGGGCGAAGCTTCGCACAACGCCGCTGAATTTCCATAGTGTGGGTAGGATATTTCTGAGATGTTGCGGATCACCGCTGGTCCACAACTGCGCGGCCCGAGGATTGCCCTCGGCCAGCAGCTGACGCTCACCCAGCAAGCGTTGCAGTTGGCGCGCCACGGCCGCCCCGGTGTCGATCAGGATGATCGACGGTGGCAGCATCGTCGCCAGCAGTGGCTTGAGGAAAGGATAGTGAGTGCAACCAAGGATGATGGTGTCGCATCCGGCCTCGACCAGCGGCGCGACATAACCTTGCAGCATCTGGCGCAGCGCCGGGCTGTCCAGGTCGCCGGCTTCGATCAGCTCCACCAGCCCCGGGCATGGCTGGGTAATCACCCGCACGTCGGTGGCAAAACGATCCAGCAGCGCAGCGAACTTGGCACTTTGCAGGGTGCCCGTAGTGGCCAGCACCCCGACCACACCGCTGCGGGTTGCGGCGGCGGCTGGCTTGACCGCTGGCTCCATGCCCACCAGCGGCCAGTCCGGGTAATCACTGCGCAAATCCGCGACCGCCGCCACGGTGGCCGTGTTGCAGGCAATCACAAAGGCCTTGGCGCCCTGCCCACGGAAAAACTCCGCGACCACCCGCGAACGTTCGCGAATGAATGCAGGGGTTTTCTCGCCATAGGGGATATGCCCGCAATCCGCCACGTACAGCAGCGATTCATGGGGCAACAACCGATGAATTTCGTCCAGCACCGACAGGCCGCCGACACCGGAGTCGAACACACCGATCGGTGCATCCTTAACCATGCTGGCTACCGCAGACGCTGCAACCGGGGTCGCGCTTGACCCGCAGTTCGCGAAAACGTGTGCCCAGGGCGTCGATCAGCAGCAGGCGCCCAACCAGCGGTGTGCCAAAACCGGCCAGCAGCTTCAGGGCTTCCAGGGCTTGCAGGCTGCCGACCAGGCCTACCAATGGGCCGGCGACGCCGGCTTCGCTGCAGGTCAATTCGGTATCGCTGCCGTGCCCATATAAACAGTGGTAGCAGGGGCTTTCCGGGCGGCGTGGGTCGAACACCGAGAGCTGGCCTTCGAGGCGAATCGCCGCGCCGCTGACCAGGGGCTTGCCAGCCGCCACGCACGCCGCGTTCACCGCCTCACGGGTGGTGAAGTTGTCACAGCAGTCGAGCACCAGGTCCACATCGGCCACGGCGGCGGCCAGCGAGTCGGCGTCCAGCGCCGTGCGATGGGCAACCAGCCGGACCTCGGGGTTGATCGCGCTCAGGCGGCGGATGGCCGAGTCCACTTTGCTCAGGCCAACGCTGTCGGTGTCGTGGATGATCTGGCGTTGCAGGTTGGTCAGGTCGACGGTATCAAAGTCCGCCAGATGCAGCTCACCCACGCCGGCAGCCGCCAGGTACAGCGCCACCGGGGCACCGAGGCCGCCGAGGCCGACGATCAGCACGCGGCTGTTTTTCAGGCGCAACTGGCCGTCGATGTCCACCTGTTGCAACAGGATCTGTCGGCTATAGCGCAACAGCTCCTGATCGGTCAGCACGGCCGGCGCCCCAGGCTGATGCGCTCGTGGCCGCCGAGGTCGATACGGCTGTGGACCTCTTCGAAACCTTGGGTCAGCAGCAAGTCACGCACGGCCGGGGCCTGGTCATAACCGTGTTCGAGCAGCAACCAGCCACCAGCCTCCAGGTGCTGCGGCGCCTGGGCGATGATCAGGCGCAGGTCGTCCAGGCCATCGTGGCCGGCCACCAGTGCGCTGGCCGGCTCGAAACGCACATCGCCCGCCACCAGGTGCGGATCGCTGTCGGCAATGTAGGGCGGGTTGCTGATGATCAGGTGATAGGTGTGATCTTTCAGGGCGCTGAACCAGTGACTGTTAAGCACCGTGACGTTATCCAGGTGCAAGCGCTGGCGATTGCGCTCGGCCAGGGCCACCGCTTCGAGCACGCGATCCACCGCCGTCACGCGCCAGGCCGGGCGCTCGCTGGCCAGGGCCAAGGCGATGGCGCCGCTGCCGGTGCCCAGGTCCAGGACAGTGGCCGGGGTGGCGGGCAACAACTCCAGGGCTGCTTCCACCAGCAACTCGGTGTCCGGGCGCGGGATCAGGGTGTGCGGAGCGACTTCCAGGTCGAGCTTCCAGAAGCCTTGCTGGCCGAGGATATAGGCCACCGGCTCACCGCTGCGGCGACGTTGCAGGTAATCGGCAAAGCGCAGCGCGTCTTCGCTGTTGACGATTTTTTCCGGCCAGGTGTGCAGGTAGCTGCGGGACTTGCCCAGGGCAGCGGCCAGCAGCAATTCGGCATCCAGGCGGGCGGTAGGCGAATCTGGCAGGTCGGCGGCGCGCAACAAGCTGGCAATAATGGTCATTTATTCACCTATCGCGGCCAGTTGGTCGGCCTGGTATTCGGCGAGCAACGGCTCGATCACTGCGTCCACGCCACCGGCAAGGATTTCGTCCAGGGAATACAGGGTCAGGTTGACCCGGTGGTCGGTGACCCGGCCCTGGGCGTAGTTATAGGTGCGAATGCGCTCGGAGCGGTCACCCGAGCCCACCAGCAACTTGCGCTCGCTGGCAATTGCGTTGGCCGCGGCGCTGGTCTGCTGGTCGTTGAGCTTGGCCGACAACCAGGACATGGCCCGCGCCCGGTTCTTGTGCTGGGAACGCTCTTCCTGGCACTCCACCACAATGCCGGACGGCAAGTGGGTGATGCGGATCGCCGAGTCAGTCTTGTTGACGTGCTGGCCACCGGCGCCCGATGAGCGATAAGTGTCGACGCGCAAGTCCGCCGGGTTGATTTCGATGGCTTCCTGCTCGTCCGGTTCTGGCAATACCGCCACGGTGCAGGCCGAGGTGTGGATACGGCCCTGGGACTCGGTGGCGGGCACACGTTGTACGCGGTGCGCGCCGGATTCGAACTTCAGCTTGCCGTAGACGTTCTCGCCTTCGACGCGGGCGATGATTTCCTTGTAGCCGCCGTGCTCGCCTTCGTTCTCGGAGAGGATTTCCACGCGCCAGCCGCGCCGCTCGGCATACCGCGAATACATGCGAAACAGGTCGCCGGAGAAAATCGCCGCCTCGTCACCGCCGGTGCCGGCGCGGATTTCCAGGAAGACGTTGCGCCCATCGTTAGGGTCTTTGGGCAGCAGCATGCGTTGCAGGTCGCCTTCGAGCTCGACGAGCTTTTCCTTGGCTTCGCGGACTTCTTCCACGGCCATTTCGCGCATGTCCGGGTCGCTGTCCTTGAGCAGCGCCTGGGCGCCTTCGAGGTCGGCCTGCACTTTGAGCAGTTGCGAATAGGTGGTCACGATCGGCTCAACTTCGGCGTATTCCTTGGAATAGGCACGGAACTTGGTCTGATCGGAAATAACCTCGCCGTCGCCGAGCAAGGCGGTCAGTTCTTCGAAACGGTCCTGGAGCACGTCCAGTTTATTGAGCAGTGACGCTTTCATTGCAGTTTTTTATCCGAAGAGCTGTCTGACGCGCCCTCACCGAGGGCAAAGAGTTCCTGGGCCATGGCCAGCGCATCGAGGCGGCCTTCGGCTGTCAGTTTTTTAAGCTGTACGCTGGGAGCATGCAACAGCTTGTTGGTGAGGCCACGGGCCAATTGCATCAAGATATCTTCAGCATTGCCGCCATTGGCCAGCAGGCGCTGGGCCTTGATCAATTCCTCGTCACGCAGGCGCTCGCCTTGCTGGCGATAGGCCTTGAGCACATCCACCGCGGCCAGCTCGCGCAGGCGCACCATGAAGTCATCGGCGCCGATCGCGACCATTTCCTCGGCGGCCTGGGCAGCGCCCTGGCGGCTCTTGAGGTTTTCGGCGACCACTTCGTGCAGATCGTCGACGCTATAGAGGTAAACGTCGTCCAACTCGCCGACTTCCGGCTCGATATCCCGGGGAACGGCGATATCCACCATGAAAATCGGCTTGTGCTTGCGCAGCTTCAGCGCGCTTTCCACCGCGCCCTTGCCAAGGATCGGCAACTGGCTGGCGGTGGAGCTGATGACGATATCGCTGCGCACCAGTTCCGCCGGGATGTCGGCGAGCAGCACCGCGTGGGCGCCGAACTCTTCGGCCAGGATGCTGGCGCGCTCCAGGGTTCGGTTGGCCACCACAATCCGCTTGACCCCCAGGTCATGCAGGTGCCGGGCGACCAGGGTGATGGTCTCGCCGGCACCGATCAGCAGGGCCTGGCTGCGTTGCAGGTCGCTGAAGATCTGCTTGGCCAGGCTGACAGCGGCGAATGCCACGGAGACCGGGTTTTCGCCAATCGCCGTATCGGTACGCACCTGCTTGGCCGAATTGAAGGTGGCCTGGAACAGACGCCCCAGCAACGGCCCCACGGTCCCGGCTTCACGGGCCACGGCGTAGGCCGATTTCATCTGGCCGAGGATCTGCGGCTCGCCCAAAACCAGGGAGTCGAGCCCGGATGCCACACGCATCATGTGACGAACTGCCGCATCATCTTCATGCACATAAGCGCTGGCGCGCAGGTCATCCAGGCTCAAATGATGGTAATCAGCCAGCCAGCGCAGCACCCCATCCGACGAAAGATGTTCCTGCTCTATATAGAGCTCACTGCGATTGCAGGTGGAAAGGATCGCAGCTTCGCGGCTGTCGGTGAGCCGGCACAGCTGCTGCAAAGCCTCAACCAACTGCTCCGGGGTAAACGCCACGCGCTCGCGGACGTCTACAGAAGCAGTCTTGTGGTTGATACCCAGAGCAAGGAAGGCCATTCAATATCGCTGATGATGTCGAGAAGCCGACAATTGTCCTACTTCGACTCATCCAGAACAACCACCGTCGTCTATTGTCCTAATGCCTTGTGTCTATAAAGGCGCCAATTGAGACTCGGTTATGTTTGGCCGAGGGCTTGTGTCATGATGATCCGACCGCAGGTTAGTCGTCCTCTTCCTATATGAATAGATCTTCCGCGTTGCTCCTTGCCCTTGCCTTCCTCGGCGGCTGCCAGTCCATGGCCCCCGTATCGCCGCAGAATCCTGCGCCGGTGGAAGACAGCACCCCCGTCCCTGAAAAACCCAAGGTTTATTCCTCGTTCAGCGAAGAAACAGTGTTCAGCCTGCTGAGCGCGGAGCTGGCCGGCCAGCGCAATCGTTTCGACATTGCCCTGGATAACTACGTGACCCAGGCCATCAACACCCAGGACCCAGGGATCTCCGAGCGCGCGTTTCGCATCGCCGAATACCTGGGCGCAGACCAGGCCGCCCTGGATACCGCGCTGATCTGGGCGAAAAACGCCCCGGACGACCTGGAAGCCCAGCGCGCCGCGGCGATCCAGCTGGCACGTGCCGGGCGCTACGACGACTCCATGGTCTATATGGAGAAAGTCTTGCAGGGCAAGGGCGACACCCATTTCGACTTCCTCGCCCTGTCGGCCGCCGACACCGACCAGGACACCCGCGATGGCCTGATGAAGAGTTTCGACCGCCTGCTGCAAAAGCACCCAAGCAATGGCCAGTTGGTCTTTGGCAAGGCGCTGCTGCTGCAACAGGATGATGAACCGCAAGCGGCTCTCAAGCTGCTGGAGCAGAACCCGCCGGAAGAAGGTGAAATCGCCCCGCTGCTGCTGCGCGCACGCCTGCTGCAAAGCCTCAATCGCGGCAAGGAAGCCTTGCCGCTGCTGCAAAAAAGCATCAAGAAGTATCCGGACGACAAGCGCCTGCGCCTGACCTACGCACGCATGCTGGTGGAACAGGACCGCATGGAGGACGCCAAGGTAGAGTTCGCCAGCCTGGTCCAGCAATACCCGGACGATGACGAATTGCGTTACTCCCTGGCACTGGTCTGCCTGGAAGCCAAGGCCTGGGAAGAAGCCAAGGGCTACCTCGAAGACCTGATCGCGCGGGAAAGCCATGTCGATTCGGCCCACCTGAATCTGGGGCGCATCGCCGAGGAACGGGATGACCCGCAAGGCGCACTGATCGAATACGCCCAGGTCGGCCCCGGCAATGACTATCTGCCGGCACAACTGCGCCAGGCCGATATCCTGATGAATAACGGCCGCACCGACGAAGCCGAAAAACGCCTGGCCGCTGCCCGTGATGCCGAGCCGGACTACGCTATTCAGTTGTATCTGATCCAGGCCGAAACCTTGTCGGCCAACAATCAGGGGGAGCGCGCCTGGAAAATCCTCGCCCAGGCCCTGCTGCAATACCCCGACGACCTGAACCTGCTGTACACCCGCGCCATGCAGGCCGAAAAACGCAATGACCTGGCCCAGATGGAAAAAGACCTGCGCCTGATCATCAAGCGCGACCCGGACAATGCCATGGCACTGAACGCCCTGGGCTACACCTTGTCAGACCGTACGACGCGCTATGCCGAGGCCAAGGCCCTGATCGAACAGGCCCACCAGCTCAACCCGGAAGACCCGGCGGTGCTCGACAGCCTGGGCTGGGTGAATTACCGCCTGGGCAACCTCGACGAGGCCGAACGCCTGCTGCGTCAGGCCCTGGAGCGGTTCCCCGACCAGGAAGTCGCCGCGCACCTGGGCGAAGTGCTCTGGGCCAAAGGCAACCAGCGCGAAGCCCGACAAATCTGGGCCAAGTTCCTCAAGGAACAACCCGACAGCCCTATCCTGCGCAGCACCATCAAGCGCCTGACCGGATCCGAGACTCTTTAATTCTATGTTTTTGCGCCACGCCATCGTTTTCAGTTTTATCGCCTTGCTCGCCGGTTGTGCGGGCTTCGGTGCCCGTGAGTCCGTCGAAGGCCAGGGCAACCCGGCTCAATGGCGACAGCACAAGGATCAGCTCAGCAGCATTGATGGCTGGCAGATCGAGGGCAAGATCGGGGTTCGCGCACCGAAGGATTCGGGCAGCGGCACCTTGTTCTGGCTGCAACGCCAGGACTATTACGACATCCGCCTCTCCGGCCCCCTGGGCCGTGGCGCTGCACGCCTGACCGGTCGACCGGGGCAGGTGAGCCTCGAGGTGGCCAACCAGGGCCGCTATGAAGCGCCGTCACCGGAGGCCTTGCTCGAAGAGCAGGTCGGCTGGAAGCTGCCAGTCTCGCACCTGGTCTGGTGGGTTCGCGGGCTGCCCGCACCTGACAGCAAGAGCCGCCTGAGCCTCAATGGCGACAGTCGCCTGGCCACCCTGGAACAGGATGGCTGGCAGGTTGAATACTTGAGCTACGTAGAACAAAGCGGCTACTGGCTGCCCGAACGTATCAAGCTGCACGGCTCCAACCTTGATGTCACGCTGGTGATCAAGGACTGGCAACCACGCAAACTGGGGCAGTGACATGACTGAACGCCTGACGCTGCCGTCCCCGGCCAAGCTCAATTTGATGCTGCACATCCTCGGTCGTCGTGAAGACGGCTACCACGAGTTGCAGACGCTGTTTCAATTTCTCGACTACGGCGACGAGATGACCTTCGCCGTGCGCGACGATGGCGTGATTCAACTGCACACCGAATTTGCCGATGTACCCCACGACAGCAATCTGATCGTGAAGGCCGCAAAAAAACTTCAGCAGCAATCCGGTTGTACGCTGGGCATCGATATCTGGATCGATAAAATCCTGCCCATGGGCGGCGGCATCGGCGGCGGCAGCTCGAATGCCGCGACCACCCTGCTCGGTCTCAATCACTTATGGCAACTGGGTTGGGACGAAGATCGCCTGGCCGCACTGGGCCTGACCCTGGG
This sequence comes from Pseudomonas sp. MF09156, assembly GCF_059862305.1. Taxonomy (NCBI): domain Bacteria; kingdom Pseudomonadati; phylum Pseudomonadota; class Gammaproteobacteria; order Pseudomonadales; family Pseudomonadaceae; genus Pseudomonas; species Pseudomonas sp. MF09156. The sequence goes on from NZ_JCBCUR010000012.1 coordinate 98,615, forward strand.
CGCCGACGTCCCGGTTTTTGTGCGTGGACACGCCGCATTTGCTGAGGGTGTCGGGGAAAAACTCACACCCGTAGACCCCGAAGAGCCGTGGTATGTCGTGCTTGTTCCGCAAGTATCTGTAAGTACAGCAGAAATTTTTTCAGATCCGTTGTTGACACGTAACTCTTCTCCCATTAAAGTGCGCCCCGTTCCCAAGGGAAACAGTCGAAATGACTGCTTACCGGTGGTAGCAAGGCGTTATCCAGATGTACGTAACGCTTTGAATTTGTTAGGTAAATTTACCGAAGCAAAACTCACCGGAACTGGAAGTTGTGTGTTTGGGGGCTTCCCAAACAAAGCTGAAGCTGATAAAGTCTCGGCCCTTCTTACAGAGACCCTTACAGGGTTTGTAGCAAAGGGAAGCAACGTTTCGATGTTGCATCGCAAGTTGCAAAGTCTGCTCTAAAGGAACCGAGTACTGGGTACTCGTTGCAACAGATACAGGGGCGTCGCCAAGCGGTAAGGCAGCAGGTTTTGATCCTGCCATGCGTTGGTTCGAATCCAGCCGCCCCTGCCATTTTCTATACTCATCCAGGTTACCCTCAGCCTCTAGGTACTGCGCGTGTCCAAGATGATGGTCTTTACGGGGAATGCCAACCCCGATCTGGCTCGGCGTGTTGTACGTCAGCTGCATATCCCTCTCGGTGACATCTCTGTCGGTAAATTTTCCGACGGCGAGATTACAGCCGAGATCAATGAAAATGTCCGCGGTAAAGATGTTTTCATTATTCAGCCGACTTGCGCTCCGACCAACGATAACCTGATGGAACTCGTCGTGATGGCTGATGCCTTCCGCCGCTCCTCAGCGACTCGAATCACAGCTGTAATCCCTTACTTTGGTTATGCCCGTCAGGATCGCCGTCCGCGTTCTGCACGTGTGGCTATCAGCGCGAAAGTCGTCGCTGACATGCTGACCGTGGTAGGTATCGACCGTGTTCTCACGGTTGACCTGCACGCTGACCAAATCCAGGGGTTCTTCGATATTCCGGTAGATAACATCTACGGCTCCCCCGTCCTGGTGGATGACATCGAAGACCAGCGCTTTGAAAACCTGATGATCGTGTCCCCGGACATTGGTGGCGTCGTGCGTGCACGGGCTGTTGCCAAATCCCTGGGCGTGGACCTCGGGATCATCGACAAACGCCGTGAGAAAGCCAATCACTCTGAAGTGATGCATATCATCGGTGATGTCGAAGGGCGTACCTGTATTCTGGTCGATGACATGGTCGATACCGCCGGCACCCTGTGCCACGCGGCAAAAGCCTTGAAAGAGCACGGTGCGGCTAAAGTCTTCGCCTACTGCACACACCCTGTGCTGTCGGGCCGAGCGATCGAGAACATCGAGAACTCCGTGCTGGACGAACTGGTGGTGACCAACACCATCCCGTTGTCCGCAGCTGCTCAAGCCTGTGCGCGTATCCGTCAACTGGATATCGCCCCGGTTGTTGCTGAGGCGGTTCGCCGTATCAGCAATGAAGAATCGATCAGCGCGATGTTCCGCTAAGGGTCAAACCTTGGCAGCATCAACCTGACGAAAAGCGCCCCGCCCCAGCACTCTGCTGGGGCGGGGCTTTTTTGCCCATATCGCCTTTAGCGCTGGTCGCAAACGCTGGGGCGAATGTGGTTATTTTGGAGATACAACATGAACGATTTTACTTTGAATGCTGAAGTGCGTTCCGACCTGGGGAAAGGTGCGAGCCGCCGCCTGCGTCGTCTCGCAAGCCTGGTTCCAGCTGTAGTCTACGGTGGCGAAAAAGCCCCTGAATCCATCAGCATGCTGGCTAAAGAAATTGCCAAACTGCTCGAAAACGATGCGGCCTACAGCCACATCATCGAGCTGAACGTAGGTGGCAAAAAGCAGAACGTCATCATCAAGGCCCTGCAACGTCACCCAGCTAAAGGCCACGTGCTGCACGCTGACTTCGTACGCGTTGTAGCCGGTCAGAAACTGACCGCTATCGTACCTGTGCACTTCGTTGGCGAAGCTGCTCCGATCAAGAAAGGCGGCGAAATCTCGCACGTTGTAGCCGAGATCGAAGTGACCTGCCTGCCGAAAGACCTGCCTGAGTTCATCGAAGTCGACCTGTCGGCTGCTGAAATCGGCGACATCATCCACCTGTCCGACCTCAAGGCGCCTAAAGGCGTTGAGTTCGTCGCACTGGCTCACGGTGATGACAAAGCTGTTGCAAACGTTCACGCTCCGCGCGTTGCACCAGAAGCTGAAGAAGGCGCTGCAGAGTAATTCACTCTGTAATGCCGGAGCTTGAGGAAACATCGCGGACCGAAACGTAGCGAGAAAGCGGGCGATAACGCGGCGTTTACTCTTGAGTAAATGATCTCTTGTTGTCCACTTTCGCCGCCCGTTGGTTGCGGCGATGTTATCCACAACTCCAAAGGAAGGGCCCCTGTCGTGACTGCCATTAAACTGATCGTTGGCCTGGGAAATCCAGGCGCCGAATACGAACAGACCCGGCATAACGCGGGGGCCCTTTTTGTTGAGCGGATCGCCCACGCCCAAGGTGTAAACCTTGTGGCCGATCGCAAATATTTTGGCCTGACCGGACGCTTCTCGCATCAGGGGCAGGATGTTCGTCTACTGATTCCCACCACCTACATGAACCGCAGCGGCCAGGCTGTCGCGGCGCTTGCGGGCTTCTTCCGGATCAAACCCGAGGAAATCCTGGTGGCCCATGACGAACTGGACCTGCCACCCGGCGTTGCCAGGCTCAAGCAAGGCGGCGGCCACGGCGGTCATAATGGCCTGCGCGACATCATCGCGCAGTTGGGCAATCAGAATACGTTCTACCGCCTGCGGCTCGGCATTGGCCACCCAGGCGTTGCCAGTATGGTTTCAAATTTCGTCCTGGGTCGTGCGCCACGCGCCGAACAGGAAAAACTCGATGCCAGCATCGATTTTGCCCTCGGCGTGCTGCCGGATATCTTCGCCGGTGAATGGAACCGTGCGATGAAAAACCTGCACAGCCAGAAGGCCTGACTCTTATCCGAGGGGAAACACCATGGGATTCAATTGCGGCATCGTCGGCCTACCTAACGTCGGCAAGTCCACCCTGTTCAACGCCCTGACCAAGTCCGGTATTGCGGCGGAGAACTTCCCCTTCTGCACCATCGAACCCAACACCGGTATCGTGCCAATGCCCGATCCGCGCCTGGAGGCCCTGGCGGCCATCGTCAATCCCAAGCGCATCCTGCCGACCACCATGGAGTTCGTCGACATCGCAGGCCTGGTGGCTGGCGCGTCGAAAGGTGAGGGCCTGGGCAACAAGTTCCTCGCCAACATCCGTGAAACCGATGCCATCGCCCACGTGGTCCGCTGCTTTGAAGACGAGAACGTGATCCACGTCTCCAACAGCGTCGACCCAAAACGCGATATCGAGATCATCGACCTGGAACTGATCTTCGCCGACCTCGACAGCTGCGAAAAGCAACTGCAAAAGGTCACGCGCAACGCCAAGGGCGGCGACAAGGACGCAGTGGTCCAGAAGGCCCTGCTTGAGCAGCTGATCGCACACTTCACCCTGGGCAAGCCTGCACGCAGCCTGATGAAGAGCATGAGCACCGACGAAAAGGCCGTGATCAAAGGCTTCCACCTGCTGACCACCAAGCCTGTGATGTACATCGCCAACGTGGCTGAAGACGGTTTTGAAAACAACCCGCTGCTCGACGTGGTCATGGCCATTGCCGAAGAAGAAGGCGCGATGGTTGTACCGGTGTGCAACAAGATCGAAGCGGAAATCGCCGAGCTGGAAGACGGCGAAGAGAAAGACATGTTCCTCGAGGCCCTGGGCCTGGAAGAGCCTGGCCTGAACCGCGTGATCCGTGCGGGCTACGAAATGCTGCACCTGCAGACCTACTTCACTGCCGGTGTCGAAGAAGTGCGTGCCTGGACCGTCAAGGTTGGCGCCACCGCGCCACAGGCTGCGGGTGTGATCCACACCGACTTCGAAAAAGGCTTTATCCGCGCCGAAGTGATCGCCTACAACGACTTCATCCAGTTCAAGGGCGAAGCCGGGGCCAAGGAAGCCGGCAAATGGCGCCTGGAAGGCAAGGAATACATCGTCAAGGATGGCGATGTGATGCACTTCCGCTTCAACGTATAACGCTTCACCGGCGGCCTATGCCCCCACAAAAAAAGCCGATGCCCAGCATCGGCTTTTTTTATGGCCGCACCAATAACGACGCCGATCTCCAACAGTTCAAGCGGCCCATGAAACATCAAGCAATCGTTAAATATTTTTAATAAAGACATCTAAAAAACAGGACGCAACCACTTCAAGCATGAGATTTGCTTAATCAATAACATTCATAAATCATTTAAGACTTCTCCTACCAACAGCTACAAATAACCTTCCTACAAAAACTTGAATATTTCCCAAGAACAACGCCCTAAACACTTAAAGCACAACAGCGGCGCATTCCAACATCCTTTCGCGATGACAACCTGGATATTTTGCGGTCTACTGGTCAATATCATTCGCTAATTCAAACAATAGTGAAGCGACAACTCTATTGGAGCAATAGCAATATGTCGGCCTCCTATCAGAACGAAGTTGAAACAGATACGCCATTCAACGAATACCCAGACATCGAAACAACTATCATAAATACCGCCCCGCTCAACATTGACATGCTGCTGCTGGGGGAAACGGGGACGGGTAAGGACACCTTGGCGCAACGTGTTCATTGCTTATCGGGGCGGCGGGGGAATTTCGTCGCACTCAACTGTGCGGCAATACCGGAGAGCCTTGCCGAAAGCCAACTGTTCGGTGTCAACAGCGGGGCCTACACAGGGGCCATGCAGTCACGTGCAGGTTCTGTCGAGGCCGCGCACCTGGGGACCTTGTATCTTGACGAAATAGACAGCATGCCGCTGAGCCTGCAGGCCAAATTGCTGCGGGTGTTGGAGTCGCGGGGGGTTGAGCGCCTGGGCTCAACCCGATTTATTCCAGTGGATATGCGCGTGATCGCCTCCGCGCAGCAATCCTTGCATGAGATGGTCGAGCAAGGAGCGTTCAGGCGCGATCTGTACTTTCGCCTGAACGTGGTCAACATCAACCTGCCGCCCCTGCGCGAGCAACGAGATCGCATCATCCCCTTGTTCCTGAAAATGATCCGGCAGGAGGCCGAGTATTTCAAATGCCCTGTGCCGGCCCCCCCCAGCCACCTGTTAACACAATTACTGTGTCACCCCTGGCGGGGGAATGTCCGCGAGCTGCGTTCGACGGCCAAGCGTTTCGTCCTGGGGTTAGCCCCCCTTTGCGTCCCCGAGGCAGCGCGCGCAGACATGAACATGCCTCTCAAGGAGCGGCTACAGCAGATAGAAAAATCATTGATTGAAGCCTCACTGAACCGCCACGCCCACAACGTCGACGTGGTGGCCATCGAACTAGGCGTTGCCAAGCGCACACTTTATTACCGGATGAAACAACTGGAAATATCACTGACCTGAGTACCTTGCACAACTCACCCGCACGGCGCTGAAAAAGTTACACCTTTTGAAATACACCCTCCAGAAACACGTGGAACGCATACATCTTCTGCGCCACATAAATCATGGAACAGCGAAACTGGATGTGACACACCACCTCTCAGGATCGCCCTATTCCAGTGAGATCAACGTTAAGTACGGAGTAAAAAATATGAGTATCGGTTCTATTGGCTCTTCCGGATCTAACCCTTACGGCAGCGGCGCTGGTGGTATGAGTGTAGAACAGGCCGACGCGGGCCTTGAAGCCGCAGAAGCAAAAAAGAGGGCAGATGGTGTGAAAAACGCTTGGAAAACTGCGGAGAACCAAAATACCGCAGGTATAAAAACAGCCGCTGACGCACTCCGTTTGTAATCAGTCCGGCAGCCCTCTGGCCTTCCTGGTGCTTGATAGCGGGAAGGCCACTTAAAGTCTGCGCTACACCTCCCCTCCTGAGTACTTACGTAATAGGCGCCATATGTTTATAGGAAGAGTAAGTTCTTTTGAAGAGAATAATCTTGCTGGCGCCGCAAGCGCACAAGACTCATCTGTCTCTAGTACCGACGTGAACTTTTTTGCCTCAATCATGGCACCGTCAATGCCGGCAAATTCGACGACAACTTATACGACGCCACAAAGTATGCTTTCCGAGGCATCAGGCAAACTATCCTCCGTAACCCAACGCATGACCAAAAGTCTGCGTGCCCTGAGTGGCGACGATAAGTTTGACGAAGCGCGCAAATACCCGGACCAACTGTCCGATACGCTATTGCTCACGCATTTACTCGTCAAGAGTGTCGGTAAAACCGCACAATGCGTGGATAAAATCTGCAATCTTCAGTAGATAAACATGACTCGCACCCTGCGTATTGCATTAGTTCTAGCGCTTTCATTTATGCTCAATGCCTGTAGTGAACGTGTCGAACTTCACCGTCAACTCTCTGAGCAGGAAGCCAACGAGGTCCTCGCGGAGTTGGCAGACAAACATATACGCGCCAGCAAAGTTCCCGCCAAAGACGGTGTTGTCGTGATGGTCAACGCATCCGACATCGGGCGCGCCGTACGTACCCTGGATGCAGTGGGATTGCCCAAGGCCGCCCGCGCCACCATGGGCGAAACGTTCCGCAAGGAAGGGGTCATCTCGACCCCGCTTGAGGAACGGGCGCGCTATATCTATGCCTTGTCCCAGGAGCTGGAAACAACGCTGTCGAACATCGACGGAGTCATCGTCGCCCGGGTGCACGTGGTGTTGCCCGAGCGAGTCGCACCGGGTGAACCGGTGCAACCCGCCTCCGCATCGGTGTTCATCAAACACGATCCCCGGCTCGACCCCGACAACATCCAGGCCCGTGTGCGCCGGCTGGTTGCCAGCAGTATCCCTGGCATGACCAACACTGCCGAAAACCCGCAAAAATTGACCGTGGTATTCGTCCCGGCAACGGCCTACATGGAGCAGCAACGCCTGGCCTATTTCGGTCCATTCCTGGTTCCCGGGGACGACATTGGATTTTGGCGGGCCAGTGTCACATTCACCCTGATCGTTTTGGTGCTGCTGATTCTCGCTGTAACGTTCTGGCGGATCCGAGGCCAGCGCGTACTGCCGCCGCCATCCCCTAACGCCCCGGCCCACGCGCCCGATGAGTAACCTGGCTTGGGTCCAGTGGTGGGCAACCCCCTGGATGTATTCGCGTGAAGATTGGAGAGCGGCTGATGAACACCCTGCGCTGAATGGGCTGTATCGCAGTCGGCATTCATGGGTAGGCAAGATATACGGCATCGCCCCCTGCCTGCCTCCTCCGCCCCAGCCCACCCTGCTTCAATTGGCGCTCGCCTCGCCGGACCAACTGGACCTGGTGCTGGCATTGGTCGACAGCACGTGTCGCCCGAGCCACGCCAGCCTATTGAATGAAAGCCTCCTCCAGTGGTGCAACCGACTCTCCAAGGCGTTGCCTGCAGATATGTTGTTGCCCGATGACGACCCCCTGCAATTACTACGAACCTGGGTCAGCCCGCCAACCTGGCAGAGAATCAGATTGAGGTTTTCTCGCAGGCGCGTCTTGGAGCTGGAGAAAAACGCCCTTTCGCTGGGCGACTCGTACAGTCGCCTCGATACCCTTTGGCACGCCGTAGTCTGGCGGATTGCAACGATCAACAGCGACGGTAAAGCGCCTTACGCCAAGGACCATGGAGACTGAAAACGATGTTTTGCCGACACAAAATCGACTTGCCCAAAGGTGCCGCTGCCACTCCCGAAACCCTGATCCCCCGCGAAACGCTGGCGGGTTATGCCCAGGCCAACACTGTGTTGGAACACGCCAAGGCCCAGGCCAGGAAATTGCTGAAGTTGGCAGAAAAGCAGCGTGAAAAGCTCCTGGAACAGGCCGGCCTTGAGATCTGGCAACGTGCCGATGCGCAGTTCAAACGCTGGGAAGTCGAGCGCCAGGCGATGTACGACAACCTTGAGCGCTATGCCTCGTCTATCGCCAACCAGGCTATTGATCTGCTGCTCGAAGAAACGCCCCCAGCACAACGCATGGCGGCCCTGATCAAGCAATTGATGGCAAGCCAGGTTCCGCTGGTCAAGGCGGCTTTGCTATGCCATCCACAGGAACTGGAAGCCGCCAGGCACTTCCTGGCCGGCCACAACAATACGCTCTGGGCGTTGCGTGCTGACGATACGGTCAAACCTCAAACACTGCTGCTACAGACCGAAGAGGGAGACTTCTGTATCGGCTGGGCCGCCATGCGCGATAGTTTCCAGGAACAAAGCGACAAGTTCTTGGGCAGCTGATTTTAAACACGCATATGTATCCAAAATAAATGGCTACATCTGGAACCAATTCGAAATACAAACCACAGAGAGGAAACACAAAAGGAGCGAAGCCATGAACTACTACGAAGGTTATAGAGCACGACTTGTACAGGATGCGAAGCTCACTAGAAACGATGTCCGCGACTTGATGGAAGACAACTCTGGATCTGAGGAAGATATGGCTTTGTTCTACGAACTGCTGAGGAAGAATCGCAAATCCGAATACGTTTACACCGAGCATATTAGAGCCAGGCATATGCTGCTCAAGTCTGGCCTGGACAGCGGGCAGTAAATTGAAGGAGCTACTTTGTAACTGGTTGAACAGCCGTACTGAAGAACTAATACTGTTTGAGGATGACGACGAAATAATCCTCAGCCGCGGTTCTGACACCCTGTTACTGCGCGTCCAACTGACCTCAAGCCGGCCTGACAAATCACACCTCCACACCTGGATGCGCCTGGGCAATGCAAGCCTGAGTCACTTTCAGGGAGCGCTCGCCCAGGCGCCTGCAACGGGTGTGCTCTGGCTCGTCCAGTGTCTACCGCACAGCGCCGGCGAAAAGCATCTATTGGACAGTCTCGAAGCCCTGCTCAACCAGCGCGATACCTGGCGCGCAATGATTACGCGCCTCACAAAACCAACCCCAAGGTTCCAGCCCACGTCACTCCGATCGCTGCCGCACTAATCAGGGAACGCTCCATGTATAACAAAAACCACAAGCGCACTTGCTTGCGCGCCGTCTCGCCTGCATCCCCCCAAAAAAGCCGCCGTTGGTGCTGCCTGCTGGTGCTGCCCTGGTTGCTGGCGCCCTTGCAGAGCCCCCTCGCCGCTATCCCCGCCGAATGGAAAAACACCGCATACGCCTATGAAGCCGAACATAAGCCGGTGCGCGATGTACTGGAGGATTTCGCCCAGACCTTTGGCACGCAATTGCAGATCGACGGCCTGCTGGAGGGCAACGTCAATGGCAAGATACGCGCCAACACCCCGCAGTCGATGCTCGATAGGCTGGGGGTAGAACACCGCTTCCAGTGGTACATGTACAACAACACGCTGTACATCAGCACCCTGGACCAGCAAGAGTCCGCGCGCCTGGAGGTGTCCGCCGAGACCGTGGCTGACTTGAAGCAGGCATTGACCGATATTGGCCTGCTCGATAGCCGTTTTGGCTGGGGCGAACTGCCCGACGATGGCGTGGTGCTGGTCTCAGGCCCCAAGCGCTATATCGAGCAGATCAAGAACTTCAGCAGCCAGCGTAAATCTCCCGACGAAAAACAGAGCGTGCTGACGTTCCCGCTCAAGTTCGCCAACGCGGCGGACCGCCCGATTGATTACCGTGGCGAAAAGCTGGTCATCCCGGGGGTTGCCAGCATGTTGCGCGGGTTATTGGAGCCTCGCGATGCCTCGGCACTGTCGTCAATGAACCCGCGCCCCACCTCGTCATCGCAGCCTTCGCCCATAACCCCGATCCTGCCCCGCCTGGGCAACCCGATGCTGGACCAGATGCTCGGCTCGCAAGCGTCCCTGGGGCAGACGGGGCCAAGCATGGCGCTCACATCCCGGGCACCGCCTGCCCGAGGCAAGATCCGTGTCGAGGCCGATGTGCGTAACAACGCGGTATTGATCTATGACCTGCCAGAGCGCCAGGCAATGTACCGCGAACTGATCGCTCAACTCGATGTGGCACGCAAGCTGGTGGAGATAGACGCCATCATCCTTGATATCGAGCGCACGCAACTGCGCGAGTTCGGGGTCAACTGGGGCTTTCAGAACAGTCGCTTTCGCGCCGGTGTGAACATGGCGCCCGGCACCTCCGCGCAAATATCGATCGAGAACCGTGACCGCTTCTACGCCGACATCCGGGCCCTGGAGGCCAAGGGACTGGCGACCATGGTGTCCAACCCGTCAGTGTTGACCCTGGAAAACCAGCCGGCGGTGATTGACTTCAATCGCACCCAGTACCTGACCGCCGGCGTCGAAAACGCAACCATCTTGCCCATCACCGTGGGCACCAGTTTCCAGGTGGTGCCGCGGGTCATCACCTCGCGCGGCAGCCACCAGGTCTATCTGGCGGTGGATATCGAGGACGGCAACTTCGACGAGTCCAACCCTGAGCGCATCGGCCCCGATGTGCGCCGGGGCAAGGTCAGCACCCAGGCGGTGATGGCGGAAAAACGCTCGCTGGTGGTCGGCGGGTTCCATGTCACCGAAAGCGCCGACCAGAAAAACAAAGTGCCGGTACTGGGGGATATTCCCTTGCTGGGCAAGGCGCTGTTTTCTTCAACCCAGCGCAAAAACAACCGGCGTGAACGCCTGTTTATCCTGACCCCACGGGTAATCGGCGACCAGGCCGACCCGTCACGCTACTTGCCCCAGGACGACCAGGTGGAACTGCAAGCAGCCCTCAAGCCGCTGGCCAGGCGCTATGCCGGGCACCCGCCGGTGATCAAGCGCAGCGAGATCACCAGCGCCCTCGCCCACCTCGTCACCGGCCAGGTACCCGATGCGTTCAAGGCCGCGCCCATGCCCCTGGGCCTGAACACCTTGTGCAACCCTCGCGAGTTGCTGGCGCTCAATACCGAACGCAGCCAGTGGTACGCCGGCCCGCAGTTCAACGTGGCGGTGGTGGTGATGCGCAACCAGTTCAAACGCAACGTGCGCATCGATGAAAACGAATGCAGCAACGCCCAGACCCTGGCCGTCAGCGTCTGGCCACGGGCCTGGCTCAAGCCGGGCGAAGAGGCTGAGGTGTTCATCGCCATGCGCCCGGTGGTCAAGGATGAACACATCGGTATCTCCCGCCCGTCCCTGCTCACCCCAACACGGAAGACTGCGCCATGAAACAACCACTCGCCGGCATCACCCTCTTCGCACTGGCTCTGTTGATGGGCGGTTGTACACCAACGTGCAAAGGTGACTCCTGTTCACGGCCACAATCGAGCGCCGGCAAGCTGGTGGTCTGGTGGCCGCCGCAGATGCGGGTCGAACCCGGCCCCTCGGGCGAAAGGGCCGATTACCAGACGATCTCGCTGGAGCAATGACAAGCATGGGATTGCCCGACGAGGGTGCGCGTCGCCAGGTACTCCTGGACAACCTGGTAAGCGGCAATGCCGCCTACCAGTCGCTGTGTCCGGGCATTGGCCTATGCCGTCTGAATGCCGGGCGCCAAGCTGGCCTGGCCTTGCAGATTGCACCTGAGGCGTTGCAGCCTGGCCAGTTGGACCAGGTGCTGAAGCGGCGCTTTGCCCACGCGATCGGGTTCGATGGCTGCTTTATCTATCTCGATGGCAAAGGCAGCCTGGTGATCTGGCATGCATGGTCGCCAAAAGGCCATTCGGCCGATGACATCGTCAGCCGCCTGCTCTCCCTGGCCAGGCTCGAGGCCCTGGATGTGCACCGCGCGCCCTAGCGGCGCGCCAACTCCGGCAGCTCCAGGGTCTGGCGCTTGGCCTCATCATCCAGCTCACGCAAGGTGCGATAGATCAACGCCACCGCCTGCAAGGTCTCCCGCGGGATCGGCGCGCCCAGCTTGCGTTCATACAGCATGCGCGCCAACCACACACACTGGATCACCGGCACATCAGCAGCCTTGGCCCGGCCAATCAGTTTGCGGGCCTGGGCATCCGTGCCCTTGTCGACCAACATGGGCAGCGGCGTCTTGCCAGGCCTGTAGTACAGCGCCACGGCATAGTGCGTCGGGTTGACCACCAGCATGTCGGACTCTTCAAGCTTGGGCAGCTTGACCTTGGGTTCTTCCTGGGCGAGTTGATAGGCCAGGGAGCGGCGCTGGCCCTTGACGTGAGGATCGCCCTCCATGTCTTTGTACTCCTTGACCACCTCCACCTGGGTCATACGCATGCGCTTGGCAAAGAAGTACTTCTGCATGGCCAGGTCGACCAGCGCGAGCACCAGCAGCAGCCCGAGGCAGGCGTGCAGCAAATGGCGGAACAAGGTAATCAGCGCCACGATGTAGCTTTGCAGGTCGCTGGTGGCGAGGTTGATCAGCACCCCCAAGGACGGGGTGATCACCACATACAGAATCAACGAGAGCAGCAATGCCTTGGCGAGCCCCATCAACAGGTTGATCACTGACTGGGCAGAAAACATCTGCTTGACCTGATTGAGCGGGTTGAGGCGATTGAAGTCCGGCTTCAAGCTCTCCGGAGCGAACAAAAAACCGAACTGCAGCCAACTGCTCATCAGCTTCACGGCAATCGCTACCCCACACATCAACAGGCCGAACGAAAAAAACACCACCAGGCCGTCCATCAACACCTCTTCCAGGGCGCGAACAAACGGTTGGCCAATGCGCGAAAACGGCAGCGCCATCAACTGCTGGAAGCGCTGCAGGCTGGTTTGGGCAGTAAACAGGGCGATCTCGCTGATCGCGGTAAGCACCAATAACTTGGCCACGTCCTGGCTCTGTGCGACCTGGCCTTTCTTGCGTTGGTCCTTGAGTTTCTTGGGGGTCGCCGCGTGTTTTTTCTCGCCTGAGTCACTCATGACCCCACGCCCCCAATCATCACGCCCAGGGAGTGCTTGAGGTCGAGCAAAAGGCCCATGCGCCCGGCGATCAAATCTTCCAACAGGGGAAAGTACAGCAGTAAAAAGGCCAGGCCTGCCAGGCTCTTGGCCGGCATGGCCAGGGTCGACACCTGCAACTGCGGGCTGTAGAGCCCCAGCAGGGCAAAGCCGAATTCCAGCAGCAACAGCACCGCGATGAACGGCGCGGCGTAGAGCATCATGTGCACGAAGGTATCGCCGAGCAGGCCCAGGAACACGCTGAAGCCATTGACTGCGGGCAGTGGCACCCAGGCCGTGGGTGGCCAGATCAGATAGCTGTCCCAAATCACCTGCGTCAACGCCCCCAGCCCGAGGGTGGTGATCAACAGAAAAATCGCCAACTGCTTGAACAGATGCCCGACCGACGTGGCATCCGGCCCCAGCGAGGGGTTGAGTTGCCCGCCCGCCAAGGCGCCTCGCTGGTTATCGAGCAACGCGCCGACCGACTCGACCATCCAGAACGGCATGAACAGCAACACCCCCAGCAACAGGCCCAGGGCCGCTTCCTTGAGCACCAGCCCGGCAAGCAGCAGCGCCGAGTAATCCTTGCCCATCAACGCGGCATGGATGCCGGGCGTGGGGAACAAGGCCAGCACCATCACAATCGTATGCCGGGTCATGCCGCGCACATGCTGGAAACAAAACGCCGGCACCAGGAACATGCACGGGTAGATGCGGGCCATGCTGATCAGCAGGCTGGGCAAAAATTCCAGATAAAGGAGCAAAGGCTGTTCCTCAGTTCAGTGCCGAGCGGGCAATCATGTCGAAGGTCATATTGATCAGTTGAATCAACTCCACGCCGATCCAGCGCCCGGTCAATATCAGGGTTATGCCGACGGCAACCAGCTTGACCCCAAAGGGCAAGGTCTGGTCCTGCACCTGCATCAGGGCCTGCACCAGGGACGTCATCACCCCGACAATCACCGCGACGATCAGCGGCGGCGCCGAGAGCACCACCACCAGCAGCATGCCCTGCTTGAACAGCACGATCGGTTCCATAGATCACTCACAGATAAGAAAGGAACAGGCTGTCGAGCAGCCGCGACCACCCGGAAACCAGCACGAACAGGAGCAATTTCAGAGGCAGGGAAATGGTCATCGGCGAGACCATCTGCATGCCCAGGGCCAGCAGCAGGTTGGAGACAATCAGGTCGATGACGATGAACGGGATGTAGATCAAGAAGCCGATCTCGAACCCGGCCTGCAATTGCGAGATCACATAGGCCGGGATCAGCAACATGAGATCGTCACGGTGGGCGTTTTGCGCCATTTCCGGGGGCCACATGCGGGCGGTGTTTTCCACCAGGTGGGTCAGGATGTCGGGGTCGGTGTTGCGGGTCATGAACAGGCGCAGCGGCTCGATGGCCACCAGCCCCGTCTCCTGGAGCCGTTGCACACTGCTCAGGTCTACCGGGGCGTCCTTGACGTTCTGGACGATCGCATAGCCCACCGGCGCCATGATGAACAACGTTGCCGCCAGCGCGATGCCGTTGAGCGCCATGCTCGGGGGCACTTGCTGCACGCCGATGGCGTTACGGGTGATCATCAGCACAATGATGATTTTCAGAAAGGACGTGCACACGATCAACAGCATCGGCATCAAGGCCAATGCCCCGATGAACAGCGCCAGGATAAGGGGTTCAACCCCCTGCAGCGTCATCGCGCGAAAATCACACGGGACAACTGCAAGCCCAGGCGTCCATCCATCTCGACCAACTGGCCCTGGCCAATCGGCCGGTCGCCGTAGTACAGGCCAGCCATGCCGGGGGCGTAGCCGGCGATACTCAATACCGCGCCGGGGGCCAGGTTGCGCAGCTCGCCAAGGGTCAGGTTCAGGGTGCCACAGCGTACATTCAGGGCCATGCTCAACTCGTCGAAAGGCTCATGGCCAAAGACATCCACCACCGGTTCATCAAGATCATTGTCTTCATACTCCGAGTAGTGTTGTGCTGAAAGATCCTCGTCCACGGACGTTTCCTCGATAGATGTAAGTGTCAGGCACACAGGCCCGGATTCATCGTCAATGCACCCGCGCAAGCGATGCTTGCCAGCGCGCACCTGGCCATTGCCCCGCACATCAAAAAAGGCTTGTTCGAGCATCAGCACGTCGCCGGCCCGCAGGCTGCGCACCTGCGTCACGGGCAGTAGCAAGCGCCCCAGCGTCACGGCAATCGCCAACTGAAACGAGGGCGGTAATGGCAAGGCCGTCGGCTGCCAGCGCCCGGTCTCACACAGCGCCAGCAAGCTCTCGGGGGCCAGCAACAGATACCCCACCACCCTGGAGGGCCCCAGCGTCACCGTGAGCCGGCAACCGAAGTTCAGTTTTCCAGGGGCCGTGCGCAGCCGCAGGTAACCGAACAGCGCTCGCACTTGAGGGCTCAAGTGATGCTGGAATAACTCCCAGAACCAGGAGTCCGGATCATTGCCGGCCTCTGCCAGCGTCACCGGGCACTCCCCCAGCAGGCTGAACATTGGCCCTGGCTCGCTGAAGGCCAATAGCCCACAGGCACTTTCGAAGTACAGTGCGGCAGCACTCCTGGGCGCACGCCCAGGCTCGAGCAGCAGCTCTCCGTGCTGGCCTGTCACCTGGAACGGCATGCGCAGGCCTCGCCCCAGTCGCAGGCGTGCCGCAACCGTGGCGCTCTTGACCTGCGGCAGCGCTAAAGCAGGCATGATCATGCCGCGCCCACATTGACCAGATGCAAATCGACGGGCTGGCCCAGCACCTCGGCCAGGCGCTCCTGGCAGCCCTGCCGCACGCCGGTCAGCCAGCGCGCGGCAAGTTCCTGCTCTGCCGCCAGCTCGATGCTCCAGCCCCCCTGTTCACGGCGCACGCTGGCGTTGATCCGCCCCAGGCGCGGCAGGTAAAGCACCGCGTGCAGAGGCCATTGCGCGCTCCCGTGAATCCGGGGAGTCAATTGCGCCGTCATCGCCTCGATCATCAAGGCATCGGCTGACACTCCGGCTGCCGATGCCGAGGTGCCGTAACCTGCACCCTCCGCATCACCGCCCAGCAGTTGGGCAAACAACAGTCCTTGCTCCCAATGCACCACACCCGACAGCGCAGGCTCCTGTTCCGCGCGTGGCTCACGGGGGCGCGGTCGTTCAGGCTTGCTTGCTGGAACTTGCGTCATAGCTCTTCCTGTACCTCTTCCTCGGTCAATAAAACGGACAACTCCTGGAGCTTCTCAACCTCGCGCAGGCATTGGGTGACCTGCTTTTGCGCAGTGGCGACGTGAACCACCTGTTCCTCGCGCCGGCCCTGTAGTGCCTGCAACTGCCCTTCTTCGCGCTGGGTTCCGGCAGCCAATGAGCGCTCCTGGGTACTCCAGGCCTTGAGTTGCTGCAGTGAGAGCACCTGCCCTTGATGCTGATTCAACAACTGCGCGGACTTCTGGATTTCCTCCAGGCGGGTTTGCTCAAGTGCGTCTTGCGCCTGCTGGATTTGCGCCAGCAAGGCTTGCTGGTGCCGCTTGGCCTCACGCAGCGCCCGCTCGGCACGGTCGGCCCGATGCCTGCGCAGGCGCCGCAACGTGTCGATTTCAGAAAGGGACATGGGTCGTCAGGCTCATCAATTGATCGAGGGTCATCGACATCGATGCCGGTTCGCGCAAGTCCTGGCGCAGGAAGCCATCCACCGCCTGGCGACTGTCCACGGCCAGGTCAGTCAGGGCATCGTTGCCGGGCTGGTACTCCCCCAGCTTGAGCATCAACTCGATCTGCTGGTACGCCGACAACAAGCGGCGCAGTGCCGTCCCGGCCTGGATATGCACGGGCTCGGCGACGTTGCTCAAAATCCGTGACAGGCTGGCCAGCACATCCACCGCCGGATAGTGGCCGCGCTCGGCCAATTTGCGTGACAAGACGATATGGCCATCGAGCAGCGAGCGCACTTCATCGGCCACCGGATCGCTCATGGAGTCCTGCTCGATCAGCACGGTATAGATCGCCGTGATCACCCCCTCGCGGGTCAGCCCGGCACGCTCCACCAGGCGCGGCAGCAAGCTGTACACCGACGGCGGCAGGCCGCCACGCCCCAGCGGCTCACCGGCAGCCAGGCCGATTTCACGTTGGGCCCGGGCAAAACGGGTCAGGGAGTCGATCAGCAACAGCACCCGCTTGCCCTTGCGTCGATAACCTTCGGCCAATGCAGTGGCGGTGAAGGCGGCCCGGGCGCGTTCCATGCTCGAGCGGTCGGACGTCGCACACACCAACACCGCCTTGGCCCGCAGCTGGTCATCGAGTTCGTGATCGAGGAACTCGCGCAGCTCGCGGCCACGCTCGCCAATCAGGCCAAACACAATCACATCACAGTCAACGTTGCGCGCGATCTCTGCGAGCAAGGTGGTCTTGCCACAACCGGCGCCCGCAAACAGGCCGACGCGCTGGCCTTCGCCCAGGGTCAGCAGGCCATCGATCGAACGGACCCCGGTGGACAACGCCCGATGAATCCGCGGCCGCTCGGTGGGCAACGGCGCCTCGCACAACACCAGGCTGGTGTCTTCGGCCTGCGCCTCGACAAATGCGCTGGCGCCCTGCCCCGTGATCGGGCGCCCAAAGCCGTCCAGTACCTGGCCCAACAGCTGATCGCTGACACGCACCCGATGGGAGACGCCCAACTGCTCGACACTGGCGCCCACCCGCACGCCTTCAAGATTGCCCAAGGCGCTGAGCACCGCATCCTGCTGATCGAAGCCAATGATCTCGGCCAGCATGTAGTCGCCCGTGGCCTTTTCCACCTGGCACAAATCGCCGATACGCGCATGAGGCAAGCGGCATTGCAGCAACATGCCATTGACCCGCTGGATCCGCCCACGCACCGAGACCGGTGCGAAATTGGCCAGTGCCTGTGATCGGTCCTGCTGCCAGGCGGCCAGGCGTGCCTGCAATTCGGCACTCACCAGCGCACCTCATAGCGCTGTACGCCGTCGAACACCACTTTGCTGTTGTCGATCAGCACCAGGCGCAAGCCATCTACTTCATCCCCGACAAACAGGCGGCTGCCTTCATCCAGGACCACATGGCCATTGGGCCCGCCGACGATCTGCAGAATCTTGAACGGGAACACCGAGCTGCGCTCCTTGACCCGGCTGATCACCGGTACAGGCGTCTCGAACTGCTCGCCAAAACGACTGAGCATGCGTGATACCACCCCCACATCCTCCTGGGAAACATCACCGTCGAGCGCCACCTGGCCATTCACCACCTGTAGGCTGACGCGCTGGCTCAACTCCCGCTCGACGAGCATTTTCAGCAGTTGCTGACGGACTTCGTAGGGTGAGTCCAGCGCGCTTTTCTGGTTCTGTACCGGCATCAACGATGCCTGGGCCTCGTGCTCTCCCGTTGTAGCCAGACCCACCGCCATGATGATGGCTGCGACCACCACCGCCAGGCTGATCAACCGCTTTTGCTGCGAGCCGGAGATCGACGACAACGTCAGCCCCGCAGCCGCCTCCTTGACCGGCCTGGCGGGTGACGGAACAGGCGCGGCAGCCGGAGCTTGCGGCCACGGCTGATCAGCCAGGGTCACACACAGTCGAATATTGCCAATCGAAAACGGCACATCCAGTGCCAGGTCGGCAATCTGTGCCAGGAGCCGACCGTCATTGGCGCGCACCAGTCCCTCCTGGGCCTGTACCGACCAGCACTGCTCGATATAGCGCAGCACCACATGGCGCTCGGCAATCCCCTCGTCATATAGCGAAAGGTCAGCCTCCGGATGGGCACCAATACTCCATTGCCCGCCAAACAGCGGCAACGCCGCCCCCTGGCGCGAACCATCCAGCACTCGTAGCTCAAACATCGCCAGGCCTCATGCCACTTCCTCTCGAAACAGATTCTCCTGGGCCAGATCAAAACGCCCCAGCACCTTGACCTTGGACGATGCACTCAACTCAGCAAACGACAGCACCGGCACATGGTTGAACTCCTCCAGCAACAAGGTGCGCAAGGGGCTGCGCAGATCCTGCGCAACCAGCAGCACGCTTTTGCTCTTGGGGCGCACGGAGAAGGCCTGCTTGAGCAAGCTGACCAGCGCCGCACTGCTTTCGTTATCCAAAGAAAAGAACACCCCGGTCTGGGTCTGGCGCAGGGCGTCGCGCAACACGTTTTCGGTGTGCGGTGACAACAGCCAGGCATGCAGGCCATCGGTTTCGCTGTACTGGTGCAGGATCTGCGACTTGAGGGCAATACGCGCATAGTCGGCCAGGGCATCCGGCTCACGTTCATGCTGGCCGTGCTCGATCAACGCCTCGACAATCAGGCGCACCGCCCGTAACGGTACGCCCTCGCCGGCCAGGCGCTGCAACACCGACGAAAAACGCGACAACGGCATGATCCGCTGCAGCTCCTGCACCAATTCCGGCTGGTTGAACTCCAGCCAACTGAGAATCGCCTTGCTCTCCTGGATGCCGAGAAACTGCGGGCCGCTGAGCAGCATCGCTCGCGTCATGCGCTCCTGGAGCAGGCTGTAGGCCGTCGAGCGCGCCAGATGCTCGTCCGCCAGCAGCGGGTCATCGGGGGCAAACCACATCCAATCCTGTTCGTCGCGCTCCGCCAGGCCCCTGCTGCCACTTGCGGGCTCGCCCGCAAATGCCGCCATTTCCACGCCCACCCAATGTCCCAGCGTGGCCTTCAATATCGGCACTTCATGCACGCAGAAACGAAACTCATCGTCGGCCAATGCCGGGGCGAACTCGACTTCAAACGGCGGTAGGGTCAAGCCAATCTGGGTCACCAGGCTATTGCGGCTCTGGCGCACCCCGTGGATCACATCCGATACCAACGGGCTCTCCTGCAAGGCCAGCGGAAACTGCAACAGGTACGGCCGCGACGGGTCAAAGCCGCGCAGATCCTCCACCCCGTTCTGCTCTGGGGGGACGGTATCGGTGGCCGGTTCCTGCGACTGTTCCTCACGCTGGCGGCGGCGCATCAGGAAATAGCCGAGGCTGCCGGTCATCAACGAAATCAGGATGAACACCACCGTGGGCATCCCCGGCAGCGTGGCGAAGGCGAGCATGCCCACCGAGGCAATCATCCAACTCTTGGGCTCGCTGGTCATTTGCCGGGCAATCTCGGCGCCCATGTTGTTGCTGCCTTTATTGCGCCCGGAAGGCGCTACACGGGTGATGATCATGCCGGCGGTCAACGAGATCAGCAGGGCCGGAATCTGCGCGATCAGACCGTCACCGATGGTCAGTACCGAGTACAAAGCCATGGATTCGCCGGCACTCATACCATGCTGGAACATGCCGGTGGCGAAACCGCCCAGCAAGTTGATCACGACAATGATCAGCCCCGCGATGGCGTCGCCCTTGACGAACTTCATGGCCCCGTCCATGGCCCCGAACAACTGGCTTTCGCGTGACAGTTGCTCACGTTTGTCCCGGGCCTGGTTGCCGTCGATCAGGCCGGCGCGCAGGTCGCTGTCGATGGACATTTGCTTGCCGGGCATCGCGTCCAGGCTGAAACGCGCCGCCACTTCCGCAACCCGCTCCGAACCCTTGGTGATCACCAGGAAGTTAACCAGGGTCAGGATCATGAAGATCACCAGGCCCACCGCGAGGTTGCCGCCCACCACAAAGTTGCCGAACGCCTCGACAATGTCGCCGGCGTCCTGCTCCAGCAGGATCAGGCGCGTGGTGGCAATCGACAGCGCCAGGCGAAACATCGTGGTCAGCAGCAGGATCGACGGGAACGATGAAAACGCCAGCGGCCCCGGCAGGTACAGCGCCAGCACGATCAACAGGCAAGAAATACAGATATTGAGGGCGATCAGGATATCCACCAGCCAGGTGGGCAGCGGCACGATAAAGATAAACACAATGGCCATGACCACCACCGCGCCCAGCACCTCGGCGCGTTGTGCAACCTTCAACAGCACGCCGTTGATGGCCCGCAAAGCACTCATGCCTTCAATTCCGGCCACGTGTGGGTATGCCGCGTGCCTCGCTCCTGGGTGGCGTACTCCAGCAGGACCTGCTTGTAGCTGTTCAGTGCCTCCTCGCGCCGTCTTGCATCACACCACCAGGCCAGCGGCAAGGCCTTGAGCTCCGGGAAAAAGGTGCTCAGCGACTGTAATTGGTGAGCCCACTGATCGCCCCCCAGGTCCCGGGCCAGGTGCTTGATTTCGTGGGGCGCAAGACCGCTGGCCGCATACCCCAGCAAGCGCTGCAACAGGCCCACCGCGTCCAGGGGCAGTTCGGGGTACAACAGAAGGAACTTGCCGATCAGATCCTTGCAGCGGGCGAGCACACCACTCAGGCGGCGGCAGTCATTCAAGCCCAGCAACAGGGTGCGCAACTGGCCCCGGTCTACCGAAGAGGTCTGCGCGGCAATATCGTCGGCCAGGGCGCGGCGGATCAGCTTGAGCCCGGACTCAAAGTCCCCGCCCCCGAACAGCCCCAGCAGCGACTGCATAATGGTCGCCAGCGATTGGGTCGTGACCACGCTGGTGTAATACAGGCTGCGCACCGCCTGGCGCAGCTGCGGGTCATCACTGCCGGCCTGCAATGCCAGTGCGGTGTTCAGGCCCGCCTGGATCTGTGGTTTGTAGTGGGCCTCAAGGTCAACCAGCGAACTGCGCGCCAGGCTCGCCTCGGCGGTACGCCCCTCGGCGTCCGCCTGCAGCGCCACGTGCTTGAGCACCACATACGCGCGCGCCGGGTCGTTGCCCGTGATATCCATCAACTTGCCGACCTTGGCGCCGACCAGCAGTTGCACCCTGACGTTACGGGCAACGGTCGCCATTGTCGTCTGCGCCGGGTGCCCCAGTTGATCATAGAGCTGCGTCAACTGCTCGGCCGCTGGGGCCCGCAGGCCCAGTTGGCGCTGGCCCAGCGCCCGGCCATTGAATTCGACCTCCTGGGTGAACAGCACACTCAGATCGTCAGCAACCGGAGCGTTTATCGGAACCGGCAGCCCACCCTCAATCCGTGCCGGGGCCGGTTGATTCAGGGGCGCGGGGGTTTGCACTTCAAGATTGGGATCGACTTTCATGGGAGTGCCAGCACAAGAGATTCGTATCCTTGTGTGGCTGGGACAGCCCATACGGTTCCATCCTCATCCGCTTTGCATCAGCAATGAAAATACCCGCACAAACCCACGGCGGCTTGCGCAAGCTCTTGCATGAAAAACACCTAAAACAAGATATTTCGCTATATATATCAATTAGATACAGACAATTTCCGATTGGCACAAGCGGTGCTAACAGGGTTCTCGTCGAAGCCATTTCGACTGCTTATACCCTGAGGAAAAATCATGGATATCCCTATCAGTGTTTTAGTTAATCTTCCCCGTGACCCTGGCCAATCCATCCAAGATCTGTCCGACGACCACCACAAACGCCTGCGCCGGTTCATTCATAAACGCGTTTTGAACCCGGAGGATGCGGACGACATCCTGCAACTGACGTACCTGGAGGCCTGGCGTAACCGCCATCACTTCAGCGCGCAGGCATCATTAAGCACGTGGATGTGCGGGATCGCGCTGAATCTGATCCGCAATCACTTCCGCCGCCTCTATGCCAAGCCGGTACATTGCGAGTTCGATGAGTCGCTGTCCCATGGACATAACGAAGAGCAGGACCTGGCGCGCCAATTCGAGATCAACCGCCGGCTGGAAAACACCCTCAGCGCAATCCAGAACCTGCCCCTGGAAATGCGCAACACCTTGTATGCCTCACTGGAAACCGACGGTAGCTACCAGGACACCGCCGATGCCCTGGCGATCCCGATTGGTACCGTCCGTTCCCGCCTGTCCCGGGCACGGGAACAGCTCAAACGCGCGACAAAATCTCATCCATTCCAATAGGAGAGGGAATGCCCATGGATAGGGCCCTCCCCCGGCTTCAAGCCTTCTTCGAACGTGGCAACAGAATCGCCAGCACCCCGAGCAACGGCAGGAACGAGCACAGCGTGTACACGTACTCGATGCCGTGGATGTCTGCCAGGTAGCCCAGCAACGCCGCACCAATCCCGCCAAACCCGAACATCAGGCCGAAGAACACCCCGGCGATCATTCCCACATTGCCCGGTACCAATTCCTGCGCGTAAACCACAATCGCCGAGAACGCCGAAGCCAGGATAAAGCCGATCACCACACTGAGCACGCTGGTCCAGAACAGGTCGACATGGGGCAACAGCAGGGTAAAAGGCGCCACACCCAGGATCGAGAACCAGATCACCGCCTTGCGGCCGATCTTGTCGCCAATCGGCCCGCCAAAGAACGTGCCCGCCGCCACCGCCCCCAGGAACAGGAACAGATGCAACTGCGAGCTGGCCACCGACAGGTCGAACTTCTCGATCAGGTAAAAGGTGAAGTAACTGGTGAAGCTGGCCATGTAGAAGTACTTGGAAAACACCAACAGCCCCAGCACCACCAACGCACCGAGCACGCGGTTTTTCGACAGGCCGTGGGTAGCGGCCTGGCCCTGCTTGAGCTTGAACAGGTTCAAATGGTTGCGGTACCAGCGGCTGATCGCATACAGCACACCCAGGGCGAATACCGCGAACAAGCCGAACCACGCCACATTGCCCTGGCCATACGGAATGATGATCGCCGCCGCCAGCAACGGGCCAAACGCCGAACCTGCGTTACCGCCAACCTGGAAGGTCGACTGCGCCAGGCCATAGCGCCCACCCGAGGCCAGGCGCGCCACGCGGGACGCCTCCGGGTGAAAGGTCGAGGAACCAATGCCGATCAACGCCGCCGCCAGTAGGATCAGCGGGAAACTGCCGACCTGGGACATCATCAAAATCCCCACCAGCGTACAGATCATCCCGCAGGGCAACAGGAACGGCTTGGGATGGCGGTCGGTGTAATACCCCACCCACGGCTGCAGCAGCGAGGCCGTGAGCTGGAACGTCAGGGTAATCAGGCCGACCTGGGTAAACGTCAGGCCATAACTTTGCTTGAGCATCGGGTAGATCGACGGCAACACCGCCTGGATCAAGTCATTGATCAAGTGCGCCAGCGCCACGGCGCCGATGATACGCATGACCAACGGGCTGGATTGCGCCGCGGCCGGCGTCGTAGCCACTGAAGGCTGGGAATTGGTAAGAGCCATGAGGAACGTTTCCGTACAGCAGATGGATGCACAGGTGCAGGTGCGACAATGTGCCATTTTTCGGGGCAAGAAGGCTATCCCGTTAGCAGGCTAACGAGTAGGTGAATCGATGCAGCGCTCATGGGTTGTAAAGGGCCAACAAGATGGATCCGTCTAATTTGAGGGACATTTCCTAGAGAATCCTTCGGCCTTGTACCTGGTAAGAACACCCCACATCAAAGGTGGGAGCGGGCTTGCCCGCGATGGCGGTGGGTCAGTCAACTCCTGTATTGGCTGGCCCACCGTCATCGCGAGCACGCCCGCTCCCACACTTTGATTTTCGCGACCTGAGGAACCGCACAAATCCCCAGCCACTGGTCGCCTCACCCGATGTTTTTGCTTAAACAGTTGATAGCGTAGATAAATTTTCAAAAAAAGCGCTTGACGCATTCCCGTTCTCCGCGAATAATGCGCGCCACTTGGCTACATAGCTCAGTTGGTTAGAGCATAGCATTCATAATGCTGGGGTCCGGGGTTCAAGTCCCTGTGTAGCCACCAAGTACTAAAAACGGCTTACCGAAAGGTAGGCCGTTTTTTTTTGCCCGCAGAAATCCTGGAGAGCAAGCCCGCGAGCAGCTATAGCTCACGGGCCATGTCTACACCTTAGAAGTAAGTCGTCGCCCCGGCAAAAAACGCCCGGCCCGGCACATAGAACGTCGTCGAACCATCCCGCGCATCTTCGTCCAGCAGGTTCTGCACGCCGCCATTGAGCGTCAGCCACTTGGTCACGGCCAGGTTCGCCGTCAGGTCGTAGGTGGTGTAGGACTTGACGAAGTCATTGCCCACTCCGCGCTGTTTACCCACATGCTGCGCCGACAGTTCGGTGTTGAGCTTGTCGGTGGCCTGCCAGTTGATTGCACTGAAAGCAGACAACTTGGGCGCGCTGATCAGGTCTTCGCCGGTGGACAGGTTTTTGCTTTCCAGCATGTAGGTGGCGTTGGTGCGCCAGTCCAGGGAGTCGGTCAGCGGCACGCGAACCGAGCCTTCCCAGCCGCGGGTGCGCGCTTTTTCGACGTTTTCCAGCATGGTCCACCAGCGACCCTGGAATTGGCCCAGTGGCGCATATTCGATCTTGTCTTCGAAGTCGGTATGGAAGTACGTCAGGCTGGCTTCCCAACCATCACGGTCGAAGGACACGCCCATTTCCTTGTTGACGCTGGTCTCTGGCGATAGGTTCGGGTTACCGGCCATCCAGCAACTGCCGCTCACATAACCCAGGGGTTTCAACGAGCCGCAACCGCGACCGCCGGACTCGGTGGCGGCACCGGCGCTGCCCTCTTTCAGGCTTGGCGCACGGAAGCCCTTGGACACACCACCGCGCACGGTCCAGTCCGGGTGCGGATGGTAGACCAGGTACGCCCGTGGGCTGTTGTGGTTGCCGTAGTCTTGACTGTGGTCGAAACGGTTGCCCAGGGTCAGGGCCAGGTTGTCGAGCAGGTACAATTCATCTTCGATAAACGCAGCCGAGTAGTCACCCTTGAGCGACGAGCCGGAAACCGCAGCGCCCTGATAGTCCACGGGCACCGTGCCCAGGGTGTCGCTGTTGGTCAGCTCTTCACGCTTCCACTGCCCGCCCACGGTCATGCGCTGGCTGAGGAGCAATTCAAACGGAATGTTCAGGCTGCCTTCGGCGATTTTTTCTTCGGCGCTGGATTTGCCCCAGTCGATATCGTTCTTGAATTTGTTCAGGTACAGGTCGACCTTCGAGGTGCCGAAACTCCAGTCCCCGCTGTGGGAAACGGAGTAGCTGTCACGAATCAAACGGCCAGGACCAAAGCTGCCACCAATGGTTTCGCCCCAGTCACCAAAGGTCTTTTTACTCGACCAGGACCGCTCCACACCATGCACGGCCTCGAACGACAGGCTCTGCTCATCGTTGATCTTCCAGTCGAGCAAGGCGTTGACACTGTGGTCCTTGGCGCCGCCAGCGCCGTCGCCGTACATGAACTCGCCATCCTTATCCAGGCGCGCCGTGACCTCATCGGCGGCCCGCCGGGTCAGGTTGGCGCCCAGGCGCAGGCCCACCGACTCAGTCAATGGCCCGGACAGGTTGAGGCTGGTCTGGGTGGTCTGGCCCCGATCGGAGTCTTCGGGAATCGTGGTGTTGATGTTGGCCGAACCACTCCAGGTGCTCGAGACCTTGCGGGTGATGATGTTGATCACCCCGCCCATGGCATCCGAGCCGTACAGCGAAGACATGGGGCCGCGCACGATCTCGATGCGCTCAATCATGTTCGGGGTGATCCAGTTCAGGTCCTGGCGCGCCAGGTCGCGGCGATAGCTCAAATCCCCGGAACCGCCGAGGCGTTTGCCGTCCACCAGGATCAAGGTGTACTTGTCGTCCAGGCCACGCAGTTTGATTTTCGATTGCTCGCCCACCGGGCCGAAGCCACCGGTAACGCCGGGCACACGCCGCAGCAGAGTGTTGAGGTCATACACCGGCTGGCGCTCGATTTCTTCGCGGGTAATCACGCTGACGCTCGCGGGTGCATCGCGCAGGTCCGTGGCGCCGCCGGTGGCGGTGACGAACGAGGTGTCGAGTTCGGTGACGGCGTGTTTATCGACCTCACCAATCTCTTCTGCTTGCAACGCCGGGGCGGCGATCAGCATGCCGACGGCCAGGAAAAGAGAGCTGAACAGGTAGGGGGGATTATTCATTGCAAACAGTCCTTGTTGAGCCGATATGCACCAAGACGGAGCACTAAAGGTCGCGGAGTGTAATGCAAATCTTTATCATTTAGAAAAGCATTTATGACAATGTCGACACAATTCCATACATTTCAAATAGATTTATTTTCTGCTAAATACAGCTAAAAGCCGATTAAATCGTCAATCAGAGGATATTTTGCAACGTTAAAGTATTTACTAAAAATTCGAATTAATGCCCTGCTCGCCGCCCCGCAATGGCCTGAATCAGGACCGTTGCGGGGCAGCAATGCCATCAGAAAGCGTATTTGGTGCTCAGCATGAAGTTTCGCGGCTCGCCGTAGGAACCGCTGTAGAAGTTGCCATCCAGGGAGCTGATGTACTTCTTGTCCAACAGGTTGTTGAGCGTGGCGGTCGCGGACCATTGTGGCGTCAGTTGGTAGCGGGCCATCAGGTTGACAGTGGCGTAGTCGCCCTGCTTGACCTTGGCGGGCTGGCTGAAGCGCCAGGAGTCCACCGTCAGGTTGATCGCGCTTTGCCAGTTCACCCCGCCGCCAAGGGTCAGGCGCTCCAGTTCGCCGGGCAGGTGGTAGGTGGTCCAGACCTTGACCAGGTCGGCGGGGATGCTGCTTTTGACGCGTTCGTGCTGCTCATCCTTGACCACACTGTGGCTGTAGCTAGCGGCAAGGTTCCAGTCGGGCAGCAGCTCGCCGCTGACTTCCATATCCACCCCCCGGGTCTTGGTTTTTCTCGCCGCATAGGCGGTCAGGGTGTCACTGCCGGCGACCATGCCATCGGCCACGGCGTCGTTCTCCAGGTCGACCTCGAACAAGGCAACAGAGGTGTTCAAGCGCCCACCGTAGTAGTCGCTCTTGAGGCCGATTTCGTAGTTGTTGCCCTCACGCGGGTCCAGCAGCCTGCCGCTCCTGTCACGGTAGGGCTGGGGTTTGAAAATACTCGTGTAGCTGGCGTACAGCGAGTGGTTGGGCGTGAGGTCATAGACCACGCCCGCATATGGCGTGACCTCACCATTGACCCGCACGCTGTCGTCGGTGTTGAAGCGCACCATGTTCGCCACGTTGTAATGCAGCGAGGCGTCATACCGATAGTTGCTGACCCGCGCCCCGAGGATCACCGACAGCTCATCACTGGGTTTTAGGCGCGTGGCCAGGTAAACCCCGTTCTGCCACTGGTCGATGTTGTCGTCTTCGCGGTTGAAGTTGTAGGACGCATGCGGTGCATAGTTGTTCCAGCTGTAGATATTCACCGGCTTGCCGCTGACACCGTTGTTGCTGGTGCCGTCGGCCAGCAGGTTGCCGAAGCCGTTACGACGGTTTTCGTAGTCCTGGAAGTTGAAGCCAAATACCAGCTCATGCTCGCGCCCCATCAGCTGGAACGGGCCGGAAAACATGATATCCAGGCCTTTCTGTTCCTGGGTGTTGTCGCCCTTGGTGGCGGTATAGCTCAGGCCATTGCCGGTCTGGGCATTCACGAAGCCTGTGGTGGTGCCGACGATGATCGAGTCGTAGTCGCGGGTGCCATACATGGCATTGGCGGAGACTTTCAGGGTCCAGTCATAGGCCAGTTTCTGCTCGATGGAGGCGAAGGTGTTGACCGACTCCTGGCGGTTGCTGCTGTCACGGCTGGCCGGGTTGTCGGAGCGCGAGGTGTGCAGGCGCTTGCCATTGCTGTCCAGCAGCGGCAGGCCGGTGGTGGAAAAGCCCTTGGGGTCGTTATCGAGGTATTCCACGCCCGCCGTCAGCAGGGTGGTCTCACTCAAATCGGCTTCGACCACGCCATACACAATGGTCTTTTCCTGCTGCAAATGGTCGGTGAAGCTGTTGCCCTGCTGATACGCCGCTACCGCCCGGCCACGCAGGTTACCGGTTTCGGTCAAGGGCCCGGACACGTCCACTTCGCTGCGGTACAAGTCCCACGAACCCAGCCCGGCACTGACGTAGCCCTTGAACGTATCGGTCGGTTTCTTGCGGATCAGGTTCACCGTGCCGGACGGATCACCGGTGCCCGACATCAGGCCCGAAGCGCCACGCAGCACTTCAATCCGGTCGTAGATGGCCATGTCCGACAAGGCCTGGGGCAATGCCTGACTGAACGCGAAGGATGTGGTCGGCATGCCATCGTACTGATAGTTGTCGATGGCCAACCCACGGGAAAATACATACAAGCGGTCGCTGCCGGGGCTCTGTACGTTGATCCCCGGCGTCTGCTCCAGCACCTGGCCGATGCTGCGCAGGTTCTGGTCATCGATACGCTGGCGAGTGATCACGCTGACGGTCTGCGGGGTTTCGCGCAGCGAAAGGTTGAGCTTGGTCGCGGTCTGGGTCGACGCCACAGTGTAGGACCCCGTGCCCTCGCTGGTAGTCCCCAGGCCGGAAATGGTGGTAGCGCCCAATTGCAGGGTGTCGCCCTGCACCGCCGGCACCAGGATGTAAGTGCCATTGCCCTGGCGCTGGGCCTGCAAGCCGCTGCCGGCGAGCAGGCGCGACAGGCCTTCCTCGACACTATAAGTACCGCTCAGGCCCGGCGTGGTCATGCCTTGGGTCTGCTCGCTGCTGAACGACAAAGTGACGTTGGCGGCCGTGGCAAACAGGCTTAACGCCGAGCCCAGGGCGCCCGGCTGGATCTGGTAGACCACCGGCAGGCTTTGCGCCATGGCCTGGGTTGGCGCCAGGTTCAGGGCCGAAAAGGCACCAAGGGCCAATGCCAGGTGCACCGCCTTGGCAAGCGGCCGGGCGGCCCGCAGAGAGAATCGTGACATGGGGGTTTCCTTCCGTTGGCAGAACATAGCAACAGTCGTAATCGCTGCTTTCGGTACATGGCCGAACGAAAATGAAAATCAGCAACCGCCAATGGGAATAATTCGCAAAAAAAAGCAAAGGTCGCTCAGGCAGGTTCCACCGTGACCCAGTAACGCGTCACGTAACGCACATTGACCGCGAGGGATTGGCGCAGGTTGTCAAGGACGGTGTCGGTGTCATCAATGCGAAACGCCCCGCTCAGGCGCAGGTCGGCAATCGCCGGCGCACAGCGCAGCACGCCGGCACGATAGCGCCCCAACTCGGCGAGGAAATCCGCCAGGCGCCAGTCCAGTACCGTCAACATCCCCTGGCTCCAGGCGCCTGCGCCTGCCGGGGCCGCAGTCATCGGGCCGACCTGCTGGCGATTGAAACCGGACTGCTGCCCGGCATCGAGGCGCAAGACCTGCGCGGGGTTATCCAGGGGACGCAACTCCACCGCCTGTTCGATCACACACACATCGGTGTGACCGGGCCCGCAGCGCACGGTGAAACGCGTGCCCAGGGCGCGCACCGTACCCTGGGGCGTCTGCACCACAAACGGCCGGCCCAGGGCATCGCTGGCGGTCTGCACCAGAATCTCGCCACGGTGCAGATGGATCGCGCGCAGTTGCCCGCTGAAGACAATATCCATGGCGCTGTCAGTGTTCAGGTCGACCTGGCTGCCATCTGAAAGACGCAGATGGCGACGCTGGCCGGTAGCGGTGCGTTGATTGGCCATCAGTGCCTGGTAAGGCACGGTCTCGGTGGCCAGCCAACCGCTGCCGCCCACCGCCAGCAACACCGCAAGGATCTTCAACACCTCCCGGCGCCGGGCGCGCCCACCAGCGAGCGTGGGCAACGCCACATCCGCCGGCAGGCCGGCCCATTGGCTGTGCAGTTTTTCCACCCGGGCCCACGCCCGCGCATGCTGGGGACTTGCCTGCAGCCAGGTGCGCCAGGCCTGGCGGTCGGCATCGCAAGGGTTCGTCCCCTTGAGTTGCACGTACCAGGTGGCCGCGGCTTCCAGGGTCTGGATATCCAGGGCGGTGCTCATCAATCTTCCGTGAGCAGCAGGCAGCGGGTCATGGCGCGGATCAAGTGCTTTTTGACCGTGGTGACGGACACGCCGTAACGCTCGGCGGTCGCCACATAGTTCAAGCCTTCCAGCTGTACCGCGAGGAAAATCTGCCGGGTACGTTCGCCCAGGCCGTCGAGCAAGGTGTCCACCGCCACCAGGGTTTCAAAGATCAGCAGGCGGGTTTCCGGGGAAATCTCCAGGGGTTCCGGGCGCAGGGCCAGGGCCTCCAGATAAGCCTGTTCGAGCGCACGGCGGCGGAACTTGTCGATCATCAGCGCCCGGGCGATGGCACTGAGGTAGGTCCGCGGCTCGCGAATCTGTGCCACGTCCCGGGAGGTCAACAGGCGCACGAAGGTGTCCTGCGCCAGGTCCGCGGCATCGCTGGCATTGCCCATGCGCGCGCGCAGCCAGGCTTTGAGCCAGCCATTGTGTTCGCTGTACAACACGTGCAGCGCAGCATGATCGGGAGCGGACATGGGCGGTAAAGACCAATAATTCAATTGATAATTAATCGCATTGTCTTGCCCGCACGGGATTTGCGCAAGATCGATTCTGTTACCCATCGGTTTTTGACGCTCTTGCATCCCCGCTGTTAGTGTCCGCCCTCCTTCCCCGCAGATATCTGCCAGGTGCGATTTACCGCAAAGCATCATCCCAGGGACAACAGATCATTCTCAAAATGAACGGAGTTCAGCGCGTGCTTTTCAACCTACGCTTGCAGCGCCTCACCAGCCTTTCGGTGATCGCCGCCGCCATCAGCCTCGGCGCCTGCCACAGCACCAGCACCCCCGACCTGCCGCCCGCCCCGGAGCTGGGCTCGGGTTACCGCACCGACATGAAAGTACGCCACGCCGAGCGCCATATGGCGGCGGCGGCCAACCCGCTGGCGGCCGAAGCCGGGCGCAAGATCCTGCGCCTGGGCGGCTCGGCAATCGATGCGGCCATCGCCATGCAAGCGGTGCTGACCCTGGTGGAGCCGCAGTCCTCGGGGATCGGCGGTGGCGCCTTTATCATGCTGTGGGATGGCAAGCAGGTACGGGCCTATGACGGCCGTGAAACCGCACCGGCCAGCGCCACGGCCGATATGCTGTTGAATGCCGACGGCACACCGATGGCCTTTGCCCAGGCGCAGATCGGTGGTCGTTCGGTTGCCACCCCCGGTGTGCTGCGCGCGCTGAAAATGGCCCACGAACACAGCGGTCGCCTGCCCTGGGCGCAGTTGTTTGCACCGGCGATCCAGTTGTCCGAACAAGGCTTTGCGATTTCTGCGCGCCTGCACAGCCTGATCGCCGCCGACCGCTACATCAGCCAGTCACCGGACATGGCGGCGTACTTCCTCAACGCCGACGGCAGCCCGAAAGCCACGGGCACGCTGTTGAAAAACCCGGCGCTGGCCAATGTATTCAAGCGTATCGCCAAGGAGGGGCCCGAGGCACTCTATAGCGGTCCAATCGCCGAGGAGATTGCACGCAAGGTCCAGGGCCATCACAACACTGGCCGCCTTGCGCTGAACGATCTCCAGGGCTACCGTGCCAAGGAACGCGCGCCGCTGTGTACCGACTACAAGCGCTGGCAAGTGTGCGGCATGCCGCCACCCTCTTCGGGCGGGGTGGCCATTGCGCAGATCCTCGGCACCTTGCAGGCCCTCGAAGCCCGCGACCCACGCTGGGCCCTGGCGCCGCTCAAGCCGGTGCAGGCCGCAACAGCCGCCGGCCTGGAACCCGTACCCGAGGCCGTGCATTTGATTGCCGAGGCCGATCGCCTGGCCTACGCCGACCGCGCCCAATACATCGCCGACACCGACTTCGTCCCAGTGCCGATCGCGGGGCTGGTCGCCCCCGGCTACCTGGCCAGCCGCGCCGCATTGGTGGGTGAGCGCAGCATGGGCGTGGCCACGCCCGGCCAACCGGCGGGGGTTCAGGTGGCCTACGCGCCGGATCGCTCGCCACTGCGTATTTCCACCTCCCAAGTGGTGGCCGTGGATGACCAGGGCGGCGCGGTGTCGATGACCACCACCATCGAAGCCGCGTTCGGTTCCCACGTGATGGTCCAGGGCTTCCTGCTGAACAATCAGATGACTGACTTTTCCTTTATCCCCGAGGAAAACGGCCAGCCGGTAGCCAACCGCATCGAGCCGGGCAAACGCCCCCGTTCGTCCATGGCGCCGACCCTGGTCTTCGACCGCCAAAGCGGCGAGCTGCTGGCCACGGTCGGCTCTCCCGGCGGATCGCAAATCATCGAATACGTGAGCAAATCCCTGGTGGGCATGCTCGACTGGAACCTCGACCCGCAAGCCGCTATCAGCCTGCCCAACTTCGGCAGCCGCAACGGCGCGACCGAGCTGGAGCAAGGGCTGTTCAGCGAACAATTGAAGGCGGCGCTCAAGGCGCGAGGGCACACCTTGAGCGAGATCGAGATGACCAGCGGCACCCAGGCCATCGTGCGAGTACGTGATGCCCAGGGTAAGGCGACCTGGAGTGGTGGCGCGGATCCGCGGCGTGAGGGGGAAGCGTTGGGGGATTGACCCAGGGTTGTATCGCCTTTACGGGCCTCATCGCCGGCAAGCCGGCTCCTACAAGGTTAACGGCAGGATACGCCACACCCTGTAGAAGCCGGCTTGCCGGCGATGGCGGTTGAAGCTTAGCGACTGATCTTCAGCCCCTTGCGCGCCGTATGTCG
Source organism: Pseudomonas sp. MF09156 (assembly GCF_059862305.1). Lineage (NCBI taxonomy): Bacteria > Pseudomonadati > Pseudomonadota > Gammaproteobacteria > Pseudomonadales > Pseudomonadaceae > Pseudomonas > Pseudomonas sp. MF09156. The sequence goes on from NZ_JCBCUR010000012.1 coordinate 131,818, forward strand.
CTCCAGTGCCAGTTCGATCAGGCGGCTGACCAGTTCGCTGTAGCTCATCCCTGCCGCCTGCCATAACTTGGGGTACATGCTGATGCGCGTGAACCCTGGCAGTGAGTTGACCTCATTGATCAGGACTTCACCGTCTTCGCACAGAAACACATCGACCCGCGCCAGCCCGGCGCAGCCCAGCACTTCAAAGGCCTCAATGGCCAGGGCACGAATGCGTTCGCTGGCTTGGGCGCTGATATCCGCCGGCACCAGTACTTGGGCGGCCTGGTCGTCGATGTATTTGCTGTCGTAGGAATAGAAGCCGTCACGTACCACGATCTCGCCACAGCCGCTGGCGATGGGACGCTCGTTGCCCAGCACCGCGCATTCGATTTCGCGGCCTTTGACGGCAGACTCCACCAACACTTTTTCATCGAAACCCAGGGCCAGTTCAATTGCAGCCAGGTACTGGGCTTCGTCAGCCACCTTGCTCACGCCCACCGAGGAGCCTTGGTTGGCCGGTTTGACGAACAGCGGCAAACCGAGCTTTTGCCGGGCCTGGTCGAAGGTGGTGCGTGCCGCGTTGCCGCGGTTGAGGGTGATGAAGGGCGCCACCGCGATACCGGCATCGCGCAGCAGGCGCTTGCTGATGTCCTTGTCCATGCACACCGCCGAGCCCAGCACGTCGGCCCCCACGAACGGCAGGTCCGCCATGCGCAGCAACCCCTGCAGGCAGCCGTCTTCGCCGAGGGTGCCATGGACGATGGGGAAGATCACATCGACATGTTCCAGCAAGCCCTGGCCCGAGGTTTCCACCAATTGCTGGCTGGCCTTGCCCGGCACCACCGCCAGTTCACGGTTGGACTGGTTGAGGGCGATCAACGCCGGGTTTTCCTGGTTGAGCAGGAAGTTCGAGGTGTCATTGAGGTGCCAGTGGCCGGCCTTGTCGATGCCGATCAGTACCGGCTCGAAGCGTGTGCGATCGAGGGCGTCGACGATGTTGCGGGCCGACTGCAAGGACACTTCATGCTCGGCCGAACGCCCGCCAAAAATAATACCCACCCGCAACTTGCTCATAGCCTGCCTCACATTGGAAATGTAGGGCTTATTACCACGAGCGGTCAGCAATTTGCCACCATTGAAGCCGCGCACAATCGTACAAGACCCTGGCAGACAGCCGCCCCAGACTCAGTTAACGTAACTCCATCCGACATCTTTCGAAAAACATCCCATGGGCAAACCCACCGCAAACATCGACTGGCTGCACCGGGCGCCCCATGCCAGCGGGCTGGAGCGAATCGAGGCGTATTTCTCCGGGTTCGGCTTCGACCCTCATCGCCACGATACCTACGCCATCGGCCATACCCTGTTCGGTGTGCAGAGCTTTCATTATCGCGGCAGCCAGACTCACAGCCTGCCGGGCACGACCATGGTGATCCATCCGGATGAGGTCCACGATGGCTGGGCCGGCAGCGACGAGGGCTTCAAGTATCGGATGATTTATGTGGAGCCGGCGCAGATCCAGCAGATTCTCGGCGGCAAGCCGTTGCCGTTTATCCACAACGGGCTGTCCAACGACCCATGGCTGCACCGGGCCTGCCAGGCCTTTGTGCAGCAGCTCGACTGCCCGCTGGACCCAATGCAGGAGCAGGACGCGTTGTTCGACCTGGCCCATGCCCTGAACAACGCGTCGGGTATCAGCGTCAGCCGCAAGACGTTTGATTACCAGGCCGCCGAACGCGCCCGGGAATTTATCCACAGCGCCCTGGGGCGCAGCATCACCCTGGATGAAATGGCCGCGCACTGCGGGCGGGATCGCTGGGCCTTGTCGCGGGACTTTCGCCTGTTGTTCGGCACCAGTCCCTATCGCTACCTGACCATGCGCCGGCTCGACCTGGTGCGTAATCTGCTGGGCCAGGGCCAGTCACTGGTGGATGCAGCGCTGATCGCAGGCTTCACCGACCAGAGCCACATGACCCGACAGTTTCGCAGCACCTTTGGCATACCACCGTCGCGGTGGGTGAAGATGCTCGGCCGCTAAAACCCGATCAACGGTGGGCAGCCTATGTGGCTTCGGCTATCGCCTCCTGCCGTGGAGCTCGCAGCCGCATCGCCACCACCGCCCCGGCCAGCGCAATCCCCGCGCTCCACCACAATGCCAACTCGATGCCCTGGGCTTGACCCGCCCCCGTCGCCCCACCGGCATTGGCCAGCGATACCAGCACCGCCAACCCCAGCGCGCCGCCGATCTGCTGCGTGGTCGAGGCCATGCCCGCCGCCACACCCTGCTCCCCCGGTTTGACACCCAGGCCTGCGGCCACCCACATCGCGGTCCAGGTCATGCCCTGACCAAGGCTCAAGATAAAGATCCCAGGCAACAACCACCAGAATCCCGCGCCGGTGGGCAGCGCCAGGCACACCAGGGCAATCCCCAGCGCCCCCGCCAACTGGCCGCTGACCAGAGTGTTGCGCAAGCCGATTTTTACCAGCGCGCGCTCCGCCAGCCAGATCCCCAAAGTACACACCAACGTCGCCGGCAAGAACGCCAGCCCGGCCTGCAACACGCTGTAGCCGTAGACCTGCTGGTAGTACAGCGCGAGGAAGTAGTACTGCACGCCAAAGCTGCTCATAAACACCGCTGTCAGCACCATGGCCATGCGCAACTCGCGGTAGCCCAGCAGGCGCAGCGGCATCAATGGGTCGCGGCCACGGTGTTCAATCCAGGCGAACAGCCCAAGCAAGACCAGCGCCAGCAGCATGCAGCCCAGGGTCGCGGGCGCCGTCCAGCCCCACTCCGGCCCCTGCACCAGGGCGAACACCAGCAGCGTGCCGCCGACCGTGACGGTCAACGCACCGCTCAGATCAAAACTGCGACCACGGCTGCGCTCACCGTCGGCCGGGATCCAGTAGCGCGCCGCCAGGGCACAGCCACCTGCCAACGGCACGTTGACCAGAAACACCGCCTCCCAGCCCCACCACTTAGTCAGCACGCCACCCAGCAACGCCCCCAACGCCAGCCCGGCAGCGGATGCCGCGCTCCAGACCGCAAACGCCCGGTTGCGCTGCGGCCCTTCGGCGTAGTGGGTGTTGATCAAGGCCAGGGTCGCCGGAAACAACAGCGCGCCGCCCACCCCCTGCACCGCACGCGCGAGCACCAGCAGCAACGCGCTACCGCCCAGTACCGCCGCCAACGACGACAGCGCGTACAACGACTGGCCCACCCGGTACAAACGGCGCTTGCCCAGCAAGTCCGTGGCCCGGCCACCGAGCAATAGAAAACCGCCAAACGCCACCGTGTAGGCACTGACCACCCACTGCAATTGCTGGGCAGAAAAGCCCAGGTGGCTGCCGATCTGCGGCAAGGCAACAAACACGATAGTCGCGTCCAGGGCGATGATCAGTTGCGCAGTAGCCAGCAACATCAGCATCCAGCCCGAGGGGCGACTTGAGGGAGTGGCGGGCATCACAACATCCTGTGCAAAAAAAGAGTGCGGCCAGTGTCTTTCATGCCCAACAGATGATAAATAGCCATAACACTCTTTCAGTTATGACTTTAATCATGGACCTGAACGCCGTTCGCCTGCTGGTACGCGTCGCCGAAACCCGCAGTTTCACCCGCGCTGCTGCTGACCTGGGGCTCACGCAATCGGGCTTGTCCCGCGCGATCTCGCGCCTGGAGGCCGAGCTGGGCGTACGCCTGCTGCAACGCAACACCCGCAGCGTCAGCCTGACCCCGGATGGGCAAATGCTGTATGAACGCAGCGCACCGTTGCTGGCCGAGCTGGCCGAAGCCGAAAAGCTCATGCTCGATCGGCGCTGCACACCTTCCGGTTTGCTGAAAATCAGCACCCCGTCGTTGTTCGGGCGCAAGGTGGTGATGCCCGTGATCGGTGAGCTGACCTTGCGCTACCCCGAGTTGCGCATCGAAGCGGTGATGACCGACCGCCTGGTGGATATTGTCGACGAGGGTTTCGATGCATTGCTGCGCACCGGCGAGATCCAGGACCAGCGCCTGATTGCCCGCGCCTTGACGCCCTTGCGCTGGGTAACCGTCGCCTCCCCCACCTACCTGGCCCGCTTTGGCACGCCGCAAACCGTCGAAGAACTGCGCGACCACAACTGCCTCACGGTGCGCAACCTGCGCAGCGGGCGGATGGTGGACTGGCAGTTCATGCTCGACGGCAAGGTGCGCGATGTGAATGTGGAGGGGCGGTTGATTTTCGATCTTGGCGATGCCCTGGTGGACGGTGCGGTGGGCGGCTTCGGAATTGCCCAGGTGATGGATTTTGCCGTGCGCGACGACCTCGCCGCCGGGCGCCTGGTGCCATTGCTGCAGGACTTTGCGGGGCGCAGCCGCGCAATTTCCCTGGTGTATCCACCGTCACGCCAGTATTCGCCGAAGTTGATCGCCTTTGCCGATGCCTTGGCACAGGCGCAATGGTAAGCAGAACTTGAACCCGGCGCCCCGAGTGTGAGAAGAAAGGATGCGCTATCGCCACCGCGAGGTTTTCCACGGATGAACCTGACATTGACGCCCCCCCAGTGGGATGACGTGAACGAGCTGCTGGCGTTCGAGCTGGCCAATCGGGCCTTTTTCGAACGTTGGATCAATGCCCGGCCCGAGGCGTACTACAACGTCGAAGGGGTACAGCGCGCCATCGAAAACGCACTGCTGGAGGCCAGTGAAGACCGCGCCTATCAGTACCTGATCCGCGAAAACGGCGTGCTGGTGGGGCGCATCAACTTTACCCAGGTGCGCCGCCGCTACTATCACTCGGCGTCCCTGGGCTATCGCATGGGGGCCGAGTTCACCGGCCGCGGCCTGGCAAGGCAGGCCGTGGCACTGGGCCTGCAGAAAGCCTTTGGCGAGCACGCCCTCAAGCGCATCGAAGCCACTGTACGCCCAGAGAACCCGGGCTCGCTGCGGGTGTTGCAGCGCAGCGGCTTTACCCAGTACGGGCATTCACGCAAGGCGTTCCTGCTCGATGGGCAGTGGTTCGACCTGCTGCTGTTCGAGGTGCATGCCCCGGCCTTGAGCCAGGCATCTAGGTAGATAACTGATTGGCAAACTGGCCAACCGCACTCACCACTTTCTGCGCGCCGTCCTGGATCTCGACGATCACCGTGCCCGCCTCTGCCGCCAGGGACAATCCCTGCTCGGCCTGCAACCGGCCATCGGTCATCAGCGCCACGGCATCGCGGGCCATGTCCTGGTTCTGACGCACCACGCCGACGATTTCTTCAGTGGCTTTGCTGGTACGCGAGGCCAACTGCCGCACTTCATCGGCCACCACCGCAAACCCGCGCCCCTGCTCGCCGGCACGGGCGGCCTCAATGGCGGCGTTGAGCGCCAGCAGGTTGGTTTGCTCGGCAATCGCGCTGATGGTCTTGACGATGCTGCCAATCACCTGGGACTGGGCATTGAGCGCCTCGATGCCCTCGCCGGCCTGTTCCATGTGCTTGGCTAGGTCACGCATCACCTCCACCGCCTGGGTGACCACGGCGGTACCGCGCTGGGCGCTGCTGTCGGTGTGCAACGAGGTGCTGTAGGCAATGTTGGCGGCCTCGGCCACCGCGCGTTCCTGATTGATCTGGTCGGTGATCACCGTGGCGAACTTGACCACTTTGTACAGTCGGTCGTTGGCATCCAGCACCGGGTTGTAGGACGCTTCCAGCCAGACTTCGCGGCCATGGGCATCAACGCGCTTGAAGCGCCCGGCGACAAATTCACCACTGTTCAAGCGTTTCCAGAACGCCTGGTACTCGGCGCTGTTGTAATCCTGGGGCTCACAGAACATGCGGTGATGCTTGCCCTGGATCTGCGCCAGGCTGTAACCCATGCCCTGCAGGAAGCGCTCGTTGGCGCCCAGCACATTGCCATTGAGGTCAAACTCGATCACCGCCGTGGAACGCACCAGCGCAGTGATCAGGTTTTCGTGCTCGCGCGACGCCTCGATGGTGCGGGTCAGGTCGCTGGAGTACACCGAAAACCGCTTGATACGCCCATCCGCACCCCGCACCGGCTGCACGATGGAGCGCAACCACGCTTCCTTGCCATTGCCGCGCAGCAGGCGCACGGTGCCGGCAAAATGTTCGCCACGGCTCAAGGCGTTGTTGAAGCGCTGCTGGAACTCGTCGCGTTTCACATGCTCGGGCACAAACCCATGGATGGCATGGCCCAGCAGGTCGCTGGACTTGTAGAGCATTTCTTCGAGAAAGTTCTGGTTGACCGACTCGATCCGGCCCTCGGGGTCGAGGCTCAGGGCCAGCATCTCGCTCTCCAGGCTTTCCTTGACCTGCTGCAGGCTGGACAGTTCTTCGCGAAGAGCGGACAGCTCCTGCTTCAAGCGGGTATTGAACATAGGAACACCGGAGGGCAGTCAATAGTGGATTGTCTAACCATCGGCGCATCCAGCATTTTCTGAAGAGTGCTTGAGGCCCTGACTCAACTATTTTTTCAGCACCTCAACTGCCGTTGTTCCGGCACAATCCCATGACCTGATATTCAAGGGTCTTGAGCTGGCCGCTGGAGTCTTCATACGTCATGCGCGAGGGCACCACCTTGCAGCTACGGACCGGCGGCGTGACGCTCACCACCCGGGCGATATCCAGCTTCATCCCATACCGATAGGCCTGCACCTCAGGCGCCGGCTTGCCCTGGTTGGCAGCGTAGCGAGCCATGGCTTGCTGGTTGTTTTCCATCATTTGCGCGATGGCGCGATCCCCGCCCCCTTCGGCCATCGCCCCCATGGACAGAGCAAAAACCACTACACCCAGGGCTCGTGTTAAACGCTTCATTAAAGTGTCCTCGTCTGATTTCAAGTCGTTGAAAGTTCAGGCTCGAGGGTAACCAACACTTCCTGTCAGCAGCTTCACGGGCGCATTACGTATCCGTAATAGAGCGCTGAACTGGCAAAATTGTAATGCGCGTGCCACCTCCGCGTTATCCGCTGTTTGCAACTATGAGCCGGGCTCCCCGCATCAGGGATAGCTCTCCAATAAGAACGCCCAAGGCGACTAAAAAAGCTCATAGCTGCCAACACCGAGGAGCGATACATGCGCACTAACCGCACACTTTCCCTTTCCATCATCGCGGCACTGGCCGGCGCTGCACCGCTGGCAGGCATGGCCGCCGAAGACAAACCCGAGGGGTTTATCGAAGGCAGTACGCTGAACGTGCTGGCGCGCAACTTTTACTTCAACCGCGATGACCGCAAGGGCCAGTCCAGCCCGACCGGCAATGGCTATTCAGAAGCGTGGGCCCAGGGCCTGATCGGCAAGTTCGAGTCCGGGTTCACCCAGGGCACCGTGGGGTTTGGCCTGGATGCGTTCGCGATGTACGGTCTCAAGCTCGATTCCGGCACCGGGCGCAGCGGCGGCAAGGGCTCATTCGGCATGCTGCCGGTGGACAGCGGCAACCGCCCCGAAGACGACTACAGCAAACTCGGCGGCGCGGTAAAAATGCGCCTGCTCGATACAGTGGTCAAAGTCGGCGACGTCTTCCCGCAAACTCCGGTGGTGCACTACGGTGACTCACGCCTGCTGCCGGAAAGCTTTCGGGGCGTGACCCTGGAAAACACCAGCCTGGAAGGCCTGACCCTGCAAGGTGGGCGCCTGCACGCCATGAGCCAGCCCACCCAAAGCGGCATGCGCGAGGGCTTTGCGACGTTTTACGCAGGTAATGTGAATGCACCCTGGGTCGGCTACTTCGGCGGCGACTACCAGGCCACTGAACATTGGAGCCTGAGCCTGTACAGCAGCCGCCTCAAGGACGCATGGGACCAGTACTACTTCGGTACAGCGGTCAATTTTCCGCTGACCGAAGAGGTGGCGATGTTTGCCGGCTTCAACTATTACAACGCCCAGGACGAGGGCAAGCGATTGCTGGGCGAGCTCAACAACAATATCTGGAGCGCCAAGCTTGGGGTAAAGGTCGGTGCCCATCGCCTGGCCCTGTCCCACCAGCGCAACAATGGCAACAACGACTTCGACTACCTGCGCCAGTCAGACTCGATCTTCCTCGACAACTCGATCCAGTACAGCGACTTCAACTCGCCCAAGGAGCGCTCGTGGGCGCTGCGTTATGACCTCGACATGCAGACCCAGGGCATCCCCGGCCTGTCGTTCATGACCCGCTATGGCAAGGGCACGGGCGCTGACTACAGCAACGCCAACTCGGTGTACATGCGCCGCGACGCCTTGGGTGACCCGCTCACTGACCAGCGCCGCTGGGAGCGCGACATCGAGGCCAAGTACGTGTTTCAGGGCGGCAGCCTGAAAGATCTGTCGGTGCGCATTCGCCAGGCGACGGTACGCTCGAGTGCCTTTGAGTCGGACCTGGAAGAATTCCGGCTGATCATGGAATACCCGCTGGCCATCCTCTGATGACACTCAACGGCAAGTGCTTACATTCACTTGCCGTTGACTAGCACTTCTTCACAATTTGCAGCCTGTCAGAACTGTAATATGCGCCTCACGTTCTCGTTAAGTTGCACTTCATATACTGCCTGCATCGACCGACCGCGAACTAACGGCACGGGTCTTTTGCGGAGAACGTTCATGAAGCCACTGCACATTTTATTCATCGCTGTCATCAGCGCGGCATCCACCGCTGCCCTGGCCGACGACGGCGGTGAGCGATCCCGCCAGTTGCTGGTCGAGTTTCGCCAGCAACAGCAACAGATCCACGGCAGCCAAGCCGTGACCGAGCAAACACCAGCCCCCTCGGATACGCCGGCCCCAAAGGCCACCTGAGCGGCGCACCCTGTGCACATTCATCTCTTGAAGCTTTTTTTGTGGAGCTCCTTTGGAAGGAGATGAATTTTTAGCGCCCTCACGGGCGCTTTTTTTTGCCCGCTCGATATCATCCAACGCCGCCCTTGACCCTGAAGCTACTTCAAGGCTCAGAATTTTCCTACTTTTGGGACTACAGCCCTACTCGGTGTAGCTCCCGTCGCCTGTTTGCTTATCAGTAAGAGGTCAATCTGCATGCGTATCCTTGTGGTTGAGGACGAACCAAAAACTGCCGACTACTTGCATCAAGGCTTGAGCGAGAGTGGTTATGTCGTCGATCGCGCCGCCAGCGGCATCGACGGCCTGCACCTGGCCGGGCAGCAGCGCTATGAACTGGTGATCCTGGACGTCAACCTGCCGGGCAAGGACGGCTGGCAGGTACTCGAACAACTGCGCCGGGACAGCACCCTGCGGGTGATGATGCTCACCGCCCGCGGCCGTCTGGCCGACAAGATCAAGGGCCTGGACCTGGGCGCCGATGATTACCTGGTCAAACCCTTCGAGTTTCCCGAGTTGCTGGCCAGGGTGCGCTCGTTGCTGCGGCGCAGTGAGCCAATTGCGATGCCGGAGATCTTCCGCGTCGCGGACCTGGAGCTGGACCCGCGTCGCCATCGCGCCTACCGGGGCACGCGGCGCATTGACCTGACCACCAAAGAGTTCGCGCTATTGCAGGTATTGATGCGCCAGAGTGGCGAGGTGCTGACGCGCACGCAGCTCATTTCCCTGGTGTGGGACATGAACTTCGACTGCGACACCAACGTGGTGGAGGTGTCGATCAGCCGGCTGCGGGCCAAGGTCGATGACCAGAGCGAGGTCAAGCTGATCCATACCATTCGTGGCGTGGGTTACGTGCTGGAAGTACGCCAATGAGATCCGGCAGTCTATCCATGCGCCTGGGGCTCACCGTCAGCCTGATGGGCGCGGGCCTGGTGGTGTTGCTGGCGAGCCTGGCGTACCTGGCCCTCACCCACGAGCTGGAAAACCTCGCGCGCAAGGGCCTGGAAAGCAAGATGGAGCAGATCCAGCACAGCCTGCTCCAGGACCTCAACACCCGCGACATCAGCGCCCGGCCCCATTCACTGCTGGACCTGGTGATGGGCCATGACAACTTCTACCTGACCATCATCGGCCCGGCGCCCGCCAACGCGGTGCTGCTGAGCGTCGGCGCCAGGCCCCAGGAACCGTTGCTGCTGGACTTTGCCGCCGGGCAAACCCTGGGTTTTCTCAACTGGACCGATGGCCGCGACAACCAGATCCTCAGCGCGTCGAGCCTGATGCGCCTGCACACCGGGGAAAACGTACGGGTGTTGCTGTCCCTGGACCGTTCCGACGATCAGGCATTGCTCAGTGCCTACCTGCAATCCACGGTCATCGCCCTGCCGATGCTGCTGATCCTGATTGGCATGGGCGCCTGGTGGCTGGTGCAGCGCGGGCTCGCGCCGTTGCAGCAATTCAGTCGCGTCGCCGGCAAAGTCACCACCCAGGACCTGAGCCATCGCCTGTCCGTCGAGAACCTGCCCAGGGAACTCAGCGAACTGGCCCGGGGCATCAACGTGATGCTCGATCGGCTGGACGCTGGCGTGCAGCAGTTGTCGCAATTTTCCGACGACCTGGCCCACGAACTGCGCGCGCCCCTGACCAACCTGATGGGCAAGGCCCAGGTCACACTGTCCCGCGCCCGGGCGCCGCACGAGTACAAGTCGGCGCTGGAGTCCAGCACCGAAGAGCTGGACCGCCTGGCCCGGATTGTCGCCGACATGCTGTTTCTGGCGCAGGTCAGCCATCCGGCGGCGCGGGCTTCGTTTACCACGGTGAACCTGCGGGATGAAACGCTGCGGGTCATGGAGCTGTTTGCCTTGAGCGCCGAAGACAAAGGGTTGAAGTTGACCCAGGCCGGCGACGCCTGGGTCCAGGGGGATCGGTTGATGATTCAGCGGGCCATTTCCAACCTGCTGTCCAACGCGATCCGCCACAGCCCGCACGGCTCGCGTATCGCCCTGCAGGTCGACAGCCACGAGCAGCGCATATCGCTGGCCGTGAGCAACCCGGGCCCGGGGATTGAAGCGCAACACCTGCCCCACCTGTTCGAGCGTTTCTACCGCGCCGACAACAGCCGCGCCCGCTCCGAAGGTGGCACCGGGTTGGGGCTGGCGATCGTGCGTTCGATCATGAGCCTGCACCAGGGCCAGGCCGAGGCCAGCAGTGTGCCGGGCGAGGTGACCCTGTTCCGGCTGATATTTCCCAACCGCCCGACCACCCCACAAGTCCCCTAGCGCCCCCGCGATCAAGACGCTGCCTGCTCTTCATCGCGGCGATGGGCCCAGTGGTAAAGCGCAGGCAATACCAGCAACGTCAGCAGCGTCGAAGAAATAATCCCGCCAATCACCACCGTCGCCAGCGGCCGCTGCACTTCGGCGCCGGTGCCGGTGGCCAGGGCCATGGGGATAAACCCGAGGGACGCGACCAACGCGGTCATCAACACCGGGCGCAAGCGGGTCAGCGCGCCTTCGTTGATCGCCACCGACAGCGAGCGCCCCTCCTCACGCAGGTTGCGGATAAACGCGATCATCACCAGGCCATTGAGCACCGCCACCCCCGACAGTGCGATAAAGCCCACCCCGGCGGAAATCGACAACGGAATATCCCGCAGCCACAGCGCCATGATCCCGCCGGTCAACGCGAAGGGAATCCCGGTGAACACCAGCAGCCCATCCTTGAGGTTGTTGAACATCATAAACAGCAATCCGAACACCAGCAGCAACGCCACCGGCACCACCACCCGCAAGCGCTCGGACGCCTCCTTGAGTTGTTCGAACTGGCCGCCCCAGGTGGTCCAGTAGCCGGCAGGGATTTTCACCTGCTCTGCCATCACTCGTTCGGCTTCTGCGACAAACGAGCCGATATCCCGCCCGCGCACGTTGGCGCTGACGATCACCAGGCGCTTGCCGTTTTCGCGGCTGATCTGGTTCGGGCCCAGTACCAGGTCCAGGCTGGCCACTTGCGACAAGGCGATAAAGCCCAGTTGCCCCGTGGTATTGCCGGCCAGCGCCGGGATCGGGATCAACAGCCGCGACAAGCCCTCGATATCGGTACGCAAGGTTTCCGACAAGCGCACCACCATGTCAAAGCGTCGGTCGCCTTCATACATCGTGCCGGCCTGGCGCCCACCCACGGCCACCGCGATGGTGTCTTGCACGTCGCCCACGTTCAGGCCAAAGCGCGCGGCCTTGTCGCGGTCGATATTGATGGTCAGCACCGGCAGGCCGGAGGTCTGTTCCACTTTCACTTCCGAGGCGCCATTGAGCTTCTGAAGGGTTTCGGCAATTTCCCCGGCGGTCTTGTTCAGCACGTCCCGGTCATCGCCAAACACCTTCACCGCCACGTCACTGCGCACCCCGGAAATCAGCTCGTTGAAGCGCAGCTGGATCGGTTGCGACAACTCGTACTGGCTGCCCGGCACAATCGCACTGGCGCGCTGGATATCGGCGATCAGGGCCTCGCGGGATTTTTTCGGGTCCGGCCACTGGTCCTTGGGCTTGAGCATCAGGTAACTGTCGGAAATGTTCGGCGGCATCGGGTCGGAGGCGATTTCTGCGGTGCCGGTGCGGGCAAACACCCGCTGGATTTCCGGCACCTGTTCCATCAAGGTTTTCTCCAGTTGCTGCTGCATCTGCACCGACTGCGTGAGGCTGGTACCCGGCACGCGCAAGGCTTGCTGGGCGAAGTCACCTTCACTGAGACTGGGGATAAACTCGCTGCCCATGCGACTGGCCACGGCGCCAGACACCACGATGGTCAACAGCGCCAGGCCAAACGCCCAGGTACGGTGTGCCATCACCCAATCCAGCACCGGTGCATAACCCCGGCGCGCATTGCGCATCACCCAGTTTTCGTCTTCCTTGACCTTGCCGGTGACGAACAGCGCAATCGCCGCCGGGACAAAGGTCACCGACAAAATCATCGCGCCCAGCAAGGCCATGACCACGGTGAATGCCATAGGGTGGAACATTTTCCCGGCAACGCCCGTCAGGGCGAAGATCGGCAGGTACACCACCATGATGATCAGTTGCCCGAAGATCAGCGCGCGGCGCGCTTCCTTGGCGGCGGCGAACACTTCGTGCAGGCGTTCGCTGCGGGTCAGCAGGCGGCCATGGCGTTGCTGCGCATGGGCCAGGCGGCGGATGGCGTTCTCGACGATCACCACCGCACCATCGACGATAATCCCGAAGTCCAGTGCGCCCAGGCTCATCAGGTTGGCGCTGACTTTGTTGGTGAACATCCCGGTAAATGTGAACAACATGGCCAGCGGGATCACCATCGCGGTAATCAACGCCGCGCGGATGTTGCCGAGGAACAAAAACAGAATCACGATGACCAGCAGCGCGCCTTCGAAGAGGTTTTTCTTCACCGTGGCGATGGCTTTTTCCACCAGGTTGGTGCGGTCGTAGACCGTGACCGCGACCACGCCTTCGGGCAGGGAGCGGTTGATCTCTTCGAGTTTTTTCGCCACCGCCTGGGACACGGTGCGGCTGTTTTCGCCGATCAACATGAACACCGTGCCAAGCACCACCTCGCGACCATTTTCGGTGGCCGCGCCGGTACGCAACTCACGGCCGATATCGACCTGGGCCACATTGCGCACGCGGATCGGCGTGCCGTCCACGGTGTTGATCACGATATTGGCGATGTCGTCGATGGACGCCACCTGCCCCGGCGCGCGAATCAGCAACTGCTCGCCGCTGCGCTCGATATAACCGGCGCCGACGTTGGCGTTGTTACGCTCAAGCGCCGTCACCAGGTCACTCAGGGTCAGGTTGTAGGCCGCCAGGCGCTTGGGGTCCGGGGCGATCTGGTATTCCTTGGCAAAGCCGCCGATGGTATTGATCTCGGCCACGCCGGGCACGTTGCGCAACTGCGGCTTGATGATCCAGTCCTGGATCACCCGCAAGTCCGTCGGGGTGTAGGCCGAGCCGTCTTCCTTACGTGCGCCGTCTTCAGCCTCTACGGTCCACAGGAAAATTTCCCCCAGGCCCGTGGAAATCGGCCCCATCGCTGTTTCAATGCCGTCCGGCAGTTGCTCGCGGGCCACTTGCAGGCGCTCGTTGACCAGTTGGCGGGCGAAGAACAGGTCGGTGCCGTCCTTGAAGATCACCGTGACCTGGGACAAGCCCGAGCGCGACAGCGAGCGGGTCTGCTGCAAGCCCGGCAGGCCGGCCATGGCGGTTTCGATGGGGAAGGTGATGCGCTGCTCGGTCTCCAGCGGAGAGAAGCCGGCCGCCGCCGAGTTGATCTGCACCTGGACGTTGGTGATATCCGGTACTGCGTCGATCGGCAGTTTCTGGTAGCTGGCGATGCCGACACCGGCCATCAACAACACCGCCAGCAGCACGATGATGCGCTGCTCGATGGCAAATTGAATCAGACGTTCAAACATGGGGAATCACTCGCAGGATCAATGGGCGTGCTCGGCCGAGGCCTTGCCCAGCTCGGACTTGAGGACGAAGCTGCCAACGGTCGCCACCTGGGCGCCGGCCTCCAGGCCCTGGCGCACTTCGACAAAGCCGTTTTCGCTGACACCCAGTTCAACGTGGCGGGTGACAAAGCCTTCGGCGGTGCGCACAAACAGCGAGGGTTTGTCTTCCACGGTCTGGATCGCATCCACCGGCACGCTGACCGCTGCCAAGTAGCTATCCGTCGCCACCTGCACCGCCACGAACAACCCGGGGCGCCAGGAGTCGTCGGGGTTGGCCACGGTGACCCGCACCGTCGCGGTGCGCGTCTGCTCGCCCAGCAGATTGCCGACATAGGCCACGGTGCCCATCACGTCGGTGCCCATTTCCGTGGAGCTGACCTTGACCGGCCGGCCCACCTGGACCTTGTTCAAGTCCTTGGGAAACACGCCAAAGGTGACCCACACCTGGGACAGGTCCGACAGGGTGAAGGCGGCACTGGTCTCACTCACCACCTCGCCGACGCCCAGGTGTTTTTCCACCACCACGCCAGCAAACGGCGCACGCAATTCATAGCGATTGCCGCCGGCCAGGACCGTGCTGCCACTCAGGGCGTTCATCTTTTGCCGCGCGTTGTTCAGGGCGATCTCGGCTTCTTGCAGGGTCTGGCGGGCCAGCAGGTAATCCTGTTCGGCAGAGATCTTGTCCTGCCATAACTGACGCTCGCGCTGGAACGTAGTGCGCGCCAGTTCGACCCGGCGTTCGCTGGCCGCCAGCTCGCTGCGCTGATCGGAAATCTGCTGGCTGGCGATCACGGCCAACAGCTCACCCTGCTTGACCTTCTGGCCCAGGTTGACCTTGACCGACTCCACCACACCCGCGGCACGGGGCACGATATGGGAGGTGCGGTCTTCGTCGAAGCGCACCTCGCCCGGTAGCGACAGCAGTGTGCTGATCTGCCGGGGCTGGGCCTTGGCCAATTGAATGCCGGCAGCCTGGATCTGCTGCTCGTTGAGCACCAGCACACCCTCTTCCTCTTCTTCCTCCGGCGCTTCGACGCTTGCGACCGGTGCCTGGGGCGCCACGCTGGTGGCCGGCCAAAACACCATCGCCCCGAGGGCAATGGCCACTGCGACGGCCAAAGCCAGGCCTTGTTGTTTGTTCATGGGGAACTCCTGAAAGATCAAATGCGGGCGAGGTCGCCGTAAATCCGTTCGATGCGCACCCAGGCGTCGGTGGCCTGGGCGAGTGCGGCGAGGTATTGGGTACGGGCGGCGATCAGGGTGCGCTGGGCGTCGAGTACATCGAGGAAGTTGAACTTGCCCATCTCAAAGCCGCGGGTGGCACTGTCCACTGCGCTTTGGGCGGCGGGCAGGATCACTTTATTAAAGGCACTCACCTCATTGTTGGCCGTCGCCCACAGGTCCAGGGCCTGGCGGGTTTCGGTGCGCAGGCGCAGCTCGGTGGCGTTGCGCAGGTCCCGGGCCTGGTCGGCTCGGCGGCTGGCGGCCAGCACATTGCCCTGGTTGCGATTGAACAGCGGGATCGGCATCGACACGCCCACCAGGTTCACCCGCTCGCGCACGCTGGCGTCGTACTGGCTGCCGATGGATATATCCAGGTCGGGAATCCGCTGGGCCTTTTCCAGGCCCAGGCCGGCCTCCCGTTGCTGGATTTGCAACTGCGCCAGGCGCAGCTCGGCGGTGCTCTCCAGGCGCGCCAGCAGTTGGGTGGCCGAAGGCAGCGCTGGCGTATTCACGGCACCTGCCTCGACACGCTCAAAACTGATGTTGGCGCTGCCGGTGATGGCGGCCAGGCGGCGATAGGCATCGCTCACGCCGATCTCGGCGCGGCTGCGCTCCAGGCGGATTTCCGAGACCTGCACCTGGGCGCGAGTGGCTTCGACCGGCGACGACTTGCCCGCCGTGACCCGGCCATTGGCAACCACCAGGCCGCGCTCGGCCAGCGCCATTGAGCGTTGCGCCAGCTCCAGGCGTTCCTGGGCCCGCAGCGCGCCATAAAAGCCATCGATGACCTCGGCCCGCAGCAGGTTGCGCCGCTGTTCCAGCTCCTGGGCCGCCGCATCTTGTTCCCGCGAGGCCACATCGATGCGCGCCCCGCGCTTACCGCCCAGCTCCAGGGTCTGGCTTAGCTTGACGGTGGTGGTGCGGGTGCTGCGGCGGGTGTCTTCGGCGTCCCAGGAGGCCACCGGGTTGGGGATCAGCCCGGCCTGCTGCCGACCGCCCTGGGCGATGTCGATTTCCCATTGCGCAGCGGCCAGGTCCGGGTTGTCGGCAAACGCACTTTGCAGGGCCGATTCGAGGGTCAGGGTCTGGGCGCTTGCCACTTGGGCCATCGCCAAGACCCCCACTACGGAGCACACAATTGTTCTTAAAAACGTTGGCATAACAAGCGTTCCACACCCATGAGTTGGCGGACAAATCCAAGCAGGGGCAATGTAACTTTCGCTACTTATCAGAGGGGTGGCCGAAACATTACAAATCCGTTAGCAAAGGCTCTGGTCCGGGCTTTTGCTTTAACCTTCGCGGCGATTGCAGATACTTTCCCTTGCACCGAGGCACCCTCGACATGCGCATCCTGGTTATCGAAGATGAACTGAAAACAGCCGAGTACTTGCATCAGGGACTGAGCGAAAGTGGCTATGTGGTCGATTGCGCGGCCAGCGGCGCCGACGGCGTACACCTGGCGCGGCAACACACCTATGACCTGGTGATTCTGGATGTGAACCTACCGCTCATGGACGGGTGGGATGTGCTGCAGCGGATCCGCCAGACCAGCAACACGCGAATCATGATGCTCACCGCCCAAGGCCGCCTGGCCGACAAAATCAAAGGCCTGGAACTGGGCGCCGACGACTACCTGGTCAAGCCTTTCGAGTTTCCCGAACTGCTGGCCAGGGTCCGCACCCTGATGCGCCGCAGCGTCGAGGCGGCGGTGCCGGACGTGCTGCGGGTGGCCGACCTGGAACTGGACCAGGGTCGCCACCGGGCCTTTCGCGGCAACCAGCGCATTGACCTGACCACCAAGGAATTCGCCCTGTTGCACCTGCTGATGCGCCAGAGCGGCGTGGTGCTGTCACGCACGCAAATCATCTCGTTTGTGTGGGACATGAACTTCGATTGCGACACCAACGTGGTCGAGGTCTCGATCCGCCGCCTGCGGGCGAAGATCGACGACCCGTTCGAGCGCAAGTTGATCCACACCTTGCGCGGGGTTGGCTACGTGCTGGAAGACCGCGAATAGCGGTCAGTGCGCGATCGGTTCCGGATGAAAACCCTCGCCTTCGATCTGGATGGTGACGTGGGAAATATCGAATTGTTCGTGCAGTAACTCGGTCACCTGGGCGAGGATCTGCTGCTCGCTGCCCAGCGCCGGCTCCACCACTAGATGGCTGCTGAGCACGTTCTTGCCGCTGGTCAGGGCCCAGATATGCAAGTCATGCACCTCCTTGACCCCAGGCACCGCGCAGATGGCCTGCTCGACCGCGTCGATATCGATGCCGTCCGGCACGCCTTGCAGCAGCACATTCATGCTGGCCTTGAGCAGGGTCCAGGTTCTGGGCACGACCCAGAAGCCAATCACCGCGGCCACCACCGAGTCGACCCAGGCCCAGCCAGTGAGCATGATCACCACGGCCGCAATGATCACGCCGATGGAGCCGAGCATGTCGCTCCAGACCTCCAGGTAGGCACCCTTGACGTTCAGGCTCTCGCCACTGGCCGCGCTGAGCAGGCGCATGGAGATCAGGTTGACGATCAGCCCCAGCACCGCAATCACCAGCATGCCAGTGGACTGGATCTCGGCCGGAGCCTGCAGGCGCAGGTAAGCCTCGTAGAGGATGTAGAACGCCACCCCGAACAGCAGCAACGCGTTGAACGCGGCGGCGAGGATTTCGAAACGCGCATAACCGAAGGTGCGCTTGCGGTCAGCGGCGCGCTTGGCGACCTGGATGGCTACCAGGGAGATGGCCAGGGCCAGGGTGTCGGTCATCATGTGCGCGGCGTCGGACAACAGCGCCAGGCTGCCGGTGACAAAGGCGCCGATCACTTCGGCAATCATGAAACTGCCGGTCAGGCCCAGGGCTAGCCATAACTTGCGTTCGTGGCCGGCGCGTACGGTGGCGTGGCTGTGTCCTGCACTCATGGCGTTTCCTCGTGGGGGGATGTGCGCTGATCATAGAGCGATAAGGGGAAACCTTTGGTATGGATTTCACAATTGTCATAACGCTGCCAGCGGGGTGTTAACCACATGGGGGAGCTGGCTTGCCTGGGATAGCGGTACACCCTCAAGCCCCAATGCCAGTCAGTTAAGCGCAGATCCCCTGTGGGAGCGGGCTTGCTCGCGAAGACGTCGGCCCAGCAAACATTGATGTTGACTGACCCACTGCTTTCGCGAGCAAGCCCGCTCCCACAGGGGGAATGCGGCGGCTTTAAAACACCGGGCGCCGGCCAAACCGCAATGCACTGGCCACGCCGACCGCGCCCATCACCCCACAGTAAAAAACGCAGATCCACGGGCTGCTGGGCATCAATGCAATCAGCATCAAAGGCGTAGTACTCGCCCACAGCGCGTAGGCAATGTTGTAGGTAAAGGAAATACCCGACACACGAATCTGCGCTGGAAACAGGCTGACCATCACCGATGGCACCGCGCCCACCACTCCGCAGCTCAACCCCGCAATGGCATAGGCCGCGCCCAGCCACACGCCGCCGGCGATCAGGCTGGCGTAGAGCACGGCGATGCCCACCGGCAACAGCAGACTGTAGACCAGTACCGCGCGCCAGGCGCCGATGCGGTCCACCAGCAGGCCGGCCAGTACGCAACCGATGTTCAGGAAGACGATGCCCAGTGCGCTCAGGGCGAAGGTGTGGCTGGGGCTCATGCCGAAGGTTTTCTGCATCATGGTCGGCGTGATCACCACCAGCACCACCACCGCCGAGGTGAGCACACAGGTCAGCAACATGGCCGGCAGCAACGCCTGGCGATGGTCGCGCAACACCGTGCGCAGCGGTAGTTCGGCGTCGGCCTGGCGGCGCGCCTGCATGGCCAAAAACACCGGGGTTTCACTCAGCCAACGCCGCAGCCAGACACCGATCACGCCAAACACCCCACCCAACAGAAACGGGAAGCGCCAGGCGTAATCCAGGATTTGTTCTGCGGTGAACATCTGCGCCAGCAAGGTCGCCGTCAATGCCCCCAGCAGGTAACCGAAGGTCAGCCCGGCTTGCAGGAAACCCAAGGCATAACCGCGGTGGTTGGCCGGCGCGTGTTCGGCGACGAAGACCCAGGCGCTGGGCACTTCACCACCCACCGCCGCGCCCTGCAAGACCCGCAGCGCCAGTAGGATCAGCGGCGCGAAATAGCCGATCTGTGCGTAGGTCGGCATGATCCCGATCAGCAGGCACGGCAGGGCCATCATCAGAATGCTCAGGCTGAACACGCGCTTGCGCCCCAGGTGATCGGCAAAGTGCGCCATCAGGATCCCGCCCAATGGCCGCGCCAGGTAGCCGGTGACGAAAATCCCGAAGCTTTGCAGCAGGCGCAGCCATTCGGGCATTTCCGGGGGGAAAAACAGCTGGCTCAAGGTCAGGGCGAAAAATACGAAAATGATGAAGTCGTAGATTTCCAGGGCACCGCCCAAGGCGGCCAGGCCTAGGGTCTTGTAGTCGGAGCGGGAAAAACGCTGCGCCTGTGGATAAGTGCTGGCAGTCATGAAAGAAGCTCGGCAGACAGACAAAATGGCGTGCAGGTTATGAGCTGCACCGGATCCTGGCAATCGCCGCGGATATATTGGGTTTACTCATTGATCCATGAAAATAACAACATTCCCAAATAAATGGCCGTGGGCCAAGATGCGGCGATACCTTGCCAAAATAACTACAAGAGGTAATCCCACGTGGCCGATCCTATCGAAGATAGCCGTTATGCCCGCTTCGCCCTGCGTTGCTCGAATTTCGCCGAACGCTGGTTTCCTGACTCCTGGGTGTTTGCCGCCCTCGCCGTGATCATTGTCACCGTGGCGACCCTGGGCATGGGCGCCGCGCCCACCGAAGCAGCCAGGGCCTTCGGCGATGGTTTCTGGAGCCTGATCCCGTTCACCATGCAAATGGCCTTCGTGGTGATTGGCGGCTATGTAGTCGCCAGCTCGCCGCCCGCCGTGAAGTTGATTGACCGCCTGGCGCGCATCCCGAAAAACGGCCGCTCGGCCGTGGCGTGGGTGGCATTGATCTCGATGGTCGCCTCGTTGCTCAACTGGGGCCTGTCCCTGGTGTTCGGCGGGTTGCTGGTGCGAGCCCTGGCCCGGCGCACGGATTTGCGCATGGACTATCGCGCGGCCGGCGCGGCGGCCTATCTAGGCCTGGGCGCCGTGTGGGCGCTGGGGTTGTCGTCATCGGCCGCACAATTGCAGGCCAACCCGGCCAGCCTGCCGCCTTCGATCCTGGCGATCACCGGGACCATTCCCTTCACCGACACCATCTTTTTGTGGCAATCGGGGGTGCTGTTGCTGGCGCTGATCGTGGTGTCGCTGATCATCGCCTACGTCACCGCACCGGGCCCCAACTCGGCCCGTGACGCCAAGGCGTGTGGCGTAGACCCGGCATTCAACCTGCCCAAGCCACAACCGCCAAGCCGTCCGGGAGAATGGCTGGAACACAGCCCGCTGCTGACCATTTTGCTGGCGCTGCTGGCTGCCGGCTGGCTGTTCCATGAGTTCTCGACCAAGCCGGCGATCAGCGCGATCTCGGGGCTCAACACCTATAACTTCCTGTTCATCATGGCCGGCGCCTTGCTGCACTGGCGCCCGCGCAGCTTCCTCGACGCCGTGGCCCGCGCGGTGCCGACCACCACCGGGGTGCTGATCCAGTTCCCGCTGTACGGCTCCATCGCGGCGCTGATGACCGTGGTCAAGGGCGGTGACGGCCAGACCCTGGCCCACCATATCTCGACCTTCTTCACCTCCATCGCCTCCCACGACACCTATGCGCTGCTGATGGGCGTGTATTCGGCGGTGCTGGGGTTCTTTATCCCATCGGGCGGCGGCAAATGGATCATCGAGGCGCCGTACGTGATGCAGGTGGCCAATGACCTGCAATATCACCTGGGCTGGGCCGTGCAGATCTACAACGCCGCCGAGGCCCTGCCGAACCTGATCAACCCGTTCTACATGCTGCCATTACTCGGCGTACTGGGACTCAAGGCACGGGACTTGATTGGTTTCTCGTTTGTGCAACTGCTGGTGCACACGCCGCTGGTGCTGTTTTTACTGTGGGCGCTGGGGACGACCTTGAAGTACATGCCGCCGGTGATGCCTTAGTCATTGGATGTTGCGCCCGTCGTTGTGGCGGGTGCAGCCAGGCCGACATTGAGCGCCTTTTTCCCTCACTGAACATTTCAAGGAGGGAACCCACCACTACTGTAAAACCACCTACATGGTGTCTTTTAGTAGCACCAGACAATCTTCAACTTAACTAAGAGACCACCACTAAATTATTTAGAGCTATAACTGGAGCGCCCATGAATATCACGCCTACAACTACCATGCCTGCCTCTCAAAACAGTGCTCAAACGGGCAACACCCAAGAAGCCAGCCAACAGCAAAACCCCCAGCTAAAAAAATTCAAACAGTTCAAATCGGCTTTCGGCCAACCGGCGGGAAGAATAGTCTTTGCAGAGTCAAACCCTAACAAAAATCTTTTCAAGCCTGTTGTATCGTTTAAAGGCTAACTTCTCAGCAAGCATTCCGGCTTCGCAGCCCATATTGAACACTTACAAGTGTTGCAACTACCTCGGGTCTAATTGCAATCCCATGGATAACCGAAGCAATGCGTTGCACGTCACGATATATGAGAGGCGGCCAAGCCCTACAAAAAAACCGCATTTGCCGACGCATTTTCCCGGTCAGCCGCTACTGTGTGAGGGTAGGCATTCATCCCGCGCAGACGGGCTTTAGCTGACAAGGAAACACGCATGTTTAAACTGACCAGGCTGTCCTTCACCCTTGTCGCACTTAGTGTGAGCACGGTCGTACAAGCCGATGTCGAACTCGACCTGGGCACTGCGCAACGGGTCAGGCAATTGTTCGCCTACCCCAACAATTGCAGTGTGATCTGCTTTCGGCCGCTGACGTTGGAACAGACAGTTGAACACTACCTGACCCAGAGTTTGCAACGTGATGGCTACAGTCGGGCCAGGGTCAGTGTGAAAACCCAGCAGGATCAGGTGCGCGCGCACTTTACGGGTGTACCCGATGGCTATGGCCAGCCCTTGACCGCGTTGTTGCATACCGCCGACCTGGCCTATGAAGGCGCCAGCCAGTTGAACCGCGATGGCAAATGGCAATTTAGCTGGTACCTGTTCCTGCCGCTGGGCATGGCCCTGGAGAACCGCAAGAGCATCGAGTTGATGCATTTCCCGCCCGACTACTCCCTGACCCATTACCAGGACTACCTGGAGTCGGCCACCACCGACCGTTGGGCCACGTTATTGACCGCCAATGGCATAGCGGCGGCCCAGACCCCGGAATACCAGACCATCATCGATATTGCGCCGATTGCCGCGCCCTCCACGGCTGGCAAGGACCTGGAAGGGGTCTATGGCTACTTCACCGAGTACCAGACCCGGATAGTCCGCGAGTTGAGCCTGCACCCCACAGGCTCATTGCCCATGGTCGCCTTCGGCGCACCGGTACGCAGTTGGATCCAGCAACAGTACGGGCAAACTCTCGGGGTATTGGGCCTGGGGCAGATCAGCCCGGCCGAGGGCAGCTATGTCGCCGTACTGGGGGCCAATCACCCCAGTTACATCTGGTACGCCGCCGACCCGGCCAGCTACGGCGGTGACGAACAGAAAGCCGACGAGGCCGGCTTGAAAGTCATGGGCCAGGACTTGAGCGCCGCCTGCTGGCAGGCTGGAATGGGCCAGCAGCCCGCCAGCGACCCCAATGTGCTGCTCAAGGGTTGCATGAATACCTGGCAGGTGACGCGCAAGGAGCAGACCTGTGAATTGTTCTATACCTCGGTGCGAGAGCTGCCCGCCGAGCAGGCCAAGGAAAAATGTAGCAACGCGTCGATCAAGGCCCAGCTCAAGCGCCTGAAAAGCCCCATGCCAGAAGCCTCTGTGCCGGCGCCGGCCCTGTAGGTTCCTGGCTTTATCAGCATTGTCTTACGCGAAAAAACGCCGATAGCTACTGTCAGATTTGACAGTAGCTATCGGCGTTTTTTTGCGTAAATCTTGGACGGTGCCCATTTGCTGCAAGACCGGCAGTCTAATCAATATCAGGAGGTCGATGCAGCCCGACAAGGAGCCCTATGAAAACCCAAGTCATGGAAGAAGCACCTGCGGCCGCGAGTGACTGTCTGTATCCCTTCGCAACACTGCTGGCGAAAAAAGGTTACCCC
Source organism: Pseudomonas sp. MF09156 (assembly GCF_059862305.1). Classification (NCBI taxonomy): domain Bacteria; kingdom Pseudomonadati; phylum Pseudomonadota; class Gammaproteobacteria; order Pseudomonadales; family Pseudomonadaceae; genus Pseudomonas; species Pseudomonas sp. MF09156. The sequence goes on from NZ_JCBCUR010000012.1 coordinate 155,459, forward strand.
TCGCGTCGTGACTTCGAGGTGGTGCGCACCCGCAACGGACGTGGAACCGGGATCAAGGCCAAGGTCGCCTTCGACAGCCGAGTGCGTATCGCCAAGATTTCCGGGCACGCCCTGAGCGAACGGCGCTTGCACACGCTGCAGGTGTCTTCGCGCATCCACTTGTACGACCCCTGGTTCAGCGGCTTGCTCCTGCATTCATGCGACCCGAATGTGTTCCTCGATATCAGCGAACTGGAGCTGTGGTCGATCCAGGCGATCCGCCCCGGCGCGCTGCTGACCATGGATTACGCCAGCACCGAGGACGTGCTGTTCCGGCAGTTCCCGTGCCGTTGCGGCGCCGGCAACTGCCGAGGCTGGATCACCGGCATGAAAGAGCCCTTGAACGCCGAGGGCCAACTGTTCATGGAACAGTGGCGCCAGCGCAAACGCTATTAAATGGCCTCGATCGGGCGCAGGCGGTACTGCGGCGGCAGTTGCTCGAACCCGGTGATGGTGGCGTTGAGGCTCTTCCAGCGGCCGTCCTTGATCCCGTAGATGCAACCGTGGATCGACAGGCTCTGCCCACGATGCCAGGCGTTCTGCACAATGCTGGTGTGACCGACATTGGCCACTTGCTGGATGACGTTGAGTTCACACAGGCGATCGACGCGTTCTTCTTCCGTGGGCAACTGGGCCAGTACTTCGCGGTTCTCGTAGTACAGGTCACGGATCGTACGCAGCCAGCCGTCGATCAGGCCGAACTGGCGGTCCTGCATCGAAGCACGCACGCCGCCGCAGCCATAATGGCCGGTGACCAGGATATGTTTGACCTTGAGCACATCCACCGCGTACTGGATCACCGACAGGCAGTTGAGGTCGGTGTGCAGCACCACATTGGCCACGTTGCGGTGCACAAACAGGTCGCCCGGCAGCATGCCGACGATCTCGTTGGCCGGTACCCGGGCGTCCGAACAGCCGATCCACAGGTATTCCGGGGTCTGCTGGCGGGCAAGCTTGGCGAAGAATTCGGGATCTTCCTGTTTGATCGCATCCGCCCAGCGTTCGTTGTTATCAAGCAGGTCTTGTAGTTCGTTCATCAGGAAAGCCTCAGGAATGATGCGCAGTTTTGTGACTGACAACCTCTCGCCCAGGTCACGCCCCACGCAAATTAGCTTGAATCTTTGGGAGGCCGGGCCTGTCCACACACTATAAGCCCCACAGTATGAGGATTGGCCATGACGCAATCACGACGTCCCTACGGCGCCCCGACGCCGGCACCGATTGATGACAACGAAGATCGCATGGGCTCGATGCGCGAGCTGGATTTTGACGAGCAAGAGCCAACGGCGGAAATCGGCGAGGAGATCCCGCGTGGAGAGCGCGAGCACCTGATGCCCGACGAGCGGGTGCGCGAGGCCGGAATGACCGGCGCTTCGACGGCGGATCATGAGCCCACGGATGATGATATGAGCCCCGAAACCCTGATCCATGAAGATGGCGCGCGCGATGCCCGCGAAGAAGGTGAAGGCGAGCAGGCGGATTGGGACCTGAGTATCGTCGATGAGGACGAGATTGGCGGCGGTAATGGGTTGGATGAGGCTGAGTTGGCGGACATTGATCCGGTCGACGGTAACCGCTGACACAGCGCCTGACTTATGGTGAAGCATGGCGGTGCGGGAGCTGGCTTGCCTGCGATAGCGGCGCAGGATTCACCACCGCTATCGCAGGCAAGCCAGCTCCCACATAAGACTGCTCCCACACGGGATCGTGTGTTTTAGTCGACCAGGGTGCAGGCCATGACGACGGCGTCTTCGCGACCACCGACGGCCGGGTAGTAATCGCGGCGACGGCCGATTTCGTTGAAACCGTAGCGCTCATACAGGCGGAATGCCCCGGTATTGCTATCGCGCACTTCCAGGAAGCATTCCCGCGCACTGGCGGCATAGGCCCGGGACATCAGGTGCTCCAGCAGCGCCAGGCCCAGGCCACGGCCCTGGTTTTCAGGTTTGACGGTGATGTTCAGCAAATGCGCTTCATCGAGGATGATTTGCACCACGCCGTGGCCCACCTGCTGCTCGCCTTCGAACATCAACCAGATCTGGTACTTGCCCAGCCCGTCGAGAAAGATGCCACGGGTCCAGGGGTGGCTGAACGCCGCATATTCGATTTTCAGCACGGCGTCGAGGTCAGCCTCGGTCATCGGGCGGAAGGATAAAGCCTCACTCATCGGTTGTTTTCCAGCGCGCCATCAGCCGGCGCATGGCTTGCCAGACATCAGCCTTACGCTGTGGCTCTTCCATTAATAATTCCAGGCCCGGCAAGGCCCAGACCGAACCCAGGCCTTCGACCTGCAGTTCGCGGTACCAGGCCTCGGCGTTGGCTTCGCCGGCAAATCGCACGGCCGGCAGGCCGATCAGCCACAGGCACACACAGGGTTCATCTTCCAGGCGGGCCGAGACAAAGCCCTGCACGAAGTCACGCGCGGCGTCCGGCCCCTGGTCCATATTGCCGCGCACCAGCAGCGGCCAGCGCACCGGCTCGCCGACGATCTGCGGGCTGTCGGGCAGGCCGGCAGCGCGCAGCATGTCCTTGAGCAGCAGGTAGGCCGGGTCACGCGCCTGGAAACGTTCGCCGGTGGGCAGCTCGACCAGCAACAGGCAGCGCCCGGCCCGCAGCAATTGCAAGGCAAAACGCGGTGGCGGCACCACCGGGGCCTTGGCCACCGGGGCAGCGTCGGCCACTGCAGCGGGCTTGGGCGCCGCCGAAGGGCGTGGCACTTCGATCTTGACCCGCTCCGATGGCCGCACAGGCACCTCGGCCACAGGCTTTACCAGCGCAACCGGCGGCGCCGCTTCCTCGCCCGAGGCGTCGAATGGCTCGAACGGTTCCAGCGGCTGCAGCAGTTCGGGCCGCGACGGGGCGGCAAAGGGCAATTCGGTGCGCGGCAGCCAGTTGACCACCTGCATGGCGGTCAAGTAAGCGCGACGTCGGGACTCGATAAGCAAGGCGCGACCACTTGTGGATAACTAAAGAGCGCAGATTCTACCGCCCTTCGACGACGATCGCCCACCGTTGATGATTTTCTCTGCATTGCTGACCGCCCATCGCGAACGCGCCCTGACCGGCTGTGGATAAATCCCGCGCCTGATGCAGTACAATCGCTGCTTTTAATTCGCCAACCAGCCGGCCATTCCGATGATCGAACCCAAGCGCGTCTTGCGCGCCCTCGCCGAACACTGGGCCCTGCTTGAGCCACTGTGCGAACACTTCGACCAAGGCACCCTGAGCCTTGGCGAGTTGCGCGCGCAACTGGCCGCCCAACAACTGGACAGCACGCCACAGGACATCACCAGCCTGCTGGACGTGTGGATTCGCCTGGATATCCTGGTGCCTGTCGCCAAGAGCCCGAACCGTTTCGAGCTCAACGCGCAGATCCATGACTTCCTGGCCTATCTTCGCAAGGAGCACCGGCTAGGCCTGTGCCTGGAAATCGAAGCCTACCTGCGCCACCTCGAGCGCCTGGCCGGTTATATCCAGGACGCCTTCGACATCCGCGACGGCCATGACCTGGCTCGCCAACTGCGGCTGCTGGACATGCGCGTGCGCGACGTGCTGAAAAAACTCGCCAATGACGAACAGGCCCTCGCGGCCGTGGCCGACCGCGCCAAGACCAGCGACCGGCAGATCCCGTTGCGCCAGCGCTATGCCGAGGTCCTGGCGACCTGGGACGAGTACGTCGAGCCGATGATCCAACTGGTGAACGCCGACGGTGCCTTCGAGCAAGGCGTGCGCAAGGTTGAGAACGTGCTGCTGCGCATGCTCACCGAACAGCAGCGCCTGGGCCACCTGGTGGATGACGATATGTTGCTGCGCACCCACGCGCGCATCCTCGAAATGCAGACCAGCGCCCAACTGACCCTGCGTCATGCCCGCGAGCTGCTGCTGCCGCTGCGCGAAGAGGCACGCCGGCACAACGCCGTGACCCGTGGCGCGGCGCTGGCCCTCTCGGCGATCCGGCGCAAGGGCCTGGACGCGGTGCCGCAAGCGGCGATGCCGATGTTCACCCGGCCACAAAGTACCTTCCTCGGTAGTGCCAGCCAGGTCGAAGCCTATGTGTATGCCCTGGCGAACTTCGAACCCAAGCCTGCGCGGTTCCCCAAGGCCCACAAATCCCACAAGGGCCAAGCCCAGCGTGCGCCACGCACGGTCAAGGAGATGCTGGAGCGTTGCGAAGACGCGCTGCCGATGCCGGACCTGATGACCTGGCTGCTGGAACAGGAACCGGACGGGGCCACCGACGAGTTGCTGTACTGGTTCTCGCGTTTGTCGCGGGAGAAGCGTTTCAAGCGCGAGCGCCTGGAACGCCGGGATTACCACACTCACGAGCACCAGGTCAGCCTGCGCTCATTCGCCCTGCTCCCGGCCAGCACCGACGTAGCCGAGAATTCTGCGAGCACACCCTATGCATCTTGATCTATCCGAACTGTCCCAGCTGGCGCCGATCTTTCGCGAGCTGTTCAAGGGTTACCACGTCAGCCGCCGCGACCCGGAGCTGTACGCGCAATTGTCGAACTTCCAGGACCAGTACCGCACGCTGTTCAAGGCCCTGGGCTTTGAGCTGGTATGCGACACCCGTGGCTTCTATTACTTCGTGCCGGACACCGCCGTGGCCGCCGCGCAGGTGAACAAGACCGCGCAGCGCCTGGCGTTGTTCACCTTCATCATCGTCGAGCACCTGGCCGACCAGGGCCGCGACCCGATTGCCGTGCTCGACGGTGGCAGCCTGGGCCGCGATGAGCTGCCCTCGTTGCTGGAGAAGTACCGCGACCTGTTTATCCAGGCCGAAGTACAGACCGTTGAGGAGCTGGAAGAAAAAATCATGCGCCGCATGACCCAGCTCGGCTTTGCCGGTGAAGACAACGGTGTTTACCGCTTCCTGCCACCGATGCACCGTTTCCTCGACGTGTGCCTGTCGGTCCAGGCCGACCGCGACCTGGCGGCCAGCGTCCACAGTGTGCTGCCGTTGCCGGCGCCGGTGATCATCGACGAAGACAGTGATGAAAAGCTGCTGCAGACCGATGACCCGCTGGACTTGAGTGAGTTTGAAAGCGAAGAAGATGCCCTCGCCCGTGCCATTGCCGAAGAACAGGAGACCGATGCATGAGCAAGGAACGTTATGGCATTCGCCGCTTCGCCCTATTGAACACCGCCGGCTACAGCCTGGGCCTGTTCCCGCTGGAAGAGCCGCTGTCGGTGTATGGCGCAAACAACCTCGGTAAATCGGCTTCGATCAACGCCTTGCAGTTCCCGATCCTGGCGCGCATGTCGGACATGAGCTTCGGCAAGTACACCCTGGAACAGTCGCGGCGCTTCTACTTCGCCACCGACACCAGCTACATCCTCGTCGAAGTCTCCCTGCCCCACGGCCCGCACGTGATTGGCGTGGTCGGGCGCGGCCCGGGGGGCGGTTTCGGTCACCAGTTCTTTGCCTACGCCGGCAAGCTGGACCTGGCCCACTATCAGAAGAACGACACCTGCCTGCGCCAGAAAGAGCTGTTCACCAACCTTGAGCGCGAGGGCCTGAAGGCCTATGAGCTCAAGCCCGACGAGCTGCGGCGCTTGCTGGTGGGTGGCCATACCTCGATCCCGCTGGACCTGACCCTGATTCCGCTGCGCTCCACCAGCGAGCAGAGCCTGAAGACCTTCCGCGCACTGTTTATCAACCTGCTGCACATGCGCGAAATCACCGCGGCCAAACTCAAGCAGTTGTTCCTCGATGCGTTCGAGCACAGCCTGCGCTCGGGCAGTGTGGATTACATTGCGGCGTGTGAAGAAGCGTTCCGCGATGTGCGACGCATGGAGCAGGACTACAACTCACTGGTAGCCGCCGGCCCATTGGTCGAGGCCTTGGCCAATGGCGTGAAACAGCGCGACATTCTGCGCGGCAAACTGCATCGCCTGTCGCCGTTGCTCGATTCGCTGCTGGGTACCTGGTCGGACTACGCCAGCGCGCGCAAGGAAGAGCTGACAATCCAGGCCGAACACTACCGCAACGAGCAGGACGCGCTGCAGAACGATCAGCGCGGCGGCACCCAGGAGCTGATGCGCCTGGAGCGGGAAATCAGCGGCATCCAGCGCTGGCTGGGCGAGTTGTCGGTGCTCAAGCATCGCTTTGCCCTGGTGGATGACGTCAAGGTCCTGGAGCAGCAACTGCTGGCGGCCAAGGATGCCCACGACGAACTGGCCGGCGCCCTGGCGCAATCGCGACAGTTCAGCGCCGAGGACCTGGATGAGCGCCTGCGCGACCTGGAAAAGCGCCTGAAGTCGGTCAAGCAACAACTCGATCACGCCGACAACAACAGCTACGCCAAGCTGCGGGAAGAATTCTCACAGCAGGACGTCGAGCGTCTGATGCGTCTGTTCAACAGTTCGTTGTTCAGCCTGCCGCTGGGCGAGCATGGCATCACCCTCGATGAAGACGGCCAGTGGGTCAAATCCCTGGAGCTGATCCTCGATGGCTTCAAGGGCGAGCGCTTTGAAGTACCGGGGCTGTCCATCGACATCTCGCACATCGAGCCCCCTGCCTTGCAGGCCCTGGCGGATCGCGCGGCTTTGCGCGACCAGAAGGAGCGCCTGGAAAAAGAACTCAAGCAACTCAAGACCCAGCAGGCGGTGGCCTCTGACCGCGCGGCAAGCAAGACCCAGACCGAAGCGCTGTACCAGCAGGTACTCGATGCGCAGAAAGCCCTGGAAGACTACCGTCGCGCCCAGACCCTCAGTGCCGAGGAAGGCGAGAAGCTGGAAAACCTGGCGCAGATGGAAGCCGCCCAGGATGAACTCAAGCGCTCCAGCGATGCGTTTACCGAACGTGTGCAGCAGCTGTCGGCCAAGCTGCAACTGGTCGGCCGCCAGATCGGCGATATGGAAGCCAAGCAGCGCACCCTGGATGACGCCCTGCGCCGTCGCCAGTTGTTGCCGGCCGACTTGCCGTTTGGCACGCCGTTCATGGATCCGGTCGACGATTCCATGGACAACCTGCTACCGCTGCTCAATGACTATCAGGACAGCTGGCAGGGGTTGCTGCGCGCCGACGGGCAGATCGACGCGCTGTACGCCCAGGTGCGCCTCAAGGGCGTGGCCAAGTTCGACAGCGAAGACGATATGGAGCGCCGCCTGCATCTGTTGATCAATGCTTACGCGCACCGCACCGACGAAGCCCTGACCCTGGGCAAGGCGCGCCGCGCGGCGGTGACTGATATCGCGCGGACCTTGCGCAATATCCGCAGCGACTACGACAGCCTCGAGCACCAGTTGGCCCTGTTCAACCGCGAGATCAACAAGCGCCAGGTATCCAACCTGCAGAGCTTCCGTATCGTGTTGGCGCCGAACAAGGAAGCGCTCAAGCATATCGACCAGATCATTCACAGTGCCGGTCAGTATGAGGAAGGCGAAACCCTCTCGGTGTTCGACCTCAGCCAAAGCGCCGAGCAGGACAACAAAAACGAAGAGGCCAAGGAATACCTGGCACGCCTGGTGGCCGCCAACCACAACCAGTTGGGGCTCAAGGACCTGTTCGAACTGGCGTTCGAGATTACCAAGGTCAACGGCCAGCCGATCATTCACACCGACATCGATGGCGCTGCGTCCAACGGCACCACCATGACCATCAAGGCGCTGACCAACATGTACTTGTTGCTGCACTTGATGGACCGCGACCAGGCCGGTCGCGTGCGCCTGCCGTACTACCTCGACGAGGCGGCGGATATCGACGAGAAAAACCAGGCAGCACTGCTGGAGACCAGCCTGCAACTGGGCTTTGTGCCGATCCTGGCCAGTGTGAAGCCGCAGGTTTCCGCCCAGGTGGCGATCGACCTGGAGGGCGGCAGTGGGCCGAACGGGATCTACATCGATGAGGCGGACTGGAAGTACATTCGCCGCCATGATGTGGTGAAGGCGACGATCAATGTGCAGGCGGATGAGCCGCAGTTGGATGAGGTCTGATCGGCGCCTAGCAGGGCATTAAAAAGGCCGCGATCTTTTGGATCGCGGCCTTTTTTGTGACTCCTGGATTTATTTACCCAGGGGAATCTTCGGCGCCCAGATCAGCCACTCGTCTTCAAACTTGTCGAACAACGGGAAGGTCTGCTCGGGCAGTGCCGGGTTGCCCATGCGCTCGCCATCCGGCGTCGCAAAGGCGATGCCGCCCTGGACCAGGGTTTCCAGGGATTCGGTACGCACTGTCGCGCCCTTGAACAGGCCAAAGTCCAGGCCAAAGCCACTGCTGTTCCAGAAACGGCTGCCGCCACGCACCAGCGGGGCGTACTTGGGCTCGATCAGCACATGAATCAGCACACGGTCGGCCGTCTTGCCCAACTCGTAGCCGGTGACCTTGCCCACCGTGACTTCGCGGTAGGTAACCGGCACGCCGACTTTCAACGAGCCGCGGCGAGCCGCGCTGAGAACCAGGCTCAAGCCGGCTTCCTGCACGTTAGCCTCGGGCGGTTGGGCCAGGGCCACGAAGTTCTTTTGTGCCCCGGTGCTTTTCACCGCCGGCAAGACTTCGATGTACTGGCCGGTGACCAGGGTTTCCAGGTTGGCGGTCTTCATCAAGCCCAACTCGGGCTTGACCACCCAGAACTGGCTGCCGGTGCGGGCGATCCGCTCAGGCACTTCGGTGATGCGTGCACTAAGCATCACTGACTGCATGTCGGCGCTCAGGTCGACGCTTTCGATCTTGCCCACGTCCAGGCCTTTGAAGCGAATCGGCGTACCGGGGCGCAGGCCGTCGGCGCGGTCGACCTTGATCGTGATGAGGGTGCCACGCTGGGTGGAGGCTTCGTGATCGGCAAACAGGCGGAAACGCGGGATGCGATTTCTCAGCGGTACGTTTGGCTCTGGGGTCTCAAAGGCGATGCCACCGGCCATCAGGCTCTGCAGGGATTCGCTTTTGACCTGGATGCCGCCGGTGAGGCCGCCGGTCAGGGTCACGCCACTGGCGTTCCAGAAGCGCGTCGAGCCGTTGACCAGGCCTTCGTATTCCTTCTCGATATGCACACCGATCACCAGTTGCTTGCGCTTGCGCGAGAACTGATAGCTCTGGACCGAACCGACCTTGACCTGTTTGTAGAGGATCGGGCTGCCAACCTCCAGGGAGCCGAGGTTTTCTGTGAGCAGGACCAGGTGCAGGCCTGGGGAGCGCAGGTCCAGCGGTGGCGCCTTGGGCCGGGCGACGAACTCACGTTGGGGACTGGCGCCTTTGTCGCCGGGACGGATGGCAATGTAATTGCCCTTGACCAGGGCTTCCAGGCCGGTGATACCGGCCAGGGAGATGGACGGCTTGACTACCCAGAATTGTGTGCCTTCCACCAGGTAATCTTCGGCCAATGGGTCGAGGGTCAGGTCGGCGCTGGCGCTGGACAGGTCGGAGTCGACCTTGAGGGCCTTGAGACTGCCGACCTGGATGCCTTTGTACATCACCGGCGTACGCCCGGCTTGCAGGCCCTCGAAGTCACTGAGCTTGACCTTGATGCGAATGCCCGCGGCGGCGGCGTCGAAGTCTTCGTACAGACGGAACGGCAGGCTTGGGTCGGTGGGCGGGCTGTCCTTGCGGTTTTCCGGCGTGGCGAAGGCAATCCCCCCGGAGACGATGCTGGCCAGGGACTCGCTGCGCACTTTGACCCCGGACAGGTTGGCGTCGATGCTGATGCCGCTGGCGTTCCAGAAACGCGTATGTTTGCGCACCAGGTTGGCGTAGGTCGGCTCGATATAGACTTTTATCTCGACGGTGTTTTGATCGGCTGACAGCAGGTAGCTTTTGACCTGGCCGACCTGGATCTGTTTGTAGAAGACCGGGCTGCCACGGTCGAGCGAGCCGAGCCGCTCGGCCTTGACGGTCAGGTGCAGGCCGGGCTTGGCGTCGGATAATGGCGGCTCTTCGGAGAGCGCCTTGAATTTGCGCGTAGGCTCGCCGTCACCTGGGCTCGCGGCGATGTAATTGCCCGAGACCAGGGTTTCGAGGCCGGTGATCCCGGCCAGGCTCACGCTGGGCTTGACCAGCCAGAAGCGCGTATTGGCCTTGAGGTATTGCTCGACATCCTTGTTCATCTCGATGGTGGCAATCACCCCGCGATTGCTGCCCTCGTCATCCAGGGCCAGGGTCTTGACCTTGCCCACGGGCATGCCTTTGTAGACCACTTCGGTCTTGTTGGCCTGGATGCCTTCACCGCTTTCAAAGCGAACCTGGATCTCGATGCCCGTCTGGGTGTAGGCACGCCATCCGAGCCAGCCGCCAATCACCAGGGCGATCAACGGCAGTACCCAAATGGCCGACCAGTTCGAAGCGGGGCGGGTTTTAGCCTTTGGCAAATCAGTCATGGTCGTCGTCCGACTCCGTGTTATCCCAAATCAGTCGGGGATCGAAAGTTACTGCGGCAAACATCGTCAAGATCACCACACTGGCGAACGCCACGGCACCGAGATTGGCCTCGATACTGGCAAGTCGCCCAAAGTTAACGACCGCCACCAGAATGGCGATCACGAAGATATCCAGCATGGACCAGCGACCGATGAATTCGATAAAACGGTACATGATAATGCGTTGTCGGGCGGAAAGCGGCTGGTGACGCTGCACCGAGAATAGCAACAGGGCGATGCCCACCAGCTTGAAGGTCGGCACCAGGATACTGGCAATAAACACCACGGCGGCAATCGGGAACATACCGTGCTGAACCAGTTCGATCACGCCCGCCATGATAGTGCTCGGCGCACCCTGCCCCAGGGAGTTGATCGTCATGATTGGCAACAGGTTAGCCGGAATGTACAGAATTGCCGCAGTAATCAGCAAAGCCCAGGTGCGCATCAGGCTGTTCGGGCGGCGGGCATGGACCAACGCACCGCAACGGGTACAGGTCTGCTCGTCGGTCTCCGGGTCCTGCCTGTTCAGTTCGTGGCATTCGGTACAGATCAGAATGCCAGCATCAATCGCCCGCATGTTCGTCCTCCCCGGACAATGCCTGCCAGATTTGGTGCGGTGACATGACCACCTCCAGCAGCACCTGAACCATCAACAGGCTGACAAAGCAGGCCAGCCCCAGGCCTACGCTGAGGGCAGCCATGTCGGCCAGCTTTACAATCGCCACCAGCACGCCCATCAGGTAGACCTCAAGCATCCCCCAATCGCGCATATGGTGATAAATACGGTAGAGCAACAGGCCGTAGCTGCGGCCTATGTTCCAGCGAATACTCAGCAGCACCGCCAGTTGGCACAGCAGCTTGAGCAACGGGATGCCCATGCTGCACAGGAACACCACCACTGCGACGCCTTGCATCCCGGTATTGAACAGGGCGACTACACCGCTCCAGACCGTGTCTTCAGAAGACTGCCCGAGTAGATTGAGCTGCATGATGGGTAAAAAGTTCGCCGGGATGTACAGCAATAACGCGGCGATCACCAAGGCCAGGCTGCGCTCGACGACATTGTAGCGGTGGGCGTACATCTCATAACCACAGCGCGGGCATTGGGCCTTTTCACCGTGCGCAAGCTCTGGCTTGCGCATCAGCAAGTCGCACTCGTGGCAGGCAACCAGGTCCTCCAGCGGTAGGTCGGACACCTGGGTGGTATCAACCGGGTCGGACATATAGGGCTCTAAGTCTAAAATGATCAGGCGTCTATTCTAGTGTTCTGGTTGGGAAATAACTGTGCAAATTTGTCGGGATGAACAATGGTGTTATGCCAGAACCTTTTCGACCGCCCAAAACAAAACCCCAACTGCTTTCGCAATTGGGGTTTCGGAATTTAATCTTGACGATGACCTACTCTCACATGGGGAAACCCCACACTACCATCGGCGATGCATCGTTTCACT
>NZ_JCBCUR010000013.1:0-165995 GCF_059862305.1 Pseudomonas sp. MF09156
CAGGCTGAAGCCTTGGGCATGACTGATTTGAATGGTGGCGCGCTCTTCAACGCTGAGTTCGGTATAAGACATAGGGGCAGCACCGTACCGGAAAGGTCAGGTGTTGCACTCAGTTTTTGCCGCCGCCGTTCATTTAACACTCCAGGCTTTAGCTTGGCAGAGTTTCTTTATGAAATTTTTTATAATTATAAAAAGCCACCAGCACGTGAGGATTTATCCTACGTGCCGGCAGACATAATTTCATACAATAGATAACTCCAGCGTGACCTGAAAATTACTTCTATGTCAGCGAACAGTAAGCAGGCTCAAAAAATACCGAACAACCTTGCGCAGTTAGGGCCAACGCTAACTAGCTTCCGTGAGGGCAGTTAGTACCCATAACCTTGTATTCCAGGGTGTTGAGCTTGCCCGCCGAATCTTCATAGGTCATGCGCGAAGGGGCTACGCCACAGGTTTTATTGGCTTGAGTGGTACTGATTACCTTTTGGACATCGAGGTTCATTCCATATTCATAATGAACAACTTCAGGTGTCGTCTTTCCGTTTTCTAAGGCGTACTGCTCCATCGCCTTCTGGTTCTCTTGCATCATTCGACCATAAACGCGGTCACCACCTCCTTCAGCCATGGCCAAAGAAGACATGGTCAAGATGGTAACGGCAAAAAAAACTTTTAGTGATTTCATGATTTTCTCCTAGTGTTCACTTACTTCTGACTAGAGGATAACCAGTGATGCCTTTCAGAAAGCTGCCGCGAATATTACATATGTGTAAGGTGTTCCACAGCACACGTGAGCTCGACTATTAGAAATTTAACTTATTGGCAGAGTAGGCTCAGTGGTGGTTGAATTCAGCATCGTTGCGAAGTGTTGGACCTGACAAATTAAATCAGCTACGCCAAGTGCGGTTTCTAAAAGATTTGGCAACTATGAAGGCGTTGATGGAGCAACATCGTCTGCTACTCAAACCCAGGTTTGATCGCGTGGAGGCTGTGTTCAGATGGAAGCTGGGTCGGCATGGGTTTGCTCGCTGGACCAGGCCTAATGGTGGTTATTTTGTCAGCCTGGAGGTGCTGCCCGGCACCGCCACTAAGGTCGTCGAGCTGGCGGCAAAGGCAGGCGTTATCTTCGCGAGTCCAGGATCGTGTTTTCCCTACGGAATCGATTTCGCCGATTCACAGCTTAGAATCGCACCATCAATGCTTGAGTTGGAGCAACTAGATTGGGCTCTTGCGGTGATTGCCACCTGCGTGATCAAAGCTGTGTGCAGTGCACTGAAGGCCCTTCCCCCGGCTTGAATAGAGTCACGACGGGGCGTTGCGATAAAGATATGATGGGCATCGTTGCAGTGAAGCTTTGCTCTGGGTCAGTTCTCAGAGAAACAAACACAGACGCACTGTCCACTATCTTTGGCCTCATTGTCCAAGCTCGTCTTAAGCACCTGCGCCTCACAACACGTATGTTCTCCATCTTGGGCTCCTGGAGATTAGGTGGCCGAAATCCTTAGCGTCTTGAATAGCAGGCTGTACAAGCTGTCGACCGGCTTTGACCCGAGCGAGGCGTGACTGCGGTAGACGGCAACCTCCATCGGTTCAAGTGGGCCTAGGCCATGCTCAGCGCCGAGGATCTCAAGATGATCTGGCACACTGCATCGAGTCAGTACGGCGACAGCCAGACCACTTTCGACTGCAGCTAGTTGGCCTGCCAAGCTCGAGCTGTTGTAAATCACCTTGTACTGGCGGCCTTGCAAAGCCAGCGATCTAATGGCGCTGTGATGTGGTAGGAAGAGGTACTCGGCGGTCGCGACGGCACCACGCAATGATCACTACACCTGCTCGCGGTCTGGATTCAGATCGCATTGTTTTAGAATGGGCTAGGATTGAAAAATGGTGATAGCGAGCACTTTGAGTGATAACTCAAGTTATGAATCTTTACATATTTGATGACTAAGTCGCGACAGCCCAGTAATTCTTGGATGGGTAACCCTGCTATTCGGCGAAGTTTGTTTGATGAAACGGGAACTAGTAGTTTTGCGTATTCTGCTACCGCCCATTTAATCAAACGATCCTGAAAGCTTTCCTTAGGCTCAGCTGCTGTTGCAAAAATACGTGATATCTCCGATTTGTAGGGCTCTGGAAATGATTGTGGTTGAGTTACTCCGCAGTCTTGTCTTAAGCGTGTTGCGGTGAGACGGGCTGGTCGTTCAGATTTGTTAAATTCTTTTTTCTTTTCGGCTTCAATGGCGAGTCGAATTTGCTGAAAACGTTCACCCCAGGCTGTTCTATTGGTAGGGCCATGATATTTTCTAATAGGTTTTGGGATGTTCTCGCTTGTCCATAATGAGTCGTTAATCAATACAGTATCCATGTACGACGAAAGGGTCTGGCGCAATTCAGTGCGGGTGATGTCGGGTTGTGATTCTACGAGTGCCAAAAGCTTTTCCTTGGCGTGCTGAGTTTTTGAGATTTCCTTGCTCGATTTTCCGCAGAGAAGAAGATGAGGCTGGTCGCCAAAAATTAATGATATGGTATATTTACCTAAGTCAAAAACTCTGCAAGCTTCTCTGAGCCCCGTACCATTCTTGATTGCTTCTCTGATCTCTTTTAGCACGTGCCAACCAATACGGTCACACTGCTTTTCAGTTAGTGGTATGGCTATTTGATGATAGCGCGCAGCGGTACGGAAAATGCCTTCATTTATGTTTAAGCTTTTTGCCGCCGTAACTACCGCGCCTTTAGCTTGGCTCAGTGCGTTTTGAACTGCCGCCTTGTCGGGGTAGTGTTTTTTGCTGAGAGATTTCGATGGGTTAAGAGCTATAACTTTTGGTAAGTCGCATATTTTGCTGATGTCGCGTATGTCGTCGAAAAACAGCTTTGCAACAAATAAGTTATATATAATATTGGTTCCATTATGATTGGTACGAAAAACACGAGCAAGATCATGCCGGACCGAGCCCCTGCGAGAGCATTCGACAATAAAGCCAAACTCGTATAATAGGCTGGACCCAATTTCTTTCTCCAAAGCGTGTATTAGGACGCTATTTCTAATTTTTCCTGATGGCATTATAAAGTCATGCAGTTTTAACAGCTGTCGTAATTTGGATGTTATGTCTGTATGCAGAGAACTGCTGTTCAGCAGATGATCAACCTGCAGCGCCACCCATAATAGAGTGTTTTTTGAGGTTTCATCTGTTGCTTCAACGACCATAGGATGAATAGGCGTTTCGCAATCGCATTGTCCGGCCATTCGCCACATGATTGCCCTAGTCCGACTGTTGCAATTTACACAGCTGAAATGCAGCGGACAGCTGTGGCGTGCGCAATACTTTACGAACGCTGGCTGATGTTGTCGATACAGGACAGAAAATCCCAGGTTCTCGATGTCTTCAGTGACGCAGCTAGGACAGAATTTAGAATTGTGCCGGCCATTTTGGCCAGTTGTTTTTTTTCGTTTGGTTAGTCCTAAAGTCGCTGAAGGATTTCCATTTAGTCCATGACTTATTTCTTCCATTTTACTTTCGTAAAACTCTGGGCCTGATGAGTGCAGGAAAAGTGGAACTATAGTGTGGCTCTCAACAATCCTTCTTGGATTGTTACACCAAGGGTGTCCATCAGCCATTCTGCCTGCAAGTTCCACAACCGCGATGGGCACTATGGCTGCGGCGCTAGCTCTATCAAGTCCGATTAAGCCAAGATTGCGCTTAGTATAACCAGCAGTGCGGTGTAAATAACGTGCCACAACTGAAGAGTATAATTCGCCCGCCACTGGTATAGGAAAACCCGGGACTTTCATGGGCGCTCCAAGATCTTACTTAGATCGTCAGGGTTCTCATTCAGCACCATTTGTTTAATCTCTTCCTTTGAAAGCGGTTCACTTTTGCTATTTGCTTTCTCTACTCGGCTGGAGGGTTGGCGCTCTCGTATAGGATTTAGTGTGTTCTGTTGGGTTAGTAGCTGGCTTTCAGGTAGTCCTGTATTGGGCGAGAGCGCGTTCGAAAGTGCCTCGTCAAATTTATCTATCAAACGTGGGCTGTTGGACTTCAGGATGTTTACTGCAGGATGAAGCGGGGTCATTCGCAAGTTGTACGTTTCAATTATAGTATTTTCATTAATTTTCTCAGAGCCGTCTTCGATTGCAGCGAGTTGAGCGCTAGCAAATACGCTGAGCATAATTCCTGTTATGCCTTGGCTAACATCATAAAGAGCGTCAATAATTCTGTCGCTTATTTCGGATCGTTCTTTGGTCCATTGGTATTTCCAAGCAATCTTACATAATTGATTAAAACTTTCATCATCGGCAGAAAGCGGCCGTTTCAGGTCATAGTACCCACCCTCTACCAATCGCCGAGAGATGCTAAGATCACCCTCTAACAGCCTAAGGGCTTTATAGGTACCCGCGATCACGATAGGAATGCCGAGTTCATCGCGGAGGTTTACAAGAAATGCTATGACTTTTGCAGCACCGACTCCCATCAGTGAAAGGTTTTGAAATTCGTCTAAGACTAGCAACCCAACATGATGAGTGGTTATGATTTTTCGTATTTCAGAGAGGTAGAAGTTTCTGTCGCCTCCACGCACATCCTGAAAAATGCCATGGTACAGCTTTAAGCCAAGAATGCGATCCGTATAGTCGCCAAAAGATGCGCATAAAGTTTTAACTGTACAGTGTTCGGGTACATTACGACGAAGCCACAGTATTTGCCGTTCTGGGAAGGGTTGATCTTGAAATAACGCATGTTGATAACTCTGCTGCCCTGCGCTCTCAAGCACTCGGTCGAGTAAGGTCGATTTACCCATTCCAGAATGTCCAGCTATAAGCGATATAGTTGGGCGGATGGTGATGTCTGCCTTGCCACCGTAAAGTGCCCTCTGCCCCTCGGCTGACATAGGGTTTCGAGGGATATATCCGTCAAATAGCTGAGAGCTAATTCCAATAAGCGCTCTTCGATGCACAGGATGTGTTGGTGCGAAAAAGTGCCTGAGTCGGTTGATTTTTATTCTTCTAAGATACGTGGGAAGCTCACGGTCTAACGTATCGTACTCAGGTTTTAACCCAAGTCTTATGAAAGCTTGGCGATCATTATCTGGCGGAAGATTCAAATGTGCTATCAACGGATTGTCATCAATTTCCGCTGCGCCAGATTTTTGATATATTATGTCATTTAATGATGTTGACTGCATCGACTTCATCCCAAATGGATATCTCGTTTTGGTTATGCTCTGTATCCATGTTTTCAGCGGACAGGTTCGGATGTGGAGTTGCTTCAGGTGTCTGGTTTGGGTGTATACCTCCGTTTAATCCCGGAGAGCGCTCATTTGCCCTTTCTTGCGCCCGATTTTGGCGAATATCCACTCCGTGACCCGCCTTAGGCGAATTGCGTTTCTCCACAACAGATTTTTGCACTGCGGCTTTGACGGCTCGTACACTAACCCTGCGTTTGCTGTAGTGGATGAGTTCGGCTTGGCTGACTAATTGCTTCTGGATCGCTCGAAACTCTTTAGCCTCAGGGAACGACGCTCTAATGTCATAGATTTCCGGGTCTGTATTGAGCGCCGGTAGCCATGAGTTGATACTCGAATCATAAAAATATATTTCGCTAGCAAGCAGCGGGTTGTACGAAATTTTAACTTTTATAGACTGATTGACTGAGGCGCTCAGTAGGCCGGATGTTCTGAGATGGTCACAAATGTAGGTCTCTCCTTGGAACAGTATGCCAAGCGGAGAAATTCGGCCACTACCATTTGTCAGTAAATATTCATATATGAAATGTGGCCCCATATTTCGGGTGAAGCCGGCTCGGTTCGATAGTGCCCAACGGTGTAGTCCAATGCGAGTTGCTACCCTCGGACCTTCGGCTAGAGCATCAGGCGGTATTTTTTTGGGATCAACCGCCGTGTTATTCAAGTCCATGATTATTTCTACTAGGATCTTTTCAAATTCAAATATATCCAACGCAGCTGTTTTTTTTCCGTCGGGCGACCGTCGTTCTCTTTTCTTTGAAAACCTACCAGGCAAATCGAATCTGCTGCTTCTGTTTTTTTTAAGTTCGGCGTTCTTGCCCTCCACGGTACCTTTCGCGATCGGTGTCATAGAAGGTGTGATTTCTACACGTATTCCCGATTGAGGAAAGTTATGCCCCATGTTGGAGATCAACTCTGCGCGGTCTGCCCGCAGTAATGTTGGCAAATGGTGGCACGGCCAATCTGCTGAGGAGTACGGCAGTCCTAGTCGTTCAAAGACTAGAGACTTATCGCTGAAGCAATTGTACAATGCTAGCGCCGCAGTGGCCCAACTAGGGTTTTCCAAGCTTACGGCGTAACCTACAATGGCCCCATCATAGGTATCAACTATTAGATAGACTGTAGGCCTTCCAACGAGCAGGCTTTTTGTAATCCTTGAAACAAGCTGGATTTGAAAGTGAGTCGCGTCGATTTCGTAAAAGCCTGGGCCAGGCACATTGTCGCTAGCCTTGCCTCTTGATCCTCTAGGTGATTCTGCTTCTAATTCGTCATTGGCTTTCTTTAGTTTTCGGCAACGATATCTAAACTGCCGCCATGTAGGAACTTTGTGTTTTTTAGCAAGCGCAGGGTTTAAAAGTAATCCGTCGGTCCCGTCGGATATGGCCTCAGGCGGAAGCTTGTAGGTTGTTAAAAGCATTTCATGAAAAGCATCCTTCCAAGTCATCCGTTGCTGAGCTATATATATTTCATAAGCTTTTTTTATTTGGGGCTCCACTTCGTACGATGGTACCTCAGTGTCGGCTGATAACAGATTTGGTTTTGCTCCCCTTTTTTTACCAGATGTAGGCGGGTTAAATACCCTGGCATCTTTCACAACGAATTTACTAACAACTGCGACCGTATTACGACCTGCTTGAAGCCAGTCACTCACCCAAAGTTTAATAGTTTTCTCTGTCAGGTCTAACGACGCAGCAATCTGCTTTATCTTTGAGTTGGCTGCTTTTTTATTTGTGAGAAACTCAGGCATGACAGAAAGCGCGGAAGTGATGTCAGATACCTGTTTCAGCCTTTTTTCTGCAGCTTGCGGAAGTTTGGGAGGTATCGAAGGGAGATCGCCTAACGGGTCTGATACTTTCACTAACCTTTCGGAAGCGAGCAGGTCAATCCACTCTGAATAATCAACGCTGAATGGCTTAGTGGCTTTATTCTTCTTGATTTTTATGAGTATGACCTTTTTTAGCTCAACGGTTTCCAACACTCTGACCGGGCAGTCGAACATATGGGATGGCGTTGTTGCTACGTACACGTCGTGTATCTCGTACATTTCAGGCCACCTCCCTCAAAAGCACATTCCCTCGGTGTCTTAACGTATTTCTTTCTATGTCAAGTCGGCTTTGATGTCTCCAGACAGCTTGGCCTAAGAGGGTGTGGCCGGTATGCACGTCGATGCCCATTTCCCTAATGGATTTTGTCATGATTGCGTTGAAGGAAAGCTGACGACTGCAGTTTTCCTCAAACCGCCGGCTGAAATCTTCCGGCGTGATTAGTGATCTGAGGCGGCAATCGTCCGAAAGTGACAATTCAAAAAAGCAGAGATTATTAACCCTATGAGTTGAAATCTCTTTCTCGGTGATAAGAACCCACTTAACGCCCCGATTATTCCAATAAACCTTTTCTATCAGCAGTTTTTCGAGGTTACGAGGCGTTAGGTCCTTGGTCAGCTTCACGCTGATCGCTAGGAGTTGATCCCCATTCGGCCGATCAAGTGTGAGTAAAAGATCAGTGGTCATCACTGTTGGTGTTTTTGTCGCAGGGTATGTTGGATGACGCACACCGAGATCTGCCGCTATTTGCTGGGTTTCCGCCAAGGGGAGCAGTGCGTACTGTTCACGAATGTCTCTCGTGGACCTTGAATACTCGGCTTCAAGATGGACCTTGAATTCTTGCCGAGATAGATAGTGATGCGTGCGTCCGGTCAGCCGGCTTTTGACCATACTCGACGTCCCGGTGGAAGGAACGTCTCGGACGTACATGAACGGCTTATAGCCGGCACCGTCACCCTGCCCGTAACCGGCTGCTATCCACCTGTCCACCAAATCTGGATTTGGTGCTCTGCATTTCGTACCTGCCATACCGCCTCCTGATCGGCGATCCCGCGCCCGCTGAGCGAGGGAGATTGAGCTAGGAAATCATCGGTAGTCAGAGTGGTAGCTGGGTTCGATCATAAAGGCTTCGTTCCGTAGCCGGGTGAGTTAAACTAGGAGATCGTGAAGACGCGTACGCCATGGCACGTTGCTACCTAAGATCGTCCATCAAGCGGCGCATATTGGAAATTCTTTTGGCCCCTTCCAGAAATATAGACAAATTTTTTGGCCCTGGGAGAAATTCTTTTGTCCCTCTACACCTAGGAGAACGTTATGGCCCGTGGGGTTAACAAAGTCATATTGGTCGGTACATGCGGCCAGGATCCCGAAGTTCGCTACTTGCCTAACGGTAACGCCGTGACCAACCTGAGTCTGGCGACCAGCGAACAGTGGACTGACAAGCAGACTGGCCAGAAGGTCGAGAAAACCGAATGGCACCGTGTGTCGATGTTCGGCAAGGTCGCAGAGATCGCCGGTGAATACCTGCGCAAGGGTTCGCAGGTCTACATCGAAGGCAAACTGCAGACCCGCGAGTGGGAAAAAGACGGCATCAAGCGTTACACCACTGAAATCGTGGTCGACATGCAAGGCACCATGCAACTGCTGGGCGGCCGTCCACAGGGCGACCAACAGGGCCAGGGTGGCATGTCCAACTCGGCGCCGCGTCCACAGCAGTCCCGTCCGCAGCCAAGCCAGCAGCCACAGCGTGAGTCGCGTCCAGCGCCACAGCAGGCGGCACCGCAGCCAGCGGCTGACTTCGATAGCTTTGATGATGATATTCCGTTCTAAGGCCACATCGGCACGGACTATCCAGTAACACCAGGAACCCCCGCTGGCATTTGCCTCGGGGGTTTCTTGTTTTTGAGTGGGAAAAGTCCAGAGCCCTGGCATTTGTCCCTGGGCGCCACAAGACTTAGGCTGTAGCGCATTCCCTTACCCAAGAAGGAAGCCCCGATGACCTGGTCTGCCAAACAGTATTCGATGTTTGAACAACAGCGCACCCGTCCCGTCCAAGACCTGGTCGCCGCCATCCCCGCGGGCGATGTGCGAACGGCGGTCGACCTGGGTTGTGGCCCGGGCAATTCCACCGAGGTGTTGGCCGGGCGTTTCCCCCAGGCGACGATTACCGGCTTGGACAGCTCGCAGGACATGCTGGTTAGTGCCCGCGAGCGGTTGCCGGCACTTAACTTTGAATTGGCCGATATCGGCGCCTGGAAGCCTGCGCAACAGTTCGATGTGATCCTCGCCAACGCCTCACTGCAATGGGTGCCGGACCACGCCAGCCTTTATCCACACCTGGTGGCGCAATTGACAGCGGGCGGGACGCTGGCGGTGCAAACCCCGGATAACCTCAACGAGCCGGCTCACCGCCTGGCCCGTGAGGTGGCAGCGCAAGGCCCTTGGGCGGGCAAGATCGGCGCGGTCAAACATGAAGCGCGTCATCCGGCGAGTTACTACTACGAGTTGTTGAGCAAACATTGCAGCACCGTGGATGTATGGCACACCACCTATTACCACCCGCTCACCGGTCATGAGGCGGTGGTGGAATGGTTCAAGGGCACGGGCTTGCGGCCATTCCTGGCGCCGCTGGATGAGGCCGCGAAAGGCGCCTTCCTCGACGCCTACCTGGCGCGCATCCGCGAGGCTTACCCGGCCCTGGCCGATGGCACAGTGTTGCTACCGTTTCCACGGCTGTTCATTATCGCTACGCGCTGACAGTCTTCAGGAACTCCTCCGCCGACACCACGCTGGCATAGGCAAATGCCAGCGATGCCATGTAGGCATCATGTACCTGGGCGGCGGCAATGGTCTTGCCATTGAATTCCAGGTCGCGCGTGGCACAGGCGTCATGGATCACCGTCACGTTGTAGCCGTAGTCCGCTGCTGCCCGAACCACTGCGTCAATGCACATGTGGCTCATGCTGCCGACCACCACCAGGTCGGTGATGCTGCGTTGTTCCAGTACCTCGCGCAGGTTGGTTTGGCGAAACGCATTTACAAAATGCTTGAGCACCACCGGCTCGTCGTTTTCGTTCTGCACCTTGGCATGTATATGTGCGCCTTCGGAGCCTGGGGTGAAGAAGGGCGCATCCTCGGAGGTGAACTCATGGCGCACGTGGATCACCGCGTCGCCGGCCTGGCGAAATGCCTGGAGCACCTGTTGCGCCCTGTCGGCCGCCGCTTCCACGCCGGTCAATGGCCACTTGCCCTGGGGGAAGTAGTCGTTCTGGATATCGATTAGGATAAGTGCTTGCTTGGCCATGTGTATGTTCTCGTGATGGGTTGATGCGCCCAGTATCGTGACTGACGCGTGGCACGGGGATTGGCCGTACCGACAATAACAGGGGGAAAACTGACAATGGCTCTGGAACGCTCGATCGTCGAGCTCGGCGTGCTGATTTATCGCGGTGCGCAGATGGCCGCAGTACATGGCTTGACCGACTTGTTTGGCGTCGCCAATCGCATTGCCGCCGAGCATCAGAGCCAGCAGTTGCCCTTGTTACGTGTCAGCCACTGGCAGGTCAATGACGATGGTACCCCTGTTCGAGGTTTCGACAGCCTGCCCGGCCCCGATCAACCCCTGATGGCCGTGCTGGTGCCGCCGTCGATTGGCGAGTTTTGCGAAGAGCAGGCGCCGCCCGCGCTGCTGCACTGGCTGCGCGAGCAGCATGCGGCCGGCACCGTGCTGGGAGGCGTGTGCATCGGTTCGATCATGCTGGCGCGCAGTGGTTTGCTCGATGGGCGCAGCGCCACCACCCACTGGTCTTCGGCCAACACCTTCGCCAGCCGGTTTCCTGCGGTGCGCCTGGAGGCCGACAAACCCATAGTGGACGACGGCGACTTGATCACCACCGCCGGGCTGATGGCCTGGTCCGAACTGGGCCTGCGCCTGGTCGACCGTCTCATGGGCCCCAGCATCGCCGCCGACACCGCGTGCTTTCTGGTGATTGAGCACAGCGACAGCGCCAGCCAGTGCGGCAGCAATTTTGCACCGATCCTCAGCCATGGTGACGGAGCGATCCTCAAGGTCCAGCACGCGTTGCAGGCCAGTGGTGCGGTGGATGTCTCGCTTGCGGCGATGGCCCAGGCGGCCGGCCTGGAAGAGCGCACCTTCCTGCGCCGTTTTCGCAATGCCACCGGCTTGAAACCCACCCAATACTGCCAGCACCTGCGGGTCGGCAAGGCGCGGCAGATGCTGGAGTTCACCAATACCACCATTGATCAGATTGCCTGGACCGTGGGTTATCAAGACCCGAGCGCCTTTCGCGCGATCTTCAAGAAAATCACCGGCCTTGCGCCCAGCGATTACCGCAACCGATTTGGCGTGAAGGCCCCTGCTTGATTGCCGGACACGCCACCCCACCAGTGTGGGCGCGAGCAAGCCCGCCGCCACATTTTTGATCGCCTGCGCGCCCTGGATCGTGCAGAACGCCGGCCGCTCCATCGCCCTTCGTGCAAAATGAAGCAGGCCAAATGCCACTGCTCTTCCCCTAACCGCTTGATCCACCAACCCTTTGCCTGAGTCGCGCCTTGGCCTGATCCCTGCAACCTTTGCGATACACACCCGCAAGCCTTGCACAAGGGGGACGCATGACCCCGACCAACCGCAAAAAGATCGTGGTGGCGCACTCGGTCCGGCCCGATGCCCCACTCCATGAAGTGGAAAGCAACCGCGCCCTCGCTCGCTGGCTGGCGCAGATCCTCGGGCTCGACTACGGCGGCAGCTACAGCGCCGAGCTGCATGCCCATACCGATCTGTACCTGCTGCCTACCCAGACCCTGGTCGGGCCGGCCCAGGCACTCAGCCTGGGGGTGAAGGGGCCGGAGGATTTGTGGGGCGGTTATGTGGACCACGATTTCATCTGCACCAAGGCCATCACCCATGGCTTGCACGACACGGCTGCCCTGGCGCCCGAGGGTTGGTCGCCGCTGTTTGCCGAGCGGGTGCGCGCCGTGGTGCTCGACGGCTGGAGTGTGTTTGGCGTGGAAGATGCCCGCGCTGCCGCCATCCAGTTGCTGGCGCTCGGGCCGATTCGCCTGAAGCCGGTACATGCTTGCGCCGGTCGTGGTCAGGAGGTGGTCGACAACCTCGAGCAATTGCATGCAATCCTCGCCCGTGCCGATGCAGCGCAGCTGTTCGACCAAGGCGTGGTGCTGGAGCAAGACCTGCAGGACGTAGTGACCCACAGTGTCGGCCAGAGCTTTATCGGCGGGCATGTATTCAGTTACTGCGGCGAGCAGTACCTGACCCAGGACGGGCAGGGCGAGGCGGTCTACGGCGGCTCCGACCTGCTGGTGGTGCCGGGTTATTACGAAGCATTGCTGGCCCTGGCGCTCAACGAGGACGTGCGCCTGGCCATTGAGCAGGCACACGTCTTCGATAACGCCGCCGATGAGGCCTATCCTGGTTTCTATGCCTCGCGGCGCAATTACGACATCGCCCAGGGCCTGGACAGCCAAGGCCAGCGCCGCAGCGGGGTGCTCGAGCAATCCTGGCGCATGGGCGGTGCCAGCAGCGCGGAGGTGGCGGCATTGCAGAGTTTTATCAACGACCCCGGCCTGCGTGCGATTCGCGTCTCGTCCGTAGAGACCTATATCGAGCAGTCCTTGCCCGCCAATGCCATCGAGATCTACCGCGGCCCGGCAGAAAACAGCGACTTTCTTCTCAAGTACGTAACGGTCAAATCCTATGACGGCTAGAAGCGAAACCATCACCATTGATATCGACGACGAACAGATGAGCGCCACCTTCCTCAGTCCCAAGTCAAAAGTGCCAGGGGTGTTGTTTGTGCATGGCTGGGGCGGTAGCCAGGAGCGTGACCTGGAACGGGCCAAGGGCATCGCCGGCCTTGGCTGTGTGTGCCTGACCTTTGACCTGCGCGGGCATGCTGGCAACGGCATTCCCTTGTCGCGGGTCACCCGGGACGACAACCTGCGGGACTTGCTGGCGGCCTATGATCGACTGCTGGCGCACCCGGCCATCGATACCTCGGCGGTGGCGGTGGTGGGCACCAGTTATGGTGGCTACCTGGCGGCGATCCTCACCTCATTGCGCCCGGTGCGCTGGCTCGCACTGCGGGTGCCGGCGCTGTATCGCGACCAGCAATGGCACACCCCCAAGCGCGACCTGGATAAAGCCGACCTGATGGATTACCGCAGCACCCTGGTGCAGGCCGAGACCAATCGCGCGCTGCACGCCTGCGCCGCATTTACCGGGGATGTGCTGATTGTCGAATCACAAACGGATGACCATGTGCCCCACGCCACCATCATGAGCTACCGGGCTGCGTGCCAGCAGACCCATTCGCTGACGCACCGGATCATCGACGGTGGCGATCATTCATTGAGCGACCCGGTATCCCAGCAGGCCTACACCTCGATCCTGGTGGACTGGATCACCGAGATGGTGGTGGGCGAGCGGTTGAGCATCATCCAATCCCAATGATGCGTTTCACGCCGGTGTTTTTTTCACCCGCAAGGCCTTGGCCTTCGCCTCCACCGCGAGGTACATCACCAGGGCGATCAGCAGCGGCAAGATAAAATAGATCGCCCGGTAGGCAATCAAACCGGCGAGCAAGCTGCCCCGTGAGGCCTCATGTTGCAGCAGCGCGATAAACACCGCCTCCAGCACGCCAAGGCCGGCCGGAATGTGCGTGACCACGCCGGCAATCGCACTGATCAGCAACACCCCCAGCACCAGCGGGTAGTCCAGCTTCGCCGGCAACAAGGTGAAAATCACCGCTGCCATCAGCGACCAGTTCAGCGCGCCGAGCGCCAGCTGCAGGCACGCCATGCGTAGCGACGGCAGGTTGATCTCGATCCCGCGAATCGACCAGGCGCGCTTCTTCGAGAACTGACAGGCAGCCAGATAGCCGAGGCTTGCCAATACCAGCAACACCCCGACACCTTGCAACGCGCCACTACTGAGCTTCCAGCCCGGCGGCATGGTCACCAGGCCGCTGCTGAACACCACGCCGGCCAGGGCCATATAGCCAAACCAATTGGTGGCCAGGCTCAAGCCAAGGATTTTCGCGATGTTGCCGTTGCTCACCCCCAGCCGCGAATACAGCCGATAGCGCATGGCAATCCCGCCGACCCAGGCGCTGAGGTTGAGGTTGAACGCATAGCTGATGATGCCCACCGGCAGGATCTGTTTCCAGCGCAAGGGCTGGCGGATGTAGGTTCGGCCAATCAGGTCAAAGCACGCATACACGAGGAAACTGCACAGGGTCAGCCCGGCTGCGATCCACAGGGTGCGCAGCTTGAAGTCGCCGAGGGTGTCGAACACTTCGCTCCAGTCGATACGCCGCGCGAGCAGGGTAAACAGCACAATCAGCAGCACAAAGAACGCGACGGTCAGCGGCTTCTTCCAGCGTTTGAACGCATGGGGGCGGGCATCATCCGCGCGGGCTTGGCTCATGGATGCACAAAGGGTTTCAAACGCGGTTTATGCGCGGGCAGCCAGCCGGTCCAGGCCGGGAAATGGCGCAGCACATGGAACACCACAAACCCCACGGTCACCCGCCATAACCAGCCGCGGGGGCTGCGGTTTTCCGGCATGGTCTTGCAGTGGTTGCGGCTCAGGTCTTGCAGGCGCTCGAACAACAGTTGATTGAACCCTCGGTCACGAATCAGCACGTTGGCTTCCAGGTTCAGCGACAGGCTCAACGGGTCGAGGTTGCTCGAACCCACGGTGCTCCATTGCTCATCCACCAGGGCCACCTTGCCGTGCAGTGGGCGCTGGCAATACTCGTGGATCACCACGCCTTCCTTGAGCAGATAGTCGTAGAGCATGCGCGCCGCCAGCTTGGCCAGCAGCACGTCCGGCTGGCCCTGCATGATCAACTGCACCTGCACGCCGCGCCGCGCGGCATTGCGCAATTCGCGCAGCAGGCGATAACCGGGAAAGAAGTAGGCATTGGCGATCACCACGCGCTGGCGGGCGTGGCGCAGGGCGTGCAGGTAGGCTTCTTCGATATCCGAGCGGTGTTGCAGGTTATCGCGGTAGATCAGGCGCACCAGGCCGTCACCTTCCTCCGCAGCCCAGGCAGGTTGTTGCCGGCGCCGCCAACCGCGCCGCATGCGCACCGGGCGGCCGCTTTGCGCGAGGGCAAAGTGATGCAGGTCCGCCACCGCCGGCCCGATCACCTGCACCGCATAATCCTGCTTGGCCTCGGGGCCGAAGTCCGCCAGATGGTCGGCGGAAAAATTGATCCCGCCGATAAACCCCACTGCCGCGTCTACCACCACGATCTTGCGATGCAGGCGGCGAAACCAGTTGGTGCGAACCCCCAGGGTCTTGGGCGCCGGGTCGAACATCTGCACCGTGACCCCGGCCTGGGCCAACTCGCCGAGAAACCCGGGGCTCAGTTCGCCGCAGCCAAAGCCATCGAGGCTGACCACCACCTTCACCCCACGCTGCGCGGCTTCGATCAGAATCCCGTGCAGTTCATGGCCGACCTTGTCTTCGAACAGAATAAAGGTCTCCAGGAGGATTTCCTGGCGGGCCAGGCGCAGGGCCTCGAACACCTTGGGGAAGTACGCCTCGCCGTTTTCCAGCAATTGCACCTGGTTACCGGCCTGCCAGCCGTAGTCCAGGTCCCTGGCCCTGGCGTCACCCGGTGGCTGGTCGGTGGCGATGTGTTCCACGGCGCTGTTCATAACTCAATCTCCACCGACAGCGGCGCGTGATCCGACAGGTGCGACCAGGGGCGCGCCGTCAGCACTTGCGGCTGATGGGCCTTGAGGTTGCGCACATAAATGCGGTCCAGCGCCAGCAGTGGCAGGCGCGCCGGGAACGTACGCGCCGGCTTGCTGTGGGCCTGCACGAACACTTCCTTAAGGCCGCTGCGGCTCAGGTCGGCCTGCTGGCGCCAGTCATTGAAGTCACCGGCGACAATCAGCGGCGCTTCGCCGGGAATCTCGGCAACCCGCCGGGCCAGTAATTTCAGCTGTTGTTGGCGGTGCACCTCGCGCAAACCCAGGTGCACGCAAATGGCATGTACCTCCTGGCCGGTGCCGGGCAGGCGCAGGATGCAATGCAACAGCCCGCGGCTTTCGTGGCCGCTCTGGGAGATGTCGAGGTTGTCATAGCGGATGATCTGGAATTTCGACAGCAGCGCATTGCCATGGTCACCATGGGGATACACCGCGTTGCGCCCGTAGGCGAACTGCGGCCAGATGCTGTCGGCGAGAAACTCATACTGGGGCATGCTCGGCCAGTTGCTGTAGCGCCGGGGATGGTGCTCATGGGTGCCGTGCACCTCCTGCAGGAACACCACGTCGGCCGCCACACCGCGCACCGCCTCGCGCAACTCCGGCAGGATGAAGCGTCGATTGAGGGCAGTGAAGCCCTTGTGGGTATTGACCGTCAGCACCTTGAAGCGGGTGATGGCAGCGCTGGGCGTGACAGGCACCCATTCTGGAATCACAGCCATGGTGGCTCCCGTGGGTTGGCGGGGCAGTGGCCTCCGTTCGTTAACGGCTGACTGTGGTGCTGGCGCGAAAGTTTCGACGATCCTACCAACGGCACTCCCTCTGAAGGCGCCTGAGCCTTGTGCCGTCAATCGCGCAGCGCGTGCCACAGATTGAAGAGGAAGCAGCGCCACTCAACGCCACTTAGTAAGTGACGGTTGCGCTACAAACCCGCAAAATGCAACGATTCTGGCAAATACTAACGGCACGGCATCAACGCCTGTCGATAATAGCCATCGTTCCAAACAGACCGGGCCTGCTCAATCTATGCGAATGCGCCTTATGTTACTGGGCGGCGGGAATGCCCTCGGGCAGGCGCTGATTCGCCTCGGTGCAGAGGAAGATATCGGTTTCCTCGCCCCGCGCCCGCCACAAGACGGCTGGGATGCCGCCAGCCTTACCCAATTGCTCGACGACACCCGTCCCGATGCCTTGATCAATCTCGCCTACTATTTCGACTGGTTCCAGGCCGAAAGCGTGAACGAGGCGCGCCTGGCCGGGCAGGAATCTGCTGTCGAGCGCCTGGCGGAACTGTGCCAGCACCACAACATCACCCTGCTGCAACCGTCCAGCTATCGGGTGTTCGATGGCTCGCGCGCCACCGCCTACAGCGAAAAAGACGAACCCGTGCCCCTGGGCCTGCGCGGCCAGGCGTTATGGCGCATTGAGCAAAGCGTACGCGCGACCTGCCCGCAACATGTGCTACTGCGCTTTGGCTGGTTGCTCGATGACAGTGTCGACGGCGCGCTCGGGCGTTTCCTGGCGCGTGCCGAGAAACCCGAGGAGTTGTTGTTGGCCGATGATCGACGGGGCAACCCGACGCCGGTAGACGATGCGGCACGGGTGATTATCTCGGTGCTCAAGCAGCTCGATTGTGCGGCGCCGCTGTGGGGCACCTACCATTACGCGGGGCAAGAGGCGACCACCCCTGTGGCCCTTGGCCAGGCGATCCTCACCGAAGCGCGTAACTTCCATGCGCTGGCGGTCGAAGCACCGACAGCCCAGGCCCACGCCGCGCGGCCAGATGCCGCCGACGAACCGCAACACGCAGTGCTGGCCTGCAAGAAGATCCTGCATACATTCGGCATCAAGCCACGGGCGTGGCGTGCGGGGCTGCCGGCGTTGCTGGACCGCTTCTACCGGCATCACTAGCTGACAGAACGCAAAAAAATGTGGGAGCAGGCATGTGTGGGAGCTGGCTTGCCTGCGATGCAGACACCTCGGTCTATCAAAGACACCGAGGCGATGCTATCGCAGGCAGCCAGCTCCCACACAAGCCCGCTCCCACATTGTTGTGTGGCGTTTGTTAAGTCGTGCTTAGAACTTGTAGCCGATACCCACCATGTAGACCATTGGATCCACGTCCACATTGACCTTGGCACGAGTACCCGCCGCCAGGGCGTTGTTGTCCACGGTGGCTTTGGTGCTGATGTCGATGTAGCGCACCTGGCCGTTGATCATCCACTTGTCGTTGATCATGTAGTCCGCACCGATCTGCGCGGCCCAGCCCCAGGAGTTCTCGGCCTTGAAGTTGCTGAAGCCTTCGCCCTGGGCGCGGCTGCCGACGTGTTCGTCATAGATCCAGGTGTAGTTGATACCGGCACCGACGTAGGGCTGGAACGCCGACTTGCTGTCCAGCGGGTAGTACACGACGCTCAGGGTTGGCGGCAGGTGCTTGAGGGTACCAAGCTTGCCGTTGGCGGCGCCGAGGGCGGTGTTCTTGATCTTCACATCATGCTCGAACGGCGTGGCCGCCAGCAGCTCGATACCGACGTGGTTGGTCAGCATGTAGGCGAAGTTGAGGCCCAGTTGCGTGTCGCTGCTCATGGTCGCCTTGCCGCCCAGGTTGGTGCCGGCCAATGGACCCTGGTCAACCTTGACGCTGCCGCTGTCGGCCTTTGGGTTAACGGTGATGGCACCGGCGCGAACGAGGATGTCGCCAGCTTCGTGGGCATGGGCGAGAGGGGCGGCGAGTGCAAGCGCGAAGAGGGAAGCGCTGAGCAGTGACTTGTGCATGGGTGGCTCCAAAGGACGTTTTTAGTTGGCTGTGTCCAATGGTAAAGATCGCTGCGGCGGGGCTTTTGACTCAGCTCAATGAAACGGTGATCAGCCAAGTCCGCCGCCAATCAACAGTTTGGGCGCGGGCTTGCCCGCGATTGCAGACTGTCAGTCGCTGCATTTGTCGCTGACCCACCGCCATCGCGGCGATGCGGCGACCCGACAAGCCCCACATTTGATTGGTGGTGCTATTCCGGCAACTCATAGATGTAGATCTTCTCGGCCTCCATCTGATAGCCAGCATCTGCCAATTCGCTGGTGGACGGCTTGACCTGCATCTGGCCTTCGATCCAGTACGGCTGGTACAGCTCTTCCAGCTTCACGCCGATCTCGCTGCGCACATGCACGATCTGGTTCGACGGCGGTGGCGGCACATGGATGCAGGCGCCGAAGTACGGCACCAGCAGGAACTCGGTGGTGCGGCCTGCCTCGCTGACTTCCAGCGGCACGATATAACCCGGCAGGCGGATATGCTGGCCGTTGAGGGTCGCCACCACCGGCGCGTTGGGCAAGTCCTGCCTGGCCGCTGGCGCGGCTTCCGCCGACAGGGCGTCGGCCATGTTCGACAGGTCGTGCAGCGGCGTCATATTCGGCACTTCCACCGGCGCATCCGGCGGAATCATTTCTTGCCACGACAAGTCCCGGGGCGCCTCGGCCCAGGCGGGCAGGGCCGCCATCAATAACAGCGCAAGCAGGGCACGGCGCATCAAAGCCTTCCTCATAAACGGATCGACAGACCATCGGCCAACGATTGGCGATAGGCGCGCCAGGCCGGCACGCTGCCCATCAGCAGGGCAGCGGCCAGGATACCGGCGAGCAGCGTCCATTCATACGGGCTGGGCAGCGCCAGCGGCAGGTCCAGGCCGTAATTGGCCTGCAAATAGCCACGGGACGCGGCGATGCACACATACAGCAGGCCGACCCCCGCGACCACTCCGGCCAGTGCCAGGGCGAACGCCTCGAAAACCAGCAGGCTCGCAATGTGCCACGGCCGTGCGCCCACTGAGCGCAGGATTGCCATTTCCCGGCGGCGCTCGTTGAGGCTGGTGAGGATTGCGGTGAGCATGCCGATCAACCCGGTCAGCACGACAAACAGCGAGATCACGAACAGCGCTTTTTCGGCGGTGCCCATCATGCTCCACAGCTCTTGCAGGGCCACGCCGGGGAGGATCGCCAGCATCGGTTCGCCACGGAATTCGTTGATCTGCCGTTGCAGGGCAAAGGTCGAAATCTTGTTGTTCAGCCCCAGCATAAACGCGGTGATGGCTTGCGGCGTGAGGTCCATGTTACGCGCCTGGTCGGCACTGATCCGGCCCTTGCCCTGGGCCGGCACGCCGTTGTGCCAGTCGATGTGGATCGCCTCCATGCCGCCGAGGCTGATGTGCAGCGTGCGGTCCACCGGGGTGCCGGTGCGTTGCAGGATACCGACCACGGTGAACGGCTTGTCATCGTGCTTGACCAGGCTGACCACCGCCACGCCGTGGGCCAGCACCAGCTTGTCTCCGAGCGTGTAGTGCAGGGCGTCGGCCACTTCGGCGCCGAGCACCACTTCAAACGGGTCGGTATCAAACGCGCGGCCACTGGCCAATTGCAGGTTTTGCTTGCGGCCGTACTGGTAATGCTCGAA
This sequence comes from Pseudomonas sp. MF09156, assembly GCF_059862305.1. Taxonomy (NCBI): domain Bacteria; kingdom Pseudomonadati; phylum Pseudomonadota; class Gammaproteobacteria; order Pseudomonadales; family Pseudomonadaceae; genus Pseudomonas; species Pseudomonas sp. MF09156. The sequence continues at coordinate 20,260 of NZ_JCBCUR010000013.1, forward strand.
GTAGGCCTGAGTGGTGCCCATCACCCGGTAGCCGCGATGGGAGTCGCCGAGGGACATGGGGATTGCCCATTTCACCTGCGGGCTGACGGCAAAGTGCTCGAAGCTGTCCCAGCGGATGTTGTTGGTGGCGTTGCCAATGCGAAATACCGAGTACAACAGCAGGTTGACCGAGCCGGAACGGGCGCCGACGATCAGGTCGGTGCCGCTGATGGTGCTGGCAAAGCTGGCGCGGGCCTCGGTACGCACGCGCTCTACCGCCAACAACAGGCACACCGACAGGGCGATGGCGAAGGCGGTGAGGATCGCGGTAAAGCGGCGGTTTGCCAGGCTGGCCATGGCTAGACGGAACAAATACATCTCAAACCTCGAGCGGCGTGGCGGCGCGATTGAGCTCGGCCAGCGACAGGTTGCGGTCGAACAGCGAAGCCAGGCTCTGGTCATGGCTGACGAACAACAGGCTGGCGCCCGCCTCGCGGCATTCGGCGAACAACAGTTGAAGGAAGGCTTCCCGGGCGTCGTGGTCCAGGGCCGAGGTCGGTTCGTCGGCGATCACCAGTTCCGGCTGGCCGATCAATGCCCGGGCGGCGGCCACCCGTTGTTGCTGGCCGATCGACAGCGCATCGGCGCGGCGCCCGAGCAAGTCAGGGTCCTTGAGACCCAGGTGTGCGAGCAGGGTCGCGGCGGCCTGGTCGACACTGCCATGGCGCTGGATCGCCCGCTGCGCGCGCAGCTTGGAGAAGTGGCAAGGCAGTTCGACGTTCTCGCGGACCGAGAGAAACGGCAGCAGGTTGAACTGCTGGAAGATATAGCCGGTGTGGTCGACCCGAAACCGATCACGGGCGCCGGCCGACAAGTCGGTCAACTCCTGGCCCAGCAGGCGGATGCTGCCACGGCTGGGTGTCTGCACCCCGCCCAGCAGGCCGAGCAAGGTGGTTTTGCCGCTGCCGCTGGGGCCCTTGAGGAACAGGGTTTCCCCCGGCTCCAGGCGAAACGCCGGGATGTCCAGCAACTGCGGGTGACCGGGCCAGTTAAAGCCCAGGTCGGACAGTTCGATCAGTGCTTGGGTCATGGGAACTCAATATCACCTGCAGAGCGCGGTCACCTGTGGGAGTTGGCTTGCCTGCGATGCAGACGACGCGGTGGATCAGTGACACCGCGTCGATGCCATCGCAGGCAAGCCAGCTCCTACATCAACCGTGTGGGGTCAGAATTTCAGGGTCGCGGCAGCCGCCGTTGCTTCAACACCCTGCTGGCCGCTTGGGCCGATCAGTTGTACCTGAATTTTCTGGGTGGCGGGGAAGGTCTTGAAGATGTTCGCCAGGTCGAGATTTTTCAGCGCTGTGGGGTTGGCGCAGGTGAACTGGTAGTGAGCGTGGATTTCACTGTGATCGTGGTCATGGGCGGCCGCGCCTTTGCCATCGGTGGCGTGGTCATGATCGTCTTCTGGCTTGTCGCCAAACAGCGGGCTTTCCAGCTCCTGGGTGCTGACCACGCAACCGGCAGCCTTGGGCAGGCTGAACAGCACCAGCGGTTGTTCCAACTGCTTGCGGGCGGCAGCGACCTTGGCTTTGTCGGCGTCGGTGGTGGCCAGGTGTTCGAAACCCACCAAGTTCATCGCCGGGCTTTCCAGCTCCAGTTCCAGCGCCTTGCCGTCCAGCACCGCATTCAGGCGGCCAACGCCGTGTTCGTGGGCGTCCAGGCTGCCATGTTCATGGTCATGATCGTGGTTATGTTCGTCGGCGGCCTGGGCAGCCAGTGGCAACAGGGCAAACGGCAAAGCGAGCAACAGGCGGCGCATAGGGAGACTCCAGGGCGTGAATGAAGATTTTGTTATGTGATCTTATAACAAAAGTGCCGAGAGTTTGACCCTCTGCTTGGCGTTGCGCAAGACGCGTGGGAGCATGCTCGTCAGAAAAGTGCTGGAGGACGAGCAATGATGCGAATTCGTGGAACCATCGGCGAGCTGCCCGTGGACTTGACCCTGGAGCTGGACGAAAGCGATTGGGCGCGGCTGGGCGTGCACCTGCAGACGGCCACGCCGGCGCCGGAGGCAGTGCCCGCCGCTGCGCCGGTCAATCAGGATGAAAATCTGTGGCAGGCCGCCCAGGACCTGCTGCGCGAGGCCGGGCAACTCAGCGGGTTGGAGTTGTCGGATCGCCTCGAAGCGCTGGCCGGCAGCGCCCAGGCCGGCAAGCGCCTGCTGGTGCGCTTGCGCCATAGCGCCAAGGTGAAGGTGTCCAGCGGCGGGGATACGCCGCAGTACAGTTGGATCGCGGATTAGTACAGCGCGGCAAACAACTTGCGGCGATACACCGTGACCAGCGGGTGGTCGTTGCCCAGCAACTCGAACACTTGCAGCAGCGTCTTGTGCGGCAGGCCTTCGTTGTAGCTGCGGTTGCGGATAAACAACTTCAGCAAGCCTTCCAGCGCCGCGTCGTATTGCTGGCGGGCCAATTGCTGCACGGCCAGTTGATACGCCGCTTCATCGTCTTGCGGGTTCTGCGCCAGGCGCGCCTTGAGGTCAGCGGTGTCCGGCAGGTCGGCCGCCTGGCGCAGGAAAGTGATCTGCGCCTTGGCGCCGGCGAGGGCCGCCTTGTGCGCGTCGCTCTTGACTGCATCGAGCACGGCCTGCGCTTCGCCCAGTTCGCCACGCTCGGCCAGGCAGCGGGCGTAAAGGATCAACGCGGCGGCGTTGGTGTTGTCTTCACCGAGCAAGGCCACCAGCACCGCCTCGGCCTCACTGATCCGGCCTTCGGCAAACAGCGCCTGGGCCTGTTCCAGCGGATCCGCCTCAGCCGGTGGCGGCATCTGCACATGGGGCTCCAGCAGTGCGCGAATCTCAGACTCGGGCTTGGCCCCGGCAAACCCATCCACCGGCTGGCCGTCCTTGAACAGCACCACGGTCGGCAGGCTGCGGATACCAAAACGCGCGACAATATCCTGCTCGGCTTCGCAATCGACCTTGGCCAGCAGCAACTCGCCCTGATAACTCTCGGCAATCTGCGCCAGCAACGGCATCAACGCCTTGCACGGCGCACACCATTCGGCCCAGAAATCCACCAGCACGGGTTTGTGGAACGAGTTTTCGATGACAGCCTGGTCGAAGGTGGCGGTGGTGACATCGAAAATGTAGGGCGTGGGCTCACTCATGGGGTATCTCGAAGAAAGCGGGAATGGGGCAACTATAAGGCTTGGTGGGGTTGGCTGAAAGCGTGGGCAGGTCAAACAGGCTTTGTAGGCGCCGGCTTGCCGGCGATGGCCTCAAGACCTGCGCGAATGGTACAGACTCACTTTACGAAACTCCCAAGGCTCCGCCAGGTCCGGCAGCGTCAGCGCCTCGAGGATCCCCAGCCGTTGGTAATCGGGATGTTGGAAATCGCGTACCCGCGAATCGGCGACCAATGCTTGCCGTCCGCGTGTGAGGAATTGATCCAGCAGCGGCAGGTTCGCCCGGTCGTACAGCACGTCGGCCACCAGGATCAGGTCGAAACGATCGGCTTCGGCAAAAAAATCCGCCGAATAACCCAGCGTTACGCCATTGAGTTGCGCATTCGCACGGCAGGCGCCCAGTGCCAGTGGGTCGAGGTCGCAAGCCACCACTTCCAGGGCGCCGGCTTTCACGGCGGCAATCCCTGCCACCCCGGAGCCGGCGCCAAAATCCAGGACGCGCTTGCCCGCCACCCACTCGGGGTTGGCGGCCAGGTAGCGGGCCAGTGCCAGGCCACTGGCCCAGCAGAAGCTCCAGTAGGGCGGCTCATGGAGGATGCGCCGGGTTTCTTCGGGGCTGAAGGCGCGGTCCATGTTGTCGGCGTCCAGCAGCCACAACGACAGGTCGGTGCCCGGTAACGGGCAGGGCACCAGTTGCGCGTCGCCGATCAGTTCGCTCAAGGCCCGTTGCAGGTGCAGCGGTGGCGTCATGGTGCGCGAACGAGTTGCAGCGGCCCGGTGGTCTGGGTGATCGGCTGTTGGATGCGCACCGCCGGCAGGTGCAGGATCAACTGCCCGGACTGGCTGGCACGCCCTCGCAGCTCAACGCGGGCACCGGCGGGGAACGCTTGCGGGTTGAAGCGCAGGCGAAAGGCCAGCGGTTTGTTGTTGCCGATCAGCACGCTGCTGGCCAGCAGTTGTTGCGGGCGGCTGCGGTCGTCGATCACCAGCAGTGCCAGTTCCACTTCGGCGCCGGCCGGTACGCCGTTGAGGGTGCCGCTCACTTCACGCTGGTAGGCCGGCAATGGCCCGAGCGGTTCCTGGCCGGGGATTTTTTTCTCTTGTTGCGGCGTCGGTTGCGGGGCCGCTGGTTTTGGCGCTTCGCTGCTGCACGCGACCAGGAAACTGAACATTGTGAGTAAAACCAGCGGTCGTAACGGCATGTACGGCTCCAAAAAGGGCAAAAATCCGTGAACTAAACATAAGAAACATAATAGTCAGCCTATATACCGTAAAGGCTATGGCTTGTCTTGCCACGGGGATGCGCTACCATGGCCCTCCCTTTTTTTGTTGCCTGCCACCATGCACTGTCCCTTCTGCGGTGCCAACGACACCAAGGTCATTGACTCGCGTCTGGTCGCCGAGGGCGATCAAGTACGTCGCCGGCGCGAATGCCTGGCCTGCGGTGAACGTTTCACCACCTTCGAAACCGCCGAACTGGTACTGCCACGCCTGATCAAGTCCGACGGCAGCCGCCAGCCCTTTGACGAAGACAAATTGCGCGCCGGTATGCAGCGCGCCCTGGAAAAACGCCCGGTGAGTGTCGAGCGGCTGGAGGCGGCGCTGGCGCATATCAAGCACAAGCTGCGCGCGACCGGCGAGCGCGAGGTCAAGAGCCTGGTGGTGGGAGAGCTGGTGATGGGCGAGCTGCAAAAGCTCGACGAAGTTGCCTACATTCGTTTCGCCTCGGTGTATCGACGCTTCCAGGACCTCAACGAGTTCCGCGAAGAGATCGACCGCCTGGCCCGTGAGCCGGTCAAAGAATGAACCCTCCTTCTGCAGAACAGGCTGTGCTCGACGCCCATTACATGGCCCGCGCCCTCGAATTGGCGCGCAAGGGCCTGTACACCACCCATCCCAACCCTCGGGTCGGCTGCGTGATTGTGCGCGATGGGCAGATTGTCGGCGAAGGCTGGCACGAGCGCACCGGCGAGCCCCATGCCGAGCCCAACGCCTTGCGCGCCGCTGGCGACAAAGCCCGCGGTGCCACGGTGTACGTGACGCTTGAACCGTGCAGCCATTATGGTCATACGCCGCCCTGCGCCGAAGCGCTGGTGAGCGCTGGCGTGGCACGGGTGGTCGCGGGTATGCAGGACCCGAACCCGGAAGTGGCCGGGCGTGGCATGCAGCGCCTGGCCCAGGCCGGTATCGAGGTGCTCAGCGGCGTGCTGGAAAGCCAGGCGCGTGCCCTGAACCCTGGGTTCCTCAAACGCATGGAGCATGGCCTGCCGTTTGTGCGGGTCAAGCTGGCGATGAGCCTGGACGGCCGCACCGCGATGGCCAGTGGCGAGAGCCAATGGATCACCGGCCCCGCCGCCCGCGCCGCCGTGCAGCGCCTGCGTGCCCAGGCCAGTGTGGTGCTGACCGGTGCCGATACCGTGCTGGCCGATGGTGCGCGCCTGACCGTGCGTGCCGCCGAACTGGGCCTGGATGCCGAAACCACGGCCCTGGCCATGTCGCGCCCACCGCTGCGCGTGCTGATCGACGGTCGCCTGCGGGTGCCGCTCAATGCGCCGTTCTTCAAGGCCGGGCCGGCCCTGGTCATCACCTGCGTGACCCCGGAGAACCAGTTCCCCCGTGGCCCGGAATGCCTGGTGGTGCCGGGTGTCGACGGCCAGGTCGACCTGCGCTCGGCGCTGGTGGCGCTGGCGGCCCGTGGCGTCAACGAGGTGCTGGTGGAAGCCGGCCCAAGCCTGGCGGGCGCGTTTGCCCAGCAGGGCCTGGTGGACGAGTATGTGATTTTCATCGCTGGCAAGTTCCTGGGCTCCGCCGCCCGGCCTTTGCTCGACTGGCCGCTTGAGAAACTGGCCGACGCCCCCCAACTCAAGATCACTGAAATGCGCGCTGTAGGCGACGACTGGCGAGTCACTGCCATACCTGTGCCAGCAGCGAGCGTATAATTCCGACCGGGCGCCCAGGCGCCCGTACCGTTTTCCAGGAGAAGGCCATGTTCACCGGCATTATCGAATCCATCGGCAGCATCCGCGCCATGACCCCCAAAGGCGGCGACGTGCGCCTGCTGGTTGAAACCGGCAAGCTGGACCTTGGCGACGTCAAGCTGGGCGACAGCATCGCCGTCAGCGGCGTGTGCCTGACCGTCATCGAACTGCCGGGCAATGGCTTTGCCGCCGACGTCAGCCGGGAAACCCTGGACTGCACCGCGATGAATGACCTCAAGGCCGGCAGCCCGGTCAACCTGGAAAAAGCCCTGACCCCGACCACCCGCCTGGGCGGCCACCTGGTCAGCGGCCATGTCGACGGCGTCGGCGAAGTAGTGGCACGCAGCGAAAACGCGCGGGCCGTGGAATTTCGCATCCGTGCGCCGAAAGAATTGGCCAAGTACATCGCCCACAAAGGCTCGATCACCGTCGACGGCACCAGCCTGACCGTGAACGCCGTCAATGGCGCCGAATTCGAACTGACCATCATTCCCCACACCCTCAGCGAAACCATCATGGCGTCTTACCAGCCAGGTCGCCGGGTGAACCTGGAAGTCGACTTGCTTGCCCGTTACCTGGAGCGCCTTCTGCTTGGCGATAAGGCCGCAGAGCCAAGCCTTTCTCAAGGGCCGAGTAACATCACCGAAAGTTTTCTGGCCGCTAACGGCTACCTGAAATCCTGACCAAGGGGGTGCCGCGTGGCGCTCAATAGCATCGAAGAACTGGTTGAAGATATCCGCCAAGGCAAGATGGTCATCCTGATGGATGACGAAGACCGCGAGAACGAAGGCGACCTGATCATGGCCGCCGAGTTGTGCCAGCCTGAACACATCAACTTCATGGCCAAGCACGCCCGTGGCCTGATCTGCATGCCCATGAGCCGCGAGCGCTGCGAACTGCTCAAGCTGCCGCTGATGGCACCGCGCAATGGTTCTGGGTTTGGCACTAAGTTCACCGTCTCGATTGAAGCGACCACCGGCGTGACCACCGGCATCTCTGCCGCTGACCGCGCCCGCACCGTGCAAGCCGCGGCTGCCAAAGACGCCAAGGCCGAAGACATTGTCAGCCCTGGCCACATCTTCCCGCTGATGGCCCAGCCCGGTGGCACCCTGGCCCGTGCCGGCCATACCGAAGCTGCCTGCGACCTGGCGCGCATGGCCGGTTTCGAGCCGAGCGGGGTGATCTGCGAAGTGATGAATGACGACGGCACCATGGCCCGTCGCCCGGAGCTGGAAGCCTTTGCCGCCGAGCACAACATCAAGATCGGCACCATCGCCGACCTGATTCACTACCGGATGATCCACGAACGTACCGTTCAGCGGATTGCCGAGCAGCCGCTGGACAGCGAACTGGGGCATTTCAACCTGGTGACCTACCGTGATTCGGTGGAAGGCGACGTGCACATGGCGCTGACCCTGGGCAACATCTGCGCCGAAGAGCCGACCCTGGTGCGCGTGCACAACATGGACCCGCTGCGCGACCTGTTGATGGTCAAGCAGCCGGGCCGTTGGAGCCTGCGAGCCGCCATGGCTGCGGTTTCCGAGGCGGGCAGCGGGGTCGTGCTGCTGTTGGGTAACCCGGTGGATGGCGACGTGCTGCTGGCCCATATCCGCGAAAGCGCTGACCAGGTGCCGGTGAAAAAACCGACCACCTACAGCATCGTCGGCGCCGGTTCGCAGATCCTGCGTGACCTGGGCGTGCGCAAAATGCGCTTGATGAGTGCGCCAATGAAATTTAATGCGATATCCGGTTTCGACCTGGAAGTAGTAGAATACGTGCCCTCCGAATAAAGGCCGGCGATTGTCGCACCTTGTTCGCGGTTCAAATATCACTAAGGGGCGCGTCAGATACGCGTCCCGGCTCTTTAAGAGATTTGTCGAATGACCCTGAAGACCATCGAAGGTACCTTCATCGCCCCCAAAGGCCGCTACGCCCTGGTGGTTGGCCGCTTCAACAGCTTCGTGGTTGAAAGCCTGGTAAGCGGTGCCGTGGACGCCCTGGTTCGCCACGGTGTGAGCGAAAGCGATATCACGATTATCCGTGCCCCTGGCGCCTTCGAAATTCCACTGGTTGCGCAGAAAGTCGCGCAACAAGGCGAATACGCAGCAATCATCGCCCTGGGCGCGGTCATTCGTGGCGGCACCCCGCATTTCGAATACGTGGCTGGCGAGTGCACCAAGGGCCTGGCCCAGGTGTCCATGGAGTTCGGCGTGCCAGTGGCCTTCGGCGTCCTGACTGTTGATTCCATCGAGCAAGCCATCGAGCGTTCCGGCACCAAGGCCGGTAACAAAGGCGCTGAAGCTGCCCTGTCCGCGCTGGAAATGGTCAGCCTGCTGTCGCAGTTGGAGGCCAAGTGATTTCCGACGAGAGCGATCGTTTCAACCCGCGCGAGCCACGTCCTGCGGACGCCGGCAAACCATCGAAGAACGAAAAGCGCCGGGCTGCCCGTCAGTTGGCGACCCAGGCGCTGTATCAGCGTCAGATGGCGGGTACTTCGCTGAACGAAATCGAAGCGCAGTTTCGCGTCGACAACGATTTTACCTTCGCCGACCTGCCGTACTTCCACGACATCCTGCACGGTGTGCATGCCAATCTGAGCGAGATCGACACAGCCCTGGCACCCTGCCTGGACCTGACCCTCGAAGAGCTGGACCCGGTTGAACTGTGCGTGATGCGCCTGTCCACCTGGGAGCTGCTCAAGCGCGTTGACGTGCCTTACCGCGTAGTGATCAACGAAGGTATCGAATTGGCGAAAGTCTACGGTTCGACCGACGGTCACAAGTTCGTCAACGGCGTGCTCGACAAGCTGGCCCCGCGCCTGCGTGAAGCCGAAGTGAAGGCGTACAAGCGCTAACCTGCGCTTGGCTCCCTGATGGGCGAGTTCGAGCTGATCCGCACCTACTTCGCCGCCGCGCCCTGTGCGCAAGGCGGCGAGGGCATTGCCCTGGGGATCGGCGACGACTGCGCCTTGCTGGCGGTTCCCCCCGGGGAACAGCTGGCAATTTCCACCGATACCCTGGTGGCCGGCGTGCACTTTGCCGACCCCTGCGATCCGTTCCTGCTCGGCCAGCGCTCGCTGGCGGTGGCAGTCAGCGATCTGGCGGCCATGGGCGCCAATCCCCTGGCCTTTACCCTTGCACTCACCCTACCGACGGTCGCGGCCGATTGGTTGCAGCGCTATGCCCAGGGTTTGAACGCCATGGCCCAGCGCTGCGGCGTGGGCCTGGTGGGCGGCGATACCACTCGTGGGCCGCTGAGCCTGACCGTCACCGTGTTTGGCCGTGTCCCGGCGGGCCTGGCGTTGACTCGCAGTGGCGCGCAGCCGGGCGACCTGCTGTGTGTCGGCGGTGACCTGGGCAATGCCGCCGCAGCCTTGCCGTTGGTGTTGGGCCAGCGTAGTGCCGCGGCGGATGTCGCCGAACCGTTGCTGGGCCATTACTGGTCGCCGCAACCGCAGTTGGCCCTGGGCATAGCGTTGCGTGGCAAGGCGACGTCTGCGTTGGATATTTCCGACGGCCTTCTAGCCGATTGCGGGCATATCGCCAAGGCGTCAGGCGTAAGCCTGGTGATCGAGCGGCAACGGCTGCCGCTGTCGGCGGCGCTGCTGGCCTTTCTCGGCGATGACGGTGCGCGGGCTGCCGCCTTGAGCGGTGGCGACGATTATGTCCTCGCGTTCACCCTGCCGCCCGCTGAGCTGGCGCCGTTGCTGGCCGACGGTTGGCCGGTGCAGGTTGTCGGGCGTGTGGAAGCGGGGGCGGGCGTCAGGCTGCTGGATGCCCGCGGCCACGACATCACCCCGGCCGTGCGCGGCTATCAGCATTTTCGCCAGGCGCCGTGACACGGCGGGCTGCGCTACCCTTTACAGCGTTGTAGAACAGATCGCTTTTCCCAGGAGGACGTCATCATGGGGCTACGTCGCTGGTTGCTGATCCTGCTGTGTGTTGTCGCGCCTGGCGTATGGGCCGATGACAGCTCTGAAGTGCCCAGCCAGATCCGTCTGGCCAGTGAAACCTGGAATGACTACACCAACGCCGACGGCAGCGGCCTGGCCTGGGATGTGTTGCGGGAAATCTTCGAGCCGGCCGGGGTCAAGGTCAAGATTCGCAGCGTGCCCTACACCCGCTCAGTCGGCCTGGCACGGCGGGGCGAAGTGGATGCCTGGGTCGGCTCCTATCATGATGAAACCGAAGGCGTGCTGTACGCCCGCTGGAACTATGACGCCGACCACATCTACGCCCTGGGCCTGGCGGGCAGCCCCGTACCGACCCTGGTGACCCTGGGTACTTACCGCCTGGCCTGGGTGCGCGGCTACAAGTACGAGGAGTACCTGCCCAATATTCATCGTTTCAACCAGATCGAGCGTCGTGGCGGGATTTTGCCGATGCTCCAGCACGGGCGGGCCGACTTCTACATCGATGCCCTGGCCGAATTGAAATACATCCTGGGCCAAGCCGACGACCCGTCCGCGTTCAAGCTCACGCACATTGCCGAACTGCCGTTGTTCCTGGGGTTTACCGACAATGAGCGGGGGCGGGCGCTGATGGCGTTGTTTGACCGGCGCATGGAGGCGCTGGTGAAAAGTGGCGAGTTGAAACCGATTTTCCAGCGCTGGAATCAGCCGTATCCGTTTTGACGCCCATAGAACCAAGGCAAAGGCCAATCGAACCGATTGATCTTTATCAGCGATAATTCAGCTTAAGCGTCTGTAGGAACGTGCTGTTACAATGCCTGCCTCTGTGAAATCTGAAATCAGGAGCACACGGTGCCCGTCGTTTTCGTCGCTGCTTCCAAGCTGCCTACCCCTTTTGCCACGTTTACCATGCATGGCTTTCTTGAAAAAGCCTCCGGGCGCGAGCATGTCGTGCTCAGCCTGGGCGATGTGGCCGATGGCGCCCCGGTCCTGGGCCGCGTGCACTCCGAATGCCTGACCGGTGACGCACTGTTCAGCCAGCGCTGCGACTGCGGTTCGCAACTGGAAGCCGCCTTGCAAGCCATCGCCCGTGAGGGCCGTGGCGTGCTGCTGTATCTGCGCCAGGAAGGCCGGGGCATTGGTTTGCTGAACAAGATCCGCGCCTACGAACTGCAAGACGGCGGCGCCGACACCGTAGAAGCCAATGAGCGCCTGGGCTTTGCCGCCGATCAGCGCGACTACGGCATCTGCCTGCCGATGCTCGAACACCTGGGCATCCAGTCCCTGCGCCTGATGACCAACAACCCGCGCAAGGTCAACGCCTTGACCGAGATGGGCATCACCGTTGCCGAGCGCGTGCCGCTGCACACCGGGCATAACCCGCACAACAAACTCTACCTGGCGACCAAAGCCAGCAAGCTCGACCATATGATGGGCAACGAGCATCAGGGCGAGGTCGACCGGGCGTGACGCGCGGCCAGGTCAAGCGGCGGCTGTCCTTCAGTTGGTGGCAGTACCTGGCGCTGGCGTTGCTGCCGTTGTTCGTGATCAACCTGGTGTTTGGTCAGGGCGAGCCGCTGTTGCCAGTGTTGGCGATGCCGTTCTTTATCGCCGGCGTTGCCTCGATGTTTGCCAGCCTGCGTTACTTCCATGGCTATAAACATGCGCTGATTGCCACCTCCAAGGCCCTGGATACACCTGAAGAGCCCGCCGCCTGGATCACCCTCGCGGCTCGTCGACGCACGGCGCTGCTGGTCGCGGCGTTCCCGGCCTGGATCGGTGCGCTGGCCGTGTTCGTCGGCCTGGAGGCAGTGCCGCTGTTTCTCCTGGCCTTGTCGACCCTGGTGCTGTTCTACCTCTATCGCATCCCGCGTCAGCTCGGTTGATGCGCTTGTGGCTGGCGGTTCTGCTGCTGGCCGCCAGCGCGTCGGCGGCGGCGGTCGAGCGGGTGGTCAGCCTCGCACCGTCCCTATCTGAAATCGTCGTTGAGCTGGGTGCGAGCGATCTGCTGGTGGGCGTGCTCGACGGCGGCGAACGGCCTGACGCGCTGCGCAATGTGCCCTCGGTGGGCCGTTATGGGCAGTTGGATCTGGAGCGGCTGCTCAGCCTGCAGCCTGACTTGTTGCTGCTCTGGCCCGGCAGCGTCGGCCCCGCCCAGCGCGAGCAGCTCAAGCGCTTGAACATCCCGATCTACGTCGCCGAACCCCATAGCCTTGAACAACTGAGCAGCCAGGTCGAAGCCATCGCCCAACAGTTGGGCCGCGCCGAAGCCGGTCGCCAACTGGCCGACCGCTTGCGTCAACGCTTGGCCGAGTTGCGCCAGCGTTATCAGCGTAGCGAGCCGTTGCGCGTGTTCTACCAGGTCTGGAACCAACCGCTGTACACCGTGGGCGGTGGGCAGATCATCAGCGATGCGCTTAGCGTATGTGGCGCGCGCAATGTGTTTGACGACCTCAAGTTGCCAGCCCCGCAGGTCAATATCGAGTCGGTGTTGCAGCGTGATCCCCAGGTGATCCTGGCGGCGGATCAAGCGCAACTGGACGACTGGAAGGCCTGGCCCCAGGTGGCGGCGGTGGTCCAGGGGCGCTTGCTGATCGTGCCGGATAAAGGGCTGGAGCGGCCCAGTGGGCAGATGGTGGAGGCGGTGGCGAGGTTGTGTCAGGTGATTGCGCCGAACCGCTAAGACCGCTATCGCAGGCAAGCGAGCTCCCACATTTGACTGTATTCACACATCAAAAGGTGGGAGCTCGGCAGTGCAGAATATTTTGGCCACACCACAGAACAAATGTGGGAGCTGGCTTGCCTGCAATGGCGTCGGCCCGGACAACCTCAGAGCTGCGGCGTCCACGTCACCCCAAGCATCCACGTCCGGCCTTCTTCGCGGTACGGCTGGTTGTTCGCGAAGTTCGGATCGTCATAGCTGTACCACGCCCGTGTATAGCGGCGATCCAACAGGTTATCGACCTTCAGCGACAGCGCCACTTCCCGATTCAGCGCCCAGCCGCTGCGCAATCCCACCAGGTAATAGCCCGCTAGCCGGTTCTGGTTGTCTTCGGCGTCGTAGCTGCTGCTGATGGCCTGCCAACTGGCGCCCAGGCTCAATTGGTCGAACTGCCGATCCAGGTCCAGGTTCAGGGTGCGCCGGGCACGACGGGCCAGGGTGTGGCCGCTGTTGCGGTCGCGCGGGTCGATGATCGACAGGCCGAGGTTGCCTTGCCAGCCGAAGAACTCCTGCTTGAGGGCGGCTTCGAAGCCGTTGATGCGGGCGGTGGCGACATTTTGTGGCTTGCTGCTGGCGTCGAGGATGATCGCGTCTTTTAAGTCGGTGCGGTACAGCGAGGCTTCCAGGCGTGTGCTGTCACTGAGCTGGCTGCGCCATTGCAGTTCATAGCTTTTCGATGTCTCTGGCTGCAGGTTCGGATTGCTGTACTGGGTGTCGGGGTAGTACAGGTCATTGAAAGTCGGTGCGCGAAACCCTTCGCTGTAACTCAGCAATACGTCGTTATCGCTGTTGACTGGCAAGGTCAGGGTGCCGCTCCAGCTGTTCTGCCCGCCAAATTGCTGGTTCTGGTCGCGGCGCAGCCCCAGTTCGGTGGAAAACCACTCGCCCTTGAAACGATGCTGGATAAATGCGGCACGGTTCCAGCGGCTGTTTTCGCTGAACGTGGTGCTGCCGTGAAAGCGGTCTTCATACCAATCACCGCCCAGAATCAGGCTGTTCTGCTGGTCGAGCGTCAGGTCGTTCTGCCAGTTGATCGAGTCGCGATAGGTGTTGAACACACTGAAGTCAGTGCTGAGCTTGTCGCGCTTGGTGTCGCGGTTTTCGCTGTGGCCCAGCTCTACACGGGTCTGCCAGGCCTCGTTGAGTTGGGCGTCGATGTAAGCGCTGGCGCTGCTGACGGTGTAGTCGGTATAGGGCTTTTGGCCGACACTTTGCCCCGTGGCGAAATCATAGCGTCCAAAGCTGTTGTCATATTCCGACTTGCCCCGGCTATCCAGCAGGTTAAAACCCACCTCCAGCTCATCGCTGAACTCATGGCTAAGGTTCAAGCTCAGCGACTTATTGCGATAGGCATCATGGTCGCGGTCGCTGGGGAAGGAGGCGTGGCTCCAGTCGATACCGGCGGTGTCATCCAGGCTCGCGCCCAGGTTGAAGCGCGTGCGTTGATCACCGCCCGACAGGCCCAGGCTGCGCTCCCAGGTGTTGTTGCTGCCAAAGCCCAACTTCAGGCGCGGTTGCAGGCCTGGTCCGGCATTGCGTCGGGTAAATATCTGGATCACCCCGCCAATCGCGTCACTGCCGTAAATCACCGAGCGCGATCCGCGCAGCACTTCCACCCGTTCAATCTGGTCGACATTCAAGTATTGCAGGCCACTGTCGCCAGAGGTGGCATTGGCGATCCGCTGGCCATCCACCAGCACCAGGCTTTGCGCCGACTTTGTGCCGCGTATGAAGATCCCCGGCAAGCTGCCCCGGCCACCGGTCCGCGCCACTTGTACACCGGGCACGCGGCTGAGCAGGTCGGTCACGCTGGAGGGTTGCAGGCGGTCGATATCGTCGCGAGTGAATACGGTGTTGGCGGCGCTGCTGTCATTGCGCGCCTGCACCTGGCGGTTGGCGCTGATGACCACATCGGGGAGCTTCAGGGCGGCGTCGCGGGTGTCGGCGAGCAGCTCTGGAGTGGGTAGGAGCAGGAGTGGCAGGGCAAGTCGAAGGTGTTTCATGGGCCGTCCATGGGTTCCAAGGCAATACAAAACAAATGTGGGAGCTGGCTTGCCTGCGATGCAGACACCTCGGTCTTTCAGATAGACCGGGGTGATGCTATCGCAGGCCAGCCAGCTCCCACAATTTGATCCGGTTTACAGGCCGAGCAAGGCCATGCGCTGGCGAACCGCAGCCTCGATCCCCGCTTCATCCAGCCCGCACTCAGCCAGCATCTGCGCCGGCTTGGCGTGCTCCACATAAATGTCCGGCAAACCCAGGTGCAGCACCGACTTGAGGATATTCTCCCGCGCCAGGAACTCACTGACTGCCGCACCGGCGCCGCCCATGATGGCGTTTTCTTCAACCGTTACCAGCAATTGATGGCTGCCGGCAATCTCGCGCACCAGGGCTTCATCCAGGGGTTTGACGAAGCGCATGTCGATCACGGTGGCGTCGATTTTTTCCGCCACTTTCAGGGCTTCGGCCAGTTGCACGCCGAATACCAGGAACGCAGTCTGGCTGCCCTGGCGCCGCACGATGCCCTTGCCGATCTCGATCGGCTCCAGGTCTTTCTCGATCAGCGCATTCGGGCCGTTGCCACGGGGGTAGCGTACCGCTGCGGGGCCGTTGTACAGGTGGCCGGTGCTGAGCATCTTGCGCAGCTCGTTCTCGTCGCTTGGGGTCATCACCAGCATGCCGGGGATGCAGCGCAAGTACGACAGATCAAAGCTGCCGGCGTGGGTCGGGCCGTCTTCGCCCACCAAGCCGGCGCGGTCGATGGCGAACAGCACGTCGAGGTTCTGCACCGCCACATCGTGGACAAGCTGGTCATAACCGCGTTGCAGGAACGTGGAGTAGATCGCCACCACGGGCTTGGCGCCTTCGCAGGCCATGCCAGCGGCAAAGGTCACTGCGTGTTGCTCGGCAATCGCCACGTCGAAGTAGCGCAGCGGGAAACGCTCGCTGAACGCCACCAGGTCGGAGCCTTCCTTCATCGCCGGGGTAATGCCCACCAGACGCGGATCAGCGGCGGCCATGTCGCACAGCCATTCGCCAAACACACCGGAATACTTCGGCCCACTGGCCTTTTTCGGCGCCGCCACGGGCGCGTCCAGCGGTTCGAGCTTGGTGATGGCGTGGTAGCCAATCGGGTCGACTTCCGCCGGGGCGAAGCCTTTGCCTTTCTTGGTGACGATATGCAGGAACTGCGGGCCCTTGAGGTCGCGCATATTGCGCAGGGTAGCGATCAGGGTCGGCAGGTCGTGGCCGTCGATAGGGCCGATATAGTTCCAGCCCAGCTCTTCGAACAGGGTGCCGGGGACCAGCATGCCCTTGGCGTATTCTTCGGTACGGCGGGCAATTTCCCAGGCGCCGGGCAGGCGGGACAGCACTTTTTTGCTGCCCTCGCGCATGCTGGCGTAGGTGCGGCTGGACAGGATCTTCGCCAGGTAATTGGACAAACCACCGACATTGCGCGAGATCGACATGTCGTTGTCGTTGAGGATCACCAGCATGTTGGCGTCCACTTCCGGCGCATGGTTCAGCGCTTCAAACGCCATGCCGGCTGTCAGTGCGCCATCACCGATCACGGCAATCGCCTTGCGATCGCTGTTTTGCAGACGGGCGGCAATCGCCATGCCCAGGGCTGCGCTGATCGAGGTGCTGGAGTGGCCGACGCCAAAGGTGTCGTATTCGCTCTCGGAGCGGCGCGGGAAGGCGGCGATGCCGTCCTTCTGGCGCAAGGTGGCCATGCGCTCGCGGCGTCCGGTGAGGATTTTGTGCGGATACGCCTGGTGGCCCACGTCCCACACCAGCCGGTCGTCCGGGGTGTCGAATACGTAATGCAACGCGATGGTCAGCTCGATGACGCCAAGGCCAGCACCAAAATGCCCACCGGTCTGGCCGACCGTGTAGAGCAATTCCAGGCGCAACTCATCGGCCAGGGTTTCCAGCTCGGCTTCACCCAGGCGGCGCAGGCCGGCCGGCGTGTTAGCACGGTCCAGCAGAGGCGTGGTCGGGCGCTTGCGGGGAATCTCTTGAAACGTCGTGGGCATCAGGCGAATCGTTATAGGTATAGAAGAGGCGGCAGTTTACCTCAAGCATCGCAAACTGCCCACGCAGAGCACCGAACTTGGCCGATATGCGGCGGTAAAGGCCGCTGTAATCAGTGGCGGCGTTCGACGATATACCGCGCCAGGTCACGCAGCGGCTCGGCTGCCGCGTCGAATGGTCGCAGGGCGGCCAGGGCCTGGTCGCACAGCTCCAGGGCATAGGCCTTGGCGGCTTCGAGACCCAGCAGTGACGGATAGGTCGGCTTGTCACGGGCAATATCGGCGCCCTGGCGCTTGCCGAGGGTCGCGGTATCGCTTTCTACGTCGAGAATATCGTCCTGCACCTGGAACGCCAGGCCGATGGCCCGGGCATAGGTCTGCAAGGCGGCCAACTGCGCCGCTTCGGCGCGGCCACTGGCCAGGGCGCCGAGGTGCACGGCAGCCTCGATCAGCGCACCGGTCTTGTGCCGGTGCATATATTCCAGGGCTTGCTGGTCCAGCTTGAGGCCCACCGACCCCAGGTCAATCGCCTGGCCCCCGACCATACCGGCCGGGCCCGCAGCGCTGGCCAACGCGGTGACCATACGCAGGCGGATCTCGGCATTCACGCCGCTCAGGCGCGGATCAAGCAAGGCGCTGAACGCCAGGCTTTGCAGGCCGTCACCCGCGAGGATCGCACAGGCTTCGTCAAAGGCTTTATGGGTGGTGGGCTGGCCGCGCCGCAGATCGTCATCGTCCATCGCCGGCAAATCGTCATGCACCAATGAATAGGCATGAATCAACTCCACCGCACACGCCGCGCCATTGGCTTGCGCGGCGTCCACGCCCAGCGCCTCGCAGGCCGCATAGGCGAGCAATGGCCGTACGCGCTTGCCGCCGTTCATCACGCTGTAGCGCATGGCCTCATACAACCTGGCCAGCTCCGGGCTGGGTGCCACAAACAGCGGTTCGAGCGCAGCATTGACCCGAGCCTGACTGCTGGCCTGATAAACGTCGATCATTGCGCTTGTTCCGCGTCGAAAGGTTCTTCGGCCAACTCCCCATCCCGTTCCAGCAATACCTGGACCTTCTGCTCCGCCTGCGCCAGGGCGCTCTGGCAGTCGCGGGTCAGGCCGATACCTTGCTCGAACGCCGTCAACGAGTCTTCCAGCGACAACTCGCCGTTCTCCAGACGCTCGACCAGGGTTTGCAGGTCGGCGAGGGATTGTTCGAAATCGAGTGCAACTTTTTTGCGGGCCATGGCGGCTATTCCGGTTGACGGTAAACGGGCGCGACACTAGCAGATAGGGGGTGGAGGGGCAAATGAGGGGCGTTTTGGCACGCCGGGGTTTTTCAGTCATACAGCCAAGGCTTCAGCTCCTAAGCAGCTCAATGAAATGGTCAGGAAGATGCTGGATGAGCATCAGGACGTGGCCCAACCCGGCGACTTCGAGCTCGATGACATCGTACTGCTGCGTGAAGCTAATGGTTTTGCCCAGCAATGGGTTGGCAGCATGACGCGGGAAATCCTGGCAGAAGAGCGCGTCCTGCAAAACAAATGGGGCGACCTGCTGAACTAGCCGATGCGCGCCGTGCCGGTTTCCACCAGACGTGCAAACTGGCACTGACCCTGGGCCTGTTCCAGGCTGCCCTCAAACGCCACCAGCCCTGCATGCACTTGCTGCAGGGCTTGGATCTGCGTCATCAACTCGAGTTTCTTTTGTGCTATCGCCTGGTTGGCGCGCTGCCAAGGCAGTTCATTGCCACGGTACCCGTGAAGAATCCCCTGCAACTCCTTGAGCTTGAAGCCCAACTGCTGCGCGCACTTGATAAACGTCAGCAGCTCAACGCTCTGCGCCGAATACACCCGATACCGCCCCTCGCGTTGCGGCTGCGGTAGCAAGCCGATGTCCTCGTAGTGACGAATCGCCTTGATCGTCGTGCCTGACAACTGCGCGGCTTTACCGATGTACATGCAGGTCCTTTCCTAAAAGAGTGTGCGGGCCTTCTTCAGCCACTTGTCGCGCTGCGCTGCAGTAGAGCCCAGCAGTGGGCCGAACATCAACGTCTTGATCGGCTTGATGCCACAAAACTCAAGGGTGGTCTTGCGCATTTGGTGCAGGCCGGGCATGCGGTAGAACCAGCGGTAATACCACGGTGGCGTATCCATGGTCACCAGCAGGTGGGCGGTGCGGCCCTTCAAGAGCTTGTCGGGGAACGCCTTGCCCTTGCGGTATTTGAAGGCGAAGCCGGCAAGGAAGATCCGATCGATAAACCCCTTCAACAACGCCGGAACACCGCCCCACCAGATGGGGAACACGAACGTCAGATGAGTAGCCCAGAGGATGTCGGATTGGGCGCCGAGCAAGTCGGGCTCCAGGGGTTGGGCCTGGTGATAGGCATGGTGCAGGATCGGGTCGAACGTCAGCTCGCCCAGGCGCAGGAGACGTACCTCATGCCCGGCGTTTCTGGCCGATTGCAGGTAGGTCTCGGCGAGGGCCGAGCAGAAGCTGGTGCTGGAGGAGTGGCCGAGGATGACCAGGATGCGCTGAACCACGGGAAAGCCCTTGGGGAAATGATCTTCAGCGTAGGGTCTGCCGTATAGGGGAGAGTCAAGGGCCCTACAAAAAAGCCTGCCGTGTAAGGCAGGCTTGGCGCTGTTGCCCACATCAGCCCGGGAGGCTGGAAAGTGGCGACAGAATATCGCTCCACACCTTGTCCCGCAGATGGGGCAGTTGGCTCTTCTCCAACTCGGTCAGCCCGTAGCCATCCGGGTTCTCCAGCACATCGAAGAATTTGACGATGCGGCAGTTGAAACGCGTGTCATCCAATCTTTCGTTAACGATGTAGATAGGCAGTGCTTTGACGTTGAACAGGCGAGTAACACCCAGGAATTTCCCGATGCTGAATTTGAGGGTGTAGGCCAGTTTTGAGTTACGGCTTTCGGGGTGATAACTGACGAAGTCGCCGAACGCGTAGATCACCAGCGCATCCTGCTTGCCAGGGCGCGGGATAAGTTCTGCGGGCTGGCTGACATGCGCATGGTTGCCAAGGATCGTGTCTACACCGCAGGCAATCACCTTGCGTGCGGCTTCCACGATATTGAGGTGGGGGTACATCTCGAACTCCCAGCCCCAGTGGCAGTAGGCGATGATCCAGTCCGCCCCCTTGGCTTTGGCGCGGGCGACCTGTTTTTCGATCAGTGAGTAGTCGGGCGCCGGGTTTACATCGTTGAAGCGCACCACGTTGGCCAGGTACGCCTTGTCAGGCGATGGGTCTCGGCCATTGAGGTCAAAGGTGTAGGCCAGCAAGGCAACCTTGATGCCGTTTTTTTCCACCACCACCACGTCATCCTGCTCGGCCTGGCTGGCGGCAGTGCCGGCATAGTAGGCGCCGGAGCGCTTCAGTACATCGAGGGTGGCGAGTACGCCTTGTTCATCCCAGTCCATGGCGTGGTTGGTCGCGGTACTGAAGAAGTTGATTTTCGCCTCGTCACGGAACTTGCGGAACATCGCCTCGGATGTATTCATCTGGGCCGGTTGCCCTTTGGCCTGATGGCGTCCCGGTTTTCTGTGGCAGTCAACGGTCGATTCCAGGTTGGCGCTGACGATGTCTGCGCTGCTGTAGAAATCCGTGATGTCGTCGAACAGGTGCGGGGTGTTTTCCGGGGTCAGGACATCGACCGCCAGCAGGTCTCCGGCACATGAAACCGAGACCGAACGCAAAGGCGGGTTGCCGAAGCCTGGATCTATCGGCGATTGATTCAGGTTGAAGAAGTTGAACGCCTGGGACTCAAACAGCTCCTCCAGCCCGGAGCCTTTCTCGGCCACTTCAAGTTGATTGAACCAGTAGCGGTAAAGCCATTTGAGTTTTTGGAAAGGCTTGCCCGAGATGTCGTACACCCCGGTTTCTGGCTGTGGGTAGTGGAATTGCTCATAAAAGATGTAGCTGGCCAGAAGTACCGCGAGTCGGGTCAGGGCGCGCAGGTCAATGTGCTTGAGAGCCGGCGGGATGATCCCGAACGGCGGGCCTTCGATGATTTCATCGAGGGTGATGCCGGCGCTCAACTTGGCAGGATCGGCCAGCACGGGCTGGATCGCGGCAAACACCTTTTGCGGGCCCTCCTGCGCCACCCAGCCGAACAGCAGTCGGGCGCACTCCTGCTCATCGGGGCTGAGCGTCTCGGTCATCTTCAGCTCGCCCGTGGCTACGCGGCTGAGTGTGGTGACGACCTCATCCTGATGCTGGTCGAGACGGGTCTGGACCTTTTGCATGACCTCTTTTAACGCTTGCACCAAATATGCACTCATCATGAACATCCTCTGTGGTTTGAGTGGGTACCCCACCGATAGTGGGCATTTTTGTCATTCAAGGCGCGTGGCAAGACCGCGCAGGGTCAGCGCAGTCACTTCTCGGGCTTGTTCCAGGACCCGGCGCTTCCAGAGTTCGGTGTCGATGTAGAAGGCATCGCGCAACTGGCGCTTGATCTGCACCCGT
Organism: Pseudomonas sp. MF09156; assembly: GCF_059862305.1. Lineage (NCBI taxonomy): Bacteria > Pseudomonadati > Pseudomonadota > Gammaproteobacteria > Pseudomonadales > Pseudomonadaceae > Pseudomonas > Pseudomonas sp. MF09156. The sequence continues at coordinate 41,548 of NZ_JCBCUR010000013.1, forward strand.
CGGGCTTGTGCCGTATCCGGATGGGCGTGCAGCCAGTGATCGGCACGTAGCGCTTCAAGTACCCGTGGCCCTGGCTGGGTGCCGTATTCCAGGGTCAAGCCGTTGTATTGCGCGTGCGGGCATTCCTCCATCACGGCCAGATCCAGGGTGCCATTGAGCATGGCCGACGAGGAGGTTCCGTCTGCGCTGGCCGTGACCTGCGCGCCCCACCAGCTTCGTGCCCGCGCAATATCGTTGGGGTGGTTGAGCCCTTTATAGATCCGCTCACCCACGCCACACGGGCCTAGCCCGGTGTGCACATCGATCCAGCCGATGCGCCGGCAGTGGTTGCCCAGGCGACGGATAATCTGGCGTAGTTGCAGGTTGCTCCAGGCGGGGGCCGCGCCTGCGTAAAACAGGCCTTCAGGGTGGCTGTGTTGGCCCCGGGTAATGGCTGACTGTAGGGCTTTGGTGCCATGTCGCAGCGCATATCCGGCCAGGCCCAACGTGCTGAGCAGGGTGGGTGGTTGCCGGCGGGGAAGCAGCAGCGGGGCGAGGGCGCGGTAGTCTGGGTTGTCGGGCAGCGGTTGGTTGAAGTCAATGAAGTTACGATTGAGGTCGATATTGTCTTCGTTGACCCGGCGTAGCCAGGAGAAGCCGTAGGGGTTGATCGCATGCAGGTACAGCACCGCCAGGTCCTGGCGCTGGCAGTGCTCCCCCCACTCGCGGTTGCGCAGGTGATCAACCTGTACGGCCGAGCCGCAGAAGCCTTCCACACCATGTACGCCGCTGCTCAGGACCAGCAGGTTGGTGGCCTTTGGTGAGCCGGCAAATACCACATCCAGGGCCAGTTCCTCGCCATCAATACCCGGTAGTGGGTGAGGATGAGATTGAGCCTCCAGACCCGCATTGGCACAGGCCTGGAGGAATTTTTGCCGAGCTTCGGCGTAGCTTTGTGAAAAGCAGGATAAGTCCATCGGGTGTTCCCTATTGGCAGTCGTGCTGGGCGCCGCGCGCAGCGCTCAAGGTGGTGGGCAATCACTGCGCGGTTTAGGCCGGGCTGGTGGCCTCAAAAGCTGCGCTGGGAGTGCTGGCAAGGAGTTCACGACGACTGCGCTCCGGGTCGATCAGTACCAGGCCCAGCAGGCTGAACACCAGCAGGGCAATGCCGAACAGGCCGATCGCCAGCTCGAAGCCGGTCACCAGGTCGCCGTTCTGCCAGCCAATGGCCTGGCCGACCAGCACTGGCGCGAGCATGCCGGCAGTGGTCAGCAGCGCAATATGGATCGCCAGCATGCTCCCGCGCTGGCGGGCCGGGGCGATGTGGGCAACGATGCTGAAACCGAAGGCCGACAGCAGGTTGAGGAGGATGCTGCCGAGCAGGAAAAACCCCAGGGTCACCGTCAGGCTGGTGCTGGTAAAACCCATCAGGATGTAGGTGACGGCGGCGACCAGGCACGCCAGCAGCGGCGGCACAACCATCGCCTTGCGCAGGCTGGCGCCGCGTTTCATCGCGCGTTGCGCCAGGCTGGAAACCAGCAAGTTGATAAAGATCACCCCCAGGGTGGTGGCCAGCACCAGGTACCCCGATTGCATCGGGGTCATGCCCAGGCCCCTTTGCAGGTAGGTGGGCAGCCAGCTGTAGAGCAAGGCATTGGGCAGGTAGCTGCAGAACGCGACCAGGGTAATGCAGACAAACGTGCGGTTGAGCAACAGGCGCTTGTAGGGCAGCGTGGGCAGCAGGTCGCCCTGGGTGTCCCGTGTATCGTCATGCTGGCCTTCACGGCCATAACGTTGCCACAGCAGCAGCCACACCAGGCCGACACCGGCCAGCAGCACATAGCCCGTGCGCCAGCCGTACTGCTCGATCAGCTTGGGCAGGGCGACCGCTCCGGCAATCGCGCCGAGCATGATTGCGACCTGGATCAGCGCTGCTGGCAGCACCCGCTCGCGGCTGGTGTACCACTTGAAGCAGGCGTGCTGGGTCACCGCCGTGCCCGGGCCGCAACCGGCACCGAGCAGGATGCGGCTGGCCAGCAGGGTGAAGAAACTGGTGGACAGGGCCGCGAGCAATTGGGCGGTCATCCATACCAGGGCCATGCCGGAAAGAATCCAGCGACTCGGCATATGGTTGGCGAGAAAACCCACCAGTACCCCAGAGATCGAATAAAGAAAAAAGAACGCGCTGCTGATAAAACCGAACTGTGCTGGCGTGAGCTTTAACTCATCAATGATCTGCGGGCCGGCGAAGGCAAAAATGGTCTTGTCCAGCACGCTGATAATCACCACTGTCATCAGCAGGGCAACGACGAGCGGGCGTCGGCTATCGGTAAATGAACTCATGGTTATGGCCTTGTTTTAAGGGGGACTGCTAGAAGCGAATACCGACACTGGCCTCTAACAGGCTTCGATCTGCCACCAGGTTGTAATCGCCGCCACCGGTGTTCAGGTAGCTGAGATCGAAGGTGTAAGTGTTTTTGTAATCACCCTTCACACCGAGTATTTGCGCGTAGCGGCCTTCGGAAAATACCCCGTCATAGGCGTGCCCCTCGATGTCATAGACGAGTGTCAGCGAAGGCGTCAGGTCCAGCCCGGGCAACACATTCCTGTAGTTGATTTCCCCTTTGATACGGGTACCCCAGGCAAACGGCGTGATAAATCCGTCATCCGCACATCTGGCCGCCGGGCCTGTGCACTTCGCCGCTTTGCCGTAGGGCGCACTGCCAAAACCGGGGCGTCCGTACCGGATCTGGTCGGTGTCGGGCAGGTCATGTACATATTTCAACCCGGCTTCTGCCGATAGCTTCATCGCACCGCCCAGCACTTGGCCAAAAGGGTGGCTGGCGCCGAGATTCAATTGGCTGACGTGGAAGCGGTCGTAGCCGCTTGCCAGGTAGCCCGTCGGGGTTTTGGACAGGTAGCCCATCGGCCCGCTGCCGGCGAGCAGCCCGGCAATAAAGTCAGCGCCGTTCCAGGCGATCGGTTGATTGGGGCGGTAACTGTATTCGGCATAAATCCCGGTGCCACCCGGTAGCCGTGTCTTGAAGTTGAGGGCGTACAGGCGAATGCGGGTTGGGTAGGCGCGTTGATAATAGGCCGCCACTCCAGTAGGTGTTGCCTGCCCCACGTTCGCGGCCGGTGGTGTCAGTACGCCGGGGCCGGTACGCATGACTTGTGTCAGCGCTTCCCGGCTGCTGTAGTCGGCGAAATACAAGCCGAACAACCCGACGTCCTTCCATAAATACTGCAGGCTGGCGCCGTATTGATTATTGCCTGGGCGATGGTCCGGGCCGCGGGCCACGTGATCCAAGGGGTTGTTGAGGGCCTGGCCGTCAGTGGTCGAGATCGGTCGGCCTGCTATCGCGCTCATCACGCTGCCGTTAAGGATAAATTGGTTGCAGCCGGGTTGGGCGTAGTCGCTGGTCGACAGAAATGTGCCACAGCCAGAGTAGGCACTGGGGCGCAATTCAAACTGATTGAACGCATCCACCGACAGGTTCTCGGTCAGGGCCAGCTTGGCGTACAGGGTCGGCATCGGCACGGTGCGGGCTTCGGCAATCGAGGTGGCGCGGCGTGCGGCGGCCCAGTCAAACGCGTTCACTGCCTGCAAGCCACCGCTGATGGTGGTGGGCGTGACCCAAGGGATCGCCTGGTCGCCCAGGCGCACCAGCAGATCATGCCCGGCGGGCTGGAAATTGCCGTAGACATAGGCGTCGTTGAACACCGCATTGGAGAAGCGCGCCAGGGAATCGAACCCCGAATCACTGAGTGGTTCTCCCGAGCGATAGCCGTTGGGGACGCTGCCATGCCCGACGTCCTGGTGTTTCTGGGTGTAGTCGTACCAACCCTTTGCGCTGACGAAAACCCCGAGGTTACGGTGGCTGAGGTCCGCTTGCAGGTAGGCTTCGGCCGACGTGGAAACCGCATCGCCGCGCTTGTAGTTGAGGTTGCCGTCGTTGAACAGGTTCATACCGTATTCGGCACTGGTCAGGCGGTGGCTCGGGTCGTCCATGCGTCGCACTGTGCCCAGGGCCAAGGCGCCTTTTACCTGCAGACGGGTGTCTTCATGTTGCCATTGCATGCCATTCCCCAGCCCTGACTTGAGGTCACTGAACACCAGTTCTCCTGCGGTGACTGGAGTGCCGATGCCAGCACTGAGCAAGGCCGTGGCCAACCCTGCCATCACAGGCTTGCCGGTGTTTCTTATTGTTGTTTTCACTGACTGATACCCTTGTTTTTTTCTTTGCGCAGCTCAGGTGTTTTTCAGTCTATCGTCGAAGCGGTCTCGGTAATAAGGCGAGTACCGACAGCGATAAAGCCAATATCGCCAGTAAAAATCCCGGGCAATTGACTGTTAAAAGCCAGGTGAAAAGGCGGTTCGACCCTGTTTTTAAAGGAGCATCACGCAGGCCGGGCGAGCGGTCGGGAGACAGCGTGAAAAGGCAGGGCTAATATCGCCAACAATAAATCCAATATCGCCAGGTAAGCCCATGAATGTCCGCGTCGATTTATTGCATGGCCCGCACAGTCTCACTGGCACGCTGTTTAGCGTGATCGACATGCTGCGCACCTTTAACAGCCTCTGGCAGTTGCGCAACCCGGAAAAGCGCGGCGCGTTTTTTCACTGGCGCCTGATCGATGCGGCGGGCAATGAGCTGCCGCTTCCCGACTGGCTGGCGCAAATGCGCCCGCCCAACGCCGGCCGCAAAACCCTGCGGCCCTCGCAGACAGCCCTGTTTGTTCCCGGCGTGCAGATGAAAAGCGTGCCGGACCTGAACCATGTTCTCGATCAATGCACCGCCGAGCTGAACTGCATCGCGCGTTACCACGCCCAAGGGCGCGTGATTGCTGCCAGCTTCAATGGCGCGGTGATGCTCGCGCGTGCAGGTGTCCTGGATGGCCGGCGCGCGACGGTCACCTGGATGATTGCCAATTGGTTCGCGTGCGCCTTTACGAAGGTGCAATTGGCGATGGAAGGCCCGGTGGTGGTCGACGGCCCGGTGTTCACCGCTGGAGCCCCGGCGGCGGTCTGCGATTTGATGGTGGAGTTGATCCGGCACTTCGCCGGCGAAGAAATGGCCCAGGTCGCGACCAATGGCCTGCTTTATCACCCGATGCGCTTTGAACACTCAAGCCTGAATTTCCCCGGCATCTCGGTAAAAACCCGCGACAGTGTGGTGTTCCGCGCCAAGCAGTGGCTGCAACAGCATATTCAGACGCCCTACAGCCTGGACGAGGTCGCCCAGGCCGCGACCGCCAGCCCGCGGACCTTGCTGCGTCACTTCAAAGAGGTGGAGGGCATGACCCCCCTGGATTACCTGCATCGCCTGCGGGTTGAGCGCGCCAAGCAGTTACTGGAAGTGACCCTGATCGACCTGACGGAAGTCATGGAGTACTGCGGTTATCAAGACGCCAGTGCATTTCGGCGCCTGTTTTTGCGCAGTACGGGGCTGACGCCTTCGGAGTATCGGCGGCGCTACACCATGCGCATCTCCAGTCGGCGCTGGCGGGCGGATGAAGCAGGGGAGGATTTGATTGAGGGGTTGGGGCTGGAGCGCCTGTGATGTTCGGCCTCAACTGCCCCGATGGGTCTGCCGATACTCGCCCGGCGGCACACCGGTGCGGCTCTTGAAGGTGCGGTGGAACGAGCGCGGCTCGGTGAAACCCAGGTATTGGGCGATGTCCTGGATCGGCAGGTCGCTGTGCAGCAGGTAGTGCTCGGCCAGTTCCTGGCGCAGGTCGTCGAGGATCTGCTGGTAGGACGTGCCGGCCTGCTGCAACTGGCGTTGCAGGGTGCGCACCGACATGGCGAACTGCTCGGCCACCTGTTCCTTGCGCGGCAGGCCTTCCTTGAGCAACTGGCGCAGGGCGTTTTTCACCCGCAGCGCCAGGGTTGAATCGTCCAGTGAGGCCATCAGGGCCAGGGCATGTTCTTCCAGGGTGCGCAGCAATTGCGCATCGGCCTGGCGCAGGGGCGTTTGCAGGTAGCTCAAGGGCGCCACCAGGGCCGAGCAGGGCTGTTCGAACAACACCGGGCAGCCGAAGAAGTCCTCGTATTGGCTTAGTTGTGCGCCGTCCGGCAGCGGATGTTCGAGCAACACCTGGCTTGGCGACAGCTCTGTGTCGGCGATCCAGCGGGCATACACCAGCCAGGATGCCAGGACGTTTTCCACCATGTGCCGGCGGATCTGCGGCTGCTGGTGGCGGCAGTTCCAGATCAGTCGCACCTGGTCATGGACCATTTCCGCGCGGCTGGTGCCCATGTCGCCCACCAGTTTTTCGAACGGCATGATGCGGTTCATCGCCTCGCCCAGGGTCGCGCAGTTCATGGTGATGTAGCCGAGCACGCTCCACGAGTTGGGCAACACGAAGCGCGCCGAATTGAGCCCGAACAGCAAGTCCCCGGAATGTTCGCAGAAGTACCCCAGCAGGCGCTCGTGGGCTTCCACGGGCAGGCGCAGGCTGTTGTCGTCCAGTTGGCCGACAGTGATCCCGGCCGCGTCCAGTGCGGGGGCGGTTGCCACGCCAAGCTGTTCGGCATGGCGCAGGTACTTCAGCAGAGGGGGGACGGAGGTAGAGCCGAGTGTCTGCATGATCGGGTTCCTTGCGGGGTGTTGCTGGCGGCAGTGCCTTGCGCGCGTCGATGGCAGGCAAGGTAATTTGAAATCGTGACTAAAGTAAATGCTCCCGTGGATACATCCGGTAATACAGCGATTGACCCAATTGGCTACTCCATCTGTCCCGATGCGACCGTGACAGCGCGCACCGGCTGTTTAGTATGGGGGCACTGAAAATCATAAGATCTGCTGGGAGAAACAGGCATGCGACGCTGGAACGGCTGGGGCGAAGAAACTACGCAGATGGAGATGCCCGCCCATGGGGCCGCGTTTCTGCGCGAGCGATTGGGCGACGGGCACACCCTGCCGGACGCCAGCCTGGAGCGCGCCCTGGCCGCGGTGCCCGCGTCGCGCCTGGCGCCCCATCCGCTTTACAGTATCGAGCCCCGGGATCGCCTGATGCATGCCCGCGGCCAGAGCCTGCCGGACTGGCTGGCCCTGCGTGAAGGTGCGCTGGGCCGGTACCCGGACGCCGTGGCCCTGCCGGAAACTGTCGAGCAGATCCGCCAGTTGCTGGCCCTGGCCGACAGTGCCGACCTGTGCCTGATTCCCTACGGCGGCGGCACCTCAGTGGCCGGGCATATCAACCCGCCGGCATCCACGCGCCCGGTGCTGACGGTGTCCCTGGCCCACATGAACCGCCTGCTCGACCTCGACGAACAAAGCCTGATCGCTACCTTTGGCCCCGGTGCCAGTGGGCCCCAGGTGGAGAGCCAGCTGCGTGCGAAAGGCTACACCCTGGGGCACTTCCCGCAGTCCTGGGAGCTGTCGACCCTGGGCGGCTGGGTGGCCAGCCGATCGAGTGGCCAGCAATCGCTGCGCTATGGGCGGATCGAGCAACTGTTCGCCGGCGGCACCCTGGAGACTTTCGCCGGGCCCCTGGAAATCCAGAGCTTCCCGGCCTCGGCCGCGGGCCCCGACCTGCGGGAGGTGGTGCTGGGCAGTGAAGGGCGTTTCGGCATCATCTCCAAGGTCAAGGTCCGGGTCAGCGCGTTGCCCGAGGACGAGCGCTTCTACGGCGTATTCCTGCCAGATTGGCCCAAGGCCCTGCAGGCGATCCGCCAACTGGTGCAGGCCCGAGTGCCGCTGTCGATGCTGCGCCTGTCCAATGCCATGGAAACCCAGACCCAACTGGCGCTGGCCGGCCATCCCAATCAAATCGCCTGGCTGGAACGCTACCTGGCACTGCGCGGGGCTGGCGAGGGCAAATGCCTGCTGACTTTCGGCGTCACCGGCAATCGTCGGCAGAATGCCTTGTCGTTGCGCCAGGCGCGCCAGCACCTCAAGGCTTTTGGCGGGGTGTTTACCGGCACCCTGCTGGGCAAAAAGTGGCAACAGAACCGCTTTCGCTTCCCCTACCTGCGGGAGAACCTCTGGAATGCCGGCTACGTGGTCGACACCCTGGAGACCGCGACCGACTGGTGCCATGTCGACGCCCTGCTGCACGCGATCGAGGCCAGCCTGCGCGACTGCCTGGCGGCCGAGGGCGAGCGCGTCCATGTGTTCACCCACCTGTCCCATGTCTATGGCGAAGGTTCGAGCATCTACACCAGCTATGTGTTCCGCCCGGCGGCGGACTACCCGGCCACCCTGGAGCGCTGGAAAGCCCTCAAACAGGTGGCCAGCCGCACCATCGTCGAAAACCACGGCACCATCAGCCATCAGCATGGTGTGGGCAAGGACCACGCGCCTTACCTGCCGAGGGAGAAGGGCGAATTGGCGATGGCTGCGCTGCACAGCCTGAGCCGGCATTTCGATCCGGCCGGGCGTCTGAACCCCGGCACCCTGCTGGAAGACTAGGCCCATGAGCGATGACTGGAATGCCCAATGGCGCGAGGCCGTGTTGCCGCAACTGGCGCGTGAACCCTGGGACTTGATTGTGATTGGCGGCGGCATCAGCGGCGCCGGGATCCTGCGCGAGGCGGCCCGGCGCGGTTGGCGCTGCCTGCTGCTGGAGCAACGGGATTTTGCCTGGGGCACCTCCAGCCGTTCTTCAAAAATGGTCCATGGCGGCCTGCGCTACATCGCCAAGGGCCAGTGGCGCCTGGCGCGCGATTCGGTACGCGAGCGCCAGCGCCTGATGGGCGAAGCACCGGGGTTGGTGGAACCCCTGAGTTTTTTGATGCCGCACTATCGTGGCGGGTTTCCCGGGCCGCGGGTGTTCGGCGGCTTGCTGCGGGTGTATGACGCCCTGGCCGGTTGCCGCAGCCGGCAGTTCCACCGGCCTGCACAACTGCGCTACTTGGCGCCGGGGCTGATGGAGCCGGGGCTGCTGGGGGCGTCGCAGTTTCGCGATGCGCTGACCGACGATGCCCGCCTGGTCATGCGCGTGTTGGCCGAGGCCCGCGCGGATGGCGCCTGGGCGCTCAATGGCCTACGGGTGCGCCAGTTGCTGCGCGAGGACGGGCGGGTGTGTGGGGTCGAGGTCGAAGACGCGCAAGGCGGCGCCGTTATGCAAGTGCGTTGCGCGGTGCTGGCGGTCGCCACCGGCGCCTGGGCTGAGCGCCTGCAACCGGGCGGCGGGCAGCGGCAGTTGCGGCCCTTGCGTGGCAGCCACTTGTTGTTGCCGGGCTGGCGCTTGCCGGTGGCCCATGCCTTCAGTTTTATGCATCGGCGCGACGGTCGCCCGGTGTTCGTCTTTCCCTGGGAAGGGGCCACCGTGGTGGGCACGACCGACCTGGATCATCGCGAGGACCTGGACCTCGAGGCGAGCATTACCCGTGAAGAACTCGACTACCTGCTGGAGGCTTGCGCCCAGCCCTTTCCCCAGGCCGAGGTGACGGCGGCGGACGTGCTGTGCACCTGGTCCGGGGTGCGCCCGGTGGTGGGCGCCGCCGATTCCCAGGCCAAACCCTCCAATGAAACCCGCGAGCATGTGCTGTGGCAGGAACCGGGCTGCGTGACCCTGGCGGGGGGCAAGCTGACCACCTTCAGGCCCCAGGCCATCGAGGTGCTGCGGGCCTGTGCCGGGATGCTCGGGAAGACCCTGGAGGATGACGGCGCGCCAGTGTTCCAGGCTGTGTCGCGGCAGGCGATCCCCGGGCTGAGCGATGCCGGCAGGCGGCGCCTGGCCGGGCGCCATGGCCGCGATCTGCCCCGCCTGGCCAGCCTGATACATAGCCTGGGCAGCGAGTGTGTCGGCGCCAGCGATACCCTGTGGGCAGAGCTGGCCTTTGCCGCCGAGGCCGAGATGGTCCTGCACCTGGACGACCTGTTGTTGCGGCGCACCCGTCTCGGCCTGCTCCTGCCCGGCGGCGCCGCCCACTACCTGCCAGACATCCGCCGGCTATGTCAGCCGCGCCTGGGCTGGGACGACGCGCGCTGGGAACAGGAACAGCAGCGCTACCTGCAACTCTGGCAACGCCATCACAGCGTCCCGTCCGCCTCGATCTGAAGAGCGCGTCATGAATAAAGAGAGCTTCGTGGATAACAATTCCCCCGACAAACACTATGTACTGGCGATCGACAACGGCACCCAGAGTGTCCGCGCGCTGTTGTTCGACCTGCAGGGCAACCTGCTGGGCAAAGGCAAGGTCGAGTTGCAGGCCTACTACTCCACGCAGCCTGGCTGGGCCGAGCAGGATCCGGATTACTACTGGCGCAAACTGGGCGAAGCCTGCCAGCAATTGTGGGCGCAGACCGGCATCGACCGCAGCCTGATCCGTGGCGTGTCCCTGACCACCCAGCGCGGCACCTTGATCAATGTCGATGCCCAGGGCCAGGCCTTGCGCCCGGCCATCCTTTGGCTCGACCAGCGCCAGTGCGAGCCGGAGGGCGGGATCAAGGGCCCCTGGGGCTGGCTGTTCAAGTTGATCGGCGCCGAGGCCACGGTGGACTACTTCCGCGCCCAGGCCGAGGCCAACTGGATCGCCCAGCATCAGCCGGATATCTGGGCCGCCACGGACAAGTTCCTGCTGCTCTCGGGCTTTCTCAGCCATCGCCTGACCGGGCGTTTTGTCGACTCGGTGGGGTGCTGCGTGGGCTACTTGCCCTTCGACTTCAAGCACCTGCGCTGGGCCGCGCCCCGGGACTGGAAATGGCAGGCCCTGGCGGTGCGTGCGCAGCAACTGCCGCGCCTGTACAAGCCAGGAGAAGAACTGGGCCGCATCACCGCCGAGGCCAGCCGCCATACCGGGATCCCCGAGGGTCTGCCACTGATTGCCGCCGGCTCCGACAAGGCCTGCGAGGTGCTCGGCTCCGGCGTGGTGGAGGCGACGACTGCGTGCCTGTCCTACGGCACCACGGCGACCATCACCACCACGCGCTCGCGCTACCTGGAGATAGTCCCGCTGATCCCGCCGTATCCGGCGGCAATCCCCGATCACTACAACTGCGAGGTGATGATCTATCGCGGCTACTGGATGGTCAGTTGGTTCAAGAACGAGTTCGGCATGCGGGAAATGCAGCAGGCCCGGGAGCAGGGCCTGGAGCCGGAGCAGTTGTTCGATGCGCTGGTCAACGCGGTGCCGCCCGGCTCCATGGGCCTGACCCTGCAACCCTACTGGTCGCCGGGCATCCGCGAGCCGGGTGTAGAGGCCAAGGGCGCGATGATCGGCTTTGGCGACGTGCACACCCGGGCCCATATCTACCGGGCGATCCTCGAGGGCCTGGCCTATGCCCTGCGCCAGGGCAAGGAGCGTATCGAGCGCCGTTCGAAACTGTCGATCAAGCGCTTGCGCGTGGCCGGTGGCGGTTCCCAGAGCGATGCGGCGATGCAACTGACCGCCGATATCTTCGGCCTGCCCGCCGAGCGCCCGCATGTCTACGAGGCCTCTGGACTGGGGGCGGCGATTGCCTGTGCGGTGGGGCTTGGGTTGTACGCGGACTTCGATACCGCCATCGCGGCCATGACTCGCACTGCCGAGGTGTTCATGCCCCAGCCCGAGGCGCAACAGATGTACGACCGCTTGTACCGTGAGGTCTACCTGCACATGTATCGCCAGCTCAAGCCGCTGTACCAGAGTATTCGCGAGATTACCGGCTACCCGGCGTAGACCCAGGCTGTATGGCGCTATTGGAGAGTCTTTTTGGCAAGATCGGACAGTGTCGGGGGGTACCCGGATTGTTAGGCTGAACGCATCTACAACAAGAGCGTAAAGCCATGAAGTTGCCGTCGTTGCTGCTGTGCCTGGGGCTGTGCAGTCTGTCGCCCTTGGCCGGTGCATGGTCCAATCACAGCGTGGGTAGCTACCTGGCCTTGCGGGATTTGCCCGCCTTGCGCGAGGCGCCCGAGGTGGCGGTCGAGTCCCTCGAGCAGTTTGTGTCCGAGCAGTATCCAGGCCTGGTGGCTTTGCTGGACGAGCAGGAGAACTTCGCCCGCAGCCACTTCCCCGACTATCCGCCGCGCCCCGACAACCTGCGCCTGGCGCCGCAACCTGGGGCCGATCTGCGCCGGGATTTGCTCATGGCCCTGCGGGTCAACCCGCAGATCCACCTGGCCCAGGTGATCCAGCCCATGCCCGGCGAGGACCTGGCGGGACGCCCGCAGCTCAAGGCCGCCGACGTGATGGTCGAGCAAACGCTTTCGCCGTGGAATCGCCAGCGCTTCATTCAACTGCAGCCGGGGCAGCAGGTCGCGCCACTGGCCGTGCTGGCGACCGCTGCGGACGAGCCGGACTACGGTCACGATATCAATCTGTTCAGCGATAACCCGGGGGCCGTCGGCGCGTTGTATGGCTTCGGCGTGCAGTCGTTTGGCGACGCGCGTTTCCAATACAGCTCCCAGGCGCCGTTCCATATGGGCTTCTTCCACGAGAGCGCGGTGGTCTACGTCGCGGCGCCCTTCCTGCTGCGCAACTGGCCGGACTGGCGGGCCTACCAGTACTTCGGCCTGGCGCGTTTTGCCTTTGCCAATGGCCATCCCTACTGGGGCTATCGCTTCCTGGGCTGGGGCATGCACTACCTGCAGGACCTGACCCAGCCGTATCACGCCACGACCCTGCCGGGCGATGACCTGACCAGCATGCTGCTGATGGAGGGCAAGGCCCTGGCTGGCTATGACAGTGACAAGCGGGCGGCGATCGAGCGTGTCGCCACGCGCCACAACGAGGTGGAGCGCTACCAGTTCGCCTGGCTGCGCCACCTGCTGCTGACGGGGGCGAGCAACCCGATGCTGACGGCCTATGCCGACGCCTCCCGGGACGCCGATTACCCGGCTTATTCGACCGATTACCTGCGCCAGGTAGTCAGCGCCGAGGCGGATGCCCAGGCGGTGGCGTTCGACGAGGCCATCGGCCAGTGGTTGGCGACGCCCGGGGCGACCCAGAGCTTCAGTGCGGGCAACCAATTGCCCGCCGAACGCTACGACCATGCCCAGCTCAACGAACAGTTGGTGCAGTTGCTGCGCCACTTTGGCGCCCACAGTCGCAACTACGTCAGGGCCGGCCTCGACCGCCCGGCGCCGTGACAACAGACATCGCAGTGCAATAACAACAAAAAAGTTGCAGGGGAGAGACGGCAATGAGCACCACAGTGCGCGCGCAAGGCTCGGGATCCGAGGGTAAATGGTCCATTAAATCCACGGGGGCGGGCGTCGGCCTGGTGGGCCTGCTGCAACTGTGCAGCGGCGGGACCGTGCAGGCCATGGAGTTCAGTGTGCTGGACAACCAGGTCACCGGCTCGTTCGACAGCACCCTGTCGTATGGGCGCTTGTGGCGGGTCCAGGGGCGTGACAAGGGCAACGATGACGTCAACACCAACGACGGCAATCGCAACTTCGATACCGGGCTGGTTTCCGAGGTGTACAAGATCACTTCGGAGCTGGAGGCCAACTATCAGAATTACGGGCTGTTCGTGCGTGGCACGGGGTTCTATGACACCCAGATCATGGACAAGCGCAACGACTACTACCGCAACAACAACCCGTCGCAACCCAGCCAGAGCCATCCCCAGGATGACCACTTCACCGACCAGACCCGCGACATCGCCGGTAGCCGCGTGGAGATCCTTGACTCCTATATCTATGGCAACTGGGACGTGGGCCAGATGCCTCTGACCGCGCGTCTGGGGCGCCAGGTGTTCAACTGGGGCGAGGGCATTTTCTATCGCGGCGGGGTCAACACCACCAACCCGGTGGACGCGGCCAAGTACCGGCTGCCGGGCGCCGAGGTCAAGGAAGTGCTGATGCCGGTGGAAGCCATCAGCTTCAATATCGGCTTGAGCGACAACCTGTCGATGGAGAGTTTCTACCAGTGGAACTGGAAGGAGACCCGCATCGATCCGGTCGGCACCTTCTATTCCCAGAGCGACCTGTTCGCCGATGGCGGCCGCACGGGCTACAACAACTTCACCGGCAGCGCTCTCGACACCCCGACGCCCATCGGCGGCAACGTCATCGGGTTATACGACGCCCTGGGCAACAACCCGATGCTCGGCGGCATGCTGCGCAGTACCGGGCTGTATGCCAACGGCATGACCCCGGCCTACGGCAACACCCTCAAGGTGGCGTCCATCGGCAAGGACTACAACGCGCGCAACGATGGCCAGTACGGCTTTGCCTTCCGCTACATCGCCGAGGAACTCAACAGCACCGAGTTCGGGCTGTACCTGGTCAACTACCACGCCAAGGAGCCGACCATTGCCGCTGACCTGGCGGGCTACAAAGGCATCGACATGGCAGCGCTGACCAGCATGCTGTCGTCGGTGGCCGGCAGCCAGGCGGCGGCCTTGGCCAATGGCCTGGCGACGGTGGACGTGATGGGCAATATCCAGGCGCACCGACGCTATGCCGAAGATATCCGCATGTACGGCTTCAGCTTCAACACCACCCTGGGCAAGGCCTCGGTGTTTGGTGAGCTGGCCTACCGGCCGAACCTGCCCATCGGCGTCGCCGCTACCAACGACCTGATCGGCGACCTGGCCAATGGTGCCGGCGCGGCGGCGGGCGGGCAGTACATCAATGTCGGCGGGCAGATGGTCAACCTCAACAGCCAGATCGACAACTCCGAGCGCGTCGAGGCCTTCAACACCTCCTTGGGCAGCATCTACAACTTCGGTCCGGGCCTGAGCTTCGACTCGCTGTTTGGCGTGTTCGAACTGGCCTCCGAGCACCTGCGTGGCAGCAGCCTGAAGTACCAGGCCTACGATGGCAGCACCCGCTACTACGCGGGCAGCGGCAACACCTCCTATGTGTCTGGTGGTGAGCGTGATGACCAGGTCAGCCGTGATTCCTACAGCTATACGGTGATGTTCAACGGTACCTGGAACGACGTGTACGCCGGGGTCAACCTGTCGCCCTACGTGGTCTACAAGGACGACTTCAAGGGCAACTCCTATCAGGCCGGCAACTACATCGAGGGACGCAAGGCCTACACCCTGGGGCTCAAGGCCAACTACCAGAACAAGCTGGAAGCCGAGCTGCAATACACCGAGTTCTTTGGTGGCGGCCAGAACAACGTGATCCGCGACCGCGACAACATCGGTTTCAACCTCAAGTACTTCCTGTAAGCCGCTGCCGTGCTGCGGCGCGAGGGCGGCTGCCCGCCCTCGTTTTTTTGGAGATTTGCCATGTTCCACACACCTCGAATGCTCACCGCTAGCCTGGCCCTGGCCCTCGGCCTGGCCGCTGGCAACGCGCTTGCTGCGCTCTCGCCTCAAGACGCACAACAGCTCAAGGCCCAGCTCACCCCGTTCGGCGCCGAGCGCGCGGGCAATGCCGCCGGCACCATCCCGACCTGGGAAGGCGGCATCACCCAGGCACCCAAGGGCTATGAAAAGGGCAAGCACCATGTCGATCCCTTTGCCGGCGACAAGCCGCTGTTCACCATCACCAAGGCCAACCTGGAACAGTACAAGGCCAACCTGACGGCGGGCGAAATTGCCTTGTTCAACAGCTACCCCGACACCTTCCAGATGCCCATCTACCCAAGCCGGCGTTCCGGCTCGGCACCCCAGTGGGTGTATGACAACACCTTCAAGAACGCCACCAGCGCCAAGCTGCTGGACGGTGGCACCGGCTTCGCCGACGCCTTTGGCGGCGTGCCGTTCCCCATTCCACAAAGCGGTGTCGAGGCATTGTGGAACCACATCACCCGCTACCGTGGCACCTACGTGGTCCGCCGCGCCTCGGAAGCGCCCGTGCAACGCAATGGCAGCTTTGCCCTGGTGACGGCGCAGCAGGAAGGGCTGTTCAACTACTACCGCCAGGGCGGGCAGTACGCCGACCTGAAGAACATCCTGTTCTACTACCTGACCTTCGTAAAAAGCCCGGCCCGCCTGGCCGGTGGTGCGACCCTGGTACACGAGACCCTCGACCAGATCAAAGACGCGCGCCAAGCCTGGATCTACGACGCCGGCCAACGCCGCGTACGCCGCGCGCCGAACCTGGCCTACGACACACCGATCTCATCCTCCGATGGCCTGCGCACGGCGGACGACACTGACATGTTCAACGGCTCGCCGGATCGCTACGACTGGAAACTGCTGGGCAAGAAGGAAATCTACATCCCCTACAACAACTACAAAGTCGCCAGCGCCGACGTGAAATACGCCGACCTGCTCAAGGTCGGCCACCTCAACCCGCAATACACCCGCTACGAACTGCACCGCGTGTGGGTCGTCGAAGGCACCCTGAAACCGACGGCGCGTCACCTGTACTCCAAACGCGTGCTGTACCTCGACGAAGACAGCTGGGGCGCAGCAGTGGTTGATCAGTACGACGGCCGTGGCGAACTGTGGCGGGTGTCGATGGCCTACCTGAAGAACTTCTACGACCTGCCCACGACCTGGAGCGCATTGGATGTATTCCATGACCTGCAGGCGCGGCGGTACTACGTGCAGAACCTGGATAACGAAGAACCGCAGACGGTGGATTTTGGCCAGGCGATTCCTGAGGATTCGTACTTTATGCCGTCGGCGTTGCGGTTGCGGGGTACTCGGTAGGGCTGTTGCTGCTTAGTTAGCGAGAGCTGCACGTTAGGGTGCGGCTCTTGGCTTTTGGTCGCAAGCCTTGCGTGAGTAGTTGGGCTGATGGGGGGCTTTTAGATGGGATTAGATTGTTTGGGGTAATTAAAAAGCCGGCTTGTGGCCGGCTTCTCGGGGACTGGTTAAGTCTATTTTTGGTAAACCTCACCAGCCTTCAATCGTTCACTCAAGCGCTCGCCCAAGTGATAAAAGGGGCATCAGCGGGAACTCCTCCGCATCGCCGGTCAGGGTGTGTCGACGCTACGCCAACCCCTGCCAAATGTGCCGCGCATGATACTGACACTCCTCTCAGTTTTCCAGCGTCTGGTCTGATTTAGAGCTGTCGTAGCCGACCAAGTGCTCGTCCAGCGGGACCGGTGGGCGGCGGTTGTTGAGGGTGGACCACCAGAAGACCCAGCCCAGGATCTGTAGGTTTTGCTCGAAGCGTTGGTCGTAGGTCAGGAGTTCGTCGGGGTGTTCGTTGCTGTTGTGGCTGCGCATGCGCAGGCCGCCGCCGGGGCGGTTGTAGAGGTATTTGATACGGAGCATGCCGTCGTGCTCGAGGGCGTATATTTCGCCGTCGATGATTTGGGTGCGGCCGCGGTCAATGGCCAGGGTGGCGCCGTCCTGGATGATGTCGATCATGCTGTTGCCGACCATGTAGGCCCCCAAGGCGCGGTCGGCGGTGACGTTGAGTTGTTCCAGGGTGCGCAGGGAGAGGCGTAGGCTTTCCTGGGTGTTGAAGGAGGCGTGGAGGGGGATTTCCACGTCGATTTTTTCCGGGCCGCTGCTGGGGCCGCAGCGGTAGTGGCCGCAGTCTTCGCGGGCGGTAGCGCTGTTTGCGTGGTTGGGGCCTTCCAGCTGGAGGTTGGTCGGCGGGTATTTAGGGCCTTCGCCGGTGCGCAGCCAGCGGCTGGTGACAGACAGCAGTTCTGCTATTTCGTCGAGCCGGGCCATGGGCACGCCGCGCTTGAACCAGTTGTTCACGTGCTGGGGCGTGACGTCGCGATTCTTGGCGAAGTCGGATGCGGAAAGATGAACTTCCCGAAGTAACGTTCTTAAGCGATCACCTGATGTATTCATAAACGCAGAGTTTACTGGCCGGAAAATAAGATCAAATAAACTATGTGTTGAGTTGGTGTATGTAGGTATTTCCTTATTGGAAGTAAAGTCGCACTCCAAATTGATCAAGTTAAACGGTAGTTGTATTTATGTTTATCTAATTGAACTTGTCGTTTAAATTTTCCCACAAAAAAAGCCCCGAATGATCGGGGCTTTTTTGACTGCCTTGGCAATGAGTCGTGGTATCAGCCTTTGTAGGCCGCTACCGACTTCATGATCTCGGCACGGGCGGCGTCTGCGTTGCCCCAACCGTCGATCTTCACCCATTTGCCTTTTTCGAGGTCTTTGTAGTTCTCGAAGAAGTGCTTGATCTGTTCCAGCAGCAGTGGCGGCAGGTCGGTGTATTCCTTTACGTCGACATACAGCTGGGACAGCTTGTCGTGTGGCACTGCGATAACTTTGGCATCGCCGCCGCCGTCGTCGGTCATGTTCAGGATGCCTACCGGGCGGGCGCGGATGACCGAGCCTGGGGTGACCGGGTAAGGGGTCACGACCAGCACGTCGAGGGGGTCGCCGTCGTCAGCCAGGGTGTTGGGGATAAAACCGTAGTTGGCCGGGTAGAACATCGGGGTGGCCATGAAACGGTCAACGAACAGGCAGTCGCTGTCTTTGTCGATTTCGTATTTGATCGGCGCGTGGTTGGCCGGAATCTCGATGGCGACGTAGATGTCGTTCGGCAGGTCTTTGCCAGCCGGAATCTTGCTGTAGCTCATTGGGCGTTGCCCCCGTAGTTGGCCAAGTAAATTGGCCGGATTGGCCTAAAAGTGGCGGCGATTATAGGCATATTCCTGCGCCGATGCCACGCGCCAGACGTCGTACGGTACTTAGCCTTCAGTCTGATAGCGTGGGTCGCTGGCTTGCAGATGTTTGAGGCGGGCCAGTGGATCCTGGCGGTAAAAGTGGCTCAGTTGCTCGTAGACCTGTGGATAACTGTCGGCGAGCAAATCCGGAGCACTGAAAAAATATTCGCTGGTGACCGCAAAAAATTCCGCGGGGTTTTCCGCAGCATACGGATCGATGGCGGTTTCGGCGTCGGGGTTGTGGTCGAGCTGGCGGTTGAGGTCATCAAACGCGCTCTGCATCACGCTGGCCCACTCTTGTACGCGCATGTCGTGGTGCAGCGGCGGTAGGCCGTTGGCGTCGCCATTGAGCATGTCGAGCTTGTGCGCCAACTCGTGGATCACCAGGTTGTAGCCTTCCCAATTGCCGCTGGCCAGTACGCCCGGCCAGGCGAGGATCACCGGGCCTTGCTGCCAGGCTTCGCCGCTGTGTTCACCATCCCATTCATGTTCCACGCCGCTGGCGTCGCGATGGCGCTGGGGGCTGCGAAAGTCATCGGGGTAAAGAATGATTTCATGGAAGCCCTGGTACCACTCCAGGTCGCCCAGGTTCATCAGCGGCAGTTGCGCCTGGGCGGCGAGCAGCAGGCGTTGTTCCTGGTGCAGTTCGACCCCGGGCAGGGCAGTGAGGTGTTTTTCGGCGAGGAACAGCACGCTGGCCTCACGTAACCATTGGTCCTGTTCGGCGCTGATGCCGTCGAGGAAGGTCAGGTGATGGCGCACCCGTTGCCAGGTTTCATCGGCAACCGGGTGCTTGGCCAGGACGCGCCGGCGACGCCAGGCGCTGAGGGACCACATGGCCGATCAGTGCGGCTTGGCTTCGGAGGAGGTGCGGCCAAAACGGCTACGGACCACGCCAATGATCATCGGCACCAGCGACAGCAGGATGATGAACACCACCAGCAGCGACAGGTTTTTCTTGATGAACGGTACGTTACCGAAGAAGTAACCGAGGGTGACCAGGCCACCGACCCACAGAATGGTGCCCAGCACGCTGAAGCCGAAGAAGCGCGGATACGGCATTTTGGCGACACCGGCGACGAATGGCGCGAAGGTGCGCAGGATCGGCAGGAAGCGCGCCAGGGTCACGGTCTTGCCGCCGTGCTTGTCGTAGAAGTCGTGGGTTTTTTGCAGGTAGTCGCGGCGGAAGATTTTCGAGTTGGGGTTGCTGAACAAGCGTTCCCCTGCAGTGCGGCCGATCACGTAGTTGGTGCTGTCACCAAGGATCGCCGCGAGCATCAGCAGGCCGCCCAGCAGGACCGGGTCCATGCCGCCACCCGCAGCTACCGCGCCGGCAATAAACAGCAGGGAATCGCCGGGCAAAAATGGCATGACCACCAGGCCGGTTTCGCAAAAAATCACCAGGAACAGAATGGCGTAGATCCACGGACCGTAATTGGTTACCAGCAAGTCGAGGTAAACGTCGAGATGCAGGATAAGGTCGAGCGGGTTGAAATCCATGGATGGCACCTGTGTGAATGGCCCGACTCAGCGGGCCTGTGCGGAGGCAGCGGGTAATAAGGCTACGCGTGTATGCCGTTTTTCTTACAACCCTAAAAGGTCGGCATTATACGGATTGAATGATGAAAAGCGTGTTGGTTTTGTAGCGGGGGATGTCGCAGCTATTCTGACTAGCACTGATCCAAATGTGGGAGCGGGCAAGCCCGCTCCCACATTTTTTTGGTGTTTGGGTGAATGGCTTTTAGTCTTCGCTGATCGGCAATGTGTAGTTCTTGAACTCGGTGTCTTCACGAAAGCCCATGGACTCATAGGTCTTCTGCGCCACGGCGTTATCACTGCTGGTCGACACGCGCAAACGCACGGCATTGGTTTCCTTGGCCATTTTTTTTGCGGTGCGCATCAGGTTGTCGGCCACCAGTTGGCGGCGGGCATCTTCGGCGACGTAGATGTCATTGAGGATCCACACCCGTTTCAACGACAGCGAAGAAAAGCTCGGATACAGCTGGCAAAAGCCCAGCAGTTTGTGGTCGTCGTCATCCGCCAGGGCCAGGTAAATCACCGATTCCTTGCGCCGCAGGCGCTTTTCCAGAAAGGCCCGGGATGAGTCAGGAAAGGGCAGCGCACCATAGAATTCGCGGTATTTGACGAATAATGGGGTCAACAGGTCCAGGTGTTCCAGAGTCGCTTGAGTAATCCGCATGCTAGGCCTCAACTTCTATAGGAATACGACGGCAAACGGTCCATTACTCGGGCGCCCGCTGCTTGATGCTGCCTAAAGCGGCGAAAAATCGCAATCGTGCCGGCATCACTCCTTGGGTGGGCTGAGCAGGAAGTTGCCTTTCATCAGGTCAGGATCGTCCGACTCCAGGGTCTGAACCTGGGCCTCATCCTTGAGGTTGACTCCCGACAACTGCCGCCGACAGGCCTCGCGCATCAAGTACAGCAGGCGGTGCGCGGCCATCCCGTAACTCAGGCCCTCCAGGCGCACATTGGAAATACAGTTGCGGTAAGCATCGGTCAGGCCAACCTTGGGGTTGTAGGTGAAATACAGCCCCAGGCTGTCCGGTGAGCTGAGCCCCGGCCGTTCGCCGATCAGGATCACCACCATTTTGGCCCCAAGCAACTGGCCGATCTCATCGGCGACCGCCACCCGGCCTTGTTCCACCAGGATCACCGGCGACAATGACCAGCCTTCGGCGTGGGTCTGTTCTTCCATGCGTGTCAGAAACGGCGCGGTATGTTTATGCACCGCCAGCGCCGATAAACCATCGGCCACCACCACCGCCAGGTCCACCCCGCCCGGGTTGGCCAGGGCGTAGTCGCGCAGTATCTGTGCCGACTCATCGCTCAGGCGCCGCCCCAGGTCCGGGCGTTGCAGGTAGCTGTGGCGATCGGGCGCGGCGCTGTGCAGCAACAGGCTGTCGCGGCCGCGCTCGGTCATTTGGTTGCTCAGGCCGGCATGGTCAAACGGTAGGTGTACCGCGTCGCGGGCCTGGGCGTGGGCGAACTGGAAGTCCAGTTGCGCGCCCGTGGGAATGCTGGTGCCGGTACGGCCCAGGGCGATCCGCGCCGGGGTCAGGCGCCGCAGTTCCAGCCATGGATTATCGCTTTCAGGTGTGTCGATTTGCACTGGAGGCTCCTTCATCCCAATTGCGCCAAGGCGTGGCGGAAGGCCGGTGGCAGATTGTTGCCAAACCGCACCTTGCCATCGGCTTGGGTGAAGATGCCCATTTTCGCCAGCCACTGTTCAAATTCCGGCGCGGGCTTTAAGCCCAGGGTTTGCCTGGCATAGAGCGCGTCGTGGAAGGAAGTGGTCTGGTAATTGAGCATGATGTCGTCGGAGCCCGGGATGCCCATGATGAAGTTGATCCCGGCTACGCCCAGCAGGGTCAGCAGGGTGTCCATATCGTCCTGGTCGGCTTCGGCATGGTTGGTGTAGCAGATGTCGCAGCCCATGGGCACGCCCAGCAGCTTGCCGCAGAAATGGTCCTCGAGGCCGGCGCGGATGATCTGCTTGCCGTTGTACAGGTACTCGGGGCCGATAAAACCGACCACGGTGTTGACCAAAAACGGCTTGAAGTGCCGCGCTACCGCATAGGCACGGGTTTCGCAGGTTTGTTGGTCAATCCCAAAGTGGGCATTGGCCGACAGAGCGCTGCCCTGGCCGGTTTCGAAATACATCAGGTTTTGCCCCAGGGTCCCGCGATTCAGGCTCAAGCCCGCGTCGTAGCCCTCCTGCAGCACACTCAGGCTGATCCCGAAACTGGCGTTGGCCGCCTCGGTGCCGGCAATCGACTGGAACACCAGGTCCAGCGGCACGCCACGGTTGATGGCTTCGATGGAGGTGGTGACGTGGGTCAGCACACAGGCCTGGGTCGGGATTTCGTAGCGCTGGATGATCGCATCGAGCATTTCCAGCATGGCGCAGATCGAGGCGATGCTGTCGGTGGCCGGGTTGATGCCGATCATGGCGTCGCCGTTGCCGTACAGCAGGCCGTCGAGGATGCTCGCGGCGATGCCCGCCGGCTCATCGGTCGGGTGATTGGGTTGCAGGCGCGTCGACAATCGCCCGCGCAGGCCCAGGGTGCCGCGAAACTGGGTGACGACGCGGATCTTCTGCGCCACCAGCACCAGGTCCTGCACGCGCATGATCTTCGACACGGCGGCGGCCATTTCCGGGGTCAGCCCTGGCGCCAGGGCGCGCAGGCTGTGTTCGTCGGCCGCGTCGCTGAGCAGCCAGTCCCGCAGGCCGCCGACGGTCAGGTGGCTGACCACGGCAAAGGCCTGCTGGTCGTGGGTGTCGATGATCAGGCGGGTGACTTCATCGCTTTCGTACGGGATCAGCGCCTCTTCCAGGAAGTGCTTCAACGGGATATTGGCCAGGGCCATCTGCGCCGCCACCCGTTCGCCGTCGTTCTGCGCGGCGACGCCGGCCAGAAAGTCCCCGGAGCGGGCGGGACTGGCCTTGGCCATCACGTCCTTGAGGCTATCGAAACGGTAGGTCAATGCACCGACCGAGTGGGAAAAACTTGCCATACAGACTCTCCATGACGGCGCGGGCGTTGGCCCGCGCCGTGGTTTACGGCGTTTAGTGCAAGGCGGCCTCTGCGGCCTGGATCGCCGCGAATTCCTCTTCCGGCGTGCCTGCTACCAAGTGATGCCGACTGTAGAAAGCAAAGTAAGCAATTAATACTCCATAGATGATCGCGGCGCCAATCACCACGCGCGGATCCACCAGGAAGCCCGCCACTACAGCGATGCAGGCCAGTACCAACGCCAGGCCCGAGGTGAAGATGCCGCCCGGTGTGCGGTATGGCCGCTCCATTTTGGGGCGACGGATGCGCAGGGTGATATGCGCGGCCATCATCAACACGTAGGAAATGGTTGCGCCAAATACCGCCACCAGGATCAGCAGGTCGCCCTGGCCGGTCAGCGACAGGCCAAAACCGATAATCCCGGGAATGACCAGGGCCAGCACCGGCGCCTTGCTTTTATTGGTTTGCGACAGTTTGCGCGGCAGGTAGCCCGCGCGGGACAGGGCGAAAATCTGCCGGGAGTAGGCGTAGATGATCGAGAAGAAGCTCGCGATCAGCCCGGCCAGGCCCACCAGGTTGACGAAGCTGCCCATCCAGGTCGAGCCACCATAGGCCAGGGCCAGGGATTCCACCAGCGGGTTGCCGGACTTGACCAATGCCAGGGTGCCGGCACCGCCCGGAGCGATCACCAGGATCAGCAGGGCGAAACTGGTGAGCACCACAATCGCGCCGATCAGGCCACGGGGCAGGTCGCGCTTGGGGTTCTTGGTTTCTTCGGCGGCCAGGGGCACGCCTTCGACGGCGAGGAAAAACCAGATCGCATAAGGGATCGCGGCCCACACGCCCACGTAGCCGAACGGCAGGAAACTGCTGGCGCCCTTGGCCTCGGTCACGGGAATGTCCAGCAGGTTGGCGACGTTGAAGTGCGGCACCATCGATACCAGGAACACGCCCAGGGCAATGGCGGCGACGGCGGTGATCACGAACATCAACTTCAGCGCTTCACCGACGCCAAAGATATGGATGCCGATAAAGATGATGTAGAACGCCAGGTAGATCATCCAGCCGCCAATGCCGAAGAGCGACTCGCAATAGGCGCCGATAAACACCGCGATCGCGGCGGGGGCGATGGCGTATTCGATCAGGATCGCCGTGCCGGTAAGGAACCCGCCCCAAGGGCCGAAGGCGCTGCGGGCAAAACCATAGCCGCCGCCCGCCGTAGGAATCATGGAGGACAGTTCGGCCAGGGAGAAACACATGCACAAGTACATGGTGGCCATCAGCAATGTGGCGAGAAACATCCCGCCCCAGCCGCCCTGGGCGAGGCCGAAGTTCCAACCGGCGTAGTCGCCGGAAATCACATAGGCCACGCCGAGGCCGACCAGGAGCACCCAGCCGGCGGCGCCTTTTTTCAATTCTCGTTGCTGGAAGTATTCGGAGCCGACTTTTTCGAAGTCGACGGAGGATCCTGTCGGTTCGCTAGGCATGGGGAAGTACCTTTCATTGTTATTGTTTTAGCTCGACATCTTTGTGCCGGATGAGGAAGCAAGCACTTGGCGACGTTCATTGTAGGAGCTGGCTTGCCAGCGATGGGGCCGGTCAAGTCAGCATCTTTGCTGAATGTGGAATTGCTATCGCTGGCAAGCCAGCTCCTACAGTTGGTTGCATTTCAAATGTAGGAGCGGCGTACCATTTAGTAGAGGCTTAGAAGAAGCCCAGTGGGTTGATGTCGTAGCTCACCAGCAGGTTCTTGGTCTGCTGATAGTGATCCAACATCATCTTGTGCGTCTCACGGCCCACACCGGATTTCTTGTAGCCACCAAACGCCGCATGCGCGGGGTACAGGTGATAGCAGTTGGTCCACACACGCCCGGCCTTGATCGCCCGGCCCATGCGGTACGCGCGGTTGATGTCGCGGGTCCACAAGCCGGCACCCAGGCCAAACTCGGTGTCGTTGGCAATCGCCAGGGCTTCGGCTTCATCCTTGAAGGTGGTGATGCTTACCACCGGGCCAAAGATTTCTTCCTGGAACACGCGCATCTTGTTGGTGCCCTTGAGCAGGGTCGGTTGGATGTAATAGCCGGTTGCCAGGTCGCCGGTCAGTTTCTCCACTTTGCCGCCGGTCAGCAGCTCGGCGCCTTCGCCTTTGGCGATTTCCAGGTACGACAGGATCTTGTCGAACTGCTGCTCGGACGCCTGGGCGCCCACCATGGTGTCGGTGTCCAGCGGGTCGCCACGTTTGATCGACTCGACCTTCTTCATCACCACTTTCATGAAGTCGTCGTAGATCGACTCTTCCACCAGCGCGCGGGATGGGCAGGTGCACACTTCGCCCTGGTTGAAGAACGCCAGCACCAGGCCTTCGGCGGCCTTTTCGATAAATTGCGGTTCGGCTTTCATGATGTCGGCGAAGAAGATGTTCGGCGACTTGCCGCCCAGCTCAACGGTGGACGGAATAATGTTCTCGGCCGCGCAATGCATGATGTGCGAGCCCACCGGGGTGGAGCCGGTGAAGGCGATCTTGGCGATACGCTTGCTGGTCGCCAGGGCTTCGCCTGCTTCCTTGCCGAAACCGTGTACCACGTTCAGTACGCCCGGTGGCAGCAGGTCGCCGATCACTTCCATCAGCACGTTGATGCCCAGCGGGGTCTGCTCGGCGGGCTTGAGTACCACGCAGTTGCCTGCGGCCAGGGCCGGCGCGAGTTTCCAGGCGGCCATCAGCAGCGGGAAGTTCCACGGGATGATCTGCCCGACCACGCCCAGGGGTTCGTGGAAGTGATAGGCGGCGGTGTGTTCATTGATCTCGGCGCTGCTGCCTTCCTGGGCGCGGATGCAGCCGGCGAAGTAACGGAAGTGGTCAGCCGCCAGGGGGATATCGGCGTTGAGGGTTTCGCGCACTGCCTTGCCGTTGTCCCAGGTTTCGGTGACGGCCAGCAGTTCGAGGTTCTGTTCGATGCGGTCGGCAATCTTGAGCAGCACCAGCGAGCGGTCCTGGGCCGAGGTCTTGCCCCAGGCGTCGGCGGCGGCGTGGGCGGCGTCCAGTGCCTTGTCGATGTCCTTGGCTGTGGAGCGTGGGAATTCGGCGATGGGCTTGCCGTTAACCGGCGAAGTATTGGTGAAGTAGTTGCCATCGACCGGGGCCACAAATTCGCCACCGATGTAGTTGCCGTACTTGGCCTTGAACGAAACGATAGCGCCTTCAGTACCGGGGTGTGCGTAACGCATGGTGGGTATCTCCTGACTTCTTATGTTTATTGGAGTGCAGCGTGGCTGCGCTTGATAAAGCGTAGAGCAAAGGTCGGGCCAGTGCCTTGCAGGCCAGGTAAATCAAGGGTTCTGGGTTTGTTGCAAGGCGTTGTTGTGACAGGTCTGGTACAGCCTGTGTGACACTTTGTGCCATGCAAGGTACAGCCTGTGACCCATGGGTCGCCCCGGGATTGCAATGCGCCAAGGCCTGGAGGATGCTGGGTGCCCCGGTCCGCGGTGTGTCCCACGCAACAGGAGAACAATAAGAATATGCACAACGATCATTTCAGCCGCCATGCCCGGCAAGTCCTGACGGTCACCCGTGGGCAAGACCCGCTGCACGGTCCCGGCAGCGACCCCTCGATTGCCCGCTCCTGGCTGCGCTGCCTGGAGGATTACCACCTTGACCCGGCCCTGACCGTCGCTCCCACGGTGCTGGAGCATGATCGCCTGCTGGAAAGCCGCGAGCGCCTGCAACAGGTGCTGCATATCGCCGGCACTGAAATGAACAATTTGCATCAACAGCTTTCCGGCGCCGGGCACGCAGTGCTACTGACCGATGCGCGAGGGGTGATCCTCAATTGCGTCACCGCGCCCAGCGAACGCAAGGTGTTCGAGCATGCCGGCCTGTGGCTCGGCGCCGACTGGAGCGAGGCCTGCGAAGGCACGAACGGTATCGGCACCTGCCTGGTGGAGCGCCAGGCCCTGACCATTCATCGCGACGAACACTTTCGCGGGCGCCATACCGGGTTGACCTGCTCGGCCAGCCCGGTGTTCGACCCCCATGGCGACCTGCTGGCGGTGCTCGACGTGTCCTCGGCCCGCGAAGCGGTGTCGCGCCAGAGCCAGTTCCACACCATGGCGCTGGTCAATCTTTCGGCGAAGATGATCGAGAGCTGCTATTTCCTGCGCCACTTTGAAAACCACTGGCTGCTGCGTTTCCACCTGCAGGCCGAATCCGTGGGCCTGTTCAGCGAAGGGCTGTTGGCGTTCGACGGTGAAGGGCGGATCTGTGCGCTCAACCAAAGCGCGCAGAACCTGCTCGGCCAGCCACGCGGACGCCTGTTGGGCCTGCCGGTGGAGATGTTTTTCGACTGCACCCTGGATGACTTGCTTGGGCGCGCCAGTTCCAACGCCAGCGCCAGTTGGCCCTTGCGTACCCGTGATGGGCGCGGCCTGTTTGCGGTGCTGCGTGGCGAAGCCCGGCGCGCCCCCAGCCCGGTAGTAGCGCCGCCGCCCAAGGTCGAGCGGCCGCACTTGCCGGGCATCTGCCTGGGCGATGAGGCGCTGCAGAATGATTTTCGCAAGGCCCTGCGGGTTTTTGAGCGCGACGTGCCACTGCTGATCAATGGCGAAACCGGCTCCGGCAAGGAGGCCTTCGCCAAAGCTGTACACCACGCCAGCCAACGCGCCGACAAAGCCTTCGTGGCCCTGAACTGCGCGGCCATCCCGGAAAGCCTGATTGAGAGCGAGCTATTTGGCTACCGCGGCGGCAGCTTCACCGGCGCCCGCAAGGAAGGTATGCGCGGCAAGCTGCAACAGGCAGATGGTGGCACGCTGTTCCTCGACGAGATCGGCGACATGCCCCTGGCTTTGCAGACCCGGCTATTAAGGGTGCTGGAAGACCGGTTGGTGGTGCCCATTGGTGGCGAGCCGCAAGCGGTGAACGTGCGCATCATCAGCGCCACCCACCGGGACTTGCTGGCGCGGGTCGCCAACGGCACCTTCCGTGAAGACTTGTACTATCGCCTCAACGGCCTGGAAGTGGCGTTGCCGCCGCTGCGCGAACGCAGTGACAAGTCCCAGCTACTGGACTTTCTACTGGCGCAAGAAGCAGACGGACAGGCGATAGCACTGGCTGTCGAGGCTCGTCAGGCGCTGCTGGATTATTCCTGGCCGGGAAACGTGCGCCAACTGCGTACGGTGCTGCGCACACTGGCCGCCCTGTGTGACGGTGGGCGCGTTGGGCTGGACGACTTGCCGGCGGTCATCCGCCAGGTTCCTTCTCCGGCACATATCTCCGTACAGCGGGGCAAGCAACCTTTGGAGGACGCCGAACGCTTGGCATTGCTGACCACGCTGGAGCAGCAGCGCTGGCATATGACCCTGGTCGCGGAGCAGTTGGGCGTTAGCCGCAATACGCTGTATCGCAAGCTACGCAAGCATGGCATCGCTCTGCGCTCAGCGGGCTGAATCGAGACGAGGGCAGCGCCAGCCCTCTTGCGCCTTTCTTGGCGCATTCACTCGCGCGTCGGCACCGTACGGGTTAAATCTGTAGTCAACCGGCTTTTAGATAAGTGTGTTTTAACTTGGCGGTGTGAGGTTTTTTTTTGGAAGTGAATGTGAAGTAATTATTTAATGCGGGCGTTCTGCTTTTTTAAGCTTGCAGCTATTGCCGCTAATGTGGAGTGTTGCGAGTTGTAATGACTGCTTTAATTTCCCTGCTTAGTGGAACTGAACGCTAGTTTATTCGTACTCAAGGTGAAAGGACGGTTCATTATTTTAGAGCGATTGGCTCTAGGCGTAGGCAAGTTTTGTTCAGGCGTCATGAACGTATTTTTACTATTGAGGTGATGATATGAATGTTACAGGTTTGCCTGTTTCGGTTCCGTTGCAAGTGAAAGATTTAATGCCTGGTATTTCCAATCAACAGGCGTCAGCCAGTACCCAAGGTGCTCCGAATTTAAATGAAGTAGCGGATGAGTTACAGGCCCAGGGCTCCAGCGCGGCCAATAGCACGGGTGAGCATTCGGGTGATGGTTCTGTGCGTGTTAAAAGAGGGTTTAAAGTCCGTAGTTTTCCCAGGGGAATGACCTCGGTCAGTCTTAATTCGCCAAAAATCCCAACTATTGGGCTAGAAGGTAAGTTTGTACCTACATCAAGTTTGGGCCCCCGTGTGCCTGTCGGCCCTCGCAACAGCAAGGCAATCAGTGACTTCAGGGAGATTGCGTTCAAGACGCAGCACCCTGGCTCGTCGCTCTCTGGGCCGGCAAAGCCCGTGGTCGCACAACCCAAGACATTTGGTGATGTGGCAGCCAACCTGATTGCGGCAGATCGCCTAGTCAAGGCGGGCGTGTTTAAGACCGATACTTCCCTGAAGACTGTTACCCGTGATGCTTTTGTGAATGCTTCTATAAATGGGCTTGTCAGCACGCCGTTGAGTGTTGGCACTTACGCGGGGTCTGTCTGGAGTGGTGAAAGTATCAAGGGCAGTTTTACCGCTTCTACCCCATTACTACCTCCTGCTCACCTGCCAGCCCCGAGTAAACTCCCTAATGGCGTGGCGGCAGCAGGTAGTACTGGGTCGCAAGACGCCTCAATGGTGAGTTTGCGCCTGGAAAACGCCGAGATAAAATATTTGTATGCGGCTAATACGATCCAGACATTAGCTGAAGGTGGCGAAGCCGCGGCTCTTGGGAAAAGTCCGAACTGGCCAACCGAGACCGATGCTCGCCTTGACACTCTCGAGAAACTGTACGGTGCAGCAGAGAAAAACCTGGAGGCGGTCGCCACGCAAAACGATTTTGTTTTCAGGCCCTACAAAGCAGAAGCGACGCCCGGGACCCAAGATGCTGCTGGACGATTAGACGCGCTTGATAAAAGGAATGAAGCGATCAATAAAGGGATTGGCAGGTTAGTGGCCATTCGAGAGTTGGAGACGCAGCGCAAAGAATGAGGGTTTTTAAGTAAGGCTTTCTTGTTTTCGATTCGTTAGTTTGAGTGTGATTGTATATTTCCTTGAGTCGCTTTCCAGGCCCCGGTGTTGTAGGGAAGTCCCGAACTCCGGGCCTGATTTCAGCTTATAAACACCCAATGGCGGTGGGTCCCGGCTAGCCACGATCAATGACTGAAAAGATCGCACGTCAATCGCTAAAAGAGTGCGATTTTTCCCACCCTACGCTAACCTGCCTCGATGTTTTACGAGGTCGACTATGCACATTCATATTCTCGGTATTTGCGGCACCTTCATGGGTTCGATGGCGGTCCTGGCCAAAGAGCTGGGTCATCATGTCACCGGCTCCGATGCCAACGTCTATCCGCCCATGAGCACGCAATTGCAGGCCCAGGGCATTGAGCTGACCCAAGGTTACGACCCGGCGCAGTTTGATCCGGTGCCGGACCTGGTGGTGATCGGCAACGCGATGTCCCGTGGCAACCCCGCCGTGGAATACGTGCTGAACAAAGGCCTGCCTTATGTTTCCGGACCGCAATGGCTGGCTGACCATGTGCTGCAAGGCCGTTGGGTGTTGGCGGTGGCCGGTACCCATGGCAAGACCACCACCAGCAGCATGCTGGCCTGGGTGCTGGAACACGCGGGCATGAGCCCCGGCTTCCTGATTGGCGGCGTACCGCAGAACTTCTCGGTGTCGGCGCGCCTGGGCGATACCCCGTTTTTTGTTATCGAAGCCGATGAATACGACAGTGCGTTCTTCGACAAACGCTCCAAATTCGTTCACTACCGCCCGCGCACGGCGATCCTGAACAACCTGGAGTTCGATCATGCGGATATCTTCCCCGATCTGCCGGCCATCGAGCGGCAATTCCACCA
Source organism: Pseudomonas sp. MF09156 (assembly GCF_059862305.1). Lineage (NCBI taxonomy): Bacteria > Pseudomonadati > Pseudomonadota > Gammaproteobacteria > Pseudomonadales > Pseudomonadaceae > Pseudomonas > Pseudomonas sp. MF09156. The sequence goes on from NZ_JCBCUR010000013.1 coordinate 72,296, forward strand.
CCTGGTGCGCACCATTCCCAGCGAAGGCCTGGTGATTCATCCCACCACTGAGCCGGCCCTGCAGCGCGTGATCGAGATGGGCTGCTGGACCCCGGTGCAAACCACCGGCGCGGGCGGGCAATGGCAGGTCAAGCTGTTGAGCGAGGATGGCTCCAAATTCGAAGTACTGTTTGAGGGCGAGGCCCAGGGCATTGTCGATTGGGACATGACCGGCCAGCACAACGTTGCCAACGCCTTGGTGACTCTGGCGGCAGCCCGGCATGTCGGCGTGGTGCCGGCCATGGGTATTGCCGCGCTGAGCGCGTTCAAGAGCGTCAAGCGGCGTATGGAAAAGGTCGCTGAAGTGAATGGGATTACCATCTACGACGACTTTGCCCACCACCCCACGGCGATTGCCACCACCCTCGACGGCTTGCGCAAGCGTGTCGGCGATGCGCCGGTGATCGCGATTATCGAGCCACGCTCCAATTCCATGAAACTGGGCGCGCACCGTGATGGCCTGCCGGAAAGCGTCAACGATGCCGACCAGGTGGTGTGGTACGCGCCGGCCAACCTGGGTTGGGACCTGGCAGCCGTGGCCAGGCTTTGCACCGTGCCCTCGATTGTCAGCGACTCCCTGGAAGGCATCATCGAACGGGTCAAGAGCCAGGCCAAGCCCGGTACCCACGTGGTGATCATGAGCAATGGCGGCTTTGGCGGCCTGCACGGCAAACTCGCCGAGGCGCTGCGATGAACGGGCCGGAGCGCATCACCCTGGCGATGACCGGCGCGTCCGGCGCACCTTATGGGCTGCGCTTGCTCGATTGCCTGGTGCGCGAAGACCGCGAAGTGCATTTCCTGATTTCCAAGGCGGCGCAATTGGTGATGGCCACCGAGACTGATGTCTCGCTGCCGCCCAAGGTGCAGATGATGCAAGCCTTCCTCACTGAATACACCGGTGCGGCGGCGGGGCAGATCAAGGTCTATGGCAAGGAAGACTGGATGTCACCGGTCGCATCCGGTTCCGGTGCGCCAGCGGCGATGGTAGTGGTGCCATGTTCCACTGGCACCTTGTCGGCGATTGCCACCGGGGCGTGCAACAACCTGATCGAGCGCGCGGCGGATGTGACCTTGAAGGAGCGCCGCCAGTTGATCCTGGTGCCGCGCGAGGCGCCGTATTCGAGCATTCATCTGGAGCACATGCTCAAGTTGTCGAACATGGGCGTGACCATCTTGCCGGCGTCGCCAGGCTTTTATCACCAGCCGCAGACCATTGATGACCTGGTGGATTTTGTGGTGGCGCGGATTCTCAACCTGCTGAACATCCCTCAGGACATGCTGCCGCGCTGGGGCGAGCATCATTTGAGCAGCGATGAATAAAACCCTGCTGATCGTGCTGGCGCTGCACCTGACGGGCTGCGCCACCGCACGCACCCTGGATGCGGCGAAACCCGGTGCGCCGGTGGTGTATGCGGGCACGCGCCTGGATCTCTATGCGATGCAGGGTGGTTGCTGTGCGATGGATCGCTTTGGTGCCGAAGCGCCGAGCTATCCGGGCCTCGACCTGCCGGCGAGCGCGCTGCTCGACACGCTGCTGTTGCCGCTGTCGGCGTTGACGGTATTGGGGGTTGGGTTTAATGCGACGGGTGGGTTGTAGCCTGTAGCGGTGGATGTTGTGTGGGCGGGCCCCATCGCAGGCAAGCCAGCTCCTACAGGTGATCGGTGAATACATTCGAGTGCAGGAGCCGGGCTTGCCCGCGATGAGGCCCGCCCGGTCAGCGCAGATTCACTTGCCGAGCTTACGCAACTCATCCGACTCGACAATCCGCACCCCATCCTGCTCTTCCAGCGCCAGGCGCCACATGGCCCGGGCCAGTTCACACACTTCGATGCCGCGATACTTGCCGGGAATCAGCCGCGACAACGGCCCCGCAAGTTTCTCCGCCAGGCGTGTCTCCAGGCGTTCGCCCAGTAGCAGCGAAGGCCTCACGATGGTCAGTTGTGGCCAGCCCTGGGCCTGCAGGGCCTGCTCCATCTCGCCCTTGACCCGGTTATAGAACACCGAGGATTTTGGGTCGGCGCCTATGGCGCTGATTACGATCAGGTGCCGTGCGCCCATGTCCCGGGCGCGCTTGCCGAATGCCACGACCAGATCCAGGTCAACCGCGCGAAAGGCCTGTTCGGAGCCAGCCTGCTTGAGGGTGGTGCCCAGGCAGCAGAAGGCCAGGTCGACCCGGCCGCTCAGTTGTGGCAGCAATACGCTGGGGTCGCCGACCGGGTTTTCCAGGTGCGGGTGTTCTGCCAGCGGGCGGCGGCTGGGCGCCAGTACGCGGGTGACGGTGGGCTCGTTGAGCAGGCGGTCCAGCAGATGTTCCCCGGTCAAGCCCGAGGCTCCGGCAAGCAATATATGCTGAGGCGTCAAGTACATGGTGTTTCCCCCCTTGATACAGTTTCAGCTTAGTTGCTCTTTGCTTCCTTGCTATTGATAGAGACGCTTTCCAGCGCCTTTCGTGCCTGCTGTTTACGCAATAATTGCCAACGCGCGATCACGCCCTTGGGCGCCCAGATCTGTGGTTCGGAGGCTTCGAAGTTGTCAGCCATTTCGCGCTCGGTCACATGCCGTTGCGCCAGCTTGAAGGCGTGCTGCAAGTCGTCGGTCTGGGTCAGGGCCTGGGCAAACAAGGCGTCGCCGAAGTAGGTGAAATTGGCCTCTTCGGAGCAACCGAACGACACGCGATCGGCGCGGGAGGCGGTCATGATCAGGGTGTGCTCATCCTTGAGCGCCGGGATGAAACCACCGGAGTAACACGCGGAAATCACGATGACCTTGTCGCGGTTTTTCAGTGGTGCCATCACCGCAGCCAGTTCGTCGCTTGGCAGGTCGGCCAGCTCCATGCGGGGTTGGTCGAGCACCAGTTGGTGTTCATGGGTGCCGTGGCTGGTCAGGTAGATAAACACCAGGTCTTCGGGGCCGGTGCGCTCGGCCAGGGTCTGCACGGCGCGGCGCAGGCTTTCGCGGGTCGCCATCGGGCGGTCGGCGATATGGTCGCGGTGGTTGACCAGGCGGATCTGCCCGCGCGCGCCAAAGCGGCTGGCCAGCAGGTTGCTGACATAATCTGCCTCACGCAGGAATACGCTTTGCTTGCCGTCACCGGCCACCACCAGGCTGTAGAGCTCGACGGCCGGGGTGGACGCTGGCACGGCCGCGAGGGCGTCGTCAAGCAAATGGCCCTGGGCCAGGACTCCGACTTCCAGGGCATCGGGCAACAGCTTGCCGTCGGCATCGCGCACGCGCAGGCCGTTGGCCCAGGTCCCGGCCTGCACCGTGCCATCGGTGAGCACCAGGGTGCCCTGGCCGTGATAGCTGTCGTTGTCGAAACCGCCGATATAGAAGCTGCCATCACTGAGGTTCAAGCGCCCTTGACCGGTAAAGCGCCAGTCACTGAAGTGCCCGATGTAATGGCTGCCATCCACGCCGGTCAGTTCGCCTTTGCCACTCAGGGCGCCTTCGCGGAATTCGCCGGTCCACACGTCGCCGTCGGCGTTTTCGTAGCGGCCCTTGCCGTTGAGCTGGTTCTGTTTGAAGTGGCCGATGTACATGTCGCCTTCGGCGCTGTTGAAGGTGCCGTTGCCTTCCAGCTGGCCGTCGACGAAGCGCCCGCTGAACTGGTTGCCGCTGTCGTCGTTGCGCTGGCCTTCGCCGTTGGGTTTGCCGTGGGCGAACAGGCCCTGGTATTGGCTGCCGTCTGCCAGCTCCAGGCGGCCGAGGCCGGAATACTGGTCGTCCTTGAATTCGCCGCGATAGGTCATCTGCCCCTCTTTGAGGGTGCCTTCGCCGTTGCGCCGGCCTTGCTTGAAACCGCCGACGTAGGTGTTGGCCGCTGTGGTCAAGGTGCCTTGGCCATCGAACAGGCCTTGCTGGAACTGGCCTTTATAGACCTCGCCATTGCTGCCATGCCATTCGCCCTGGCCGTGCCACTGGCCCTTGTCGAATTGCCCGGCGTACCAACTGCCATTGGGGTAATCCACCCGGCCCTGGCCTTGCAGCAGCCCATCGACCACATCTCCGCGATAACGCCCGCCGTCCGGCAGCCGGGCATCGGGCGGCAACAGGGATTCGCCGTCGCCGCAAGCGGTGAGCAACAAGGCGAGAGCAAGGGGGACGATTGGGCGCATAGCGGGATCCGGATAATTGAGCGCCGAGTATGCCGCAGCGGGCGAAGCTATACCTAGTGGTCTATGTGTGAATTAGGACTTGTCGGCGATGGCGCGCCTGCTGGCGCTATCGCCGGCAAGCCGGCTCCTACGGGTGCATCAGACGAAGCACAGTGACAACGACTCGGCGATGTAGGCCGGTTTTTCCTGGCCGTCGATTTCCAGGGTGCAGGTGGCCTTGAGCAGCCACTGGCCGGGCTTTTTCTCGGTGGCGTCGGTGAGGGTCACCGCCAGGCGCACCTTGGAGTTGACCTTGACCGGCTGGATAAAACGCACGCTGTCCAGGCCGTAGTTGACCGCCATCTTCAAGCCCTCGGGCATGATCAGGATGTCTTCGATCAATTTGGGGATCAGCGACAGCGACAGGAAACCATGGGCGATGGTGCTGCCGAACGGGGTCTGGGCGGCTTTTACCGGGTCGACGTGGATGAACTGAAAATCGCCGGTCGCTTCCGCGAACAGGTTGATACGCTCCTGGTCGATGGTGAGCCATGCGGAACGTCCCAGTTCCTTGCCGACATAATCATTGAGTTGCGCTACAGGTACGAAGGGCATTGCGACTCTCCTTGGTTCATCGATCTCTCCCTGGCGGCGCGGGCACGCGTGTACCGGCAGGGGTGTTGTTGTTTTAGGTAGATTGCAGAGAACCAATGTAGATCATCATGGGCAAATGGCCCGGTCAACCCACCATGCTTTTGGCGAATGCCAGTTCATAGGGGCGGCATGCTTATAATGCCCGGGGGCTTTTGGGGAGAAGGCGGATGTTGTTACGCGGTCTTACATGGTTGGTGTTGTTTCAATTGCTCGGCACGGCGATCAATCACTTGTTCCTGCCGGTCTTGCCGGGACCGATTGTCGGCCTGCTGTTGCTGCTGGCGTACCTGGTGTGGCGCGGCGAGGTCGGTGAACCGCTGAGCCTCGCGGCCGGCAGCCTGTTGCGTTACCTGCCATTGCTGCTGGTGCCGCCGGCAGTGGGGGTGATGGTGTATGCCAAGGACATTGCAGCCGACTTCTGGGCCATCGTCGGTGCGCTGGTGTTGTCGCTGGTGATCGCCATGGCGTTTGTCGGCGTGCTCATGCAAAAACTGGTCAAGCGCCAGGCACAGCGGGAGGAGGGGCAATGACCTTCGATTGGCAGGGCGCGTGGGCGGCGGTCATCCACCATCCGTTATTTGGCATCGGCATCACCCTGGGCGCCTATCAACTGGTGCTGGCGGGGTTCGAGAAAACCCGCTGGATTTTCCTGCAACCGGTGCTGGTCTCGATGTTGCTGGTGATCGGCGTGCTGCTGGGGTGTGGCCTGACCTATGTCGAGTACCGCAAAAGCACCGAAATCATGAGCATCCTGCTGGGCCCGGCCACCGTGGCGCTGGCGGTGCCGCTGTATCTGAACCTGCGACGGATTCGCCAGTTGTTCTGGCCGATTTTTACTACGCTGGTGGTGGGGGGCGTGTTTGCCACTGGCCTGTGTGTATGGCTGGGTTGGTGGTTTGGTGCCGAACACATGGTGCTGATGACCATGGCGCCCAAGTCGGTGACCTCGCCGATCGCCATGCTGGTGGCCGAGCAGATCGGCGGCGTCGCGGCACTGGCGGCGGTGTTCGTGCTGATCACCGGGGTGATCGGTGCGATGATCGGCCCGGCCTTTTTGTCGCGCCTGGGGGTACATAGCCCGGAGGCACGGGGCATGGCCCTGGGCATGACCGCCCACGCGGTCGGCACTTCGGTGGCGTTGCAGGAGAGCGAGGAGTGCGGTGCCTTTGCGGCATTGGCGATGAGTCTGATGGGCGTGGCCACGGCGGTGTTCCTGCCATTGGCCGTGTCTTTAGTGATCTAAGTCGGGTTTAAGGAACGCTTTATGAGTCTGGCACTGTTCCCTCTCAATACCGTGCTGTTCCCGGGCTGCACCCTCGACCTGCAGCTGTTCGAGGCGCGCTATCTGGATATGATCAGCCGCTGCATGAAAAAGGACGAAGGCTTTGGCGTGGTGTGCATCCTCGATGGCCAGGAAGTCGGCCTGGCCCCGGACGGCTATGCGGTGATTGGCTGCGAAGCCCTGATTCGTGATTTCAAGCAGCAGGACAACGGCTTGCTGGGGATTCGGGTCGAGGGTGGGCGCAGGTTTCGCGTGCGCGAGGCCCAGGTGCAGCGCGATCAGTTGTTGGTGGCCGATGTCGAGTGGCTGCAAGAGCAACCCGAACGAGCGCTGGACGAAGAAGATGCCGATCTGTTGGCCCTGCTTGAGGCCCTGGCGCAACACCCGATGGTCGCTTCGCTGGACATGGGCGCCGATGCGCAAGGCCAACAGGAGTTGAGCCACCGCCTGGCCTACCTGTTGCCGTTTACCGACCCCGACAAGATCGAGTTGCTGCAACTCGACGACCCCCAGCAACGCTTGGACGCCATTCAATTGCTGCTGGACGAGTTGCAGGGCGAGCTGTTCCCGTGAGCCTGGTAGGCTCGGATTTATCCGCGCCAGCTTGGGATTTTTCAGCGGTGCCGCGTGCCCATCGCCTGAAATAGTGGAGCCTCAGCCACCACTATCAGGGAATGAACATGATTCGATTGTCGCCATCGGAGCAATTGGTCTGGGACGCTTTTTTCGTCAGTGTGACCGCACAAGTGATTCAGCAGGCAGGCGAGCGTGGCCCGGAGTACATTGCCGAGCGCGCTGCGCAAATTGTCGATGAAATGTTGCTGGAGCGCCGGGAGCGCTGCGCCGAGCGGCGTTACGCTCCCGTGGATTGGATGAGCCCGGCGTAGCTCAATAAGCGTAGCGCAGCAAGGCGTGGGAGGTGCCGGTCAGGGCAAAGAACCCCAGGACCGCCACGCACCCCGGCACGATCAACCACCACACCTTTGGCGCCATGGCCGGTAGCAGGCTGTGGCGCTGGCTCAAGGTCAGGCTGAAGGCGCAGACCGTCATGGCCAGCAAGGTGCCGGCGAGAATATCGCTCGGCCAGTGGGCCCCCAGGTACACCCGCGACAGGGCAATGGCAGCGGCCGGAATGGCGCCCAGCAGCAGCCAGGCCAGGCGCATGCGGGTCGGTTGGCCGCGACCGGCCAGCACCGCCAACGCGAGGAAGAACGCAAACGAGCCCGAGGCGTGGCCGCTGGGCATGCTGAAGCTGGTCAGCGGGTCGACGAGGATTTCTGGCCGGCCGCGGGCAAAGAACAGCTTGCTCCCGGTATTGATCAGTGCGGCCCCGAGCAGGGTGGCGCCGACGAAAATCCCCTGGCGCCATTGGCGTGCCAGCAACAGCAGGCCGGTCAGCACCGCGCTGGCGACGAACATCTTCTTGAACTCACCCAACTGGGTGATCATCACCATGGCCCGGTCCATGGCCGGGCTGCGGTGTTCCTGGACCAGGGCCATCAAGCCTTGGTCAAAATGGTTCAGGTGCGGGTAGCCGATAAACATCGCGATCAACAACGCCAGGCTGGCGCAGCCCATCCACAGCGTGGCCCGGCGGTGGCCGCGCAGGGTGCTGTTGAGGGCGATGCCGAACAACACGGCCAGGCAGGCGGCGACCACCCCGGCTTCGGGCCAGAACCCTTCGGGCAGCGGCAACCGAAACGCCGCACCGGCGGCCCAGCCAGGCAGCAGATAGGCTATTGACCAACCGGTGGCGGCCAGCACGCTGACGGCGGCAAAGCGCGGGAAGGGCATGTCGCACATCCCGGCGACCATGGGCAGCATCGGCCGCAATGGCCCAATGAAACGTCCTACCAGCAAGCTGACGATGCCGTACTTTTGAAAGTAAGCCTCGGCCCCGTCCATCCACTCGGGATGATGGCGCAGGCCGGGCAGGCGCCGGATATTCTGGTGGAAATGCCGGCCCAGGTAGTAGGAAATCCCGTCGCCCAAGAGCCCACCAAGCAGGCCCAGCAGAAGGGTTTCACCCAGGGACAGCGCGCCGCTGCCGGCCAGTGCGGCAATGGCGAACAGCAACACCGTGCCTGGCACGATAATCCCGGCGATGGCCAGGCATTCCACAAAGGCGACGATAAACACCGCCGCGGCCAGCCATTGCGGGTTAAGGGTCAGCCAGCCAGTAATGCCATCGAGCCATGGGCCCATACAATCTTCTCCATCAGTGGTGATGTCCCTCTGTAGGAGCGAGCTTGTGTGGGAGCGGGCTTGCTCGCGATGCAGGCGACTCGGTATGACTGACAGACCGAGGTGATGCTATCGCGAGCAAGCCCGCTCCCACATAAGCCCATTCCTGCAGGGCATATTTCAAATCAAAACGTAATCGCGGCCTTCGACCTGACCGCGTCGCAACGGGTTCCGTGTGCAATAGGGCGCGAAGCCAGCATCGACGAAGCGATACATCAAGTGTTCATCCCGCCCACCGGGAATGCCCAGGCGGGTGGTCTGGATAATCTGCGCGGGCGCCACGCCCACATCTTCGACGTACAGCTGCTCCTGGTCGAAGCGCTTGGCGTCCCACATCGGCACCTTCAACCCCAGGGCCTTGCACAGCAGGGTTTGTCCGGCGCAGAGCTTTTGGGCCGGGCGCGGGCGGCCGTTGGCGTCGGGGTTGTTGAGGAGCATTTGCGCCAGGCTGGCAGGTCCCGAAACGTCATCTACCCAGGGGTAAGCCGACTTGATCAGCACAGCGTTGCCCGGCCCCTGCGCGCTGAAGTTCAGGGAGTCGCCGCCGCGGGCGTAGTACATATAGATGTGGCCGCCATCCAGAAACAAAGCCTTACGCTTTTCTGTGTAGCCTAAGGACGCATGACTGCCTTTTTCGGCCAGGTAATAGGCTTCGGTTTCAATAATTCGCGCCGACAGCCACAAATCGCCGACCCGATGGCGGATGACTTTGCCCAGCAAATCTTTCGCGAGCGTTTGCGCGTCGCGGTCGAAAAAGCCATCAGGCAGGGGGTTGGCGGGGATCTTGGGGGGGGAATTGGACATGACGATGGACGGTTGCACAGGCCAAATGTGACAGGATGATATCAACTTCAGCCTTAATCACCGCTGAACGTCGAGTTTTTACAGTTCATTTCGACCATCCGCCCCTCACCGCTGTCCGTAGGACGGCGCGACAGCTATAATCTGCCGCTTTCCTCTTTGCCAAGACCCCACCAGACCATGACTGAGTCCGTTCTTGACTACATGACCCGCCTGGGTCGCGCTGCCCGTCAGGCCTCGCGGTTGATCGCCCGTGCGAGCACCGCGCAGAAGAACCGTGCCCTGCTGGCCGCCGCCGACGCTCTGGATGCCGCGCGCTCCGAGCTGACCGCCGCCAACGAGCTGGACCTGGCCAACGGCCGGGCCAATGGTCTGGAGCCGGCATTGCTGGATCGCCTGGCGCTGACGCCGGCACGTATCGACGACATGATCGAAGGCCTGCGCCAGGTAGCCAAGCTGCCTGACCCCATCGGTGAAATCCGCGATATGCGCTACCTGCCTTCAGGTATCCAGGTCGGCAAGATGCGCGTGCCCCTGGGCGTGATCGGCATCATCTATGAGTCGCGTCCCAACGTGACCATCGACGCCGCGAGCCTGTGCCTGAAGTCCGGCAACGCCACCATCCTGCGTGGCGGCTCCGAAGCCATCCATTCCAACCGCGCCATCGCCGCCTGCATCCAGCAAGGCCTGGCCGTGGCCGAGTTGCCGGCTGAAGTGGTGCAAGTGGTGGAAACCACCGACCGCGCCGCAGTCGGGGCGCTGATCACCATGCCGGAATATGTCGACGTGATCGTGCCGCGCGGTGGCAAGAGCCTGATCGAACGTGTCAGCCGTGATGCCAAGGTGCCAGTTATCAAGCACCTGGATGGCGTCTGCCATGTATTTATCGACGTGGCGGCCGATCTCGACAAGGCGATCCGCATTGCCGATAACGCCAAGACCCACCGCTACGCGCCGTGCAACACCATGGAAACCCTGTTGGTCCACGCCGGCATTGCCGAGCGCGTGTTGCCGCCGCTGGCTGCAATCTACCGTGACAAGGGCGTGGAGCTGCGGGGTTGCGAGCGTACCCGGGCATTGCTGGGCAGCGACGTGATCGAAGCCACCGAGCAGGACTGGTACACCGAATACACGGCGCCGATCCTGTCGATTCGTATCGTCGATGACCTGGACCAGGCCATCGAGCACATCAATACCTACGGCTCCAAGCATACCGACGCCATTGTTTCCGAGCATTTCAGCGATGCCCGGCGTTTTCTCACCGAAGTGGACTCCGCTTCGGTGATGATCAACGCCTCGACGCGTTTTGCCGACGGCTTCGAGTACGGCCTGGGGGCGGAGATCGGGATTTCCACTGATAAGCTGCATGCCCGTGGCCCGGTTGGCCTGGAAGGCCTGACGAGTGAGAAGTACGTGGTCTTTGGCGACGGTCATGTGCGCACTTGATGGGTAAACGCATCGGGCTGCTCGGCGGTACCTTCGACCCCGTGCACATCGGCCATCTGCGCAGTGCCCTGGAAGTGGCGGATACCCTCGGGCTGCAAGAGCTGCGGCTGATCCCCAATGCCCGGCCGCCGCACCGGGACACGCCACAGGTCAGCGCGCAGGAGCGCCTGGCGATGGTGCAGTGCGCGGTGGCCGGGATTGCCCCGCTGGTGGTGGACGACCGCGAGCTCAAGCGCGATAAACCGTCCTACACTATCGACACCCTGGAACAGACGCGGGCCGAGTTGGCCGCCGATGACCAGTTGTTTCTGCTTTTGGGCTGGGACGCATTTTGCGCACTGCCCACTTGGCATCGCTGGGAAGAGTTGCTCCAGCATTGCCACATCCTGGTTTTGCAACGCCCGGATGCCGACAGCGAACCGCCGGATGCCTTGCGCAACCTGCTGGCAGCGCGGTCGGTAAGTGACCCACAGGCCCTGACCGGGCCGAGCGGGAATATTGCATTCGTCTGGCAGACCCCGCTTGCGGTGTCCGCCACCCAGATCCGTCAACTGCTGGCCAGCGGTAAGTCGGTACGTTTCCTGGTGCCTGACGCGGTCCTGGCCTACATCGATGCGCACGGGCTTTACCGTGCGTCGAACTGAAAAGGCGCGCTTGAAGGCACGAATAGTCGTGTATTGAAGCGCCCGAACTAATGAGCAAAACGAGTTTTATATGACGAACAAAGACGTAAGCAAAGTTAAGCGCAAAGGCACGTTCAAGAGCGCACCGTTGCCGGTAGAAGCCCTGCTGGTCCCAGCTCCAGAAGGCGAAGCGCTGGTAGCGCTGGCTGTAGCCGCCCTGGAAGACGTGAAGGCCCAGGACATCCAGGTCCTGGACGTGCGCGACAAGCAAAGCATCACCGACTTCATGATCATCGCCACCGGTACCTCCAACCGCCAGATCGGCGCGATGCTGGACAAGGTGCGCGAAGCCGTCAAAGCCCAGGGCGTCAAGCCACTGGGTGAAGAAGGCAAGGGCGATAGCGACTGGGTGCTGGCTGACCTGGACACCGTGATCGTCCACATGATGACCAGCAACGCTCGCCAGTTCTACGACCTGGAGCGCCTGTGGAAAGGCGCCGAGCAGAGCCGTGCCGCCGATGGCAAGCACCACAGCCCTGAAGTCGGTCACGCGCACTTCGACAAGCTCAACAAAGACCAGGAATAAGGAACGGCTGTGCGCCTGCGTCTGATTGCTGTCGGTTCACGCATGCCCAAGTGGGTGGAAGAAGGCTGGCATGAATATGCCAAGCGTCTGCCATCCGAATTGGCGCTGGAGCTGGTGGAAATACCCCTCAACACCCGGGGCAAGAACGCCGATGTGGCGCGCTTTATCCGTCAGGAAGGCGAGGCGATGCTGGCCAAGGTCGGTGCCAACGAGCGCATCGTCACCCTTGAGGTGCACGGCAAACCCTGGAGCACCGAGCAGTTGGCGGTGGAACTGGATCGCTGGCGCCTGGATTCGCGCACGGTCAACTTCATGGTCGGCGGCCCCGAGGGGCTGGCGCCGGAAGTCTGCGCGCGGGCCGATCAGCGCTGGTCGCTGTCGCCCCTGACGTTGCCCCATCCGCTGGTGCGGATTCTGATTGGTGAACAGCTGTATCGCGCCTGGACAGTCCTGTCCGGGCACCCTTACCACAAATAGTCTGCGCCCTGCCTGATGACCCAGCCGATCCGCATCAAGGACCACGAGAAAGACGCACGTCTTGTACGCGCGCGCGTGATCTTTGGCGCGATCGCGGTGGTGGCGTTGATGTGTGTGTTGATCGCCCGCCTGTATTACCTACAGGTGATCCAGTACGAGTATCACTCCACGTTGTCGGAAAACAACCGGGTGCATGTGCAGCCGATTCCGCCGACCCGTGGCCTGATTTTCGACCGCAATGGCGTGGTGATCGCCGATAACCGGCCCAGTTTCAGCCTGAGCATGACTCGCGAGCGTTCCGGTGACTGGCAGCAGGTCCTCGATGTGATTGTCGAGGTGCTGCAACTGACGCCGGAAGACCGGGTGATCTTCGAGAAACGCATGAAGCAGGGGCGGCGCCCGTTTGAACCGGTGCCGATCCTGTTTGAGCTGACCGAAGAGCAGATCGCCAGGATCGCGGTGAACCAGTTCCGTCTGCCGGGGGTGGAAGTGGTGGCGCAGCTGGTGCGCCATTACCCGCAAGGGGCGCACTTTGCCCACTCGGTCGGTTATATGGGGCGGATCAACGAAAAAGAGCTGAAAACCCTCGATCCGGTCAATTACAGCGGCACCCACCATATCGGCAAGACCGGCATCGAACGTTTCTACGAGCCGGAACTGCACGGCCAAGTGGGTTACGAGGAGGTCGAGACCAACGCCCGTGGCCGTGTGCTGCGGGTGCTCAAGCGCACCGACCCGATTCCCGGCAAAGACATTGTCCTGAGCCTGGATATCAAGCTGCAGGAGGCCGCGGAAATGGCCCTCGGTGGCCGTCGTGGCGCGGTGGTGGCGCTGGATCCGAACACCGGCGAGGTGCTGGCGATGGTCAGCCAGCCGAGTTTCGACCCCAACCTATTTGTCACCGGGATCAGCTTCAAGGCTTATGCCGAGCTGCGTGATTCCATCGACCGGCCGTTGTTCAACCGGGTGCTGCGCGGCCTGTATCCGCCAGGCTCGACCATCAAGCCGGCGGTGGCGATTGCCGGCCTGGATGCGGGGGTTGTCACTGCTTCCAGCCGGGTTTTCGACCCGGGTTACTACATGTTGCCCAACTACGATCACAAGTACCGTAACTGGAACCGCACCGGTGACGGCTATGTGGACCTGGATACGGCGATCATGCGATCCAACGACACCTACTTCTATGACCTGGCCCACAAGCTGGGGATCGATCGTTTATCGACCTACATGGGCAAGTTCGGCCTCGGTCAGAAAGTGTCCCTGGACATGTTTGAAGAATCCCCAGGCTTGATGCCTTCCCGCGAGTGGAAGCGTGCTACCCGGCGCCAGGCCTGGTTCCCGGGGGAAACCCTGATCCTGGGGATCGGCCAGGGCTATATGCAGGCCACGCCCTTGCAGCTGGCCCAGGCTACGGCGCTGGTCGCCAGCAAGGGCAAGTGGATCCGCCCGCACCTGGCCAAGACCATCGAGGGTGAGAAACCGGTGGATGAAAACCCGATCCCGGACATCGTCCTGCGTGATTCTTCCGACTGGACCAAGGTCAACCATGGTATGCAGCAAGTGATGCACGGCGCGCGCGGTACTGCGCGCAAGGCCGCTGCTGGCGCGCAATACCGGATCGCCGGCAAGAGCGGTACCGCCCAGGTAGTGGCGATCAAGCAGGGCGAGAAATACGACCGCTCCAAGGTTCAGGAGCGCCATCGCGACCACGCCTTGTTTGTCGGTTTTGCCCCGGCCGACAACCCGAAAATCACCGTGGCGGTGATGGTCGAGAACGGCGAGTCCGGTTCCGGCGTGGCCGCCCCGGTGGTGCGCCAGATCATGGACGCCTGGTTGCTGGACCAGGACGGCAAGCTCAGGCCTGAGTTTGCCAACCCTTCAAGCGCGGAGGCTACGGCCCGTGAAGAGTAATTTCGACCGCATTCTCTCCAGTGAGGATGTGATGCGTCGCCGCGCCACCTTGTTGCAGCGCATGCACATTGATGGCCCGTTGCTGATCCTGCTGCTGACCCTGGCGGCCGGCAGCCTGTTCGTACTGTATTCGGCCAGTGGCAAGAACTGGGACCTGCTGATCAAGCAAGCGTCGTCGTTCGGCCTGGGCCTGTTGTCGATGGTGGTCATTGCCCAGCTGGAGCCGCGTTTCATGGCGCGCTGGGTGCCGCTGGGATACGTCGCAGGCGTGCTGCTGCTGGTGGTGGTGGACGTCATGGGGCATAACGCCATGGGCGCCACCCGCTGGATCAATATCCCGGGGGTGATTCGCTTCCAGCCGTCGGAATTCATGAAGATCCTGATGCCGGCGACCATCGCCTGGTACCTGGCCAAGCGCACCTTGCCGCCCCAGCTCAAGCACGTAGGCATCAGCCTGATCCTGATCGGCATTCCGTTCATCCTGATCGTGCGCCAGCCCGACCTCGGCACCGGCCTGCTGATTCTCGCCGGCGGTGCGTTCGTGCTGTTCATGGGCGGCCTGCGCTGGCGCTGGATCATCAGCGTGCTGGTGGCAGCCGTGCCGGTGGCCGTCGCCATGTGGTTCTTCTTCATGCACGATTATCAGAAGCAGCGGGTCTTGACCTTCCTCGATCCCGAGAGCGATCCGTTGGGCACCGGTTGGAACATCATCCAGTCCAAGGCGGCCATCGGTTCCGGCGGCGTGTTTGGCAAGGGCTGGTTGCTGGGCACCCAGTCGCACCTGGACTTCCTGCCGGAAAGCCACACTGACTTTATCATCGCGGTGATGGGCGAGGAGTTCGGCCTGGTGGGCATTTGCGCACTGCTGCTGATCTACTTGCTGTTGATCGGGCGTGGCCTGGTGATTACCGCGCAAGCGCAGACGTTGTTCGGCAAATTGCTCGCCGGTGCGCTGACAATGACTTTTTTTGTTTACGTTTTCGTCAACATCGGTATGGTCAGTGGCCTGCTGCCGGTGGTTGGGGTGCCGTTGCCGTTCATTAGCTACGGCGGAACTTCGCTGGTGACATTACTGTCAGCGTTTGGGGTTTTGATGTCGATCCATACCCATCGCAAGTGGATCGCACAGGTTTGAATAAGGTGAAGATGTCAATGCAAGCAATGCGCGGCTGGGCTGCTCGATATGCGTCCTGCCTGGGCTTGTTGGGCGCCTTTGGCGCTGCACAGCCAGCCCTGGCCGGCGATTACGACGGCTCGCCCCAGGTCGCCGAATTTGTCGGTGAGATGACGCGTGACTATGGTTTCGCCGGCGAACAACTGATGGGCGTGTTCCGCGAGGCGCAGCGCAAGCAGGCGATACTCGACGCCATTTCCCGCCCCGCCGAACGCGTCAAGCAGTGGAAGGACTATCGCCCGATGTTCCTCACCGACGCCCGCGTGGCGCGGGGTGTGGATTTCTGGCGGCAGCACGAGGCCGTGCTGGCCCGTGCCGAGCAGGAATATGGCGTGCCGGCCCAGGTGATCGTCTCGATCATCGGCGTTGAAACCTTTTACGGGCGCAATACCGGCAGTTACCGGGTGATCGACGCCTTGTCGACCCTGGGCTTCGATTACCCGCCCCGCGCCGAATTCTTCCGCAAGGAACTGCGTGAGTTCCTGCTGCTGGCCCGTGAAGAGCAGGTCGACCCGCTGACCCTCAAAGGCTCCTACGCCGGGGCCATGGGCCTGCCGCAGTTCATGCCTAGCAGCTTTCGTGCCTACGCCGTGGATTTTGACGGTGATGGCCATATCAACATCTGGAGCAACCCCGATGATGCCATCGGCAGCGTTGCCAGCTACTTCAAGCGTCATGGCTGGGTGGCTGGCGAGCCGGTGGTGATCCGCGCCGATGTCACGGGCGATCGCGCCGATGAAGGCCTGACCCAGGGGATCGAGCCGGTGAAAACCGTCGGGGAGTTGCGGGCGCTGGGCTGGTCAAGTCATGATGCGCTGCGCGATGATATGCCGGTTACTGCCTTCCGCCTGGAAGGTGCAGACGGCCCGGAGTACTGGATGGGCCTGAAGAATTTTTACGCAATCACGCGTTATAACCGCAGTGTGATGTACGCCATGGCCGTGCATCAGCTGTCAGACATGCTGGTTCAAGCACGGGGCGTCAAGTAATGCGGGTATCGCCGATCAATAAACCGCTCAAGCTGGTGGCGCTGGCCGCATTGTCCTTGCTGGTTGTCAGTTGCTCCACCAGCCGCGCGCCGGCGCAGAAGGCCAGTGGCCCGGTAGTCCGCGCGCAGCCGGGGCTGGATATCAACCGGGCCCACAAGGACGGCGCGCCGTGGTGGGACGTCGATGTCTCGCGCATCCCGGATGCCACGCCGACCCTGCATACCGGCAACTATAAAGCCAACCCCTACACGGTGCTGGGCAAGACCTACTTCCCGCTGCAAGAGTCCAAGAACTACGTGCAGTCGGGCACCGCATCCTGGTACGGCACCAAGTTCCACGGCCAGAACACCGCCAACGGCGAAGTGTATGACCTGTATGGCATGAGCGCGGCGCACAAGACCCTGCCGCTGCCGGCCTACGTACGGGTGACCAACCTGGACAACAACCGCGTGGTAATCCTGCGGGTCAACGACCGTGGGCCGTTCTACTCCGACCGAATCATCGACTTGTCCTACGCTGCCGCGAAAAAACTCGGCTATGCCGAATCCGGCACGGCGCGGGTCAAGGTCGAAGGCATCGATCCGGCCCAGTACTGGGCCCAGCGCGGCAAGCCAGCGCCATTGATGCTCAACGAACCACAAAGCGCACAACCGCAGATCACCGCTTCGGCGGGCAAGGTCGAGCAGTGGACGCCGCCGCCCCAGCAGCACGCCGCGCCAGTCGTGGCGGTGCCACAGGCGGCGCCGGGCAATGCAGCGGGCGGGCAGTACCTGCAAGTCGGCGCTTTCGCCAACCCGGATGCGGCAGAACTGTTAAGGTCCAAGCTCAGCGGGATGGTCAGCGCGCCAGTGTTTATCAGCTCCATCGTGCGTAACCAGCAGACCCTGCACCGGGTACGCCTGGGCCCCATCGGCTCGGCGGGCGAGATTGCCCAGGTGCAGAACAGCGTGCGACTGGCCAACCTGGGTCAGCCCAGCGTGGTCAGCGCCGAATAAGCAGTAGCGGATCTGGGGTGCTGGCGCGTTTGCGTGCCGGGGCCCTGGTTGCAGGCTCGTCGAATAATAAAAACCCGAAGGCAAGGGTTGAGCTGGCAACTGAATACGCGACAGCCTGGCAACGGGCTGTCTGAATAGTTTTGCCCGCGAGGGCAAGTTTCCATAAGCAATTTCGAGAGACGGATGAACATCACCACCTTAGCCAAACGCCTGTGCCTGCTTGTCCCGCTGATCATCGCGCCCGCTGCCTGGGCCGTCGAAATGATGCCAGCGCCACCGCAACTGGCTGCCAAGTCCTACGTGCTCATGGATGCCGCAAGCGGCAACGTGCTGGTCGAAAACAACGGTGACCAGCGCCTGCCGCCGGCCAGCCTGACCAAGCTGATGACCGCCTACATCGCGACCCTGGAAATCCGTCGCGGCCAGATCGGTGAAAACGATCCGGTGACCGTCAGCGAAAACGCCTGGCGTACCGGCGGTTCGCGGATGTTCATCAAGGTCGGCTCCCAGGTGACTGTCAGCGACCTGCTGCACGGCATCATCATCCAGTCCGGTAACGACGCCAGCGTCGCCCTGGCCGAGCATATTGCCGGCAGCGAAGATGCATTCGCCGACATGATGAACAAAACCGTGACTGACCTGGGCATGACCAACAGCCACTTCATGAACCCGACCGGTCTGCCAAACCCAGACCACTACTCGTCGGCCCATGACATGGCGATCCTGGCCCGCGCGATCATTCGCGTCGACCCGGTGCACTACGCCATCTACTCCCAGAAAGAGTTCTTCTGGAACAACATCAAGCAGCCTAACCGCAACCTGTTGCTGTGGCGCGACAAGACCGTCGATGGCCTGAAAACCGGCCACACCGACGAGGCCGGCTACTGCATGGTGTCCTCGGCTGTGCGTGATGGCCAACGCTTGATCGCCGTGGTGTTCGGCACCAACAGCGAGCAGGCCCGTGCGGCTGAAACCCAGAAGCTGCTGACCTACGGTTTCCGCTTCTTCGAAACCCAGACCTTCTACCAGAAGGGCGCTGAGCTGGCCCAGGCTCCTGTGTGGAAAGGCACCGAGCGTCAAGTCAAGGCCGGCCTGGCTGACGACCTGACCTTGACCATGCCTAAAGGCCAGCTGAAGAAACTGGCTGCCAGCATGACCATGAACCCACAACTGACCGCGCCAATCGCCAAGGGCGATGTGATCGGTAAAGTCGAAGTGAAGCTGGACGACAAAGTCGTACACAGCGCCGATCTGATCGCACTCGACGCCGTTGAGGAAGGTGGTATCTTCCGCCGCGTGTGGGATAGCATCCGTCTATTCTTCTACGGCTTGTTCAACTGATTGTGTGCACCCGCAAAGCCCTGCGTTGATCCGACGCGGGGCTTTGCTCGTCGCCACGGCTTACCGCTTACGAGGCCGTTACGCCATGACCGATAAAGAAGTAAAGGCGCCAAAGATCGAATTCCCGGTGACGGACTATCCCGTCAAGGTGATCAGCGATACCGGTGTGGGCAACAAAGACAAGATCCTCGAGATCATGCGTAAACACGCAACGATCAACGACAACCGTGTGGATGAGCGCTTGAGCACCAACGGTAAGTACACCACGATCCAGTTGCACATCGTTGCGACCGGTCAAGACCAGCTTTACGACATCAACAGCGAACTGCGAGCCACCGGTTTCGTACATATGGTGTTGTGATGTCACAGGTCCTGGGCTTTCGCGAGCTCGGCCAGATGGCGTACGAGCCTGTCTGGCACGCCATGCAGCGCTTTACCAATGAGCGCGGCAGCTCGGCTCCCGACGAAATCTGGCTGGTGGAGCACCCGCCGGTATTCACCCAGGGCCAGGCTGGCAAGGCCGAGCATCTACTACTTCCGGGTGATATTGCGGTGGTGCAGGTCGACCGGGGTGGTCAAGTGACTTACCATGGGCCCGGACAACTGGTGGCTTACTTGCTGCTGGATGTGCGCAAGCTGGGTTATGGCGTGCGTGAGCTGGTCAGTCGCATGGAGAACTGCCTGATCGAGCTGCTTGCCAGTTACGGTGTGACTGCCGCGGCCAAGCCCGATGCTCCAGGTGTGTATGTCAACGGCGCGAAAATCGCCTCCCTGGGCCTGCGTATTCGTCATGGCTGTTCCTTTCATGGCCTGGCCCTGAACGTGGACATGGACCTGGCGCCGTTTCTCCGGATCAATCCCTGTGGTTACGCCGGTTTGGCCATGACCCAGTTGAGCGATCACGCAACACCCATAGAATTTGCCGAGGTAAGTGCCCGGCTGCGCGCGCAGCTCGTCAAACACCTCGACTATGCTGAGCAGACGACCCTGACGGGCGGAATCGACTGATATGACTACTGATGTTGTGCAAACCATGATCCCGACGCTGGACATTACCGACCGTCCGGCCCCGGCTCCGCGTGCCAAGGTGGAAGCCGGCGTCAAGCTGCGCGGCGCCGAGAAGGTTGCACGCATCCCGGTGAAGATCATTCCGACCACCGAACTGCCGAAAAAGCCCGACTGGATTCGCGTGCGCATCCCGGTCTCGCCGGAAGTCGACCGTATCAAGGCGCTGCTGCGCAAACACAAACTGCACAGCGTGTGCGAAGAAGCCTCCTGCCCGAACCTAGGCGAGTGCTTCTCTGGCGGCACCGCGACCTTCATGATCATGGGTGACATCTGCACCCGTCGCTGCCCGTTCTGCGACGTTGGCCACGGCCGGCCCAAGCCACTGGACGTCAACGAGCCGGAAAGCCTGGCCATCGCCATTGCCGACCTGAAACTCAAGTACGTGGTGATCACCTCGGTTGACCGCGATGACCTGCGCGACGGCGGTGCCCAGCACTTTGCCGACTGCATCCGTGAAATCCGCAAATTGTCGCCGAATGTGATGCTTGAGACCCTGGTCCCGGACTACCGTGGCCGCATGGACGTCGCCCTGGAAATCACCGCCGCCGAGCCGCCAGATGTGTTCAACCACAACCTGGAAACCGTGCCACGCCTGTACAAGGCCGCGCGCCCGGGTTCGGACTACCAGTGGTCGCTGACCCTGCTGCAGAAATTCAAGCAGATGATGCCGCACATCCCCACCAAGTCCGGCCTGATGCTGGGCCTGGGCGAAACCGACGAAGAAGTCATCGAAGTCATGAAGCGCATGCGCGAACACGACATCGACATGCTGACCCTCGGTCAGTACCTGCAGCCGTCGCGCAGCCACTTGCCGGTGCAGCGTTTCGTGCACCCGGACACCTTTGCCTGGTTTGCCGAAGAAGGTTACAAGATGGGCTTCAAGAACGTCGCGTCGGGCCCGCTGGTGCGTTCGTCGTACCACGCCGACGAGCAGGCCAAGCTGGTCAAGGCTAGCCTGGTTTCCTGAGCCTTGGCGCCCATCTGTCTGGATGGGTGTGTATGGAGCTGGCTTGTGTGGGAGCGGGCTTGCCCGCGATAGCATCGCCTCGGTGCAACTGATACACCGAGGCGTCTGCATCGTGGGCAAGCCCGCTCCCACAGTTCGTTGCGCTGTACAGAATAGGGAGAACCAAGGATGACCGACCCGCTTGCCACCGCCGTACCCGCCCTGCGCGCCGAAGGCGTGATCGGCCTCATCGCTCCCGCCGGCCCCGCCGCGCTGGATGTTGACAAGGCCGGGCAATGGATGCGCGCCCGTGGCTACGAGCTGCGGATCTTCTCGGGGGTGTATGAGCGCGATGGCTACCTGGCCGGCAGCGATAAAGTCCGCCTGCGTGATCTGCATGCGGCCTTTGCCGACCCCGAGATCGACGCCATCTTCTGCCTGCGCGGCGGCTACGGCACCCCGCGTTTGCTCGACAGCGTGGATTTCGCGCTGCTGGCGGCCAATCCCAAGCCCTTCGTCGGCTACAGCGATATCACCGCGCTGCACTTGGCGATCAGTCGCTACGCCGGCTTCGTGACTTTCCACGGCCCGATGCTGAATGCCGACCTGCTCGGTGACAAGCAACAACCCACCGAATCATCACTGTTCAGCCTGCTGCGTGGGCGGCTGGGCGCTGGCAGTGTGCTGGCGCACCCAGTGGCGTACCCGTTGACCACCGTTGAGCCTGGCATCGCCTGTGGGCGCCTGTTGGGGGGCAACCTGTCGATGATCGCGGCCGTGATGGGCACGCCCTTTGAGCTTGATGCCGACGGCATCATTCTGTTTATCGAGGACGTCAATGAGCCGATCTACCGCGTCGACCGCCTGCTGACGCACTTGCGCCTGGCGGGCAAGCTGGCGCAGGTGCGCGGTGTGCTGGTGGGGGATGTGGCGGGGGTGGATAGTGTGGCGCTGGAGCGGCTGTTGAAACAGACCTTCCAACCATTCTGTGTTCCGGTCCTGTCCGGCTGGCGCAGCGGCCATTGCGACCCCAATCTGACCTTGCCGATGGGCGCCTTGGTGCGCCTTGATGCGGGGGAGCAGCGGTTGGTGCTGGAGCAGGATGTGGTGTCTCGGCTCTGAGTGTTTTGCCGCCTGTCAGCACGCTATCGCGAGCAAGCTGGCTCCCACAGGGAATGGCATTCCAAATGTGGGAGCGGCAGTCGCCCTACGCCGATTTATCGGCTACGCAACGACTCCAACAACTTCACTGTCGGATACCCATCCGCCGGCCAGCCCAACGACTGCTGCGCCGCCCGAATCGCCTTGCGCGTATTGGCGCCGATAATCCCGTCCGGGTTGCCAGCCTCATAGCCCTTGGCACTCAACACCGTCTGCAATTCGATACGCTGGGAGCGGGTCAGCGGCAGTTCGTCCGTTGGCCAATCCCCGCGAATCACCCCGCCACCGCCAAAGCGCTCGGACAACAGGCCGACCGCCAGGGCGTAGGACGACGAGTTGTTGTACTTGAGGATTGCGCGGAAGTTGTCCAGCACCAGGAACGCCGGGCCGCGATGGCCGGCCGGCAGCAGCAGGGCGGCCGATAGCGTTTCTACGTTGGGTGGCACGCTGGCCCCGGCCGGCACCTGCAGGCCGAGTTTCATCCACTCGCCGACCGGCTTGCGCACTGCACCATCCGCCAGGGCATAGTCGAAGTTCGCCGGCAATTGCCGCACCTCAAAGCCCCACGGTTGGCCTTTCTGCCAGCCCGAGCTTTGCAGGTAGTGCGCGGTGGAGGCGAGGGCGTCGGCCGAGCTGTTCCAGATGTCGCGGCGACCGTCGCCATCGAAGTCCACCGCGTGGGTGTTGTAGGTGGTCGGTATGAATTGGGTCTGGCCCATGGCACCGGCCCAGGAACCGCGCATTTGCTCGGCCGGGATATCACCGTGCTGGATGATTTGCAGCGCAGCCAGCAACTGCGCCTGGGCGAATGCCGGGCGACGGCCTTCGTAGGCCAGGGTCGCCAGGGAGCGGATCACCGAGTTATTGCCCTGGAACGAACCGAAGTTGCTTTCCATGCCCCACACCGAGACCAGTACCTGGCGATCGACACCGTAGCGCTGCTCAATGCTTTGCAGGATATCGGCGTGCTTGACCAGCAGGGCCTGGCCGTTGCGCACACGCAGCGGCGACAGGGCGCCGTTGAGGTATTCCCATACCGGGCGGGAAAACTCCGGTTGGCTGCGGTCGGCACGGATGACCGCCATGTCAGGGGTGACGTTGGCGAAGGCCGTGTCGAATACTGCAGGGGTGATACCGGCTTTCAGCGCTTCGACGCGAAAACCTGCCTGCCATTGGGCAAAGGTCTGGGTCGGCTGGATATCGAGATTGCTCACGGCCAGGGGCGCAACTACGGCGGGTGCGGCAACCGGTGCGGTCTGGAGCGTGGGCAGGGGCTGAGCGTCGGCGGCGGTGGGTTTTTCGGCGCAGGCGACTAACAGGATCAGGCTGGAGGCAGCAATCAATTGGCGAAGGTGCCAACGACGGGAAAGACTAGAGGGCATGCACAGGTCCAGGAAATACGAATCAGGTGCAGACCTTATCATGCCAGAGGGGCGCTTGCCTTCAGGCAGCCAGAAAGTAAGAAGCCTCCCAGCTATTAGACTGGAAGGCTTCGCGGCGGTAGCTGCCTTTGCCTTTGCCGGCGGGTTCCTGGCGACTGCGGAACAACGGCTGGGCGATGATGGATTTGGCCTTGTTGGGGCCATGCTTGGATGGCTTTTTGCTCATAATCGGGACTCTCCGATGGGGTGGGGGATGCGGTGCGAATCATCTGCCGAAGTTTGGCTGCTGTCCAGCCCGGCGCGATGTAGGAAATATCAAAGACCTGAATACGGCGACGATCAAACCTGTAGGAGCTGGCTTGCCAGCGATGCAAGCACCTCGGTATGTCAGTCACACCGTGGTGATGCCATCGCTGGCAAGCCAGCTCCTACATTGGATTTGTGGTGTTTGGGCGAGCGTGCTATTCGGCTGGCAGTGCCAGGCGCTGGCCGGACATCAGCAGCGACAAACGGCTCAAGCTCATCCACGGTGACCCAGCCGCCTGGCCCTTGATCTGCGCATCGATGCGCTGGGCTTCGAGCAACAGTTGCGCCCAGCGTTGCGCCGAGTGCCGTTGCAGGGCCTTGCTCATCAGGGGCTTGCGCTTGTCCCATACCGGCGGGCGGGCTTGGCTGAAAGCCTTGTCCAGCGGCGTACCCTGGCTGTATTGCAGGGCGATATTGGCCAGCAAGCGCAACTCCCGCGCCAGGGCCCAGAGAATCACCGGCGGCTCGACCCCTTCACCGCGCAGCCCTTCGAGCATGCGCAAGGCATGGGCCGCGTCGCCATTGAGGATCGCATCCACCAGCCCGAACACGTCAAAACGCGCGCTGTCGGCCACCGCGCCTTGCACTGTCTCGACGGTGATCTGGCCACCTTCGGCCATCAGCTTGAGCTTTTCGATTTCCTGGGCGGCGGCCAGCAAGTTGCCTTCAACCCGGGCGGCGATCAACTCGACCGCGTCCTGGCTGGCAGACAACCCGGCTTGGGACAGGCGTTGGCGAATCCATTGTGGCAACTGATTGCTGTCGACTGGCCAGATCTGGATGAACTGGGTTTGCGCCCCTTCCACCAGGGCCTTACCCCATTTGGTCTTCTGCGCACTGCCATCGAGCTTGGGCAGGCTGATCAGCAACAGCGTGTCCTCGGCGGGGCGGGCGCAATATTCCATCAGGGCCGCCGCGCCTTTGTCGCCGGGCTTGCCCGAGGGCAGACGCAGCTCCAGCAGGCGTTTTTCGGCAAACAGCGACATGCTCGCCCCGGCCTGGAGCAGGGTGCCCCAGTCGAAGCTGGCATCGGCGCTGAACACCTGGCGCTCATCAAAGCCTTGCTGGCGCGCAGCCTGGCGGATGGTGTCGGCAGCTTCCTGGCACAACAGCGGATCATCGCCACTGACGATGTACACAGGCGCGAGGTTGCCTTGCAGGTGTTTGGCGAGTTGGGCGGGGGCGAGTTTCATAGGCTGGATGGACGGGGCGCATGACGCGCCCCGCCTGGTTTACTCGGCAGGGACTTCAACAGGCGATTGCTTGGGAATGCTGTTTTCGTAGTCCTGCGCGGCTTTCAGCGCCTCGGCATCTGCCTTGGCCTTGGCGTCGGCAGTCTGTTGCAGAGCGTCGAGCTGGGCCGGGCTGATCATTTGCAGGCGCAGGACCATACGCTGGACCAGGTCACGGCGCATTTCATTGCGCACCTGATTGACCTCCGTGTCGGAGCCCACCAGGTTGTTGCCGTCATGCGTCACGACTTTCTGCACTTGCAGCTTGTCGCTGATCAGCGGCAACTGGTCGTGGCCCTGGATCTGGAACATGAGCACGCTGCTCAACTCGATGTCCGAAGACCGGCCGGCACTGGCGTAGCTGAGGTTACGCTGGGTCTCTTTCTCGTCGATCAGTACCAGCTTGTAAGCGGCACCGTTATAGACTTTGACGCCGCTGTTTTCCAGGGTTTGGCGCAGCTGGGTCACGGTTTCGCCATAGGCGTTGCGCGCGCTGACATCCAGTTCCTTGATCGCCAGTTCCGTGGTGCCAGTGCCGCGCAGCTGGAAGCCGCAAGCGCTCAGCAGTACGGCAAGGCCCATAACCAGCAGGTTGCGTTTGATCATTTTGTTGCTCCCCTTGAAACCATGTGGGCCTTATCGAGGCCCTGGAGGTTTTGTTCGGCGCCGGGGCTCTTTCCCTGGCGCCCGATCCGATTAGCTAGCGACGATATTGACCAGTTTGCCGGGCACCACGATCACTTTGCGGATCGTCAGGCCTTCGGTGAAGCGCAGCACGTTCTCGTTGCTACGCGCGGCGGCTTCGACTTCTTCGCGGCTGGCGCTGGCAGGCATGTCGATCTGGCCGCGCAGCTTGCCGTTGACCTGAATCACCAGTTGCAGCGTGTCCTGGACCAGGGCGCTGTCATCCGCGACCGGCCATGCAGCATCGATCACCGCGCCGCTGTGGCCCAACTGGCTCCACAGGTCGTGGCTGATGTGCGGGGTGATCGGCGCCAGCAGCAGGACGACTGCTTCCAGGCCTTCCTGCACCAGTGCGCGGTCTTGTTCGGTAGCCTGTGGCGCTTTTTCCAGCACGTTCATCAGCGTCATGACCTGGGCGATGGCGGTGTTGAATTTGTGATGCTGGCCCACGTCCTGGCTGGCTTGCTTGATGGCCAGGTGGGTGCTGCGGCGAATGAGCTTTTGCTCGTCGCTCAACGACGCCACGTCCAGCTTGCCCGGCAAGCCCTGGCTGATATGGGCATGCGCCAGGCGCCAGACGCGCTTGAGGAAGCGGTGCGAACCTTCGACACCGGAG
Organism: Pseudomonas sp. MF09156; assembly: GCF_059862305.1. NCBI lineage: Bacteria > Pseudomonadati > Pseudomonadota > Gammaproteobacteria > Pseudomonadales > Pseudomonadaceae > Pseudomonas > Pseudomonas sp. MF09156. The sequence goes on from NZ_JCBCUR010000013.1 coordinate 98,348, forward strand.
TCCGACCATTCGGCGCTCATGTCAGGCGGCGAGGCGAACATCATGAACAGGCGGCAGGTGTCGGCGCCGAACTGGTCGATCATCGACTGTGGGTCGACGCCGTTGTTCTTCGACTTGGCCATCTTCTCGGTGCCGCCGATTTCCACCGGCAGGCCGTCGGATTTCAACTTGGCACTGATCACCTTGGCCTTGCTGTCACGCTCAAGCTCCACGTCCGCCGGGTTGAACCAGGTGTAGGCGCCATTGGCTTCGCGGCGATAGTAAGTCTCGGCGATCACCATGCCCTGGGTCAGCAGGTTCTTGAACGGCTCGTCGGAGCTGACCAGGCCTTCGTCACGCATCAGCTTGTGGAAGAAGCGTGCGTACAGCAGGTGCAGGATCGCGTGTTCGATGCCACCAATATACTGGTCCACCGGCAACCAGTGGTCGGCCGCGGATTTTTCCACCAGGCCGCCTTCATAGTGCGGCGAGGCGTAGCGGGCGTAGTACCACGAGGACTCGACGAAGGTGTCCATGGTGTCGGTTTCACGCTTGGCAGGCTGGCCGCATTTCGGGCAACTGCACTCGTAGAACTCGGGCATGCGCGCCAATGGCGAACCGGCGCCGTCCGGCACCACGTCTTCAGGCAGTACCACCGGCAATTGGTCTTCCGGTACCGGTACGTCGCCACAGCTTTCGCAGTGGATGATCGGGATCGGGCAGCCCCAGTAGCGCTGGCGGCTGATGCCCCAGTCGCGCAGGCGGAACTGGGTGCGCGAGGCACCGAGGTTTTTCTTGATCAGGGCGACTTCCATGGCGTCGAAGGCGCCTGCGAAGTCCAGGCCGTCGAACTCGCCGGAGTTGATCAGGGTGCCGTGTTCGTTATAAGCGTCCTGCCACGGGGCCGGGTTGGTTTCACCGGAGCTGGTGCGCACCACGGACTTGATCGGCAGGTTGTACTTGGTGGCGAATTCGAAATCGCGCTCGTCGTGGGCGGGCACTGCCATTACTGCGCCATCGCCGTAGTGCATCAGCACATAGTTGGCGACCCATACCGGCAGTTTTTCGCCGGTCAGCGGGTGCTCGACAAACAGCGAGGTCGGCAGGCCCTTTTTCTCCTGGGTGGCGACGTCGGCTTCGGCCACGCTGCCGCCTTTGCATTCGGCGATAAAGGCCTGCAACTCAGGGTTGTTTTTTGCGGCCAGGGTGGCCAGCGGGTGTTCGGCGGCCACGGCGACGTAGGTCGCGCCCATCAGGGTGTCGGGACGGGTGGTGAAGACTTTCAGTGCGCCAGCAACGCCTATGGAATCCACGTTGTACGGGAACTGCACTTCCATGCCCTTGGACTTGCCGATCCAGTTGCGCTGCATGGTCTTGACCTGTTCAGGCCAGCCCGGCAGGTCGTCGAGGCTCGACAAGAGCTCATCGGCATAGGCGGTGATCTTGAAGTAGTACATCGGGATTTCGCGCTTCTCGATCAGCGCGCCGGAACGCCAGCCGCGACCGTCGATCACCTGCTCGTTGGCCAAGACGGTCTGATCGACCGGATCCCAGTTCACGGTGCCGCTTTTTTTGTAGATCACGCCTTTTTCGAACAGGCGAGTGAACAGCCATTGTTCCCAGCGGTAGTAGTCCGGCTTGCAGGTGGTCACTTCGCGCGACCAGTCCACGGCCAGGCCCAGGCTGCGCAGCTGGGTCTTCATGTAGGCGATGTTTTCGTAGGTCCACTTGGCGGGCGCTACGTTGTTTTTCATCGCGGCGTTTTCCGCAGGCATGCCGAAGGCGTCCCAACCCATAGGTTGCAGGACGTTTTTGCCGAGCATGCGCTGGTAGCGGGAAATCACGTCGCCGATGGTGTAGTTACGCACGTGCCCCATGTGTAGTTTGCCGCTGGGGTAAGGGAACATCGATAGGCAGTAGTAAGTCTCCTTGCCTGGCTGTTCACTGACTTCAAAGGACTTTTGCTCATCCCAGAAAGTTTGGGCGGCATTTTCTATTTCACGGGGCTGATATTGTTCGTGCATGGCTACTTTTGAACTGAATAGGGGTGGCCTAATCCTCTTCGGTGCATTGTCCGGGTTGATCGACACCAAAAAGCGGCGCGTCCGTGCCCAAACCCTGCGGGAAGTGGAGTTACAGGAAGCGCCGTAGCATACATGACCCCACTCTATCGAGGGAAACCCTGATTGCGCAGCGCAGGCCGTTGGTCGCGGCGTGCGGTTGGTTGCGTCAGCGCAGCTACGCTGTTTATTGGGGAGTGAGACTTATCTTTAATGAGGTGAGGGGATGGTTGATTCGCAGCGAATGAGAACGAAACCGGAAGTGTATGAAGGACTGATCGACCGCTTGGGTCGAGCACTGGACGCAGCAAGAACCGCGGGCCGATTGCGTGACGAACGGCCCGATGAGCTGGAACTGCGAGGCTTGAGCCCTGCAGAGTTTGAAGTGATCAAGGCCTACCTGGACTTGAACGCGCGCCCAATTCCGCAATGGGTGGCTCCTGTGCCAGCCAGGGAGGCGGTGCGATCGTCCAAGGTGGTATGGCTCAAGGACTTGTCGGCCGGCCGCGGCCCGGAAAAGCTGCGGTCTGTACGATTCAAGTAACCTGCTCAGCGTTATCCGCCGCTGGTAAAGATTGTCGCTAAACCCCGTTACACCTTAGGCTTCGGGCATCTTTGGAGATGCTCGATGCCTATTCGTTATTTCATCAAACAATTATTGCTGCCGCCCGGCATTCTCTTGCTGCTGCTGGCCCTTGCCTGGTGGTTTCGCCGCACCCGCCCACGCTTGGCTGGCGTGTGCTTTGCCCTGGGGTTTGGCGGGATGTGGCTCATCAGCCTGCCGGTGATGGTGGAGTGGGGCGCGCGTGCCCTGGAAACCGAGCCGCCATTGGCCCTGGACGACTGGGCCAGCCTGGCACAACGGGCCGATGCCATTGTGGTGCTGGGCTCGGGCCGCGAGCGCGGTGACCCGGCCTGGGGCGCTGATCAGCCGACTGGCGTGGGCCTGGAGCGTCAGCGCTACGCGGCGCGATTGGCCAAGGCCTCGGGCTTGCCGGTGCTGACCACCGGCGGCCTGCACTATGGCACGCCGCCCAGCGAGGCAGAGTTGATGGCGGTGTCGATGCAGCAAGACTTTGGTGTGGCCGTACGCTGGAAGGAAGAGCGCAGCCGCACTACCTGGGAAAATGCGCAGATGAGCGCCGAGATCCTGTTGCCCCAGGGCGTCAAGCGCGTGGTAGTCGTGACCCAGGCCTGGCATATGCCGCGTTCAGTGTGGAGCTTCGAGAAGGCCGGCTTTACCGTGGTGCCGGCGCCGGTCGGCTTCCTGGGAGTGGACAATGCCCGGCCGCTGGGCGGCTGGATGCCGGAGTTCAAGTCGATCTGGCAGAGCGGGCAGTTGATCAATGAGGCGGTGGGGCAGGTAGGTTACCGCCTGTTCTATCGTTGATGGCGCAAATCAAAATGTGGGGCTTGTGTGTCTGTCAGACGGTCTTGGCCATGCGCCCGGCCAGCAGCGCCCAGCCAAACAGCCCCAGGCACAGGATGATCAGCGGCCACGAACGCCATTGCAGGTATGGCGTCAGGTTGTGCATCGGCACCACTTCCCCATAGAGGATGCCGCGTTCGAACTGCGGGATCTGCTCGGTTATCTGCCCGAATGGGTTGATCAGGCCGGTCACGCCGTTGTTGGTCGCGCGAATCATCCAGCGGCCGGCTTCCAGGGCGCGCATCTGGGCCATTTGCAGGTGTTGCAAGGGGCCGATGGAGGTGCCGAACCAGGTGTCATTGCTGATGGTCAGCAACAAGTCGCTGCGGGCGGCGAGGCCGGCGGCAAACTCCGGGTAGACCACTTCGTAGCAGATATATGGCGCGATCTGATAACCCTTGGCTTGCAGCATGGCCTGGTCCTCAGGCCCGCGGGCAAAGTCCGACATCGGCAGGTCGAAGAACGCAATCAGGCCGCGCAGCACATCCTGCAGCGGCACGTACTCGCCAAAGGGCACCAGTTTCTGCTTCAAATAGGTGCCATCACCCTGGCCAACCACGGTGATGCCATTGAAATAGCGCTTTTCGTGGCGTACTTCCTGGCGGATCGGCACGCCGGTGATCATCGCGGCATCCCGGTCGGCGGCGAACTTGCCCATCATTGCCAGGTAGCCCTCGACGGACTCCTTGAGCACCGGCACGGCGGTTTCCGGCCAGATCAGCAGGTCCACGCGCTTGGAGGCAAAACTCATGTCGCGGTACAGCGCCAGTTGCTCATTGAGCTGCGCCGGGTCCCACTTCATGCTCTGCTCGACATTGCCCTGGATCGCCGCGACGGTCAGCGGTTCACCGGCAGGGCTGGTCCAGGCGTGGTGCTTGAGCGCCAGGCTAATCGCCCAGGGCGCAACCAGCAGCACCAGGCCCGTGGCGATGAACGCGTTGCGCCTGGCCGCCAGCAAACGCGGCAGGTTGACGATCAGCGCCGCGCTCAAGGCCAGGGCAAACGAAATCAGCCACACCCCGCCCAGCGGCGCGAGCCCGGCCAGCGGGCCGTCGAGCTGGCTGTAACCGGAATACAGCCAGGGAAAGCCGGTGAGGAACCAGCCGCGAAATGCTTCCTGGCCCACCCACAGCGCGGCAAACGCCAGGGCATCGGCCAGCGGCGCTTCGTTACGGCGCAGCCAGCGGGCCCAGAGCCAGGCAGGCAGGGCAAAGAACAGCGCGATCGCGGCGGTAAAGGCGAGCATCAACAGCCCGGCCAGCAACACCGAAGCGCCACCAAAGTGGTGGATGCTGTAATAAATCCAGCTGGTGCCCGCGCCAAACAGGCCAAAACCGAAGCACCAGCCACGCCCGAAGGCCTGGCGTGGTGTCAGTTGGCGCATTCCGGCATAGAACACCCCGACCGCCACCAGTGCCAGCGGCCAGATATCGAACGGCGCCAGCGCCAGGGTGGTGATAGCACCGGCCACCACGGCCAGCAGGTTACCGGGCCAGCCGGGTGCGGTGAGACGGCGCATATCAGTCCTTAGCGGGCAATAGGTGTCAGGCGGATCAGGTGGATGCGACGGCTATCGGCATTGAGGATGCGGAAGCGATAGGCGCCGATCTCGGTGGTTTCGTTACGCTTGGGCAGATGGCCAAACGCACTCATCACCAGGCCGCCGACGGTGTCGAATTCATCGTCGGAGAATCCGCTGTCGAAGAACTCGTTGAAGTTCTCGATCGGCGTCAGCGCCTTGACCAGGAAATCACCGCTGGGCAGGGGCTTGATGTAGCTGTCTTCTTCGACGTCGTGTTCGTCTTCGATATCGCCGACGATCTGTTCCAACACGTCTTCGATGGTCACCAGGCCCGCGACGCCGCCGTATTCGTCAATGACGATGGCCATGTGATTGTGGTTGGCGCGAAACTCGCGCAGCAGCACATTCAGGCGCTTGGATTCAGGCACGAAGGTCGCAGGACGCAGCAGGTCCTTGATGTTGAAGCTGTCGCCGTTCTCCTTGAGGATCAACGGCAGCAGGTCCTTGGCCAGCAGGACACCCATGACGTCGTCATGGCTTTCGCCGATCACCGGGTAGCGCGAGTGCGCCGAGTCGATCACGGCCGGGAGGAATTCCCGTGGGGTCTGGGTCGCCTTGATGCTGATCATCTGCGAACGCGGGACCATGATGTCCCTAACTTGCAGGTCAGCCACCTGGATGGCGCCTTCGACGATGGCCAGCGCTTCGCTGTCCAGCAACTTGTTCTGATGGGCCTCGCGCAGCAGCTCCAGCAGCTCCTGGCGGTTTTTCGGCTCGTGGGCAAAAGCCTGGGTCAGTTTACCCAGCCATGACTTTTGCCCGTTGCTCGATCGGTCTTCGCTCATAGCGATTACTCTAAATCCTTGATTGTTTCAGTTGAGTGTCGATTAGTGTTCGTCGTCTGCATAGGGGTCAGGATGACCCAGCTCTGCAAGCAACGTTCGTTCCAGTGCTTCCATTTCTTCGGCTTCTTCATCATCTATATGGTCGTAGCCCAACAGATGCAAGCAGCCGTGCATGACCAAATGGGCCCAGTGGGCCTCAACGGCCTTGCCTTGTTCTTGCGCTTCGCGCTCCACCACGGCGACGCAGATCACCAGGTCACCCAGCAGCGGGATATCCAGCAGTTCGTCCGGTACATCGGCGGGGAACGACAGCACATTGGTCGCGTAGTCTTTCTGGCGCCAGGTGTGATTCAGCTCGCGGCCTTCAGGTTCGTCCACCAGACGGATGGTCAGTTCCGAGTCAGCGCTGCGCTGGCGCAGGGCCAGTGCGCACCATTGGCGGAACTGCGCTTCGCTGGGGGCTGGCGCTTCGGTGGCCAGTTGCAGGTCAAGCTCAAGCATCGCGGCGGTTGTCCTTCGACAGGCCGTCGTCGCGGTGTTCGAAACGCTCGTAGGCCTCGACAATGCGCTGTACCAACGGGTGACGCACCACGTCCTTGGGCATGAAGTGGGTAAAGCTGATCCCCGGCACGTCCTTGAGCACCTCGATTACTTGGCCCAGGCCCGACTTGGTGCCCTTGGGCAGGTCGACCTGGGTGATATCGCCGGTGATCACGGCCGTGGAGCCGAAACCGATGCGCGTCAGGAACATCTTCATCTGTTCGACCGTGGTGTTCTGGCTTTCGTCGAGGATGATGAAGCTGTTGTTCAACGTGCGGCCGCGCATATAGGCCAGCGGGGCGATCTCGATCACCTGGCGCTCGATCAGCTTGGCCACGTATTCGAAGCCGAGCATTTCATACAGTGCGTCGTACAGCGGGCGCAGGTACGGGTCGATCTTCTGGGCCAGGTCGCCGGGCAGAAAGCCCAGTTTCTCGCCCGCTTCCACCGCCGGGCGCACCAACAGGATGCGTCGCACCTGTTCGCGCTCCAGGGCGTCTACCGCACAGGCCACGGCCAGGTAGGTCTTGCCGGTACCGGCCGGGCCGATGCCGAAGTTGATGTCGTTGCCGAGGATTTCCTTGACGTACTTCTGCTGATTCAAGCCCCGTGGGCGAATCATGCCTTTTTTGGTACGCAGCGCCACGCTGGCTTCGGCCACCGGGTTGTTGGCCAGGTCTTCCACGGCCGATTCCTGCAGGTACAGGTGCACCGTTTCCGGCGACAGCTCGCTACCCTTGGTCTCGCGGTAGAGGCGACGCAGCAGGTTTTCTGCAGACGTGGTGTGCTGGGGTTCACCAATAAGCTCGAACTGGTTGCCGCGGTTGCGGATCTCGATGCTCAGGCGTTGTTCGATCAGGCGCAGGTGCTCGTCGAACTGTCCGCACAGATTGGCGAAACGACGAGCCTCAAACGGCTCGAGGAGGAAACGATGGGGTTCTGCTATGGGTGCGTTCAAGGTTGCTTTTAGCCGCCCTTTGGCTGTTTAGGTGAAATAGAGGATAACGCCAGCTGCCGGTGTGCGAAAGCACTTAAATGGACGGGCTTGGCTCTCAGGAACAACGAAGATCCACTGTGGGAGCTGGCTTGCCTGCGATAGGGCCGCCCCGTTCGAAAGAGATACTGCCTGTTACATCGCTATCGCAGGCAAGCCAGCTCCCACATTTGATCTGCATTTGCCTTCGGATCTGCTCCGTCAGTTGATCAACGAGCCGCGCAGCGAGTGCGGTTGCGCCGCGTCGATGTGCACGTCGGCGAACTGGCCGATCAGCGTCGGGTTATCACAGCGGAAGTTGACGATCCGGTTGTTCTCGGTGCGCCCCTGCAACTCGCCCGGGTCTTTCTTCGAGTAATCGGTGACCAGGATACGCTGGGTCGAACCGACCATCTGTCGGCTGATCTCGAAGCCTTGCTGGTTGAGGCGATGCTGCAGCGCGTTCAGGCGCTCCTTTTTCAGCTCCTCCGGGGTTTCGTCGACCAGGTCGGCAGCCGGAGTGCCGGGGCGCTGGCTGTAGACGAAGGAGTAGGAGAAGTCGAAACCGACGTCTTCAATCAGCTTCATGGTCTGCTGGAAGTCTTTCTCGGTCTCGCCGGGGAACCCAACGATAAAGTCCGAGCTGATGCAGATGCCCGGCACGGCGGCGCGCAGTTTGCGCAACTTGGACTTGTACTCCAGCGCCGTGTGGTTGCGCTTCATCGCCGAAAGGATACGGTCCGAACCCGATTGCACCGGCAAGTGCAGGTGCTTGACCAGCTCCGGCACTTCGGCGTGGGCCTGGATCAGGCTGTCGGAGAACTCCAGCGGGTGCGAGGTGGTGTAGCGAATCCGCTCGATGCCATCTACCGCCGCAACCACGCGAATCAGCTCGGCCAGGTCCGCCAGGCGCCCATCGTGGGTCTGGCCGCGGTAGCCGTTGACGTTCTGCCCCAGCAGGGTCACTTCACGCACGCCGTTTTCGGCCAGGTGGATGATTTCTGCAAGCACATCGTCGAACGGCCGGCTGACTTCTTCGCCACGGGTATAAGGCACCACGCAGAAGGTGCAGTACTTGCTGCAACCTTCCATCACCGACACATAGGCGCTGGGGCCGTCGATGCGTGGCTCGGGCAAATGGTCGAATTTTTCGATTTCCGGGAACGAGACGTCCACCTGCGGCAGCTTGGTGATACGCGCAGCGTCGATCATTTCCGGCAGGCGGTGCAGGGTCTGCGGGCCGAAGACCACGTCGACGTAGGGCGCGCGGTCACGAATGGCGGCGCCTTCCTGGCTGGCCACGCAACCGCCGACGGCGATTACCATGTCCGGGTTGGCCAGTTTCAGTTCGCGCCAGCGGCCCAGCTGCGAGTAGACACGGTCCTGGGCCCGTTCGCGGATCGAGCAGGTATTGAGCAGGATCACGTCGGCATCTTCGGCGCGAGCCGTGACTTCCAGGGCCTGATGTTCACCCAGCAGATCGACCATGCGCGAGCTGTCGTACTCGTTCATCTGGCAACCGTGGGTTTCGATGTAAAGCTTCTTGGCCATGGGAATCGTCAACTGGTGGTAAAGAACCGCGCATTATAGGGGGCATGCCCATTGGTTCCTAGCACTGTGCATCAGGTGCCATGCTATAGTTCGCGCCCTCATTTATATCCGCCGATGTGCTGCCCGCCCCCCATGACCAAACGTGAAGCTCCAATCTACAAGGTGATTTTCCTTAACCAGGGCCAGGTGTTCGAAATGTACGCCAAGCAGATCTATCAAAGTGATCTGTGGGGCTTCCTGGAAGTGGAAGAGTTCGTCTTTGGCGAGCGCACGCAACTGGTCGTCGATCCGGGCGAGGAAAAGCTCAAGGCCCAGTTCGAAGGCGTGGTGCGCAGTTTTGTGCCGATGCATTCGATTGTGCGTATCGATGAAGTCGAACGCTTGGGTACGCCGAAGATCAGCGAAGCGCGGGGCATGAGCAATGTCATGCCGTTTCCGATGCCGATGCCTGAGAAGTAGGCTTTTAGACCGCGTCGCGCCCATCCCAGGCAAGCAAGCTCCCACATTTTGATTTGTGAACACATTCAAATGTAGGAGCTGGCTTGCCTGCGATGACGTCAGAAGGGTTTAGACAACCTCAAGGCAGCGGCGAAAAGGGCGAGCGCCCATCCGCACTCTGCAATTCCTGCAAGTAATTGCGGAAAATCTGCCCCAGTACTTGGGTCGCCACTTCCAGCTCATCACGCTGCATGTGCTCGGCCACTTCGTCAGCGGTGTCGAGGGCATCTTCGGCGCCGTTGACCGCCGCCATCTTCAGCACGATATACGCCTGCACGTTATTGGCCGGCACGCCTTCGCCGTGGAAGAACATGCTGCCCAGCTTGAACTGCGCCTGGGCGTGGCCCTGCAACGAGGCTTTCTCGAAGAAACTCAGGGCTTTGTTCAGGTCGCGGGCAGGGTTTTTGTCGTCGTAGAAGAATTCGCCCAACTCGTATTGCGCCTGCGCATCCCCGCTATCGGCCAGGGCCTGGCAGGCGTTCAGCGCCTCGGCCTGGCTGTCGGGCTGAGTATTGAGGGTGCAACGACCCATCGCTGGGATCAACAACGAGTTGCCGCCCGCTTGTGCATGTGCAAGCAGCGGTTGAAGGAGCAACAGGCAGCCCAGAACCAGGGTGCGGCCGGTGCGTTTCATGGGAATCGACTTACCTCTGACGGGGCGCGTGGAGCCACGTGGGGATCCAATAAGCGCGCATTATGAAATAAGCAGGCCTCTGCTTACAAAGTCTTTACTCGTTTTTCTGCTGCGTGGGCAAGTTATCTGCCGGATTGCAGGTGATTTCTCGAAAAAACGAGGAAATTTCTGTAAGCAAGGTAGCAAATCTGACGCCACCAGGGGCGGCGTCAGGTTGTGGCTGTCTTACTTCAAAGCGGCGAAGGCACGCTCGCCAGCATCCAGGGTCAGTTTCAGCTCGGCTTCGCCATGGGCGATGGAGGTGAAACCGGCCTCGAAGGCACTCGGTGCCAGGTACACACCGCCTTCGAGCATCAGGTGGAAGAAGTGCTTGAACAGGTTGGCATCGCTGCCCATCACATCGTCAAAGGTGACGATATCGTCGGCGCCGCTGAAATACAGGCCGAACATGCCGCCGGCCTGGGTGGTGACGAACGGGATGCCCGCCGCATCGGCGCGTTGTTGCAGGCCGTCCAACAGGCGAGTGGTGTAGTCGCTCAGTTCGGCATGGAAGCCCGGGCGGCTGATCAGGCGCAGGGTGGTCAGGCCGGCGGCCATGGCCAGCGGGTTACCGGACAGGGTGCCAGCCTGGTAGACCGGGCCCAGTGGCGCGATGTGCTGCATGATCTCGCGCTTGCCGCCGAAGCAGCCTACCGGCATGCCGCCGCCGATGATTTTGCCGAAGGTGCTCAGGTCCGGCGTTACACCGTAGTGAGCCTGGGCGCCGCCAAGGGCGACGCGAAAACCGGTCATCACTTCGTCGAAGATCAACACCACGCCGTGCTTGTCGCACTGCTCACGCAGACCTTCGAGGAATCCCGGGGCCGGTGGCACGCAGTTCATGTTGCCGGCCACCGGCTCGACGATGATGCACGCCACCTCCTGGCCGACTTCGCTGAGCATCTGCTCGACGGCGCCGATGTCATTGAACGGCAGGGTCAGGGTGTGCTTGGCAAACGCTGCTGGCACGCCCGCCGAACTCGGAACACCCTGGGTCAGCAGGCCGGAACCGGCCTTGACCAGCAGGCTGTCGGAGTGGCCGTGGTAGCAGCCTTCGAACTTGATGATGCTGTCGCGGCCGGTGAACCCACGGGCCAGGCGAATCGCGCTCATGGTCGCTTCAGTACCGGAGCTGACCATGCGCACCATCTCCATCGACGGCACGATCGAACACACCAGGTCCGCCATCTCGGTTTCCATGGCGGTGGGTGCGCCATACGACAAACCATGCTCCAACTGCTTGCGCACCGCGTCCAGCACGTCGGGATGGCTGTGGCCGAGGATCATCGGGCCCCATGAACCGACGTAGTCCACGTAGCGCTTGTCATCTTCGTCGGTGACGTAGGCGCCTTCGGCGTGCTTGAAGAACAGGGGCGTGCCGCCGACGCTCTTGAACGCACGCACGGGGGAGTTCACACCACCGGGGATGTGTTTCTGGGCATTGGCAAACAACGTTTCGGAACGAGACATGGGCAGGCTCTCTGAATTCAGGATTTGAGGAGTTCGTTGAAGGCGCGGGCGCGGCGCGTCACTTCCTGGGTGCTGTCGGCACCGAACAGGCCGTGGACCACCGCCAGCAGATCGGCGCCGTGCTCCACCAGGGGCGCGGCGTTTTCCAGGGTGATGCCGCCGATCACGCAGATCGGCAGCTGCAAGCGGGCGCGGGCCTGGGCGAGCATTTCAACGGTGGCCGCGGGCGCGCCGGGCTTGGTCGTGGAGTTGAAGAAACGGCCAAAGGCAACATAGCTGGCGCCTTCGCGCGCGGCTTGTTCGGCCAGTTCGATCTGGCTGTGGCAGGTGGAACCGATGATGGCATTGCGCCCGAGCAGCGCCCGGGCCGGGGTCAGCGGGCCGTCGGTCTGGCCCAGGTGGACGCCGACGCCAAGGCGCGCGGCCAGTTCGGCATCGTCATTGATGATCAACTGGGTCTTGTAGCGCGCGCACAGTTCACGCAGGGCCTCGGCTTCGCGCAGGCGACGGGCCTCGTCGCTGCTTTTGTCGCGGTATTGCAGCAAGGTCACGCCGCCTTCCAGCGCGGCCTCGACGTAGGACAGGAACTTACCGGCCAATAGTTGGCTGTCGGTAATGGCATACAGGCCACGTAGTTTCATCGAGCAGGCCCCTTGGTGTTACGAACAGAAATCCAGTGGCAGGCGCCGCGGCACAAATTGCCCCTGGCCCAATTGTTCGGCGTCCCGCAGGGTGCGCCAGGTGTAGTTGAGTGCCGACTCCACGGCGCTGGCCAGGCCTTCGCCCTGGGCCAGGCGGCCGGCCAGGGCGCTTGCCAGGGTGCAGCCGGAGCCATGATAGCTACCGGGCAGACGCTGGCAGGTGAAGGTGCGGCGCGTGCCATCGCGGCTGTACAGGCGATTGTGCACCTCATGCTCGTCGCCATGACCGCCGGTGATCAACAGGTGCTTGATAAACGGCAGCAGCTTTTCGGCGCATTCGTCTGCCGTGCCTTCGGGCAGTTCGGCGAGGATGCGTGCTTCAGGCAGGTTGGGCGTGGCGATCAGCGACAACGGCAACAGCCGCTCGCGCATCGCATAACCGACCTCATCCTTGCCCAGGCTGCCGCCGCCACCGGCGCGCAGCACCGGGTCGCAAACCACCGGCAGGTGCGGCTGCTGCTGGAGCAGTTCGACCACGGTATCGACCATCACGGTGGAGCCGAGCATGCCCAGCTTGACCGCCGCAACTTGCGAGTCGCCGAGCACGGCGTTGGCCTGGGCCAATACCCACTCGCGGTCGAGCACGCGAAAATCACTGACATTGACGGTGTTCTGCACGGTCAGCGCGGTCACGGCTGGGGCCGCATGACAGCCTTGGGCGAGCAGGGCTTCGATATCTGCCTGCAAGCCGGCGCCACCACTGGGATCATGGCCGGAGAGACAGAGGACAACGGGGCGGGAGCTGTAGATATTCATGGTGCGCGAGCTTACCACCAAACGCTTTTTGCGTGGCTGTCGGGCAGTGCTTGTATTTTACGCCGGAGCATGCGCAAAAATGGCTATAAGCCATCATTCATTTGTGGGCGATTGAACGCTGAAAGCCCCGTCCTAGAGCCTTTCAAAAAATTATTTCAATGGTGTCTTTTGGCCTTTACCGGCTATGCTAGAGTGGATCCAAACAACTTAAATGTATCGCCGGTGTACGTCATCTCAAAAGGAATGGGGGGCTTTTGACATAACCGGACAGGCCACGCTGGGGCTCTATGCGCTATTTGCTGATGTTTCTCTTGTGCGGGCTGCCGATGCTGGCCGGCGCCGTCGAGTTCAATGAAACCACCCGCAGCCTTCCCCTCGGCCGGATCATGCAAGTCCTCGAAGATCCCAGTGGCAGCGTCACTATCGCCGATGCCCGTTCCGCGGCACTGGCCAACCGCTACACCCGCCATGATAAAGACACCCTCAATGCCGGCTATTCACGCTCGGCGTTCTGGCTCAAGGTCGACCTGCATTACCTGCCCAAGGATCCCCACGCCCAGCGCACCTGGCTGCTGGAACTGGCCTATCCGCCCCTGGATCATCTTGAGTTGTACGTGCCCGATGGCGCCGGTGGCTACCGCCTGGCCGGGCGCACCGGGGATGCATTGCCGTTTGCCAGCCGGGAAATCCGCCAGAACAACTACCTGTTCAATGTCGATTTCAAGGCGGGCGAGGAGAAGACCCTCTATCTGCGCCTGCAAAGCGAAGGCTCGATCCAGGCCCCGTTGACCCTATGGTCGAGCACCGCCTACCTGGAAGACCAGCCGCTGCGCCTGTATGTGCTGGGCCTGATCTACGGTGTGCTGCTGGGGATGCTGGTATACAACCTGTTCATCTACCTCAGCGTGCGCGATACCAGCTACCTCTATTACATCCTCTATATCGCCTCGTTCGGCATGTACCAGCTTTCGGTGAATGGCGCGGCGGTGGAGTATTTCTGGCCGGACAACCCCTGGTGGGCGAATGCGGCGACACCGTTCCTGATCGGCGCGTCGGCATTGTTTGGCAGCCTGTTTGCCCGCAGCTTCCTGCACACCGCCCTCTATAGTCGCTGGGTGGACCGGCTGCTGCTGGTGCTGGTGGGCACGGGGGCGGTGGTGATGGTGTTGTCGCTGATGACCAGCTATGCCCTGGCCCTGCGCCTGGCGACCGCGCTGGCGCTGATTTTCACCGTGACCATCTTTGTCGCCGGGATCAGGGCCTGGTGCTGTGGCCAGCGCGTGGCGCGGTATTTCATCATCGCCTGGTCGGCGTTCCTGATCGGCGGGGTGGTCAACACGATGATGGTGTTGGGCTACCTGCCCAATGTGTTTCTCACCATGTACTCCAGCCAGATCGGCTCGGCCATCGAAGTCGCCCTGTTGTCCCTGGCCCTGGCCGACCGGATCAACGCGATGCGCGAACAGCAGGCGCAAATCCTGTTTGATGCCAGCCAGAAACTGGAAGTGCTCAACCAGCAACTGGCCCACAGCAACCAGTTGAAAGACGAATTCCTCGCGACCCTGACCCATGAACTGCGCACGCCGATGAACGGGGTGATTGGTTCACTGGAACTGATGCAGACCGAGCCCCTGGCCGGCGACCTCGCCCAGTACCAGCAAACCGCCGCCGGCTCGGCGCGGGACATGATGCGCATGGTCAACGGCATCCTCACCCTCACCGAGCTGCAGGCCGGCCGCCTTAGCGCGCAGCCGCAGGTGTTCAGCCTGCGCGGGGTGCTCGATACCTTGCGCCAGCAGTTCCTGGGTAATGCCCAGGGCAAGGGCCTGGAGTTTTCCATTGATGTGGCGGGCGAGTTGCCGGATCGCCTGGAGGGCGATGCTGGCAAACTGATGCAGTGCCTGGAATGCCTGCTGGATAACGCGTTCAAGTTCACCCACGAAGGCGCCGTGCGCGTACGTGTGGTGGGGGTGCCCCGGGCTGATGGCCATTTGCATCTGACCTTTATCGTCACTGACTCCGGGATTGGCTTTGCGCAGTTGGATGAGGCGACCCTGTATCAGCGTTTCT
The DNA here is from genome assembly GCF_059862305.1 of Pseudomonas sp. MF09156. Lineage (NCBI taxonomy): Bacteria > Pseudomonadati > Pseudomonadota > Gammaproteobacteria > Pseudomonadales > Pseudomonadaceae > Pseudomonas > Pseudomonas sp. MF09156. Next base: position 113,415 of record NZ_JCBCUR010000013.1, read on the forward strand.
TCCAGGTGGATGGCTCGACCACCCGCGAATACGGCGGCCTGGGTATTGGCCTGGCAATCTGCCGGCAGTTGATCGAGTTGCTCGGTGGGCGCCTGACCCATCATTCCGAACCGCGCAAAGGCAGCCGTTTCCAGCTGGAGGTGGCGGTGATCGCGGTGCCGCCGGAGCCGTCCCGGGCCGTGGAACTGCACCGCGCGCCACAGGACTGCACGGTACTGCTGGTGGACGACAACAGCGTCTCGCAATTGGTCTTGCGCGGCATGTTGCTCAAGTTGGGCTACCGGGTAAAAGTGGCCGACAGCGGCCCCGTAGCCCTGGCGATGCTGCAGGAAGGGGCGTTTGATGCGGTGCTGCTGGATGTGCCCGAGGACGGCTTTTCCCTGTGCTGCCAGGTCCGCGCCTTGCCAGGCTGCGCTGAGCTGCCGGTGATCGCCTTGAGCGACTCCCTGCAAGGCAGCGCGCGCCAGCATTGTCATGGCATCGGCTTGACGGAGCAGTTACTCAAGCCGGTGCGTTTCGAGTTGTTGCAGGCCGTCTTGCAGCGGCGCCTGCTGTGCCCGCTAGAGGGTGAAAGCGCCGGCAGTTAGGCGCATATGCCACTTTTTTAAGGGGGGTGACGATGCTTAACTGAATTCAAGGCCCCAATGAACGTGGCCTTTTATCAGGAGGCCCGTCATGAATCTGCACCAGTTCGCCGAAACCCACGACGTTACCAACCAGCCGCCGTCCCTGGACGGCGCCAATCTGTATCGCCTCGACCTGCCCTTGCAAGAGTGGTCGCGGCGTTTCGGGGCGGGCTGGGCCGAAGCGCGTATCGATACCTACGGCGCCTTGGCAGGCGGGCCGCTGATGGAGGCGGGGTTCCTGGCGAATCAGAACAAACCAGTGTTCAGCAGCCATGATCGCTATGGCCACCGCATTGACCTGGTGGAGTTTCATCCGGCCTATCACGAGCTGATGCGCACCGCCGTTGAACATGGCCTGCCGTCGCTGCCCTGGGCCCATCCGCAGCCTGGCGCGCATGTTGCCCGTGCGGCCATGACCTACCTGCACAGCCAGGCCGAAGCCGGCACCGGTTGCCCGCTGACCATGACCTTCGCCTGCGTACCGGCCCTGCGCCTGCAGCCAGACCTGGCTGATAGCTGGCTGCCAAAAATCCTCAACACCGAATATGACCCGCGCAATGTCGGCATCGCCCACAAGGCCGGCGCAACCATCGGCATGGCCATGACCGAGAAGCAGGGCGGCACCGATGTGCGCGCCAACACCACCCGCGCCTATCCCGTGGGCGCCGGCGGCCCTGGCCAGCCCTATGAGCTGGTGGGCCACAAGTGGTTCTGCTCGGCACCGATGTGCGATGCCTTCCTCACCCTGGCCCAGACTGACAAGGGCCTGACCTGCTTCCTACTGCCAAGACAGCGTCCGGATGACACGCGCAATCAGTTCTATATCCAGCGCCTGAAAAACAAGCTCGGCAATTGCTCCAACGCCTCCAGCGAAGTCGAATTCCGCGGGGCCCTGGCGTGGATGGTCGGCGAAGAAGGCCGTGGTGTGCCGACCATTATCGAGATGGTGGCCATGACCCGGTTCGATTGCATGGTCGGTTCCAGCTCCTTGATGCGCCAGGCGCTGACCCAGGCCAGCCATCATTGCGCTCATCGGTTGGTCGGTGGCCGGGTGCTCAGTGAGCAACCGTTGATGCAAAACGTGCTGGCCGACCTGGCCCTGGAAAGCGAGGCGGCCCTGGCCTTGAGCCTGCGCATGGGGCGGGCGTTGGATCATCTGGATGATGAGCAGGAGGCCAAGTTCGCGCGGCTGGTGACGGCGGTGGGCAAGTATTGGATCTGCAAACGTGCCCCGGCGATGATCAACGAAGCCGCCGAATGCATGGGCGGCGCCGGGTATGTCGAGGACAGCATCCTGCCGCGCCTGTACCGTGAGGCGCCGGTCAATTCGACGTGGGAAGGTTCTGGCAACGTGCAATGCCTGGACGTGCTGCGGGCCTTGTCGAAAGAGCCGGGCGTGCTGGAAACATTGTTTGTCGAGTTGGGCGACGGGCATGGTGATAAACGCCTGGCTCGGCATATCGAGCAGTTGAAATCGGCGTTTATGGACACCCAGGACATCCAGTACCGGGCGCGACAGCTGACCGAGGACATTGCCGTGGCGTTGCAGGCCAAGCTGTTGCTGGAGGCGGGCAATGCCAGTGTCAGCGATGGATTTATAGCCAGCCGCCTGGGTGAGTCGTCGGGGCGGGTATATGGCACCTTGCCACGGGGTGTGGATGTGCAGGCCATCGTCGCCCGCTCAACCCCGTCTCTCTGAATAAACCCGGTAAAAAATGTGGGAGCTGTGGCTTGCCTGCGATAGCGCTGGGTCAGCTACCTATGTATTGGCTGACCCGCCGCCATCGCAGGCAAGCCAGCTCCCACAGAGATTGCATTGATCTTGAGTGGGCGTGCCAATTCAGAGTTTGCGTCTGGCGGCGATGCAGGCAAGATGACCTCCTGCATGTAAGAAAACAGGAAGCCTACCGTGACCGAAGCTTTTGTTGTCGTTCAAACCGCCGAAGAGGCCGTGGACCGGCTGGCGGCTCTGCATGAGCGTGCCACCGGCGCGCTCAACCAGGCTCTCAAGCAATACCTCAAGGATCGCGTCGAGCCCGACGCCGCACAACGTGCGCTGTTTCGTTACCCGGAACTGCGCCTGACCTACCACTGCCACGGCGAAGTCCCACAGACCACTCGCGCTTACGCCAAGGTGCAGTTGCCGGGTACCTACAGCGTCACCGTCACCCATCCGGCGGCGTTCCGTAAATACCTGCTGGAACAACTGGTGCCGCTGATGCACGACTTCACCGTGACGGTGGAAGTGGGCGTCAGCCAGCAGAACATCCCTTATCCATACGTGGTGGAGCAGGGTGACGAACTGGCTGGCTCCGGCGTGACCGCCGCGACCCTGGCGCGGGTATTCCCCAGCACTGACCTGTCCGCCGCCACCGATGGCATCGCCGATGGCCTGTATGACTGGGAAAACACCGACCCACTGCCCCTGGCGCTGTTCGATGCGGCCCGCGTGGATTTCTCCCTGCGCCGCCTGGTGCACTACACCGGCAGCGATTGGCGCCATGTGCAGCCGTGGATTCTGCTGACCAACTACCACCGCTATGTCGACCAGTTCATCGTCCATGGCCTGGAGCAGTTGCGCAGCGACCCACGCTTTATCCGCATGGTGCTGCCGGGCAACGTGATCATCGAAAAAGGCATGGACCATGGCGAAGCGTCTGCCATTGCCGCAGGCGTGGTCTGGCACCGTTATCAGATGCCGGCCTACCACTTGCAGGCCAGCGATGGCCACGGCGTGACCCTGGTCAACATCGGTGTCGGTCCGTCCAATGCCAAGAACATCACCGACCACCTGGCGGTGCTGCGTCCCCATTGCTGGTTGATGATTGGCCACTGTGGCGGCCTGCGCCAATCCCAGACCATCGGCGACTATGTGCTGGCCCACGCTTATATGCGGCGTGATGGCATTCTCGACCGCGTGGTGCCGCCGAACATCCCGATCCCGGCCCTGGCCGAAGTGCAGATGGCGTTGCAACAAGCGGCGGCCAACGTCACTGGCGAGAGGGGCGAAGAGCTGAAAAAACGCCTGCGCACCGGCACCGTATTGACCTACGACGACCGCAACTGGGAACTGCGCTGGGCCCAGGAACGGCCGCTGATCAACCTGTCCCGCGCGGTGGCCGTGGATATGGAAAGCGGCACCATCGCCGCGCAAGGCTACCGTTTGCGGGTGCCTTACGGCACGTTGCTGTGTGTGTCGGACAAGCCGTTGCACAGTGAAATCAAGTTGCCTGGTTCGGCCAACGCGTTCTATGAGCGGGCCGTGAGCCAGCACCTGAAGATCGGCATCGAGGCGGTGGACTTGTTGCGCACCGAGCTTAACTCGTTGCATTCGCGCAAGCTGCGCAGCTTTGACGAGCCGCCGTTCCGCTAAGTAGCGGGGTGGTTATTTAACGGTCAGGCCACTAGCATGGTCGGCCCTGACCGTTAGATATTCCGTTGCCATGTCCCGTCCGCCCCGTCCCGACTCGCGCCGTCCTGGCGTGAAACCTCCCCATGTCGCTGCTCGCCGTGTCGCCAAGGCGCCGCCGGCCGAGCCGAAGTTGATCCTGTTCAACAAACCTTTCGACGTGCTGACCCAGTTCAGTGACGAAGGCGGGCGCGCGACCCTCAAGGACTTCATCGATATCCCGGGCATCTATCCGGCCGGGCGCCTGGATCGGGACAGCGAAGGCCTGTTGCTGCTGACCAATGATGGCCAGTTGCAGGCGCGGATTGCCGATCCCAAGCACAAACTGGCGAAAACTTATTGGGTGCAAGTAGAGGGCGAGCCCACCGAGGAGCATCTGCAACGCTTGCGCGCGGGGGTGGAGTTGAATGACGGCATGACCTTGCCGGCTGAAGCCCGTCGACTGGACGAGCCGGCGCTATGGCCACGCAACCCGCCGGTACGCTTTCGTAAAAACCTGCCGACCTATTGGTTGGAACTGGTGATCCGCGAGGGGCGCAACCGTCAGGTGCGGCGCATGACCGCCGCCGTGGGTTTGCCGACGTTGCGCCTGGTGCGGGTGAAAATCGGCGACTGGTCGATTGAAGGCCTGGGCCAAGGCCAGTACCGCGAAGTGCCGGCGCGCTTATAAAGCCCCGGACTCGATCAGGCCGATGACCACGCTCTTGATGATAAACGCGGCCACGCCCAGGCCCAGCACGAAGAACAGAATCAGCGAGCCAAAGCGCCCGGCCTTGGACTTCTTCGCCAGGTCCCAGACGATAAAGCCCATGAAAATGATCAGGAGGGTGACCAGGCCGGTCATCATCCACTCTTCAAACAGCACGGGGTCAATCGAATTCATTGGGCAGTTTCCGACAAAGGCAGGCGCGAAGTATAAGGCAAGGGGGTAGGTTCAAAGTTGACCTGCGTCGGTGCGTCGCACCCAGGTGTCACCGCCTGAGCGCGCTCAAAATGTGGGAGCTGGCTTGCCTGCGATAGCGGACTGTCAGCTGGCATATCAGCGACTGAAATTTCGCTATCGCAGGCAAGCCAGCTCCTACAGGGGGTTAGTGGTGAGTTTCAGGTGCGCAGGTGAGTCAACGGCAACTCGGTGCTGTTGAGCACCTGGTTCAGCACAAAGCTGGAGCGCACGCTGGTCACGCCTTCGATCCGGGTCAGGTGGCCCAGCAGCAGTTTTTGATAGTGATCCATGTCCGGCACCACCACCTTCAGCTGATAGTCGGCATCCATCCCGGTGACCAGGCTGCACTCCAGCACCTGCGGCAAGGTGCGGATCGCCGCTTCAAAGTTCTCGAAACGCTCGGGTGTGTGTCGGTCCATGCCGATCAATACGTAGGCCGTCAGGCTCAGGCCGAGCATCTTGCGGTCGAGCAGGGCGACCTGGCGTGAGATGTAGCCGTCGTCCTCCAATTGCTTGACCCGGCGCGAGCAGGGTGACGGCGACAGGCCAATCCGCTCGGCCAGCTCCTGGTTGGAGATCCTCGCGTCGCGCTGTAATTCCGCCAAAATACTCAGGTCGTATCGGTCAAGTTTGCTCATGGGGCTGGCCTTTGTCGTAACTATTGCTGCGAATTATCTATCCAGGGTTAAAAATTGCGCAAGCACTGTTTATTGACGCAATCTTCGCAATCATCTACCAGCGCCTCACGCCTATGATTACCAACAGAATCACTGCCCGGACATAGAGTCCACTGCAGCCCGCCCAATCAGGCCGGCTGCGGCCCGCCAACCCCACCGGGTTGCGCCGGCCCCCGGGCTGCACACTGTCCACAAGACGGCGTGAGGTGAGCCAACGTCATAAGCGTTGAGCCAGGACGAAGTTCTCAAGGGGCGACCGACGGGTCGCCCCTTTTCTTTTGCCGGCGAAAATTGTGCGGGTGACTGTTAACCTGTTGCAGAACCGGGCCCGGCTTTTCCAGTCTCATGCATAGGCCCTAATCCGCAGTGAGGAATAGCATGAAGCCCATCTGGCGCTTGGCAGGTGTAGGTGTGTTGATGGTCACCATGGGTTTTCAGGTGATGGCCGACGAACGAGACAATGCACCCCGCCAGGGCCAAGGCCCGCAGGGTGGTGGTGGGCAGCATGAGCGAGGGCCGGGGAACAACCAGCCGCGCCCGGAACACAACCAGCCCCGCCCGCAAAACCAGCAGGGCGAGCGCGGCGGCCAGAATGGCCAGTGGCAGGCTCGTCCGCAAGGCAATCAAGCCCCGCACCCGGCACCCCAGGCGGGAAGCAATCTGCCGATCCAGGCCCGGCCCGATTCTGTCGGCCAGACCCAGGAGCCGCGCCAGGGCAACTACCGTGACATTCCCCGGCGCAATGATGGCAACCCGCATTGGCAAGCTGGCGGCCCCGGCTCGCGTCCTGGCTACGACGGCCACCCCAATGACAACCGCTGGCCAGGCCGCCCCGACGGGCACGGCAATGGCTGGGGCCCGGGCCCGCAGTATCGGCCCGGCTACACCGTGGATCGCTTCCCCGACCGCAATTACCGCGTGCCCTATCGCGGCCAGGATTATTTCTTTTCGGGCGGCTATTGGTACCGGCCCCAGGGCCCGCGCTACGTCGTGGTCACGCCTCCCTATGGGATTCGTGTGCATTACCTGCCGGACTATGCGCGGGAAGTGTGGGTCGGCAGCGCGCTGTTTTTCCTCGCCGCTGGCGCCTATTACAGCTACGAGAGCAGCACCCAGCAGTACGTGGTGGTGCAACCGCCGGTCGCCAGCCTGCCGCCGCAGCCGGCGCCCCAAGGCAACGGCTATGACGTGGTGGCCTATCCCGCCAACGGCCAATCGCCCGCCCAGGTGCAGCAGGACGGTTACGATTGCTATCGCTGGGCGGTGCAGCAGAGTGGCTTCGATCCCCAGACAGTCACCTACGCGCCTGCGCCGGCGGTGGTGCAAACCTACCGCCAGGCCCAGGGCAACTGCCTGAGCAGCCGCGGGTATCAGGTGACCTACTAGGCCTTGTTCCCCGTGACCACTTCCTGCGGGTCGGCGTGCACCAGCACTTCGGCCCGTGGATAGGCCTGGTGGATGGCATCGGCGGCCTGGTCGCTGATGCCGTGGGCCACCGACAGGCTCAACTCTCCCGGTAACTCCAGGTGCAACTGCACAAACCAGTGGTTGCCGGAGATCCGCGTGCGCAAATCGTGGGCGCCCAGCACGCCAGGCACGCCCTGGGCCAGTTCGAGCATGTGCTGGCTGACTTCGGCCGGTAGCTCTTCATCCATCAGCACCGCAAAGCTTTCCCGGGCGATCTGGATCGCGCTCCAGATGATGTAGACGGCGATCCCCAGGCCAAACCAGGCATCGACTTGATGCAAGCCGAAGGCGGCCAGCACCAGCGCCAATAAAATGCTGCCATTGAGCAGCAGATCCGAACGGTAGTGCAGCGAGTCGGCGCGCACCGCGTTCGAGCCGGTTTCGCGGATGACCCGGTGTTGCAGGATCAGCAGCGCCACGGTCAGCGCCAGCGACAGCACAATCACCGCAATACTCAGCCAGGGCGCACCCACCGGTTCCGGGTGCTGCAAACGCTGGTACGCCTGGAAGGCGATCAACACCGCACTGCCGGCGATAAACAGCGCCTGGGCCATGCCCGCCAGGGATTCCGCCTTGCCATGCCCATAACGGTGATCGTCATCCGCTGGGCGCAGCGCGTAGTGCACCGCCAGCAGGTTGACCAGCGAGGTCACGCCATCGAGCAGCGAGTCGGTCAACCCGGCGAGCATGCTCACCGAACCACTGAGCCACCAGGCGATGGCTTTGCCGACAATCAAGACACAGGCCACGCCGACCGAGGCGCGGGTAGCCAGGCGCAAGAGCCGGGCGTGTTCGGTGCTGGTGCTCATGGGGCGCTCAAATCCTTATGCCGCAGGTTGCAGGCCCAGGGTGGCGAGTTGTTGCACGCTGCCCTTGAACTGGATCAGGCGCGGGTCGTCCAGCGGCAGGCTGCGGCCGGTTTCGTGCTCGATGATGGTTTGCAGCTTGGTGTTATCCACCTTGCCGTCGGCGCCGATGGCTTCTTGCAGTTTTTCGGGGGCCACTTGTGCGGTTTTGCCGGGCTCGAAGTAAATCGCGCCGGTGGCGAAGTCCACGCCAAAGGCGATCAGGCCGGGGATCACATAAAACAGCAAGCCGACCGCATCGAGCACGGCAATTGCCGGGTCGATCTTGCCGTCGATCTGGCCACGGCGATCAGGATAGAAAATCGAACCGCAAGCCGTCAGTTGGCTCAGCAGGGTGACGGCCAGAACACCGCCGATGACACGGGAAGCAATACGCATGGGACTCTCCTGAACACTTGTAGGGTGTGACTATAAAGCAGATCTGCCTGGTGCCATCGCTCAAATGTGGGAGCCGGCTTGCCTGCGATAGCGGTGGGTCAATGAACAAATCCGCTACTGGCCCAGCGCTATCGCAGGCAAACCAACTCCCACATGTGGCCGTATTTGAGCACCTGAGAGACCATCGATATCCAGCCGTTCGCCGTTATACTCGCCGTTATGCCTTGGAGCCAGTATGAATTCGTTGCCAATCGATGATGTTTTACCCGCCTTGCGTGAAGCCTTGGCGACGCGCCATGAAGCGGTGCTTGAAGCACCGCCCGGCGCCGGTAAAACCACACGGGTACCGTTGGCGCTGTTGCAGGAAACCTGGCTGGCCGGGCAAACCATCCTGATGCTTGAGCCGCGTCGGCTCGCCGCTCGCGCCGCCGCCGAACGCCTGGCCAGTGAGTTGGGGGAGAAGGTCGGCGAAACCGTCGGCTACCGCATCCGCCTGGACAGCAAGGTCGGCCCCAACACGCGGATCGAGGTGGTCACCGAAGGCATCCTCACCCGCCGCCTGCAGGATGATCCTGCGCTGGACGGCGTGGGTCTGCTGATCTTCGACGAATTCCACGAACGCAGCCTCGACGCCGACCTGGCGCTGGCCCTGAGCCTGAACGGCCGCGAGCTGTTTCGTGACGAGCAGCCGCTGAAAATCCTCCTGATGTCTGCCACCCTCGAAGGCGAACGCCTGTCGGGTCTGCTGGGCGACGCGCCGATCCTGCGCAGTGAAGGGCGCATGTACCCGGTGCAGATGCGCTGGGGCCGGCCATTCCAGCCCGGTGAATTTATCGAGCCGCGGCTGGTGCAGACCATCCTTGAAGCCCTGCACGACGAAACCGGCAGCGTGCTGGTGTTCCTGCCAGGGCAGGCGGAGATTCGCCGGGTCAATCAGCAGTTGGCGGACGCCCTCGGTGAGCGCAGCGACGTGCTGCTCTGCCCGCTGCACGGCGAACTCGACCTGACAGCCCAGCGGGCAGCCATCGACCCGGCGCCGGCGGGCAAACGCAAAGTGGTGCTGGCCACCAACATTGCCGAGACCAGCCTGACCATCAATGGCGTGCGGGTGGTGATAGACGCCGGGTTGGCACGGGTCCCGCGTTTCGACCCAGGCAGTGGCATGACCCGCCTCGACACCCAGCGCATCTCCCGTGCCAGTGCCACTCAGCGCGCCGGCCGGGCCGGGCGATTGGAGCCTGGCGTATGTTACCGCCTGTGGTCCGAGGACCAGCATGAAGGGCTGGCGGCCTATGGCAGCGCAGAGATCCTCTCGGCGGACCTGGCCGGCCTGGCCCTGCAACTGACGCGTTGGGGCGTGACGCCGACGCAACTGGTGTGGCTCGATGTGCCGCCCACCGCCGCCTATGCCCAGGCCCAGGATCTGCTTGAGCGTCTGGGCGCGTTGAAGGACGCGAGCTTGACCACCCACGGGCAGAAAATGGCCAGCCTGCCGGCGCACCCACGTATCGCGCATTTGTTGTTGCGCGGTCAGGACCTGGGGTTGGCGAATATGGCCTGTGATGTCGCCGCGCTACTGGGCGAGCGCGACATCCTGCGCGGCGCGGGCGCGGATTTGCACAGTCGCCTGGCATTGCTGTCCGGCGAGGAGCGGGCCCGTGGCACTCAAGGTGGTGTGCAGCGGGCCAGGCAGTTGGCGCGGCAATATCGCGGCTATCTCAGAGGCAAGGCCGAGCAACCGGTGGCCGATCCCGATCATCCGCGCTGGCTGGGTGCCTTGCTGGCGTTGGCCTACCCGGACCGGGTGGCCCAGCAACGCCGCGCCGGCGGCGCTGAGTATCGCCTGGCCAATGGCCGCGCGGCGCTGTTTGCCGAAGCCGACAGCCTGATGAAACAGCCGTGGCTGGTCATCGCCGACCTGGGCAGCCGCCAGGGGCAGCGTGAGGAGCGGATCTACCTGGCCGCCGACTTCGATCCGGCATTGTTCGATTCGGTATTGGCCGAGCAAGTGCGCAGCTTCGATCAGTTGGATTGGGACGAACGCGAAGGTGTATTGCGTGCCGAGCGCCAGCGCAAGGTCGGTGAATTGGTGCTCAGCCGCGAGCCACTGACTGGCCTGGACGAGTCCGCCCGCAGTCAGGCGCTGGTCAACCTGGTGCGACGCAAAGGCCTGGAACTGCTGCCCTGGACCCCGGAACTGCGCCAGTGGCAGGCCCGTGTCACGTTGTTGCGCCAACTGGACGCCGGCAAACCCAGCGAATGGCCCGACGTCAGTGACAGCGCCTTGCTCGCCAGCCTGGAGCGCTGGTTGATGCCGTACCTGGGCAAGGTCTCGCGCTTGAGCCATTTCGCCAACCTGGACATCTCCAGCTTCCTGCACAACCTGTTGCCCTGGCCGCTGCCCCAGCGCCTGGACGAATTGGCGCCCCAGCATTTGAAAGTGCCGTCGGGCTCATCGGTACGCCTGGATTACAGTGAGCAGCCGCCGATTCTCGCGGTGCGCCTGCAGGAGCTGTTCGGCCTGGCCGACACTCCGCGCATTGCCGGTGGGCGGCAGGTGGTGAAGTTGCACCTGCTGTCGCCAGCGCGGCGGCCGGTGCAGGTGACCCAGGATCTGGCGAACTTCTGGCGCAGTACCTACGCCGAGGTGAAGAAGGATCTAAAAGGGCGGTACCCCAAGCATTACTGGCCGGATGACCCGCTGGTGGCGGAGGCGACTGCGCGGATCAAGCCGCGCAAATAATCATGCTTAATATCCAAATGTAGAAGCTGGCTTGCCTGCGATAGCGGTGGGTCAGTTGGTCAGGTTCTGGCTGACAGACCGCTATCGCAGGCAAGCCAGCTCCTACGCAAACCCTATTCCACATCCGGTTGTGTGCTGTGGGCTATTGCGCAGCGGGCAGCAGGAACCGCGCAATCACCGGCAGGTGATTGGAAATACGCAACGTATCGTCCTGCCTCACCCGCGCTTCAACCTTCTTCAGCCTAGGGCTATAGAACAGATAATCCACCGTGCGATCCGGCCCATCGAGGCCCGGGTCGTTGGGGAAGTGGGTCAGCCACTGCGCCCGGTCAATCCCGCTGGATTGGCTGTTGCTGGGGACCATCGGATATTTGTCCCACAGCAGATGCAGTTCACTGTCCGGCGAATACTGCCCGCGTCTGCCGGCGTCCAGGCGTAGGAATTGCCCCAGCGGCAGCAGGTTGAAATCCCCGCCAATCAGCCACGGCGTGCCCCGGCTTTCGAATTTATCCAGCAGCTTGATGGTCGCCTGCACCTGCTCGCGCACTGCGCTGTGGCCGGGTGCGGCGTTGTCCAGGCGAGTGTTGAGCACCGCCAGTTGGCCGCCGTCGCTCAACGGCAGGTAGCTGAGCAGCAACGCAGGCTTGGGCTGGAACTGACGGCTGATCAGGTTGGCCGGGGCCACCGGCAGTTGCAGGCGCTCGGCATGTTCGATCTGGTAGCGGCTCAGGGTCACCAGCTTGCGGCCAACACTGCCGAAGATATGCCAGTCGGGCACAAAGTCGGCTTTCCAGTCGAAGGCCTGGACGCTGCACGGATAGAGGTCCACCAGGCGCTCCTGGAGCAGCGCCAGTTGATCCTGGTAATGGGATGGCTTGGCGCCTTCGTCCAGTTCCTGCAGCAACAGCACGTCTGGCTGTTCGTCGCGGATCACCCGCGCCACTTCGTCCAGGCTGGAGGCCATGTCTTCGATAGTGGGGCGCTCGTCCGGGCCGCTGCCGTCGGGGGTGTCGTACCAGAACACGTAGTTTTTGCCGGCCAGGTATTGCACGTTCCAGGTCATCACCTTGAGCGCCTGGCCGGGCAGCAGCGTCGGCGCACGCGGGGCGACACAGCTTACGGGCAAGGTCTCTTTTTCGGCGGGGCGCCAGGTCAGGCTGTAGACTAGGGCGGTCAGCAAGCCTGCGAGGATCAGCAGGCCCACCAGGGTGGTACGCAGTAAACGGGTCATCGGCTCGCCTTATGGCGCTGCTGAACAGGCCCCGAGCATACCCGACCGGTGGCCGGGAGCCCAAGGACCATGTTAGCGGGCGTCGGCATCACCGGCGATCAGCATGAACAGGCGGAACAGCACCACGCTGGTAAACAGCTGCAGGAAGCTGTGGGCACTGTCGATCAGCACCGCCAGCAACGGGTTCTGCGGGTCGGGCCAGGCCGCGACGCTGGCGCCCTTGAGCAGCCACAGCGGGGTCATCACGCACAACAGGCAGACCAGGATGCGCAGGAAATGCCCTCGGGTCAGGCGAAAACTTTCCTTCATCGCCGCCAGCGCCGTCATACCACGCAGTACCAGCAGGTATTCGGCGAAGGCCAGGGTGACCATCAGCCACAGCCCCGGCAGGAAATACAGCGACAGCCCGAGCAGGATCAGCAGGGTGCTCATGGCGGTCAGCAGCGCATAGCGGGGCCACAGGGTCAGCGCCATGGCCAGCACGTCGGCGGTGCGCGGCGACTCGCCACGGCTGCGGGCGTCGAGGAACAGGATCAGGGCGGCGGTGTACAGCGGGTACACCAGCAGGCCGACGATCATGCTGTAGCCGGTAAACGCCTGCGGGCCCAGGGTGCGATCGAGCACTTGTTGCAGCACGGCTTCCAGGATCACCAAGGGCAGGCACAACTGTACGATGGCGCCCAGGTTGCGCTGGAAAAAGTAGAAAGAGTCGCGCAGAACGGTCAACGGATTCATCAAAGTCATCACAGGCCAAAAAAGCAGCGGACACTTTAACCGATCACCGACAAACGTAAACCTTGGGTAAAGATCATTGAAACGCCGCAGGCCAGCCCCATTACTGGTGGCGTACCTTGCCCAATGCGGGCGGGACGCAGATTTTTACCGGCAATCTAACGAGGTCGCCATGAACAGCGAAGAGCAAACCCTGATCGATGGACTGTTTTCACGGTTGCAGCAAGCCGAAACGGACTCAGCCCCCCGCGACGCCCAGGCAGAAGCGCGGATCAAGGAGCACATCACTCGCCAACCGGCCGCCGGGTATTTCATGACCCAGGCGATTCTGGTGCAGGAAGCCGCGATCAAGAGCCTGGATGCGCAGAACAAGCAGCAGGCGCAGCAGATCCAGCAATTGCAGGATGAACTGCAACGGGCCAGGACAACGCCGCCGGCCACCAGCGGTGGTGGGTTCCTGTCGAGCATCTTTGGCGCCAGCTCACGCGAGCCGCAACCTGCGACCAGCGCACCGGCATCGAACGCGGGTGGTTGGCGCGAGCCGACCCGGCCGGGCTTCAACAGCGCGCCTGCGCCGCAACAGAACTATCAGCAACCCCAGCAGGCGGCCCCCGCAGGTGGTGGCTTTCTTGGCGGCGCCCTGAAAACCGCAGCCGGCGTGGCCGGTGGTGTGATGCTGGCCCAAGGCATCAGCAGCCTGTTCAGCCACAACCAGCAACCGCAGGTAGTGGAAGAGATCATCCGCGAAGAGCCGGCGCCTGCCAGTGACAACAGCGGCTGGGGCAATGACAGCGCGGACACCTACGCCGACAGTGGTTATGCCGACGATTCCTCCTTCCTTGGCGACGACGACTCCTTCGTCTGACACACACTGAACCGGGGCGCGCGGTCGCCCCGGTCTGATTTTTCTCGGAAACCTCCTCTTGACTGGCATACTGACGGCCTTTGCGGGCCATCACGTCCCCGTGCCATGAGGATATGCGGTGAAAAAAATAGCAGTGTTCGCCGATGTCCAGAACCTCTACTACACCGTGCGCCAGGCCTACGGCTGCCACTTCAACTACGCCGCCCTGTGGGCTGATATCAGCCAGCGCGGGCAGATCGTCGAGGCGTATGCCTATGCCATCGACCGTGGCGACAGCAAGCAGCAGCAATTCCAGCAAATCCTGCGCAACCTGGGCTTTACCGTGAAGCTCAAGCCGTACATCCAGCGCAGCGACGGCTCGGCCAAGGGCGACTGGGACGTGGGCATCACCATCGACATCATGGACGCCGCCGCCCATGTCGACGAAGTGGTGCTGGCCTCGGGGGATGGCGACTTCGACATGTTGCTCGATCGCATCATCCACAAGCATGGCGTCGAAGCCGTGGCCTACGGCGTGCCGGGGCTGACGGCCAACTCGTTGATTCGCGCGGCCAGCCGCTACGTGCCTATCGAAGGCGCGTTGTTGCTCAAATAGATTTTCAGATGGGGTTGGAACAGGTTTGGAACGGATAGCGGTCATCGACTTTGAAACCACCGGCATCTCGCCGAGCAGCAGTTGCCGGGCCACGGAAATCGCCGTGGTCATCCTGGAGCAGGGCCAGATCGTGGACCGCTACCAAAGCCTGATGAACGCCGGCGTACGCGTGCCGGGGTTTATCGAGCAACTGACCGGCATCAGCAACGCCATGCTGCGCAGTGCACCGCCGGCCGAGCGGGTGATGAACGAGGTCAATGAATTCGTCGGCACTACACCGCTGTTGGCGCACAACGCCGCGTTCGACCAGAAGTTCTGGGACTTCGAGCTGGGCCTGATCCGCCGCACCCGCCTGCAAAAATTCGCCTGCTCGTTGCTCCTGGCCCGCCGGCTGATGCCCACGGCGCCCAACCACAAACTCGGCACCCTGACGTCCTACGCGCAACTGCCCCACACCGGCAAGGCTCACCGGGCGATGGCGGATGCGGAAATGGCGGCCAACCTCACCGCCCACCTGGCCCAGGAACTGCGCCGCACCCACGGCTTGCGCGAGCTGTCCCATGATCTGCTGTGCAGCTTGCAGAAAGTACCGGCGGCGAAGATCACTGATCATCTGAAGAAACATCGCGGGTTCTGATCCCAATCCTGAGAACAACCAGGACCACGCTGTGGGAGCCGGGCTTGCCCGCGATGGCGCCCGCTCAGGCGCCGCCATTCTTCCCCTCCAAATGCCCCAGCGGCACCCGCCGCGCTATGGCGCTCGACAAGATGATCGAGGTCTTGCTGAAGCCGAACTTCGCCACCCGGTTGATCAGGTTTTCCAGTTCCGGCATCGAGCCCACCGCCGCCTGCATGATCACGCATGGGTCCCCGGTGACTCGGTGGCATTCGGTCAGCTCGGGGATTTCTGCCAGTGCGTCGTACACCTTCTGGCTGCCGTTGTTGGTCAAGCGCAGTTCGATCGTGCACTGGATCGGCAAGCCGATCTTGGACAGGTCCACTTTGGCCTGGTAGCCGGTGATCACGCCGCTGGCTTCCAGCTTGGCCACGCGCTCGGCCACGGCGGGGGCGGAGAGGTTTACGGTGCGGGCCAATTGCGCGTAGGTGGCGCGGCCATCCTCCAGCAGGGCGCTGAGGAGCATGCGGTCGTATTTGTCCATGATAAGGCTCTGGCAATAGGGGGCTTTCGAATACAAGGCTTATAGCCCTGATAACCATGATTTGAAAAGTGTATGGGCGCTTTAAACAGGTTTTGTAACTTATGTTTACGGGCGTGGATTCCTAAAATAGCGATCCCTTGTCCTGCCGCAGAGCTGCCCATGCCTGGCCCACGTCGTTTTCCCTTACCGTTGATCGCCGCTTTTTTTGCGTTGTACGTGATCTGGGGTTCCACCTACCTGGTGATCCGCATTGGCGTGGAGTACTGGCCGCCGCTGATGCTGGCGGGGATTCGTTTTTGTACGGCGGGGGCGCTGATGTATGGCTACTTGCGCTGGCGCGGGGTGCCGGCGCCGACCTGGGCGCAGTGGAAAGCCGCGGGCATGATCGGCATCTTGCTGCTGACCTTCGGTAACGGCGCGGTGAGTGTGGCTGAACACACCGGCGTGACCTCCGGTGTCGCCGCGCTGGCGGTGGCGACGGTGCCGTTGTTTACCTTGCTCTGTGGATATTTCTGGGGCGCGCGTAATACCCGTCTGGAGTGGGCCGGGGTGATTCTGGGGATGATCGGCATCGCCATGCTCAATATGGGCTCCAACCTGCAATCGAGCCCGCTGGGCGCTGGTTTGCTGTTGTTCGCCGCCGCTTCCTGGGCTTTTGGTTCGGTATGGAGCCGGCACTTGCCGTTGCCGCAGGGCGCCATGGCCAGCGCCGCAGAAATGCTGATCGCGGGCGTGGTGCTGTTGATCGGCAGCGCGCTCAAGGGTGAGCACCTTGACGCGATGCCCCCGGTGGAAGGCTGGCTGGCCCTGGCTTACCTGACCGTATTTGGCTCGATCATCGCCTTCAACGCTTATATGTACTTGCTCAAGCACGTGCGTCCGGCAGCGGCCACCAGCTATGCCTACGTCAACCCGGCAGTGGCGGTGTTGCTGGGGATTGTGTTCGTGGGCGAGACCATCGGCCTGGAAGAAACCCTGGCGATGCTGGTGATTATCAGCGCCGTGTTGCTGATCAGCCTACCCCAGTGGCGCAAGCCGAAGCCGGAAATAAGGTAAACTGCCGCGCATTACGCCCTTGCGCTGAATTTTTCCTACGGTAAACACATGACTTTCGCCACACTTGGCCTGATCGAACCCTTGCTGCGCGCCCTCGAGGCGCTTGGCTACCAGACCCCGACGCCGGTGCAGGCGCAAGCCATTCCGGCGGTGCTGGCCGGTCGCGACCTGATGGCTGCGGCCCAGACCGGCACCGGCAAGACCGCCGGTTTCGCCGTGCCGCTCCTGCAACTGCTGACCCTGGAAGGGCCAAAAGTCACCGCCAACTCGGTGCGCGCGCTGATCCTGTGCCCAACCCGCGAGCTGGCCGAGCAGGTTCACGCCAGTGTTGCCCAGTACGCTGAACACCTGCCCCTGACCACTTACGCGGTGTATGGCGGTGTCAGCATCAACCCGCAGATGATGAAGCTGCGCAAGGGTGTCGACGTGCTGGTGGCCACCCCTGGCCGGCTGATCGACCTGTTCCGCCAGAACGCGCTGAAACTCAATCAGCTGCAAACCCTGGTGCTGGATGAAGCCGACCGCATGCTCGACCTGGGCTTCTCCGAAGAGCTGGCAAATATTTACCGCATGCTGCCGAAAAAGCGTCAGACCCTGCTGTTTTCCGCGACCTTTTCCGATGATATCCGCCTGCTGGCCGGGCAGATGCTCAATGACCCGTTGAGCATCGAGGTCAGCCCGCGCAACGTCGCCGCCAACACTGTCAAGCAGTGGGTGGTGCCGGTGGACAAGAAGCGCAAGGCCGAGTTGTTTGTGCACCTGATGCGCAAAGGCAAATGGAAACAGGTGCTGGTGTTTGCCAAGACCCGCAATGGCGTGGATGCGCTGGTAGATAAGCTACAAGGCTTGGGGATCAATGCCGACGGCATTCACGGCGACAAGCCACAAGCCACGCGCCAACGTGCGCTGGATCGCTTCAAGGCCAGCGATGTGCAGATCCTGGTGGCCACCGATGTGGCAGCCCGTGGCCTGGATATCGAAGATTTGCCGATGGTGGTCAACTTTGACCTGCCGATCGTTGCCGAGGATTACATCCACCGTATCGGCCGCACTGGCCGGGCCGGCAACACCGGCGAGGCGATTTCCCTGGTATGTGCCGATGAAGTGAACATGCTCTCGGCCATCGAGATGCTGACCCGCCAGACCCTGACCCGCAAAATGGAGCAGGACTTCGAACCGGAACACCGAGTGCCGGACACCGACGCCAGCGGCCAGGTGGTGAAGAAGCCGAAAAAACCGAAGAAGCCCAAGACCTCCGGTGGTGGCGGCAAGCGCAACCTGGGCAAGTGGGTGGAGAGCGGTGACGTTGCGGCAGAGCCATCGATCAAGCCGGTGCGCAAGGTGCCTGTGTTTAATACCGGGCCGCGTAAGAAGAAGTAACTTCTTTGGCGCCTGTCAGGGCCTCATCGCAGGCAAGCCAGCTCCTACATTTTGATCTGTGAATACGTTCAAATGTGGGAGTTGGCTTGCCTGCGATGGCGGACTGGAACTCACCGCAACTATCGGCGCTGGAGCCACTCCAGCATGCCCCGCCCCGCCGCCCGCCCGCTGGCAAAACACCCCGTCAGCAGATACCCGCCCGTCGGCGCCTCCCAGTCCAGCATCTCGCCGGCACAAAACACCCCCGGCAATTGCTTGAGCATCAAACGCTCATCCAAAGCTTCAAACGGCACGCCGCCTGCGGTGCTGATGGCTTCGTCCATTGGCCGGGTTTTCACCAGGGTCAACGGCAGAGCCTTGATATCGACGGCCAATTGCTGCGGGTCGTTGAAGTGTTCGGCGGGCGCCAACTCGCGCAACAGCGCGGCCTTTACCCCATCCAGGCCCAACTGGCTGTGCAAATGCTTGCTCATCGAACGTGAGCCGCGAGGCTTGGCCAGTGCCGCCTGCACCTTATCCAGCGGCTTGCCCGGCAGCAGGTCGATATGCACGGTGGCTGAGCCTTCGCGGTTGATCCCTTCGCGAATCGGTGCCGACAGGGCGTAGATCAAACTGCCTTCGATACCCGTGGCGGTGATCACGCATTCACCCAACCGAGGCTTGTCATCCGCAAGGCCAATGGCGACGTTTTTCAACGGCGCGCCGGCGAATTTGCTCACCATCAATTCGCTCCAGGCTGACACCTCGAAGCCGCAATTACTCGGCTGCAGCGGGGCGTAGGGCACGCCTTGGTCTTCCAGCAACTTGAGCCAGGCACCGTCCGAGCCCAGACGCGACCAGCTGCCGCCGCCGAGGGCCAGTAGCACGGCATCGCTGTGGACAGTTTTTTCGCCCTCCGGGCTGTGGATAATTAAGCCGCCGTCGGCACTCCAGCCCAGCCAGCGATGGCGGGTGTGGATAACTACCCCCTGGTCGCGCAGGCGCTTGAGCCAGGCCCGTAGCAGCGGTGCGGCTTTCATATCGGTAGGGAATACCCGGCCAGAGCTGCCGACAAAGGTTTCAATGCCCAAGCCATGGATCCATTCGCACAACGCCTCGGCACCGAACTGGCGCAGCAAGGGGGCAATGTCCGACGCACGTTCAGCGTAGCGTGAGAGAAATGCCGGGTAGGCTTCAGAGTGGGTGATGTTCATGCCACCCACGCCTGCCAGCAGGAACTTGCGCCCCACCGATGGCATGCCGTCATACAGCTGCACCCCAACCCCGGCCTGGCTCAGGACTTCGGCGGCCATCAGCCCGGCGGGGCCGCCGCCGATGATCGTGACGTGAAAAGGCTGGGCTGGGATCTGGGGCATGGGGGTGACTGCGGTTCGGCGAAGTAGGGCGAGCATTCTACCCGAGGACCGCCAAACTGCCTGATCAAAAAACGTACACCTTCCTACAAGCTATGCGACGCCTGGCTTACAGGCGGTTACGCTCAAGTTATCCACAGGCCGTTCCACAGGCATTGTGGGTAACGCCCACGTTTCAATGACAACCTGATGACGTCCACACCCGCTGGGCACTGTGGTGCAGGATGCCGTGGCGGCGGGCCAGGGCGTGGCGGTCCTTGCTGTAGCCGCCACCGATCACGCCCACCACCGGGATGTCGCGGCCCAGGCAATGGCGCATCACGCTTTCGTCACGGGCGGCGACGCCGGCGTCTGTCAGCTTGAGGTAGCCGAGGGCGTCGTCCTTGTGCACATCCACGCCCGCGTCATACAGCACCAGGTCGGGCTGATACAAAGGCAGCAGGTAGTTGAGGGCATCGTCCACCACCGTGAGGTAGTCAGCGTCGCCCATGCCCATGGGCAGGGGGATGTCCCAGTCGCTGGTGGCCTTGCGCGCCGGGAAGTTCTTTTCGCAGTGCAGGGACACGGTAATGGCATCCGGCGTGTCGTGGAGGATGCGCGCGGTGCCATCACCCTGATGCACGTCGCAGTCGAAGATCAGTACCCGGTTGACTCGGCCGCTGGCCAGTAGGAAATGGCTGATCACGGCCAGGTCATTGAAGATACAAAAGCCCGCCGGGTAATCGTAATGGGCGTGGTGGGTGCCCCCTGCCAAGTGGCAGGCCAGGCCGTGTTCCAGGGCCTGTTCGGCCGCCAGTAGCGAACCGCCGACCGCGCGCACGGTGCGTCGGGCCAGGGCTTCGCTCCAGGGCAGGCCCAGGCGCCGTTGGTCTTCGCGGGACAACTCACCGCTCATGTAGCGTTCGATATAGCCAGGGTCATGGGCCAGGGCGAGTACTTCGGCCGGGCACAACTGGGGGCGCAGCAGTTGGCTGTCCTGGGTCAGGCCGCTGTCGACCAGGTGATCGCGCAGCAGTCGGAACTTGTCCATGGGGAAGCGATGATCCGCCGGGAACTCGGGGCTGTAGTCGTCGTGGTAGATCAGTGGCAAAGGCATGGCAATTTCTGACAGGAACCAGCGAAGGATCTTAACAGCGCTGTACACTCACGCACATGGCAAGGGAGGGGAACGATGGAGCCGATACTGGAGTTGGAAAGCGCGCGCCTGGTGCTGCGCCAATGGCGCGACAGCGATTTGCCGGCGTTTGCCCGGATGTGCGCCGACCCGCAGGTGATGCGCTATTTCCCGGCCCCCCTGGACCGCCTGGAAAGCGCGGCATTGATCGGGCGAATACGTGGTCATTTTGCCGAGTATGGGTTTGGCCTGTGGGCCCTGGAGCGCAAGGACAGCGGCGAGTTTATCGGCCTGACGGGCTTGATGAATGTCGGCTTTGAAGCCGGTTTTACCCCGGCGGTCGAGATTGGCTGGCGCCTGGCCCGCGAGCACTGGGGCCTGGGTTTTGCCAGTGAGGCGGCCTGGACTGCACTGCGTTGTGGGTTTGACCGTTTGCAGTTGGAGGAGATCGTGGCGTTCACCACCGAGGCCAACCTGGCGTCGCAGAAAGTCATGCAGGCCATCGGCATGCATTACGATCCGGCGGCAGATTTTCAGCACCCAAGGCTCGCGGCGGATGATCCGCTGCGCCATCATGTGCTGTACCGCATCACCCGCGCCCAATGGTTGGATACGCTGCACGGATAGGCAGGCCGCCCGATGTTATTACCCGCCGCAGCCAAGACTGCGCGGTTTTGCCCTGTGTGAGGAGAATTTGAATGAGCCAAGTGTTGGAAGATCTGGTCGACTTGCTGACCCTGGAACCGATTGAAGAAAACCTCTTTCGCGGCCGCAGCCAGGACTTGGGCTTTCGCCAACTGTTCGGCGGCCAGGTATTGGGCCAGTCGCTGTCGGCAGCCAGCCAGACCGTCGAAGAAGCGCGGCATGTGCATTCGTTGCACGGCTATTTCCTGCGCCCTGGGGATGCCGGGCTGCCGGTGGTCTATCAAGTGGACCGGGTACGCGACGGTGGCAGCTTCAGCACGCGCCGGGTGACGGCGATCCAGAAGGGCAACCCGATCTTCACCTGTAGCGCCTCGTTCCAGTACGACGAAGAAGGCTTTGAGCACCAGACCACCATGCCGGTGGTGGTGGGCCCCGAGAACCTGCCATCGGAGCTGGAGCTGACCCAGCAGCGGGCGCACCTGATCCCCGAGGCCATGCGCGAAAAACTGCTGTGCCCCAAGCCGATCGAAGTGCGCCCGGTGACCGAAAAAGACCCGTACAACCCGCAGCCGTCCGATCCGGTCAAGTATGTGTGGTTCCGCGCCGATGGCGCCCTGGCCGATGCGCCCGCGCTGCATAAATACCTGCTGGCCTACGCCTCGGACTTCGGCCTGCTGACCACTTCGCTGCTGCCCCATGGCAAGACCGTGTGGCAGAAGGACATGCAAGTGGCCAGCCTTGACCACGCCTTGTGGTTCCACGCCGACCTGCGGGCCGATGACTGGTTGCTGTACGCCATGGACAGCCCGTGGGCCGGCAATTCCCGTGGGTTCTCCCGTGGCAGCGTGTACAACCGCGCCGGCCAACTGGTGGCCTCGGTGACCCAGGAGGGCTTGATCCGCCATCGCAAGGATTGGGCATGAGCCTGGCGCACGTTAAGCACTGGGTGTTTGATATGGACGGCACCCTGACCGTGGCCGTGCATGACTTTGCGGCGATCCGCGTGGCCCTGGATATTGCGCCTGCCGATGACATCCTCACCCACCTGGCCGCGTTGCCAGCGGCTGAGGCGGCGGCCAAACATGCCTGGTTGCTGGAACATGAACGCGAGCTGGCGCTGGGCTCGGTAGCGGCCACAGGCGCGGTGGAGTTGGTGCGCGACCTGGCGGCACGGGGCTGTCGCCTGGGGATCCTGACGCGCAACGCCCAGGAACTGGCGCACATCACCTTGAAAACCATCGGCCTGGCGGACTGTTTTGCCGTGGAAGATGTGTTGGGCCGCGACGACGCACCGCCCAAGCCGGATCCCGGTGGCCTGTTGAAGCTGGCCCAGGCCTGGGAGGTGGCGCCCGCCGAGATGGTGATGGTGGGGGACTATCGCTTTGACCTGGATTGCGGGCGGGCGGCGGGGGCGCAGACGGTGTTGGTCAACGTTCCCGAAAACCCATGGCCGGAATTGGCCGATTGGCATGCCAAGGACTGCGCGGCATTGCGCCAGATGATCTAGCCAACCCCCCACAAATCACCGGTAGGAGCTGGCTTGCCAGCGATAACGGCGGGTCAGCCAATACAGATGTTGACTGATCCGTCGCTATCGCAGGCAAGCCAGCTCTTACATTTTTGATTAGGGGGGATCAGTGGAACACGGCCTTCTGCCCCTCGGGCGAGGTGAACATCTTGTCGCCGTCATGCCCAACCCCTGGCACTTCAACCAACCTCTGGCTCAATTGCGGATGCCGCAGCTTGAGGTAGTCAAAATAGTTGTGCCCACGAATCAGCCGATAAGCCCCCTGGGTCTCTGCTGCGCAGCTCTTGTCCAGGGCCGGGTGGTTGGGGTCGGTATCCTGCTGGCCCAGCAGGTAAGTGATATCGCGCGCGACGTAGGCTTTTTCCAGTTGCTGGGGGCTTTGGCCATTGGCGTAGGCCGGCAGCTTTTGCATGCCGTACTTCCAGTCATTGAAATCCGGGCAACTGGCCGGGGCAAACTGCACCGGGCGTTGCGGGCTGAAGTAGGCGTAGGACGACGGGTTGGCGATCACATAGCGCAGGCTGATCCCCGCCGCTTGCAGCGCCGGGTGGTCATGGCCGGTCAGGGCAAAGCGCTGCACCACCTGCCCGCCACCGGAATGCCCGGCGACCACTATTTCCTTGAGGGCCGGGAACAGCTTGCGGTTGCCCAAGTGCTTGATGATCTGGTCCAGGGCGCCGTAGGAACTGATCTGGCCATGGCCGATTGACGCCTCGCCAGCCATCCACCCATTGCCATGCCAGCGCAGCACGCTATCGCCCAGGTGATGGCGCTGGATATCGGCCGCGTTGAGAAACTGTGGCGCGATTACCAGGGTATTGGCACTTTGCCCGGCATGGGCCGCTGCGTCTTCGGCGCTTTTGAGGTAGGTCTGGGCGTTGCGCAGCCGGCCATGCACGATGATCAGCGCGCGGGTTACTTGCGGCAGCGGCTGGCGCCAGTCCTGGCTCAGGCCCAGGCTCAGGTCGCCGGCTTGCAGGGTGAAACGTTCGGGGCTGACCACCTTGACCGCCTGCCCGGCGGCGAAGGTGGTGGCAGAGCAGGTGACCATCAAGCCCAGCAGCCATGCGGATCGTCTGTTCATTTAAAGACTCTTGGCCGAAAACGTATCGCATTGGCTGATCTGGCCCTGGGCAAAGCCAGTCTTGAACCAGCGGACCCGCTGCTGCGAGGTGCCATGGGTGAACGAGTCGGGTACCACGCGGCCCTGGCCCTGTTGCTGCAGGCGGTCATCGCCAATGGCGTTGGCGGCGTTCAGTGCTTCTTCGATGTCGCCCGGTTCCAGCCAGTTCAGGCGCTTTTGCGCCCGGTTGGCCCAGACTCCGGCGAAGCAGTCGGCCTGTAGTTCCTGGCGCACCAACAGGCCGCCATCGCCTTGCATCTGCCGGCCTTGCTGGCGCGCGACCTGGATCTTCGACGAAATCCCCAGCAGGGTCTGCACGTGGTGGCCGACTTCGTGGGCGATCACATAGGCCTGGGCAAAGTCGCCGGCCGCCTGGAAGCGCTGGGACATTTCCCGGAAGAAATCCAGGTCCAGGTAGACCTGCTGGTCGGCCGGGCAGTAGAACGGGCCGCTGGCGGAGGTCGCGCCACCGCAGGCGGAATTCACCCGGCCACGGAACAGGATCAACTTGGGGTTCTTGTAGGCCAGGCCGTTTTCCTGGAACACCTGGCCCCAGGTGTCTTCGGTGTCGCCCAGTACGGCGCGTACGAAGTCTGCCTGCTCATCATTGGCGGGCGGTGCCTGGCGTGTTTGCGGGCTGACCGAAGGGGCCTGCTCGGTCATCTGGCCGCTCAGTTGCCCGAGGATCTGCATCGGGTCCTGGCCGGTGAGCAGGCCGATGCCGACGATCAGCACAATGGCGGTCAGGCTCAGGCCCTTACCGCCGCCAAAGCGCATGCCGCCGCCACCGCCGCCGTCATTGCGCGCGTCGACCACGTTGTCGCTGCGTCGACCCTTTTTCCATAGCATGGGGCAATCCTCTTGATGTACCTGTTTGCACCGCGTTTTTGTAGGAGCCGGCTTGCCGGCGATGGTCGTCAACGATGATGTTGGCTACCTGACGCCCCGCGCGCTAAATCGGCTGCTATCGCCGGCAAGCCGGCTCCTACAGTGGGGGTTGTGATTGAGTATGGCCGTTATTCGCGGCAATACCCTTCGCCCGTATTGACCACCAGGCAATCTTTTTTATCTGCCAGCCATTTCAAGCCAGTGGCGGCGCCGTCGCCGGCACGCAGCATCTGCGGGCCGTCCGGGCGGTTGAAGGTGATGCCGTCTTCGCTGGCCTCACCTTTAAACGTGCCGGAGGCGTCGGCATCCAGGCCGTATTGCATGCTCAGCAGGTAATGCCCGCGACCGATGCTGTCGTCCTTGCTGACGGTCAGGTGCAGGCCTTCGACGCCGATCCACTTGCCGACCCATTTGTCGGTGGGCGGGGTTTGCGGCACCAGGGTCGCCTGGACCGATGGCGGTGCGGGCTTCGGGGCCTCGGGGGCTTTATCGCAGGCGCTGAGCAGGGCGAGGGTCGAAAGGAGCAACAGGGTTTTTTTCATCGGGGATTGGCCTTGGTTAAAAAGCCTGCAATGGCAGGCTGGCGTGCAGCGTTGGACTGGGTTTGGGCGAATTAGTGCGCTGATCGCCCGCTGTTTGGTTATGCTCTTGAGACCGATGCACCACCCGCTCTAGATTAGCGCGTTGAGTGCCACTGCTTGCGGCGGTCATTTCAGCCTGTCACGCACGAGAATTCAATGACCCTCAGCACCCCTCTTTCCGGCGTCAACCATCCCTTCAAGGGCATCGTGCTGATTGTGCTGGCGACGTTTTTGTTTTCCAGCCACGACGCCTTGTCCAAATACCTCGCCGGCTTCTATCCGATCGTGATGGTGGTGTGGGCCCGCTACATGGTGCATACGCTGCTGATGGCGGGGATTTTCCTGCCGCAATCGGGCCTGCGTGTGCTGCGCAGCAAACGCCCGTTGTTGCAGGTGGCCAGGGCCTTGTGCCTATTGGGTACCAGCCTGTTTTTCACCGCAGCCCTGCATTACATCCCGCTGGCGGAGGCCACGGCGGTGAACTTCCTCGCGCCGATCCTGGTGACGGCCCTGTCGGTGCCGCTGCTGGGCGAGCATGTAACGCGTGGCCAGTGGCTGGCGGTGATCTGCGGGTTTGTCGGGGTGATCATCATCGTGCACCCGGGCGGTGAGTTGTTCACCCCGGCGGTGTTGTTGCCATTGGTCTCGGCGTTGTTCTTCTGCTTCTACCAACTGCTGACCCGCATCCTCAGCCAGTACGACAGCCCGACCACCAGCAACTTCTTCGCCGGCCTGTGCAACACCCTGGTGATGAGCGCGCTGGTGCCGTTTTTCTGGGAGGTGCCGAGCCTGGGCCACGGCCTGCTGATGCTGGCGCTGGGCACCTGCGGGATGACCGCGCACTTGATGCTGACCCAGGCCTTCCGCTTTGCCGCGCCGGCCTTGCTGGCACCGTTTGGCTATTGCCAGATCGTGTTTGCGGGGTTGTTGGGCTGGCTAGTGTTCAATCACACCCCGGACCTGACCACGGTGGTCGGGATCGGGGTGATCTGCCTGAGTGGCTTGGCCGCTGCCTGGCAGCAGCGGCGGCGTTGAGTCACACCGCGACGGTGGGGATCTTGCGCGGCGCCATGAAGTACATCCAGGTCAGGGCGATGAAGTACATCGCCGGGATCAGGGTGAACAGCACGGTGTAGTTGTTATGGGTCACTGTCAGGATATGGCCGACGATCTGCGTCATGAACATCCCGCCGATGGCTGCGCACATCCCGCCAAAGCCAAACACCGTGCTCATCATGTGCTTGGGCGTGTAGTCCATCACCAGGCTCCATATATTGGCGGTCCAGGCCTGGTGCGCGCCGATGGCCAGGGAGATGGCAAACACCGCGACCCACAGCTGGCTGGAACCTGCGGCCATGATCACGCCGACGATGCAGCAGGCAAACAGCAGCATCGACAGCAAGCGCGCCTTGATCGGCTGCATGCCGCGCCCGATCAGGAACGAGGACAGAATCCCGCCGCCCACGCTACCGAAGTCTGCCGTCAGGTAAATGATGATCAGCGGGATACCCATCTGCGTCACGTTGATCCCCAGGTTGTATTGCTGGTTGAGGAACGGCGGCAGCCAGTACAGGTAGAACCAGAACACCGGGGCGGTCAGGGCATAGGCAATAGCGAAGGCCCAGGTGCCGCGCATGCGCAGGATGCGGCTGAAAGGCACGCGGGGCTGTTCCGGCTCGATTTCCTGTTGCACGTAGTCCAGTTCTGACTGTTTTACGCTCGGATGGTCTTCCGGGTTGTAGTACTTCAGGCCCCAGAACACCAGCCAGATCCCACCCAGTGCCGCCATGCACAAAAAGGCGGCCTGCCAGCCCCACACATGCAGCACCAGCGGCAGCAACATTGGCGTGAGCATGGCGCCGACGTTGGTGCCGGCGTTGAAGATCCCGGTAGCCACTGCTCGCTCACCGGCGGGGAACCACAGGCGGGTGGTCTTGACGCAAGCGGGGTAGTTGGCCGCTTCGGTCAGGCCGAGGATAAAGCGGCAGACCATAAAGCCTACCGCCGAGGTCGCCAGGCCGTGGGCGCCGGTGGCGATGCTCCACAACAGCACTGCGCAGAAGAACACGCGCTTGACGCCGACCCGGTCGATCAACCGGCCTTGCAACACAAAACCAATGGCGTAGCCGACCTGGAACCAGAAGTTGATGTTGGCGTAGTCCATCGCCGTCCAGCTCATCTCCTTGGCCAGGATCGGTTGCATCACGCCCAGGGCGGCGCGGTCGATGTAGTTCAGGGTGGTGGCGAAAAACACCAGGGCCAGCATGCCCCAGCGGGTTTTGCCAACGGCGAGGGCGCCGCGAATCTTGTCGCCAATGGCCGCTTGCGGGTTGCCGGGGCGCGGGGCCACGGCGGAATTTTGCGAAGGCATGAGAGGTACCCGTTTTTTGAAATTTTTATGGTGTGTTCTGGGTCTTGATCACAGGTAGGCGCCTTGAGAAAACGGCCCTGGATGCGCAATCGATGGTGCGCAGTGGCTAAAAAATCGTCAATTCGCCAATCGCCATTGTGTTCGATAATCGCCCATAAAACTAACCGGTTGGTACATTTTAAATTGCTGCTTTATCGCGCGCGGCCAATAATTTGCCGCAAACAAGACCAGCCTTCATTGCCGGGAGTCACCCCATGCAACGTTCCATCGCCACTGTTTCCTTGAGCGGCACCCTGCCGGAAAAGCTCGAAGCCATTGCTGCGGCCGGGTTTGATGGGGTGGAAATCTTCGAGAACGACTTGCTGTATTACGACGGCAGCCCCCGTGAAGTGCGGCAGATGTGTGCCGACCTGGGCATTGCCATCACCTTGTTCCAGCCGTTTCGCGACTTTGAAGGATGCCGCCGTGAACGCCTGGCGCGCAACCTGGAGCGGGCCGAGCGCAAGTTCGACCTGATGCAGGAGCTGGGCACTGACCTGGTGCTGGTGTGCAGCAATGCCTCGGCGGACTCCACGGGCGAGCATTCGATCCTGCGTGATGACCTCAGCCTGCTGGCCGAACACGCCGGGCGCCGTGGCTTGCGCATTGGCTATGAAGCCCTGGCCTGGGGCCGGCACGTCAATACCTGGCAACAGGTGTGGCAACTGGTGCGGGAGATCGATCACCCGAGCCTCGGGGTGCTGCTGGACAGTTTTCATACCTTGTCGCTCAAGGGCGATCCGGCGGCTATCGCCCAGATCCCTGGTGACAAAATCTTCTTCGTGCAAATGGCCGACGCGCCGATCCTGGCCATGGACGTGCTGGAGTGGAGCCGGCACTTTCGCTGCTTCCCTGGCCAGGGCGAGTTCGACCTGCCGGGTTTTCTTGCGCCGATCATCCAGAGTGGCTACACCGGGCCGCTGTCCCTGGAGATTTTCAACGACGGCTTTCGCGCCGCGCCCACCCGGGCCAACGCGGCGGATGGTTTGCGCTCGCTGCTGTACCTGGAAGAGAAGACCCGCCAACGCCTGGAGCAGCAGGCCGCGCCGTTGGATATCCTGTTCGAGACCCCGGCCGCCAGCGAGTACGACGGTATCGAGTTCCTGGAGTTTGCAGTGGATGAAAACCTCGGCGCCCGGCTGACCCAATGGCTGCAACGCCTGGGCTTCGTCAAGGCCGGGCAGCACCGTTCCAAGAGTGTGAGCCTGCTGCGCCAGGGTGATATCAACCTGATCCTCAACTGCGAGCCGTACTCCTTTGCCCACAACTTTTTCGAGGCCCATGGCCCGTCGTTGTGCGCCACGGCGATTCGCGTCAAGGACAGCGCCAAGGCCCTGGAGCGGGCGGTGGCCTACAAGGGCCAGCCTTATCGCGGCCTGGTCGGGCCCAACGAGTTGGAGCTGGCGGCGGTGCGTGCGCCGGATGGCAGCCTGATCTACCTGGTGGACCAGCATGCCGGTGGGATCTACGACACCGATTTCAACCTGCAAGCGTCCAGCACCAGCGGCGGCGGCTTGCTGCGCATCGACCATATGGCCATGGCTTTGCCGGCCGACAGCCTCGACAGTTGGGTACTGTTCTACAAGAGCCTGCTGGATTTCGAGGCCGACGATGAAGTGGTGCTGCCGGACCCTTATGGCCTGGTCAAGAGTCGGGCGCTGCGCAGCCGCTGCAGTTCGATCCGCCTGCCGCTGAATATTTCCGAGAACCGCAATACGGCAATTTCCCACGCGCTATCGAGCTACCGTGGCTCCGGCGTGCACCACATTGCCTTCGATTGCGCGGACATTTTCGCCGAAGTCAGCCGGGCCAAGGAGGCGGGCGTGCCACTGCTGGATATCCCCCTCAACTACTACGATGACCTGGCAGCGCGTTTTGATTTCGACGATCAGTTCCTCAGCGAACTGGCGTACTACAACGTGCTGTACGACCGTGACGCCCAGGGCGGTGAGCTGTTTCATGTGTACACCGAACCGTTCGAAGGGCGGTTTTTCTTCGAGATCATCCAGCGCAAGAACGGCTACGCCGGCTATGGCGCGGCCAATGTGGCGGTACGCCTGGCAGCCATGGCGAAGTCGCGCAGCGGCGCGGTGCGCCAGGCCAAGTTGTAGGGCGTTGGCGCTTCCTTCGTGAGACGCGGCGGCCCATAATCACGGCCTGCATAAATGGCCGTGAGCGCACCATGACCCCGACGTCCGAACTGCCCGACGCCCCCCTGGCGCCGCGCAAGAGTCGCAAGAACAACCCGGAAAAGACCCGCGAGAACATTCTGCAAGAGGCCATTGTCGAGTTCGTGCAGCAGGGGCTTTCCGGGGCGCGGGTGGACGCCATCGCTGAGCGCATCCACACCTCCAAGCGCATGATCTATTACTACTTCGGCAGCAAGGAGCAGCTGTACGTCGAGGTCCTGGAAAAGCTCTACGGTGATATCCGCAACACCGAAACAAGGATGAACCTCACCGAGCTGGAACCCCGGGAAGCGATCCGGCGCCTGGTGGAGTTCACCTTCGACCACCATGACCAGAACGTGGATTTTGTGCGGATTGTTAGCATCGAGAACATTCACAACGCCGAGTATGTGAAACAGTCGGATGCGATCAAGGCGATGAACAGCAATATCCTTGAGGCGTTGGGCGCGACCTTGCGCCGGGGCGCGGAGCTGGGGGTATTTCGCGCGGGGCTGGAGCCGCTGGATGTGCATTTGCTGATCAACTCGTTCAGCTTTTACCGGGTGTCCAACCGGCATACCTTCAGTGAGATTTTTCAGATCGAATTGTCGGATGAAGCGATCAAGCAACGGCATCGCGCGATGATCTGCGAGTCGGTGCTGCGTTACCTGCAGGCCTGATCCACCGCCGAATTCAATGTCGTGCGGGTTTGTGTGGGAGCAGGCAAGCCAGCTCTCACATTAGGATCCGGTTTCTACAGTGAGGTATTCATGTGTTGGAAATGATCGAGCATCCTTTGTGCATCTGCTTTCTCACCACTGAACAACTCAAAGGCCTTCACCGCCTGGAACACCGCCATATTCCCCCCATCCAGCGTGCGACAGCCCAAGGCCCGGGCGCTGCGCAGCAGCTCGGTTTCCAGCGGGAAGTAGACGATTTCCGCGACCCACAGATCTGCGCGTAGCAACACGGCTGGCACTGGCATGCCCGGTAGCTTGGCCATGCCCATGGGCGTGGTATTGACCAGCCCGTCAGCCGCCGCCATCGCGCTGTCCAGATCACTGGCGGCATGCGCGCGGCCGGGGCCGAAATGCTGGTTGAGGTTATCCGCCAGGCTTTGCGCGCGCCCATGGTCCACATCGAAAATACTCAACTGCCCGACACCTTCGGCCAGCAGTGCATGGGCCACTGCCGCGCCCGCGCCACCAGCGCCCATCTGCACCACGCGCTGGCGCGCAGCCTCATGCAGGCCACGGCGAAACCCTTCGGCGAAACCCAGGCAGTCGGTGTTGTGACCGATGCGCTTGCCATCGCGCCAGACCACGGTGTTGACCGCGCCGATGCCCTGGGCTTCGGGCGACAGCTCATCGAGCAACGGCAGGATCGCCTGCTTGCACGGGTAGGTGATGTTCAACCCGGTGAAGTTCATCTGCTCGGCGGCCTTGAGCAGCTCGGGCAGGGCGCTGCTGTCCAGTTGCAGCGGGTCCAGGTCGATCAGGCGATACAAGTAGCGCAGACCCTGGGCATCGCCTTCCTGCTCATGCAGGGCCGGCGTGCGGGACGCCTGGATGCCGGCGCCGATCAGGCCGGCAAGAATGCGCGGTTTCATTTGAGCTCCCGACTGAAATGTTCGAGGGCCAGGTGATAACCGTGGCTGCCAAACCCGGCGAGCACGGCCTTGGCGATAGGGGAAACAAAGGAGTGATGGCGGAAGGGTTCACGGGCATGCACGTTGGACAGATGTACTTCGATCACTGGCAGTTCACTGGCCACCAGGGCGTCGCGGATGGCCACCGAGGTGTGGGTCCAGGCCGCCGGGTTGATCACAATCCCGGCGCACCGGGCACGGGCGCCATGGATCCAGTCCAGCAACTCGCCTTCGTGGTTGGTCTGGCGAAATTCCAGTTTCAGCCCGAACTGTTCGGCACTGCGCCCACATAGCGCGGCGACGTCAGCCAGGGTCTCGTGGCCATAGGTGGCCGGTTCGCGGGTGCCGAGCAGGTTCAGGTTGGGGCCGTTGAGGACCAGTACGATAGGCGGCATGGGGATGTCTCCACTGTTGTTTTTATTGATGGAGACAAAATGTACTGAATGGTTAATTTGGTCAATTGGCCAGGCGCCATGCCGTGGATAACCGTTCGATTATCGAACGCTGAATACGGCCTGCCGGTACTGCCCAAGAGTTGATATCAATTGAAAATCATTCTCGACAACGCTTAAGATGCCCGCCTGTTTCCTTTACATCCCCAGGGAGTCGGTTTGTCGGACGTGGATCTCAAGGGCCTGTTTCTCAAGCATGCCGATACCCTGCGCCGGTATTTGCTGCGCAAGGTACGGGACCCTCAGTTGGCTGCGGACCTGGTGCAGGAGAGCTTCCTGCGCCTGGCGCAAAAGCCGTCCAGCGAGCGGATCGACAACTCCCAGGGTTATCTCTACCGCACGGCGAGCAATCTTTTGATCGACCATATCCGCCAGGAGGCCCGGCGCAAGACCGACTCCGTGCCCCATGAGGCGTTGGCCGAGATTGAAGATGAAGTGGCCGGGTTGGAGGCTCAGGCAATGGCGCAGCAACAGCGACAGGCATTGAAGCAGGCGTTGGCGGAACTGCCGGAGCGCACCCAGCAGATTTTCCGCCTCAACCGCGTCGAGGGCATGACCCACGCCCAGGTTGCGCGGCATCTTGAAATTTCCGACAGTTCAGTGCAAAAGCATCTGGCCAAGGCACTGGCGCATGTCATGCAGCGTTTGCGGGAGGGCGATGTGACGCCGTCCGACGAATGATTTACTGAAAAAATGCTGCTCAAACGTCACTGTTTCATACAACGAGAATTCGAGACTCACACGTGAATAGCCAGGAGTCGCAACAGCCCAGCATTACCGAGGTCGCCGCCGATTGGGCGGTGCGCCTGCATGCGGGCGGGCTGGGTGTGCAGGAACACGCCGAACTGCAACGCTGGATTGCCAGCGACAGCCGCCACGCCGCGGAACTGGATTTTGCCCGGCAGACCTGGGCGGCGCTGGGTGATTTGCCAACAGATACGCCCGTGCATCGCCAGCGCCCGCCGTCGGCAGGCATGCCACTGCGCCGCGCCCAGCGTCGGCGGCCATGGCGCGTGGCCGCAAGTGTCGCGCTGTTGCTGGTGGTCGCCGGAATTGGCTGGTTGCAGGCGCCGCAAGCCTTGTTGCAGATGCAGGCCGACTACCTGACCGCCAAGGGCGAAGTGCGCATGGTGCGCCTGGCGGACGGCAGTACCGTGGAGCTGGATTCCTCCAGCGCCATCCGCCTGGATTTCGACGGCGAGCAGCGGAGGATCAGCCTGCTGGCCGGCTCGGCGATTTTTGACGTGGCGCCCATGGTCGGGCAGGAAACCCGGCCGTTCGTGGTGCAAAGTGCCGGCGGACAAACCCGGGCCCTGGGCACGCGTTTTGTGGTTGGCCGCGAGGCAGACGACCAGGCGTGGGTGGGTGTGCTGCAACACAGCGTGGCCGTGACCCAGCAAGACCGGCCGCAAACCACGGTCCTCGAGGAGGGGCAGGCCGCCCGCTACAGTGCGCAGGACGGTGTGAAAGGCCTGCCCGGCTTCGACCTGGCGCGGGCCACCAGTTGGCGGCGTGGGGTGCTGGTGTTCGATCGCCAGCCGCTGGCCAAGGTGGTTGAAGAACTCAATCGCTACCGCCCCGGCCGGGTAGTGCTGCGCAATGCCGAACTGGGCAAGCGTGAAGTCAGTGCGGTGGTGCGCCTCGACATGCTGGACAAGGCGCTGGGCACCTTGACCGAAGAGCTGCAGGTGCACCGCTTTGATCTGGCGGGTGTCAGCCTGATCTACTGACAT
The DNA here is from genome assembly GCF_059862305.1 of Pseudomonas sp. MF09156. NCBI lineage: Bacteria > Pseudomonadati > Pseudomonadota > Gammaproteobacteria > Pseudomonadales > Pseudomonadaceae > Pseudomonas > Pseudomonas sp. MF09156. Next base: position 147,185 of record NZ_JCBCUR010000013.1, read on the forward strand.
ACCGCAAACCTCCCTGTGAACGGGCGCTTTTGTGTGGGCGCTGGCTAGCCTGCGATAGCATCACCTCGGTCTACCTGGTAGACCGAGTTGCCTGCATCGCCGGCAAGCCAGCTCCTACACAAGCCCGCATTCCTGGCTGATCTTCAAACAATTTTCAGAAACACTTACTGAGTCTCTATCCCTGACGCGTCTTGCTAATCGAGAAGTATTCGCATAAACAAAAAACGCTCAGCGAAGGGATCACAACGATGTCTGCAATCACCAAAGGGCGCGTCACCGGCAGTCGGTTGGCCCTGGCCATTCACTTGGGTCTGTTTGCCAGCGCCGGGCAGGCCTACGCCGCCGCCCCGGTGGCCGGCGCTTCGCAGCCTGCGACGCTGATGTTCGATATTCCCGCCCAACCCCTGGGCGGCGCGGTCCTGGCGTTTGCCGACCAGGCTGGTTTGCAGGTGCTGTTCGATAGCCCGCGCCTGCAAGGCCTCAGCAGCACCGCGCTGAAGGGCCAATACAGTGTCCAGGAAGGCCTGGGGCGTTTGTTGGGCAGTGCGCCGGTGGAGTATCGCTTCACCGGCGAGCGCCAGGTCACCCTCAATCGCGTCAATGTCGAACAGGACAACGCGTTGACCGTTGGCACCACCACCATCAACGCCAACACCAACGGCAAGCCCAGTGACTGGGTGTATGAAACCCCGCGCTCGGTGGCGGTGATCACCCGCGAGCAGATCGACAAGCGCCCACCCCGGCACGCCGCCGACATGCTCGAGGAAACCGCCGGTGTCTACACCGCCGTCAACCAGCGTGACCCTGGCTTGTCGGTGAATATCCGTGGGGTGCAGGACTATGGCCGGGTCAATATGAACATTGACGGCATGCGCCAGAACTTCAACGTCAACGGCCACCAGCAGCGCAACGGCACGATGGTGATCGACCCTGAATTTATCTCCAGCATCGAGATCGACAAAGGCAGCCAGTCGGGCATGGGCGGTGCGGCGGTGCTCGGTGGCATTGCGTCATTCAAGACCCTGGACGCCAGCGAGTTCCTGGCCGATGGCAAGGAGTACGGCGGGCGTCTGCGCGCGGGTAATGGCATCGGCAAACTGGGCAATGGCACCCACTTCAATGGCAGCGGTGTATTTGCCTTTGGCGATGAGCGTGGCGATGTGCTGCTGGGTTACAGCGAGCGGCATTTCGGCGATTACCACGCCGGCACCCACAACGACCAGAAACTGGGCACCAACCTGCGCGCGCGCAAGTATCAGCCCGAGGCGTTTGATGATTGGTTGAACAGCGAGGTCGGCGATATGGGCAGCGTGACTCGCTCGCAGATCGTCAAACTGGGCCTGAACCTGCCCAATGACCAGCGTGTGCAACTGAGCTACCTGCAAAGCGACAGTGACAGCAACGACGCCTGGGCCTATACCGCCGACGATGCACAAAGCGTTTACTACCGGCGCGTGAGCAAGAACAACCTTGCGGCCAAGAACGTCGCGCTGGACTACAGCTACACGCCAGACAACCCGCTGATCGATTTCAAGGCCAAGGCGTATTACGTCAGCACCCAGTTGGAACGCACCAATGCGCCAAACCTGTCGTCACCTGGTACGGGCAACGAGGTCGGCGGCTACACCGATCACTTCCAGACCGATACCTGGGGCCTGCAAGCGGACAACACCTCGCGCTTCGATTTCGAGGTACTGGGCCGGGTCAAATGGAACTACGGCCTGGAGATGTACCAGGACCAATTCAAGCCGCGCACCAACAAGGTCGAGGCGGTCAACCTCCAGGGGCTGCTGCCGTATGTCGAAGGCGACACCCCGGGCGGTAAACGCACCATCGCCAGCTTGTTCAACAACCTGCAATACGAATATGGCAACTGGCTGACCCTGGATGCCGGCCTGCGTTACGACCGCTACCGGCTTGAAGGCAAAACCGGGATGACCCTGTACAAGCGCGACCGCTTCTACAACAGCCTGGTGGGCGCCAAGCGTGTGGCCGAGGTGTTTGATATCGATAATGAAGAGGGGCACTTCTCGCCCACCTTCGGCATCGGCGTCAAGCCGGGGCTTGAGTGGATGCAACTCTATGCGCGCTGGGGCAAGGGCTGGCGCCCGCCGGCGGTCACGGAAACCTTCATGACCGGTCGCCCCCATGGTGGCAGCTCGGCAGAGCGGGTGTTCCCCAACCCGTACCTTAAGGCTGAAGAGTCGCGGGATTGGGAAATGGGCGTCAACGTGTTCAAGGAAGGGCTGTTTTTCAACGACGACCGCCTGGGCATGAAGGTCGCCTACTTCGATACCAAGATCGACAATTTCTCGTTCCTCAACCACAGCGTCAGCTTGCCAGATACCAGTGTCGGCGGTTTTCTCGGAACCATGGCCTACGTCAACAACACCGGCCCGACGCGCTTTCGCGGTATGGAGTACCAGCTCAACTACGACATGGGCCGGGCCTACGCCAACCTGAGCTACACCCATATGATCGGCAGTAACGACTTCTGCTCGAAGAACTACTACATGGGCGGAGCCAAGACCAGCGGGCCGCGGACTACGCGGATCGAGTCCTACATCCGCCCGGACGGGCGCCCCGGCATCCGGCCGGTCACTACTTATGAAGTGCTGGATGATGACGTTGCCAACAACAAGGAAAGTTGCGGGCGGATCATGGGCAACGCCACCTATATGCCGGCGGATCGCGGCTCGGTGACGTTGGGCGCGCGGTTCCTGGAAAAACGCCTGGATACCGGCGTGCGGGTGCGCTACAGCTCGGGCAACGGTGCCAACCTCAACCAGCAGGGTTATGACTTTATCGACCAGGCGCTGTGGCCGCAGTACACCCTCTACGACCTGTATGCCAGTTACTGGATGACCGACCACTTGAACCTTGGCCTGGCCCTGGAAAACGCCACCGATGAAGCCTATTTCGTGGCCATGGGCGACGCCAACAACCTCAGCCTGGCGCGGGGCCGTACGTTGAGCGGGATGCTTGAGTACAAGTTCTGAGCAAGGTGCTCCAGCCTTCCGGCCCTGGCACTTAGAAGGAGCCGCCAAGTCGGCCGCCGCCCGCGCCAATGGCAAGCAGGGCGGCCGGCCCCGCAAGGAGCAATGATGTTAAACCTGGGGTAGCGGGCTTATGTGGGAGCGGGCTTGCCCGCGATTACGGTGGGTCAGCCAGATAGATTTTGACTGATACACCGTAATCGCGGGCAAGCCCGCTCCTACATTTTTCCAGATCTGCCGGGACCGAGGGTTTAGCGCCGGGTCAGCAGCACGCCCGATTCCATATGGTGGGTCCACGGGAACTGGTCGAACATCGCACACCGGGTGATGCGGTGCGTGTCATGCAGTTGCGCAATGTTCGCCGCCAGCGTTTCCGGGTTGCAGGAGATGTACAGGATGTTCTCGAAGCGTCGGGTCAACTCGCAGGTGTCTGGGTCCATGCCTGCGCGGGGCGGGTCGACGAAGATGCTGGCGAACTCATAGCTCTTGAGGTCGATACCGTGCAGGCGTCGGAATGGCCGCACTTCGTTCAGGGCTTGGGTCAGTTCTTCGGCGGACAGGCGCACCAGGGTGACGTTATCCACCGCGTTTTCATCGAGGTTGCTCAGGGCGGCGTTGACCGAGGTCTTGCTGATCTCGGTGGCCAGCACTTTGCGCACGCGGGTAGCCAGGGGCAGGGTGAAGTTGCCGTTGCCGCAATACAGCTCCAGCAGGTCATCACTGCGATCGCCCAGGGCGTCATAGGCCCAGTTGAGCATCTTCTGGTTCACCGTGCCGTTGGGCTGGGTGAAGGCGCCTTCGGGCTGGCGATAGCTAAAGGTGCGACCGCCGACATCGAGTTTCTCCACCACATAGTCGTGGCCGATCACATCGCGCTTGCCCTTGGAACGGCCGATGATGCTGACGTTCAGGTCGGCCGCCAGCTTGTTGGCAGCGGTGTGCCAATGCTCATCCAGCGGGCGGTGATAGCACAGCGTGATCATCGCATCGCCGGCCAGGGTGGTGAGGAACTCCACCTGGAACAGCTTGTGGCTCAGGGCGGCGCTGGCTTGCCAGGCGGCCTTGAGTTGCGGCATCAGCTGGTTGATGCGCAGGCTGGCGATGGGAAACTCTTCGATCAGGATCGGCGTGCGCTTGTCGTCCTGGGAGAACATCGCGTAATGGCGCTGACCGCCTTCGCGCCACAGGCGGAACTCGGCGCGCAGGCGGAAGTTCTGCAGGGGCGAATCGAACACCTGTGGCTGGGGCGCATCGAACGGCGCGAGCAGGTCACGCAAGCGCGTGACCTTTTCTTGCAGTTGCAGGGCGTAACTTGCTGCGTCAAAAGTCATGCGGGGAACCAGCCTAGCTTGATCACGAACAGGATCGACAGGATCACCAGCGCTGGGTTGAGTTCACGGTAGCGGCCTGTCAGCAGCTTGATACCGGTCCAGGCGATGAAGCCGAAGGCGATGCCGTTGGCGATGGAGTAAGTGAAGGGCATCGCCAGGGCGGTGATCACCACCGGCGCGGCAACAGTAATATCGTCCCAGTCGATTTCCGCCAGGCCCGAGGTCATCAACACTGCGACAAACAGCAGCGCGGGTGCGGTGGCAAATGCCGGGACGCTGGCCGCCAGCGGCGAGAAGAACAGCGCCAGCAGGAACATGATCGCGACCACGATGGCCGTCAGGCCAGTGCGGCCACCCGCACTCACGCCAGCCGCCGACTCGATGTAGCTGGTGGTGGTCGAGGTACCCAGCAACGAACCGGCCATGGCCGCAGTGCTGTCGGCAATCAGGGCGCGGCCCATTTTCGGCATGTGGCCGTCCTTGCCCATCAGGCCGGCGCGCTTGGCGACGCCGATCAGGGTGCCGGAGTTGTCGAACAGGTCAACGAACAGGAAAGCGAAGATCACGCTGATCAAGCCCACGTCCAGGGCGCCGGCGATGTCCAGTTGCAGGAAGGTCGGGGCCAGGGACGGAGGCATCGATACCACGCCGCCGAATGGGGTGACGCCGAGCGCGATGGCGGCGATGGTCACCGCAAGGATGCCGATCAACACCGCGCCGCGCACTTTCAAGGCTTCCAGGGCCACGATCAGGAAGAACCCCAGGGTGGCGAGGATGGGGGCGGGTTTGGCCAGGTCGCCCATGCCCAGCATGGTCGCCGGGTTGCTGACCACGATGCCGGCGTTATGCAGGGCGATCAGCGCCAGGAACAGGCCGATACCGGCGGCAATCGCCGAGCGCAGGGGCAGGGGGATGGCATTGATGATCCATTCGCGGATGCGGAAGATCGACAGCAGGAAAAACAGCACGGCGGAGATAAACACCGCACCCAGCGCCACTTGCCAGGTATGGCCCAGGTGCAGGACCACGGTGTAGGTAAAGAAGGCGTTCAGGCCCATGCCCGGCGCCAGGGCAATCGGGTAGTTGGCGATCAGGCCCATGATCGTCGAGCCGATGGCCGCCGCCAGGCAAGTGGCGACAAACAGCGCGCCCTTGTCCATGCCGGTCTCGCCGAGAATGCTCGGGTTGACGAACAGGATGTAGGCCATGGCCAGGAATGTCGTGATACCGGCGAGAATCTCGGTACGCACGTTGGTGTTGTGTGCCTTGAGTTGAAACAGCTTTTCCAGCATGCCTGCTCCCTGTGGCGCGCTCGGCGCCGTGATTTGTTGACCTCAAAGTCAAAGCACAAACTGCGCCAAGCGCCGCGTGTTTTCTACAGAGGATCGGAAAAAGCGGCGCATCATACCAGCAGGTCGACGGCCTGTGGCGCCCAGCCTCGGTTTTGTTGAGTGTGGCCTTGAGGCATACTCCGTCGACGTTCAGTCCAGGGTCATCCAAAGCATGAAAAAAGCCATCGCGTGGAGTCTAGCTCCGTTCGCCTGTATCGGCCTGTGGCTGGCGGCGGCACCGGCGTGGGGCGCGCCTGCACCGGCCTTGAGCGAGGTGCGGGTATTCCAGGTGCAGTCCCAGGCGTGCAAAGAGTCCATCGCCGAGGGCGTCGACAGCACCCGGCAGTGCCAGCACCGTGGGCCGACACAGGTCTCGGTGATGGAAGTGGGGCTGGGCAATAATTCCATCGCCACCTTTGATGGGGCGCGGCTTGCGGGGCAAAAGACCGCGATCTGCCAGGTCGGCTCCGTCAGCCAGGCCTGCAATGGCGCTGGCACATTGATGGGCTACATCTATGTATTTGACGTGGATATCCGCGCCGCCGGTTGGTTCGAGTACAGCAACACATCGATCAATGCGCCGCGCAATACCCTGAAGACTCAGCTGCGCATCCAATGATGGCCCCCTGTAGGAGCCGGCTTGCCGGCGAAAATCGTCAACGATAACGCTGGGTGCCTGGTGGCCCGTGTTGCTCTCTGGTTTTTCGCCGGCAAGCCGGCTCCGACAGGTTCAGGGCGTTTCGGCCGGGGTATGCATGCGGTCCCGCTTGGCCAGCGTCGGGAACAGCTTGATCCATACCCCCGTCACCACCAACGTCCCGACCCCGCCCAATACCACGGCTGGCACTGTGCCCAGCCAGTGGGCGGTGACGCCGGATTCAAATTCGCCCAACTGATTGGACGCCCCGATAAACAGCCCATTGACCGCACTGACCCGCCCGCGCATTTCATCGGGGGTTTCCAGTTGCACGAATGAGGCGCGGATCACCATGCTGATCATGTCTGCCGCCCCCAGCACCACCAGCACCGCCAGCGAAAACCAGAACGAGGTGGACAGGCCGAACGCGATGGTCGCTACGCCAAATACCCCGACAGCGGTAAACATCACGCGGCCCACGTGCCGGTCCACGGCAAACCGCGCTAGCCACAATGACATCAACAGCGCCCCAACCGCTGGCGCCGAGCGCAGCAGCCCAAGGCCCCAGGGGCCGGTCAGCAGGATGTCCTTGGCAAATACCGGCAGCAACGCTGTGGCGCCGCCCAACAGCACGGCGAACAGGTCCAGGGAAATCGCCCCGAGGATGTCCGGCCGGCTGCGGATAAAACGAATCCCCGCGAGCAGCGAGTCGAGGGTGGCCTTGCCCTTGTTCAGTGGGGTCTGCCGCGCGGGCAGGTTGAGGGTGAGCATGCAGGCAATCAGGTACAGCAGCACCGTCGGGCCATACACCCAGGCGCTGCCGAAGGCATAGAGCAAGCCGCCCAGGGCCGGCGCGACGATGGTTGCCGATTGCTGGGCCGACTGCGCCGCCGCCACTGCCCGTGGAAACAGGGCGCTGGGCACGATGCTCGGCAACAGCGCCTGGGTGGTGGGCAGTTCGAAGGAGCGGGCTGCGCCCAGCAGGAAGGCGAGGATAAAAATCATCTCGCGGGTGACATTGTCCGTCAGGCTGCCGATGACCAGGGCCAGGGCGATCAACGCCTGCAACGTCTGGCAAATGGCGGCGACCCTGCGCCGTTCGTAACGGTCGGCCACATGCCCGGTGTGCAGCATGAACAGCACCCGTGGGACAAATTCCACCAGGCCCACCAAGCCCAGGTCCAGCACGTTGCCGGTCAGTTGGTAGAGGTTCCAGCCGATGGCCACGGTGAGCATCTGGAAGCCGCTGGCGGTAAAAATCCGGGCCAGCCAGAACGCGATAAAAGGGCGGTGATGACGTAACAGCAGCGGGGTTTCACTGGGCATCGGCAAGGACTGGACTGAACCTGGGAAGTGCCGAGGTTAGCATCAAGCTGTAACAAATAGTTGCTGCCAGGCAAATATCCTTAGCAAGGCATCTATTTGGCTGAGTCAACCTGTCACGCGGCAAAAGACCACACAGTCCAACCTGGAAAATGGGACTACTCTTTCAACGATGCTTGATCCAGATCAATGCCGATTGCAGCGTTGGTGTGGGGGTCAAGAAGCCAGAATCCCTACGTGGTTGGTAAAAAAAGAACGAATTGCAATTCGCCACACTCCATATCCGTGGGAGCAGTGGGTGCAGGCCTCCCTGCCTGTAGCCGGTATTACCTGACAGAGGAAGACTTATGTTCGGTTTGGAGGCGCTAGATCTCGCCCGAATTCAATTCGCATTCACCATCTCGTTCCATATCCTGTTCCCGGCCATCACCATTGGCCTGGCCAGTTACCTCGCGGTACTGGAGGGCCTGTGGCTCAAGACCCACAACGATACCTACCGTGACCTCTACCATTTCTGGTCGAAGATCTTTGCCGTCAACTTCGGCATGGGGGTAGTCTCGGGCCTGGTCATGGCCTATCAGTTCGGTACCAACTGGAGTCGCTTCTCGGACTTCGCCGGCTCTGTCACGGGGCCATTGCTGACCTATGAAGTGCTCACCGCGTTCTTCCTCGAAGCGGGCTTCCTTGGGGTGATGCTGTTTGGCTGGAACAAGGTCGGGCGCAAGCTGCACTTCTTTGCCACGGTGATGGTGGCCGTCGGTACGCTGATCTCGACCTTCTGGATCCTCGCCTCCAACAGCTGGATGCAGACGCCACAAGGCTTTGAAATCATCGACGGCCGGGTGATCCCCACCGATTGGCTGGCCGTGATCTTCAACCCTTCGTTCCCCTATCGCCTGGCGCACATGGCCACGGCGGCGTTTGTCGCCACCGCGTTTTTTGTCGGCTCGTCGGCGGCCTGGCATCTGCTGCGGGGCAAGGACAACCCGGCGATCCGCACCATGCTGTCGATGGCAATGTGGATGGCCCTGATCGTCGCGCCGATCCAGGCGGTGATCGGTGACTTCCACGGCCTCAACACCCTCAAGCACCAGCCGGCGAAAATTGCGGCGATTGAAGGCCACTGGGAAAACATCGGCAATGAGCCGACCCCGCTGATCCTGTTCGGCTGGCCGGACATGAAGGAAGAGCGCACCAAGTACAAGGTAGAAATCCCCTACCTGGGCAGCCTGATCCTCACCCACTCCCTGGACAAGCAAGTGCCGGCCCTCAAGGAGTTCCCACCTGAGGATCGTGCCAACTCGACCATTGTGTTCTGGTCGTTCCGGGTCATGGTCGGCCTGGGCATGCTGATGATCTTCACCGGCCTGTTCAGCCTCTGGCTGCGCAAGGGCGACAGGCTGTACACCAACAAACCGTTCCTGTACCTGGCGCTATGGATGGGCCCGTCGGGGTTGATTGCGATCCTGGCCGGCTGGTTCACCACCGAAATCGGGCGCCAGCCCTGGGTGGTCTACGGCTTGATGCGCACGGCGGACGCCTCTTCCAACCACAGCGTGGTGCAGATGAGCATTACCCTGGCGCTGTTTGTGGTGGTGTACTTCGCCCTGTTCGGCGCAGGCCTTGGCTACATGATGCGCCTGGTGCGCAAAGGCCCGGTCACCCACGACAGCACCGAACCGGCCCACGGTGGCCCCGGGCAGCAACGTACCCCGGCGCGTCCATTGTCGGCAGCCGATGACAGCGGCGACGCCGATCACGGCGACACTCTGAACAAGGGGAATTGAGTCATGGGTATTGATCTTCCGCTGATCTGGGCCGTGATCATCATCTTCGGCATCATGATGTACGTGGTCATGGATGGCTTTGACCTGGGGATCGGCATTCTCTTCCCGTTTATCCCGGGCAAGACTGACCGCGACGTGATGATGAACACCGTCGCCCCGGTGTGGGACGGCAACGAAACCTGGCTGGTGCTGGGGGGCGCGGCATTGTTTGGCGCCTTCCCATTGGCCTACTCGGTGGTGCTCTCGGCGCTGTACCTGCCGCTGATCCTGATGCTGATCGGCCTGATCTTCCGTGGCGTGGCCTTTGAGTTCCGCTTCAAGGCCAAGGATGACAAGCGCCACTTGTGGGACAAGGCGTTTATCGGCGGCTCGCTGGCGGCGACCTTCTTCCAGGGCGTGGCGCTGGGGGCATTCATTGAAGGCATTCCGGTGGTTGACCGCCAGTTCGCCGGCGGCTCATTGGACTGGTTCTCGCCGTTTGCCCTGTTTTGCGGCGTGGCCTTGATCGTGGCCTATGCCCTGCTGGGCTGCACCTGGCTGATCATGAAGACCGAAGGCAAGCTGCAAGAGCAGATGCACAACCTGGCGCGACCCCTGGCGTTCGTCGTGTTGGCGGTGATTGGCATCGTCAGCATCTGGACGCCCCTGGCCCACCCGGACATCGCCTCGCGCTGGTTCACCCTGCCGAACCTGTTCTGGTTCCTGCCGGTGCCGATCCTGGTGCTGGTGACCATGTATGCGCTGGTGCGTGCCGTGGCTCGCAATGCCCATTACGCGCCGTTCCTGCTGACGCTGGTGTTGATCTTCCTCGGCTACAGCGGCCTGGGCATCAGCCTGTGGCCGAACATCATCCCGCCGTCGGTGTCGATCTGGGATGCCGCCGCGCCGCCGCAAAGCCAGGGCTTCATGCTGGTGGGTACGCTGTTCATCATCCCGTTCATCCTGGGCTACACCTTCTGGAGCTACTACGTGTTCCGCGGCAAGGTGACCCATGAAGATGGCTATCACTAGGAGGCTTGGACCATGACCGGTAAACCTTCACTGGACGATATCGAACAGGCCGAGAAAAAGCCGCTGTGGCAACGCCTGGGCTGGTTGGCAATGATCTGGACCGGCAGCGTCCTGGCCCTGTTCGTGGTGGCCAGCCTGATGCGCATGTTCATGAACGCCGCGGGCCTGAGCACTCACTGACATCCCATGCAGTCTTGACCCTCCTTTAATGGAGGGTTTTTTTTGCCTGTGTTATTTGCGGGCCTTGAGAATCACGAACTTTGGTGTCGCCGCCACCTGCTCCACACCACGGAACAGGCGCGCCAGCTTGCTGTGATAACCCAGGTGGCGGTTGCCGACGATGTACAACGCGCCGCCGACTACCAGCGCTTCGCGGGCCTGCTGGAACATGCGCCATGCAAGGAAATCCCCCACCACCTGCTGCTGGTGGAACGGCGGGTTGCATAGCACCACGTCCAACGATTGCGGCTCCTGGTCCGCCAGGCCGTCGCCGGGGCGAATCATCACGGGCCGCTCACCGAGGGCCGCGCGCCAGTTTTCGGCGGCCGACTGTACGGCCATATAGGACTCGTCCACCAAGGTGTACTGCGCCTCGGGGTTGTGCAGGGCGCTGGCAATCGCCAGCACGCCGTTGCCGCAACCCAGGTCAGCCACGCGGGCGTTCCCCAGGTTGTGAGGCAGATGGGGCAGGAAGGCACGGGTGCCGATATCCAGGCCTTCGCGGCAGAACACATTGGCGTGGTTGAGTAGCTCGATGGCCGGCGCGTCCAGGCGATAACGCGTGGGGTAGGGCGATACGATGCGAGGGCGATCAGCCAGGGTGGCGATCAGCAACCTGGCCTTTTTCACCGCCAGCGACGCGTGCATCGGCCCGATGTAACGCTCCAGCAGTTCACCGGCGGCGCGGGGCAGGTGCTTGACCATGGCCCCCGCGATCACTTCGGCACCTGGCGCCAATTGGTCCTGCAGGCGGATCAATTGTTCTTCGAGCAGCGCCAGGGTTTTTGGTATCCGGATCAGTACACGATCGAAGGGCCCGCTGGGCACCTGGCTGGCAGGCACGAACGAAAGGGCATCGAAGGCCTTGCCATTGCGCATCAGGTTTTTTTGCAGGGCCTGGGCGCCGAGGAATGAATCGCCGCTGCTGGTGACATGCACATGCCCCTCAAGGCTGGCCGCCAATGCCCCAAAGCTGTCATTGAGCACCAGTACGCGGGTGCTGCTGGCCGGTTGCTGCTCGGCCAGGTAGGCAAGCAGATACTCGTCGGCCGCATCGAAGGCTTGCAGCGGTTCGTTTTGCTGCTCGGGCTGGCGGATCAGGTCGAGTTGGGCGAAGGGGCTATCGAGCAGGGGCATGGCGGGGGGAACTCTGGATAATCGACGGGTGTTCCGGGCCTGGCGCGGAACCTTCTGAGTGGACTGCGACGCGGGCGTTGACGAGCGGCGTCATCACTCAGAACTGGCCGTAAATGTTACGTTTTTTTCTGGCGGATTACATTCGGTGTTTTCAACATGGGGGCGCGGGCTGTACTCAAAAAAGGCCGTGTTTGACTGCCGTGATCACCGCGGCAATCTTATTGCTCACCCCCAGCTTGCGCATCGCACTGCTGATATGAAAACCGACAGTGCGCTCGGACAGGCAGAGAATTGTCGCGATATCGGCAGCTGTCTTGCCCAGTGCCGACCATTGCAGGATTTCGGTCTCGCGACTGGTGAGCTTGGTGGGGCACTGGCAGGCCGGCTCCTTGGCATAGGCCTGGGCCGCGACGGTATGCAAGGCATGGCAGATCCACAAGACCTGGCCGGCTTTCTCATACAGTTCCTGGGCTTGCACCGGTTCCTGGCGTCGTCCCAGGTTGATCATGCTGAAAAAGCCACGGAAGTCATGCACCGACTGCGCCCAGCCAAAATTGAGACCCTGGGCTTGCAAGTGAACCCACATGTCCGGCACTGAAGAGTAGGTTTTTTCTTCCCAGACGATGGGCAGTACATCGCGTTTGCAGTGGCTGACCAGCGGGTCCATATCGAAGTAATGTTCTGTTTTGTAGAGAGTGTTCCATTCACTTGGATAATTATTGAGGTGGATGTTCTTGAATGGCTGATAAACCGCATTGGAGCCCATCATAAAACCGCAATATTCAAAGCCCAGCTCATAGGTAATGTTCAGAGCAGCCTCGAACATAGTCGTCACCTCATCCTCACCTTCTAGTTTGGGTAGACGTGTGTTTCGCCAGTTGACCATTGGTAAATCTCCATGAGTCGCACACTGATTGTTCGCAACGCGGTCCCCTTAGCGTTACCGAATCGAGTGTAGGACAGCATGTAAAACCCAGATGGGAGTTTTCGCACTTAGCGTTGCGTTTTTTAGTAGAACTGATTGATACCCATGGTCCTGGGCCCGCGGGCGGGGGGGCTGATGATGTGAGTGAATTTCTTTGTCATTCATTTGCTTAGGGCAGGGTTGCGACACAGTTTATGAATTTTCATGTAGGGGTTATGAGTAGGACTTAATAGCCAAATGGTTTGAATTGAAGGCAGATGGCCATCTTTTCTGTATTGGTCAGTGGAGGCACGCAGGATGTCACTACAAACCAACGGTGTTTCCAGGCGTCGCTTTGGGGGACACTAGGGGTTACCTGTAGACCGGAGCCCCCCATGACGGCCAGTGCGGAAAAATTCACACGCCAGACCCTGATCGATGTGCAGTCGTTGACCCCCAGCCTGTTTACCCTGCGTACTACCCGGGACCCGGGGTTCCGTTTCACCGCCGGGCAGTTTGTTCGCCTGGGCGTGACCAAACCCGATGGCAGCCTGGTGTGGCGTGCCTATTCGGTGGTGTCGTCGCCCTTTGATGAGTTCCTGGAGTTTTTCTCTATTGTGGTGCCCGGTGGTGAGTTCACCAGTGAGCTGAGTCGCCTGCGGGTGGGCGACGAGTTGCTGGTGGAGCGCCAGGCCACCGGTTTCTTGACCCTGAATCGTTTTGTCGATGGTCGTGACCTTTGGCTGCTGGGCACCGGCACGGGGATCGCGCCATTTCTGTCGATCCTGCAGGACTTTGAAGCCTGGGAAAAATTCGAGCGGATCATCCTGGTCTACAGCGCCAGGGAAGCTCGGGAGCTGGCCTACCAGACCCTGATCAAGGAATTGGGCGAGCGCGAGTACTTGAGCGAACACGCCCATAAACTCACCTACCTGCCTATCGTGACCCGTGAGCAGCGGCCGGGTGCGTTGAATGGGCGGATCACGACCCTGATCGAAAATGGCGAGCTGGAGCGTGCGGCGGGCGTAGCGCTGACGCCTTTGCATTCGCGGGTGATGATTTGCGGCAATCCGCAGATGATCGATGACACCCGGCAACTGCTCAAGCAGCGTGATATGCAACTGAGCCTGGCGCGTCGGCCAGGGCAGGTGGCGGTAGAAAACTACTGGTAGAAAAAAGGCGCCCGGTCAGGGGCGCCTTTTTCTGTGGCCGACAGGTATTGCGGGTCGGCTACAGGGGCTTGTTGTTCTGGGCCTTGAGCAGATCGCGGATCTCCCCCAGCAGTTCCTCTTCCTTGGTGGGGACCGGTGGCAGGCTTGGCGCCACGGCTTCTTCACGCTTGAGACGGTTGATGGCCTTGACACCCATGAAGATCGCGAACGCGACGATCACAAAGTCAATGACGCTCTGGATGAATTTACCGTAGGCCAGGACCACCGCAGGTGCATCGCCCTGGGCTGCCTTGAGCGTTACCGCCAGGTCACCGAAGTCTACACCGCCGATCAGCAGGCCGATGGGCGGCATCACCACGTCGCCTACGAAGGACGAAACAATTTTGCCGAAGGCGGCGCCGATGATAATACCGACCGCCATGTCGACCACATTACCTTTGACCGCGAAGGCCTTGAACTCACTGATCACGCCCATAGGTTATTCCTTGTTACAGTTGAGAGGAGAGGAACTCAGTGTAAGTCAGTCTGCAGTGACTTGCTCGACACAACTGTTAACACTGTTCGTTGCAATCGACACATTAAAACGCAAATAGTTTATGGGCGCTGGTGGTTGTGACATTTGTTTCCAGTGGTTGTGAGCCACTCAAGTTGCAACGCGGCGCATGTCGAGCACTGACCCAGCGGCCCCCAAGAATGGACTGCCCTCAGCATCGTAGACATCTCCAGCCTATGCTTGGACTGAGCCGCCGAGGAAACTGCTGGGACAATGCCGTGGCTGAGTCTTTTTTCAGTAGCCTGAAAAAAGAACGCATCCGCAAGAGGATCTACAAAACCCGGGACATGGCCCGTGCCGACGTATTCGATTACATTGAGGCGTTTTACAACCGAACGCGTCGTCACAGTCACCTGGGCGGCGTCAGTCCTGAGGCCTTTGAAAGTGCCTCACTTTGAGGCTGGAAAATGTCTACGGGAGCGGGGGTAGTCCAGCATAGGCTGGAGATGTCTACGATGCCGGGGGCAGTCCAGTCCAGCCTTCGGCTCACATTAATTGCAAATGAGCTTGCATTCGACGGCGTGGGCTCGCGTTTCATCGCGACGGGCTCACGCTACCTGCAAATGAAAATCTGGGGATTCCGGCTCCCACCATTTATAGCTTTAAATCATTCAAATAGTGGATTCTTTCAATACTTTGTCTAGCCATACAAAAATTTTTTGTCGTTTCGAATGCTTGTGTTCCAGGGTCAACCATAAAGCTTTCAATGGCGCAATTTTCATTCCTTAGAATAATCCAGGCTCTCTGTGATTTTTTTATGTGTTCTTTAAGTGAAGCACCTAACATTGGATCGATTTTATACTCAGTATCTATTTTATTGTTTAGCGCTTTGTAGGTGCTATTTAATTGAATGTCTGCATCTGTATTTTTACGTTTAGAGCATTCGTATATTCCTTGGCTATCTGTACCTACATCAGAGCAAAAAACTGGCTGTGGAGATTCTGCATAACAAGCGTATGAAACAAAAAATGATAAAGTCAAAATAAATCTTATAGTCATAATGTATCCTCTACTAATATTTTCTTAAGTAATCGGCTCGTTTCCGACCTTGCTCGTACTGGTTAATGGCGGGCGTACTTTCAATGTATGAAATCATTTCCGACCTGCTATTGCGCATGCCTGATTTCATTGGGTTAGGCCCAGTAGTAAACCCCTGGTACACAAAATCAACTAGCACATCGCGAATGGCCTGATCCAGGCTCACCCACTCAAGTCTTCCAACCTCAGAGGCAGTCCATTTATTATAAATAAAAACTGCTCTACCTATGTAGTCAGGGTAAACAATGTTAAACAGGCGTATTTGTTGGTCGCCTGTTATTTCGCCAATCAATGCTTGGTTGTTTCTTACAAAGTTTCTTGCATCCAATCCTTTTAATCCATGCGCTAACGAAATTTTTCTGGCTTGCTCATTTTCTATGCCTGCTTGAGTCATATGAGCGTATATTTCGCTCTGTGTTCGACTCCCCATATCATAACCCCGACCTAAAGTTACTCCAGACAGATCATTTCCAGGCCAGTGAATGACTTTGCTATAGTACATTGAGCTTGATATATCATTCCCCTCAGCATTGAAGGTGATTTGACCAGCAAGTATCTTCGACCCAGGACCAATATAGGCGAATAGCCCCACCAACCCCACCGGATGAAAGTGATACACACCCCCCAACACTGGCAACCCAACCTTGGGCGCTACCTCATTCCACCAATTGATTTGCTTGATCCGCTCTTTCTCCGCGACCCAGTTCAGGAGTGGGGTTGAGCCGCTATGGCCCAGCACTTCGTCCAGTGCGTCCCACTTACTGGGGGTGTACTGCCACTCGCTGACGTAATAGATAATTAATTGCGCAAGTGCCTGCGCTTGCGCGGGCAAACCAATCGCTGCTTGAAGCTCTTCAGCGGTCATCTTTCCATCATGGTTACGGTCGATAATGTCGTACAGACGACACATCATCGTGCCGTTATCCGCCTTATCAGCCAAAGCCCCATGGCGCTCAACTTCCCCTTCACTGAAGCGGCTAACCGCTCGGAAGAACGAGGCCAGGTATTGCCGGGGAGCGTCGTAGTTGTGAATGATTCCATACCCCTCCCACGACCAAGGATTAACCCAAGGAGTAACCCCCACTTCTTCGCGCACCCAACCGTCGAGCAACTCGTTGTTAGCGTCATGCAGCAGCCCATCGAGGTGGTACCAGTTATAAGCTTTGCGATCAGCCGTCGCCGGGATCACGATTTTATCCGTGGCGCGCAGGCTATTGAGAAGGCTTTTAGGGACCAATAAATCGGCATCGCTGGGTGTATTGGCGGCGTTCAAGGTTGGGGGCTGCGTGGCGTTGAAACTCGCCTGATGCGTCACCACCGTGGTGCCCTTGGCCAGTTTCAGCCAGGTCTTGCCAGTGGCGGGCAGTCGATCTGCCCAAGCCCGGCTAGCTTCGATGAACAGACCCACGTCATCGGCGCTGAACACTTCCAGGTGCAGTTTCTTTTCCGGGTGCTGCGCACCGCCGTCTTGATACAACCCAAGGTGACCAATTAGCTCGCCGGCCTTGATGGCTATGGGGTGGTCGAGGACCACGATGCGGTCCGCCATCGGCGCACGCGCACCCTCCAGCGAATTGAAATGAATGTACTGGTTCACCCGCTCTATCTTGCGGAATTCGCCCTCACCACGGACCGTCACTTCCGTACCCTGTGGTAGCGTCGTAATAACGGTGCTACTGCCGTTCGCTTCAGCCCGGACGTTGAGCGACGGATTGCCCTTGACCCGATACTCGTCCCCGGCGATGGGTTCCAAAAAATTCATGGAAAGGTAGCCGCATAACGAACCATCGGCGCTTTTCAGGCCGTCCGGTCCATTGGTGTTCTCCAGCTTGCGGTAATCCCCCTCTCCGGTAACGGTCACCTCCGCACCCCGCGGTAGGATGGCGAGCACTTTGCCCTGCTGCGCCTGGTTAAACACCTTCAGACCTCGTTGCTCTGGATGGCCTGGGAGTATGTCTGTCACCGTTGCCTTGACCCGACGGTTCTGCCCCTCGGGCCAGAACGCTGGGCGGGCTATGCCCAAGTCACGTTGGTAATCCGCCCAGCCCTGTAGGTGCATGTACAGGCTGTAGACGGTCAAGCTGGGCGGCGCATCCTGGCTGCCTTCGATTTTAGGCGGCTGGAGGTGGTGGCGCACTAGCACAAAATTACGTGAGAACGGCTTTGCTACGCACAGTTCATCGACGAAGTAGGTCGTGGTCGGTGAGTGCTCATCGATGCGATAAGCCACCACTTCGCCGTCCCCCAGGCAATGCACGCTGGACTGATCCAGGGTGTCAGCGGTGCCACCGTCAAAATGCACACCGCCGTGCCAGAGGCCATTGCGCCCCAACGGGTAGTAACCCGCCGTCGCCTTGGCCAATTGAGTTAACTGAAGCAGCGGATTGCGTCCGTCCTTGAAAGGATGGCTCCAGTTCCTCAGTGGTTGCAGGGCAGCGGTACTTGTTGGTGTCAGCACATGAGGCGGGACCTGATCTGCTTCTGACGGCACTAAATCCGGCGCACTTGACGCATAACTCGGGGCCACACGGTCACTGCTGAAGAAGTTAAAAACCTGAGATAGCACGTTAGCCATGCTGTATTTCACTCCTGCTTGTGCAATGGGGTGGGACCAAGGCACCCTGGAGCGGTGGTTATCGGAAGTAAATAGGACCTTTCCCAAAGTCACTCACTCCCAAAGGATTTGGTTGATCAGCAGGGCATTATCAGCTCGCGATTGGTTCGCAATCGCCGGAATGCACACGCTGGAAGGGCTTATGTTGGTTTTTGGCTCCATTGCTCCCCCTCCAAAACGAACGCTTGATGGGCTGTCAGTTGCAAACAATGTGAGCGCAAAGAGTCCGTCAGGCAGAATTAACCTGAGCAGAAAAAGCATTGATTGAGAACATGGCTAATTTCGATTACAAGCAGCTACAGCTAGCTAACTAAACTGATGACTCAAGTTGCAAATTAACCGTCTATTGGGTGAACCCCGTAAGCAGGATTTCGCCTGGCTCAGAATCACCAGCACAGGTGGCTCACATTCTCTGGAATGAGTGGTAACTATCACTGGAGTACACAAATAGTTTGCAAAGTGCCACCAATCGCGCGCGAAATACCCGGCATTTCAGTGTCTTACCACACTATTTTTTTAATCGGGTTGGTGTGGCTTTTCTATTTATCTTCTGGCGCCAGGATCACTAGCCTCTGGCAAGCACCCGTAAAAGTGCATTTAAAAAAACCAGAGGATTGCTTGATGAAAAACCTGGCGGCGGCAAAAACTGAGTGCAACACCTGACCTTTCCGGTACGGTGCTGCCCCTATGTCTTATACCGAACTCAGCGTTGAAGAGCGCGCCACCATTCAAATCAGTCATGCCCAAGGCTTCAGCCT